>DAOLDL010000020.1:16478-42525 GCA_035327305.1 Kiritimatiellia bacterium | reverse complement strand
AAGTTCTAGCCTTCCAAGCTAGCCAGGCGGGTTCGATTCCCGCCGCCCGCTCCAGACTAATCCGTGGCTGAAGATTCCACCAGCAATCGTTTCAAATACCTGCCGATAGCATGATCTGGCTTACTGACGGCATCCCGTCGGCTTATTCGTGGTCTGGCTTTTGAACTGCTTCGTCTGTTTTGCCGTTTCTCGGGCACCGTATAATCCGCACCGTCAATTTCACAGCCCGATGTTTTGAGCAATAAAACTGGTGTTCCCGTATGTGTGTAGATTCCCCTTAACAGTCGCGGAACCAGATCCATATAATTAAACACACGGAAAGTCCGGGATCGTAGGGCGTCGTTGTAACGCTCTTTGAATGTCCGTTTCCCGACCTCCGGCTGTCCATAAGTGTATACGCCGTGAACCGGTACTTCATTGCGATACAGTTTAGCCGCCATCAAGGTGGCCAGTGCGCCACCCAGGCTGTGACCGGACAACCAGATTTTCCTCGAACCGAAAGCAGGTAAAGCTGTCAACGCTTCCAATAGTTCATCAGAAATCCGATTCAAAGCTCGTTGGAATCCTCCATGAACTTTTCCCCATGCATGCGATGTACGGACAATGGCGGCATTATCGCGCCAATCCGAAAATTCATTGGTTCCACGAAAAACCACAAAGGTATGGCGGTCCGATGTCCAAATCGCCGCATGCGTAGCTCCCGGTTTTTTCCAGTGCCACTTTTCGAGCGCTAACCCCAATTTTCTTCCCGCGAGAAGAACATCCTTTTCTTTTTTAATGTAAACAAGTTCGGATAAGCGTGTGAGGTAAATGGCGCGAGCCAGTTCAAATTTCGAGGTGTCGCCCTTGAAAATATCATGAATGGTATTATGCATCACAATTCTCCCTGGTTGCCGTGTCTGGAGGATTCTGCATGGTTCTCATGTCATAGTCCATTCGAACCCGATCAATCACCTTAATGTCCGTTTTTGGGTATTACATGTCCTCGTTGAATTGACAGTTTTCTTTATTTTCAATCAGATATTTGCCACATTTTCCCGCTATGCAAAAAAATCACGGATGGAACAGGGTGTCCTTGGCCACGATGAGGCCTTCGGGCTGGTTGGCTTCTTTTTTATGCCGGCAACGGGATGGTTTGACCGGGCATCTTGAGGTCGCCGGTTATCCGTTCAATACGAGGGGATGGTTGGAAGATACAATCCCATTGGGTGAGCGCGGCGGCACGGGGTGGTGGCCCTATGAGCAAACGGCATATTGGTACGACGGCATGATTCGTTGCGGCTTGTTGATTGGTGACAAAAAGCTCAAACAGAAAGCGCGAATCCAGATTGATCATGTGTTGAATCACATTGATTCGGACGGGTTTATGGGTCCGAAGTGCCTCAAGGAATTGAAGGCTGAAAACACGGCGGAACGGTGGCCGTTTACGGTGTTTTTCCGCGCGGTAATGGCGGATTTCGATGAGCGACCAGCCAGGTCCACCATTAAAAAAATGATTCGGCACTACGTCTCAAATACGGCCCGTCATGAAACTGCCCGCAACATCTGCAACATCGAAATCATGGCCTGGCTATACGAGATGTCAGGCGACATCCGGATGAAAAAAATGGCGCTCGAATCCTACCGGAATTTTCAAGAGAAGGAGGCAAAGCACGGGGCCACGTTAAAAAATATGGCCAGCCGTAAATCACCACGTGATCACGGGCCGACTTACATGGAGCTCTTCAAACTCGGCGCTGTAATGTATCGCATGACCGGTGATAAAAAATTTCTTCAGCCATCAATTAATGCGGTAAGGAAGTTGCATAGGGACCATGTTTTGATCGATGGTGTACCCAGCACGACCGAGCATTTACGTGGCATCTACAGCACGGCGGGACATGAAACCTGCGTAATTTCAGATTATCTGTGGAGTCTTAATGTTATGCTTATGGCTACCGGTAACGCCGGGTATGCGGATACCATGGAGCAAATCGCCTTCAATGCCATACCGGGGGCGGTGACTTCCGACTTCAAGGCACTGCAGTACTTTTCCGGTCCGAATCAGGTAATAGCCGGACCACAGACCAATCATCACCCACATGGCACCGCTCACGCGCATATAAGTTTCAGGCCGAATCCCGGCACGGAATGCTGTCCGGGAAATGTGCACAGGGCTATGCCGATATTCGCCGGCGCCATGTGGATGCAGGATGGTCAGGACGGGATTGTTGCTTCCCTGTACGGTCCGGGCGAAATCAAGGTAGGCAAAGGTTTGAATGCCATCCATATTACGGAAAAAACCGATTATCCATTTTCCGAAGACGTTTTATTTTCGTTTAATATAAAAAAACCCCGGCGAATTCGATTCACGTTTCGTATTCCAGCCTGGTGTCGAAATCCCATGGTAACCCTGAACGGCAAGAAAATTAAACGTCGTTTTGCCCCGGGCGCCTATCATACCCTTGATCGTGTGTATCAGGATGGGGATGTTGTGGTGGTTCTTTTGCCGCGGGATCTGATGGCAGTCAAAGGTCCGGAAAATAGCGTGGGCTTTAGCTGGGGACCACTGGTGTTGTCGCTTGGCGTGGCAGAAAGCCGGACCATTGAGAAGGATCATCGTTCAACCCCGGATTTCCCTGCATGGACCATGGAGCCGGCATCTCGATGGAATTACGGAATTCCATGCAAAAAAATCGGTAAATTGGCAAAGGTAAAAATCGTGCAATCCGCAATTGATGTTGACCCATGGATTGCGACCATGCCGCCCATCAAAGTGGAAATGCCGGCTCGCCGAATTCCTGGATGGAAATTGATCCGAAGGAAGAAGTTGATCCAGCGATGGGGTGACAAAACCCGCGTTCATGAAGGGAATATTGTATTCACTCCGCCTTTACCGGAGGAGAACCGGCGCAACAAAGCTTCAAGCAAAAGCGAAATAATCTCATTGGTTCCATACGGGGCGACCAACCTGCGACTTACGTGGTTTCCCCGATTGAAAAAATAAGCCTGCGTAAAACGTGAACCAACCGAAGTGTAAAAATGTCATTGAACAGTTGGTCGCGGGAAGGGAATGATGAACTTGCCGCCGGTTTGGCGAAACGCATCATTGTTTTTCATAATCTCCCCGGCATCATTTACCGCGAAAATTATAATGGCATCCGGTTTCCGGTCTCGAATGGCGTCTGGGTGAACAACCGAAATAGATGTTCCGGGAACCCGGAAATCGTGTTTGTTGTGGCTGTCATCCGCGATAAAGGCAATGGTGTCGCTGTCCCATCCGCATTCATGTATGAAGGTGACGGTACGGCTGGATGCTCCATAACCGGCGATTTTTTTGCCCTGTGACTTCAGGTCCTGCACAATCTTTTTTAAGTCGGCTTTAACAATTTCAACACTGTTGGCAAATGCCGTAAGCGTTTCAACGGACTGCAAGGCGCTCCTTTTCTCCTCCTGGATGGTTTCCGGCAGAGACGAAGCCACGACATGATGACCATCACTGCGTTGAACGACGCCACGAATCGTGCCCCCGCGGAAATCATTGCGTTTCAGGTCAATCAAGTGCAGGAGGGTGGATTTGAAAAATGCCTCGAGCGGAATTGCGGTGAAAAATGAGATGCGCTCGTGATGAACAAGGTCAAACATGTTGTTTTTTATAATGTCTGGGAGCGACGGTTCTTCAAAGAAAAACAAACCGTCTTTTTTCAACAGGTGCCGCGCTCCAGCGGCCACGGCATGCAGGTTGTCGACCGATCCCAATGTATAATTGGCCGTAATCAACGACGCGTTTCCATATTTTTGTATGATCTTGTTGGCAATGTTCGGAGAAAATTGATCCTTGAAAATAGGAATACCGTCGATTTTTGCCTGGGCGACCGCCTGTGTGGATGGATCAACACCAATTACATTCATGCCGAGCTTTCGAAACGCCCGCATCAAAGTTCCATCACCACAGCCAATATCGATTACAAAGTCTCCTTTGTTCAAGCGCCCCCGGGCAACGGCATCCGAAGCGTATGCCTCGTAATGAGAATTTACCGCGGAGGTTGTGATGCCCGTGTGCGGATATGTGTCAAATTGAATGACCGGATCAACCACATCCAGCATTTGTATATGCCGGCACTTTTCACAAAGGGAAACAATCAAGGGTAATTTTTCCGTTATCAGTGCGCTTCCGTCCGACTGAATGTAACATGTACCAGGCGGGGTGAAGGCGAATTTAAGCACCGGCACAACGTGACGGCTGTTGCACAACCTGCAGGCCTTGCGATGTGTCCAGGTTTTTAACATGATTCAATCAATTGACAAGTATAGCGAAACAATAAGAAAAACTATGTTCCGTAACAATACGTAACTTGATGTTTTATGTAAACCAAGAACGTATTCACGCAAATAAACATTGGGAATTTATATTATATGATACATACCGGGATTATTACATGACGTTTTATGCTTGTACTTTATAGCCCGGCAACTATTGAATCACCGCGATGAGTTCTTCGACCAACAAGCCGGAAATGGCCGTTATAATTCCTACCATGGGGCGCGACATTCTTTTGCGCACGCTTGAATCAATTCTCGCCCTCAAGGATTTGGGCCGGTTGGAAGTCGTGGTCGTCGGCATTATTCCGGATCCGGTGGTCCTGGAAAAATTTACAACACTCATGTCGGCGCATCCGCTTATCCGTCATCTAAACATTCGATTTGAAAAAGGCGATGCGAGTGAAAAACGAAATGCCGGCAGTCGAGCCACGGTTGCGCCCATCCTGGCGTTTCTGGATGATGATGTTTACGTGCCACCCGACTGGCTTGATCACATGCTTGCCTGTTTTGAGAATCCGGAGGTCGGGGTCGTCAGCGGACCCTCTCTGGTGCCTGACGACATTTCCCGTTTTGCCCGACTGGCCGGACTGGCGTTGTCGTCCCGGGCGGCCGGGTATGTGGCGGAACGTTACGGGAAAGGAAGTTCGCAACCACGATTCATAAAGTGGTCGGGAATTATCGGATGCAACATGTTGTTTCGGCGCTCCGTGTTCGAGGAGCTGGGGGGATTTGATCCTGACTTTTATCCGGGCGAGGAAATGCGGGCATCATTTCTTGTTTCCCGCAAAGGTTATAAATTGATGTTTAATCCCGCCGCGCCGGTTTTTCACTATCCCAAACAGACATTCAAGGGGTTCTGGAAGCAGATTTACCGTTATGGCGCTACCCGCATACGCTTGATCCGGTCCGGCGTGGAGGTGGAACCGGGTCCGCTGGTGCCGGGTATTTGGGTGTTGTCCCTGGTGGTGCTGGGTGTCGGCGCTAATTGGAGCTCGTTCCTTTTCTATTTATTGATGCTCGACCTCGCTTTATATTTCCTGGTGATCGTCTGGTTTACCACTGAAGTTGTCATGAAAACCCGTCGAGCTGTGGATATATGGCTGTTGCTTGTCCATCCGTTCATGCATCTAAGCTACGGGGTGGGGATGTGGTTTGAGATTTTGCGGCCCGACAAGGACTTGAGCGACGAGCTTGGTCGCCCCACGAATTGAACTATTGTTTCAAGCCGGTCATGTCCCGGGAAAATGCGGGCCACCCGATTATCGGGAAGTCAAAATCCTGCCGGAAGTACATTGTGCCCTGATAATATGACCAGTCCAGGCCGGATATGGGATAGGACTTGGATTGCACAAGGATGAAGGCATTGGCGATTCCGCCGATGTACGGGGCGTCCGGCACACCACGCGGCACATCCCGTATTCCTGTGCGGTGCCAGGCGCGCGGATCCGGTGTTGCGGTCCGCCAGCCTGAATCGACAGAGCGCGTTGACCATGTTCCGGGCCCGGTGCCCACCACGCCGGTATGCGAGCGAACTCCCACCTGCAACCAGGGGCCGGCCCGCTGCATGTCAACCTGGGTGGCGATTTGATGTGTGCCGGGAGTTAGTTCCATACCGGTCACAAAAAGGTTGTAAGGATGATCCCCGGACAAGACATTCTGGTTATTGATGGCAAGTCGTCCGCGACCGTTGACATTCATTCCGACGATGGCACGGTTCGGGTGTTCATAAAACCATTTCAGTAATTCGGCCTGTTGTTTGGCGGTGTCGCCATGTTCACCATTTAGAAAACCTTTGAATTCGTCATCCAAATCTGTTTTCCCCAAATAGCGACGGTATTCCAAGAGGCGGAGTTTATATACGCCAGACTCGGCGGATTCGGGAAACCGTTCCAGATATTCTTCAACCATCCGCATCGCGGAATGAAAATCATTCATGCGTTCAAGTTCGACCAGTTGAAGCATGAATATCTCCCGGTCGAATGGATTGTCGGATGCCCGGCGGGCCTGTCGGTTTGGATTCAGCGGTTGCACTGCGACCGGTTCTGCCAGGTATGAATATGCGACGCTTCGAAACGTGCCGCGCACGGGAACACCTGAGTTTTCCTGATTCATGCGCTCGAAATCCATCATGAAGTAATGGTCAAAAAACAATGGATCCGGGTGGTGGTGGCGATATTGCGCCACGCGGAATGGCGCACGGTCGAAGCTTGCACTCAAGGCGTGGAAAACCGCTCCCCGATAGTACCACCCGCCATTGAAATAGTCCTCAAGTCCGGTGCCCTGCCAGAATGGATTCGGGTTTGAATCGACCCACATCCGTTCATCTCCCTCCAGAATCCACCATGATGGATCGAGACCGGTAACGCCGAGAAAACAACCGATGAATTTTCCACGACCGTTAATTCGCGTTACCAGATGCGGCAAACCACCGTCCGGACCGGAGCGCCGGAATTCAGCATGAAGATAGCCATCATCTTCACTGCGCGCATTTTCAACTTCGGCTTGCAGACGGGCGGCTATTTCCCGGTCCGACCCGTTTTCGATTTCGATACGAATAGATTCGGAAAAAGGGAGGGGCAGGCGGCAGGAGTATCCATTCTCGCCACTGGTCATCCACCAGGACCCGAAGCTTCGTTTCCGCCATGCATTGGCAAAGAAATCTCCAAGGGGCGTCTCGATTGATGCGTAATTATTGCCGTTGTAAAAAATGCGCAGAATTGTGTCCTGCAGTAAAAACTCCTGATCGATTCGTGACCAGGTTGAAGAATCGTAAGGCTGAACCAGCAAATGCCACTCCGGCATGATTCCTCTGCCACTATGCTCAAACACGGTCTTTTTTTCGCCGGGTTGAATCCGGACTAGCGGCAATTCCGTCATGTCCGGCACATCATGGCTATTGATCCTGGCGTCCCACGCGGCGCCAACGCGGGCCACTGCGGCGAGATGTTCTTCGGACCATTTGCGCGGCAAGGTTTCTATAGTAGTGCCTGCGGAAAAAGTTTCCGCGTTAATTTGGAAATAAAGCCGCCGTGGTCCCCAGAACGGATGAACATTCGGTTCCTTGATTTCGATTCGAATGGATCGGTTGTATGTGATGGGTAAATAACTGTAGAAGCACATGTTAACATACTGGGCGAGGGGTGGTGTCCAAGGTGCTTCTTTGCCAAAAAGATCGTCGATGGTGGTATCGATGCTCGGATTTTTTTCACCATCGAGATAAATTCGAATGGGGTGCCCCGGATCACTGCCCGTCATCCAGAAGCGGCGTATACAGCCCGGACCCTTCAAATCCACCAACACAACCCAGCCGGGGTCTTTGCTCCGTCCATGGAAATTGTTGAAGTCATTGTTACCGCCGGTGCGATCGTAGGTTGAATACATGTCGATCTGTCGCTTTGTCAGCGATGGTAATTGGGAGAAATCCGTTAATTCTTCCAGGCATTCCTGCCAATTGATATGCCGCCCGTCACCGGAAGGTTTGCCGCAGGAGGAAATGCCCGCCGCCAACAGAACCAGAGAACATGATTTTATTATCGATCGAATATAAAACGTATTGAACATTGCCGTTTACTCCATTTATGCAATCGGTTTGCCGGCCAGGAAATTTTCTGTGCGTTCAAGGCCTTCCGGTGTTCCCATATCCAGCAGGGGTCCCTGTGTTTTCAAGGCGCCCAATCTTCTGGCTCCGGCCAATTGTGGAAAAATTTCCGTCTCGATGGATACCGACCTGTCGCCGGGAATCATCGAAAATATTTCCCTCCGCATCAAATAAATACCGCCATTCACCCAGCCGCCGCTTCGTTCCGCTTTTTCGCGGAAAGCGGTCACGTTCATTTGTTCATCAATCTCAACTGTGCCGAATTGGCCGCGTTCGGTCATTTCGACTGCGGCAAGGACCGCCACCCATTCTGGATGATTCTGTAAACGTGCGATCATTTCATCAAAAGATGTGTTCATCAGCAGGCTGTCGCCGTTCATCACCAAGATCGGCTTCCCGGTATCAATGAACGTTTCGGTGAATTTCAGACCGCCGGCCGTGCCAAGCGAAGCCGGTTCGATGGAGACCGTTACATGGACGTTTTGATGGGTTTGCTTTTCGGCCCACGCCTTGATCTGATCGGCGCGATAACCTGCCGCGATGTGAATATGTTTCACATTTTGCCTGATCAGGCCGTCAATTACATACTCGATAAATGGTTTCCCATGAACAGGCACCAGAGCCTTGGGGCGGTCACTGTATAAGGCCCGGAGTCGTGTCCCAAGGCCTCCGCACAGCAGGATGGCCTGTTCAACGGAAGGCATCAGGCATATCCTGCTTGATTCGTTCGGCAACGGTAACAAGTTGTTCCCGGTTGCGCGTCTTGATCGGACGCGCCGGATTGCCAACGTAAACGGTCCATGGTTCAAGTTTGATTTTGGGTGAAAGAACCGTGCAGGCGCCTGCGGCCAAACCCTCCGGAACAATGGTTCCCGGAAGCACCACCGTGTTGGCGCCAAACAAAACGTGATCGCCCAGCACAATGTCCGCGGTTATCGACGCGCCGGCGTACTCCGGGGGAATTGCCGGTCCGGCCAGCGGCCCGCCGGAAAAATCATTCGACGCCGCGATGAGGCGTGAACCGGGCGCAATATTCACAAAATGACCAATGGTGATGTGAGCATCGCCGCCGATTAAAACGCCGTTCGCGCCAATATGCGAAAAACATCCAACCGTCAGACCGCAGGAAATATAGGTGAAATCATCAATAATGGATCCGTCGTGAATTTTCACCCGCGCCGGTTTCCGAATGCGCACAGTTCTTCCAACAATTGCGGTAGGGGCCAGCAATTCAAGTTCATTCAGATCAATAAACAGATTGGTCGGACTTTTCATTTTCCTGCTTCCACATGGGAGAAGTGTATCAGAGCTTCTGCGTATTGTGAAGCCGCGCCATCAACACTGAACCGGCGGTGAATGTCGGTTTCGGCATTCTTTGCAACTCTGGACCAGTCGGTGCGGTCCATTCTCAACTGGCGGATCAGGGTGATAAACGAATCTTCGTTGTCCGGTTTGAAAACATAGCCGTTTTCCCCGTGCTGTATGACTTCACGTATGCCCGGTAAATCGGGGCCGATCACAACTTTCCGGCATGCCATGGAATGAAGCAGAGCGCCGGGAATAATATGCACGTTTGATTCTGCGCCGGTTCGCATGGCGATGCAAATGTCCGCTGCGTTACAGTATTGGCCGACTTCCTGTATCGTTTTCAGCCAGCCGGTGAAATAACACCGTCCTTCGATGCCAAGTTCCGTGGCCAGCCGTCGAAGTGGTTCCAATTCAGGACCGGAACCCACAAGGATGATTCCAACGGATGAATCTTCCTGATGCAATTTGGCGGTGCAACGCAAAAGCATATCGAGTCCTTTGCCCTGATGCATGACGCCATGATAAAGTAGTACGGTATCCCTGGCGGAGAATCCGCACATTGCCCGCAATTCCGAACAATCCTGCGGATAAAACGCCGAAAGGTCAGGCGCATCGAAAACGACGCGGATATTCTTCTGTGCCACGCCCCAGGCCTGAAGGCGGTGGCTGGCGGCAGTGGCACGGCAGAACAGACCTTCGAGACGTCGAGCTTCAAATCGTTCCAGAAATTCCGCAAGCGCGAGAAATGGTTTGATCCACCACTTCTTGCCAAGAAAATTATGCACGTGCCAATCACCGTAGGCCGTGGCGACTTTACATCCGCAAAACCATTTGAAGAACAGTCCAACCAGCGGAAGTATTTCGGATACGAAAACCAGTTCGGGTTTGAATCGGCGTATTTTCCATACGGCGACCGGAAGCATGAAATACATCAGCAGAGACTTGATGACTATGTCGCCTGGTTTGTCCCGGTTCACCTGAAGTGGGATTTCTTCAATCTGCAAGCCGTCGGGAATTTCAGCGGGTGGGTGTGTATTCCTGAAACTCAAATGCATGACCTGATGTTCACGGCAAAGGTGTTCAAGCATGGGGCGGAATTCGGCGGCGAGATCGAACTGCTCGCCGAGCTGATATCGCGAGAAAACACATAATTTTCGTTTGCCCTTGGATTTTGTCATGGCAGGGCATTCCGGATGGCCGCGATGACCGTGTCGATCTGTTCGTCGGTTATATCCGGGGAGCAAGGCAACCAGCAGGCTTGCCGGCATGCTACATCCGCACCGGGATATGGCTGACCGGATTGATAAGCGGGTTGCATGTGTAATCCCGGCCAGTACGGGCGCAGGTGAATGTTTTGTGTTTTGAGCCGGTCGACAATAGCATCGCGATGCCTGCTCTTGAAATCGGGCCACATCAGGTACCCGGATTCGGGACGCGCCGTGCAGGCAATATCTGCGCATCCGTCCAGACCTTGTTGATAGCGTGCGTCAATTTCTTTGGCGCGTTTGATTCTCCGGTCCAGTTTCCTCCATTGAGACCTCGCCAGCGCCGCCTGCATGTCCGTGACTTTGAAATTAAATCCGGTGACCGGATGCACGTCACTTGACCGGGATAAGCGTCCGTGGTCACGCAGTCGAATCAACTGATCGCGAATGGTTTCACTTCGTGTAAGAACAAAACCGCCCTGACCCGAGGTGATGATTTTCGTCGGCGCCAGCGAAAAGCAACCAGCGTGTGATTGAGCGCCGAGCCAGCCACGTTCATTGCGGGAACCAAGCGCTTCCGCCGCGTCTTCAATGACTGCCAATCCGTGTTTTTCGGCGAGGGCATTTACACCATTCATGTCGCATGATCGACCGGTCAGATGCACCGGAATGATCGCCTTGACCGAGGAGTTGATTTTGCTTGCCGCATCATCCAGGCGAATGGTGAATGTTTCCGGATCAACATCCACCAATACCACTTCCGCGCCGGCCAGACGTACCGCGCTGGCCGTTCCGATAAATGTGATGGCCGGCACCAGCACTTTGTCGCCATGCCCGATACCATGTGCCATCACCGATAAAGCCAGCGCCATGGTGCAACTTGGCGTGGTCACGGCGTAGGGAACATCAAAATATGTGCAAAGTTCCTTTTCGAATTCGCGATTCTCCGGTCCCTCATTAACAAAACCGGAGGCGACCACGCGGTCGACGGCGGCGACATCATCGGCGTCGATGACCGGTTCGAACCAGGGTATCCGTGTTGTCTGACTGCTCATAGGATATCCTTGTTATGAAAAATGATTTTACTTCCTTCCCGGCTGAAGGCGAAATCAACTTCAGCCAGTCCGTTCAACGCCTCGCGAATGGAGCCGTGTCGATCCGGTTCGGCATCCAGCAGTAAAAAGCCCCGCCCGCCGGCGCCCAGCAGTTTCCCACCCTCGGCTCCCGCCTTTTGTGCCGCTTCATACGCGGTATCAATGACGGAGTTTGAAATGCCCCCGGCCAGGGTTTTCTTTCTCATCCAGGAGGCGTGAAGCAGTTTTCCGAATTCCGACATATCCCGGTTGCCTCTTAAAATGTTTTCCGCTTCATTCACCATGGCTTTCATTTCCTTCAATGCGGAAATATTCTGACCAGTGCGTTTGCTTTGTTCGGTCAGGATCGATTCGGCCGATTGTTCGGTTCCGGTGTAAAAAATCATCAATCGATCCTGCAGTTCGGCAACGCGGTTTTCCGGTACTGGAGTAACGGAGATTCCGTTGGCATTGAAATCGAAACGGTTCAGTCCGCCGAACGCCGCCGCATACTGGTCCTGATGACCGCCGGAATCCCCGACCCGTTCGCGTTCCACGATGATGGCTTCTTGCGCAAGTTGACCGGCAGTCACGGTCTCATCCCGCAGGCAATGCAGGGCATGAAGCAGGCCGACAGTGAAGGAGGATGATGATCCGATGCCGGTCCGTCCGGGAAGATCCGCAATGTGACCAATTTCGAGGCTGTCATTGCAATCAAGCAGTAGTAGCGTTTCCCGAATTAACGGATGTGCAATTTCCTCCGCCCGCGTAACCGCTTCGGTCCGGGAGTAATTTGCCTTGATTCGATATTTGAAAAAAGGGCCGAGCTTGTGAATGGAAAGGTAGCAATACTTGTCAATACTGGTGGCGATAACGGCGCCGCCGTGTTCACGATAGTACTCGGGAAAATCCGTGCCGCCGCCGAAAAAACTGATTCGAAATGGCGTTTGCGAGATGATCATTTGCTTAAAGTCGTACCGTGTTCTGGCGACGGGCCTCCTCAAACCACGTGGCGGTTTGCTTCAGGCCCTCCCTAAGCGGTGTGTTGCAGGCAAGACCAAGTGCGTGCAGGCGGGTGACATCAAAGATCTTATCCATCTGACCATCCGGCTTGCTGGTGTCCCAGACAATTTCGCCCTGGAACCCGGTTGCCTCTTTAACGGATTCCGCCAGTTCCTTGATCGAAGTGCGGGTGCCGGAGGAAATGTTCACGGGTTCGCTGGAGTCGTAATTCTGGAGGAACCACGGCAGGGTCGCGGCGACATCCCCGGCGTAAACAAAATCACGGGTTGGTTTTCCCGTTCCCAGCGCGACAACGTGTGTCGCCCCCGCATCCCTCGCTTCAATGTATTTGCGAATAAGGGCGGGAATGACATGCGATTGTTCGAGGTTGAAGTTGTCCCATTCACCATAAAGATTACCCGGAACCAGCACCACCGAATTGAATCCATGCTGACTCCGGTAAGCCCATGATTGAACCAGCAACATTTTTTTGGCCACGGAATAACCCGCGCTTTCAATCTGCGGATATCCGTTCCACATTTGATCTTCACTGATCGGGGACACGGCCTTGGACGGATAGGAGCAACCGCCCATGAGGGTCAGCAACTTTGTTACACCGGCCTTGTATGCGGCATGAAGCACATGCGTGTTCATGGCCATGTTTTCATAATAATAATCGGCAGGTCGTTTTTTGTTGTCGACGATGCCGCCGGACTTGGCGGCAAGATGTACCACGCAGTCGGGCCGGATGTCCCGCATCATGGCATCCGGAATCCCCGGTTCCAGCAAATCATAATCCCGCCGGCCAACCGCAATGATTTCCGCCGCAAACGTATCGTGAAGACGCGGCATCAGGTGATGTCCGAGAAATCCGTGCGCTCCGGTTACCAGAATTCGTTTGAAGCGGGAATCCTTCATGTGACGGCCTAGATGTTTGCGTACTGGTTGCGGCGAATTATTTGATAGCCCTTGATCAATTCAGCAATGCCCATCTGGAGGCTCACTGCCGGCTTGTACCCGGTTTTTTCGATTTTATCATTGCTGACAATATAATTGCGCTGGTCGGGATCCTTGCCGATTTCAGACTCCATGATGGTGAACTCGGGCGCTTGTTTTTTGATTTCAAGGCACAATTCCATTTTGGAGAGGTTGGCGTTGCTCAAGCCGACGTTGTACGCCTGTCCCTTCATGGAGTTCCAATTGTCGAGGCCGTGAATAAACGCGCGACCGACATCGCGCACGTGAATGTAATTCCGCTTGAAGTGTGCCTCGAACAATACCACGAAGCGATCAACCACCGCACGGTATGTGAAGTCGTTTACCAGAAGATCGACGCGCATGCGGGGGCTTATGCCGAAGGCGGTCGCCAACCGGAAAGAAATGGCGCGGCCCGAACCGAGCAGGTGCTTTTCCAGTTCAACCTTGAGGACGCCATAAAGGGATACCGGGCGGAGCGGTGTTTCTTCCGTACAGTAAATTCCACTCTCACCCACGCCGTATCCGCTGTTGGTGGTGGGTGATAAAAACCGTTGCTGATCGCTGGACATGTCCAGCAACATCTTGATCGCATCAAGGTTGATGGATCGAGCTTCCAATGGGCGTTGGGCGCAAATCGGAGCGCCAACCAGGCAGGCCAGGGGAACGATCACATCAGCCTTGGCCATCAATTTCTTCATTAAAGACTCGTCCCGCACGTCACCCCGAACCGCCTGAAACGTGTCGTAACGACAACAGTCGAGAAGGGATGACTGATTGAATGAGAAATTGTCGACGGCGGTAACGCGGTGACCCAGCGCCAGAAGTTCCGGGATCAATACGGATCCGATATACCCTGCGCCACCGGTCACCAGGATGTTATAAGTAGGTGCATTCATAATCGGGCAAAAGTACCTGCGGCGGAATCACCTGTCAATCATCAGGGTTGCGGTGACCCATTGACATTGAACCGCTTCCGCCTATAGTCCAAGTCGACGAAAGGGAAACCATGAGTACAACATATAAATTTACCAGAACGCGGGCTTGGAAGGAACTTGAAAGGCATGGAAAAGCATTGCGCTATTTCAGCCTCCGGGAAGCCTTTAAGAAGGACTCCTCGCGGGCTGATAAGCTTTCCATGCGCGTCGACGACCTGTATCTGGACTACTCCAAAAACCTCATAACGGATGAAACGCTGACGTTATTGCATGATCTGGCCGCGCAATCGCCGTTGGATCGCATGCGTACCGCCATGTTTTCCGGCGAGAAAATCAACTTTACGGAAAACCGGGCCGTTCTGCATGTGGCGCTCCGCAATGTCTCGAATCATCCCATTGTGGTCGATGGACGCGATGTCATGCCGGAAGTTAATGACGTGCTTCAGCGTATGCGTACATTCAGTGGCAGGGTACGTGACGGGTCATGGACCGGTCACACCGGCAAGCGCATTAAAAATGTTGTGAACATTGGCATCGGAGGGTCTGACTTGGGACCGGTGATGGCCTATGAAGCATTAAAGGCTTACAGCGAGAGAAATCTGGCAATACGTTTCATTTCGAATGTAGACGGCACGCATCTGGCCGAGACACTTAGGGATTTGTCGCCGGATGAAACCCTTTTTATTGTAGCGTCCAAAACGTTCACCACCCAGGAAACCATGACCAACGCCGAATCCGCCAAAGCCTGGCTTCTTGCGGAATTAAAGGACCCGTCCTCGGTGGCCAAACATTTTGTGGCTTTATCCACCAATGCCGCCAAGGTGTCGGCATTCGGAATAGATACGGCAAACATGTTTGGCTTCTGGGATTGGGTCGGTGGCCGGTATTCCCTTTGCTCGGCGATAGGCCTGCCGGTGATGATCGCCATCGGACCGGATAATTTTGACGCATTATTAAAAGGCGCCCATACCATGGATCGGCATTTTGCGACAGCGCCTCTCAATGATAATATGCCGGTTTTACTGGCGTTGCTTGGCATCTGGTACAACAACTTTCTCGGCGCAGATTCACATGCCATTCTGCCGTATGATCAGTACATGCATCGTTTTGCGGCCTATTTCCAGCAGGGCGACATGGAAAGCAATGGGAAGTCAGTGGATATTCAGGGCGACACGATCGACTACCAGACCGGTCCAATCATCTGGGGCGAGCCGGGGACCAACGGTCAGCATTCTTTTTACCAGTTAATTCATCAGGGAACGAAATTGATTCCATGTGACTTCATCGGTTTTGCCAACTCGCATAATCCCATCAGCGATCATCATCCGAAGTTAATGGCTAATTTCTTCGCCCAGACTGCCGCGCTTGCATTCGGAAAAACCCGCGAAGAAGTGGAAGCCGAAGGAACACCGGAAAATCTGGTTCCGTTCAAAGTGTTCAATGGAAATCATCCGACAAATACCATCATGGCAAAAGCATTGACGCCTTTTGTGCTTGGTCAATTGATCGCGCTTTATGAACACAAAATTTTCACACAGGGAATTGTCTGGAACATCAATTCGTTTGACCAGTGGGGCGTTGAGCTTGGCAAAGTTCTGGCTCAACAAATACTACCCGATCTTGCTTCCGGCGCGAAAAGTGAATTAAAGCACGATGCGTCGAC
Organism: Kiritimatiellia bacterium; assembly: GCA_035327305.1. Taxonomy (GTDB): domain Bacteria; phylum Verrucomicrobiota; class Kiritimatiellia; order CAIVKH01; family CAIVKH01; genus CALMUP01. The sequence continues at coordinate 26,461 of DAOLDL010000020.1, read as the reverse complement.
GAACCGGCTGATTGAAATGTACCGCGGTTGGCAGTAACGTTGCCTCATGCCTGAATTCGCATCATCCGCCGCCATGCCGACCCGCCGATTCGGACGGACGGAATTCTCCATGCCGGTTTTCAGTTGCGGCGGAATGCGATACCAGCATGCATGGCAGGACAAAAATCGTGAAGAAATACCATCGGACAGTCAGGCCAATGTGGAGGCGTGCATCAAACGGGCTATCGAGCTGGGAATCCGGCACATAGAAACCGCCCGCGGTTATGGTACCTCTGAACTTCAGCTTGCCCCGGCGCTGAAGAAATATCCGAGGGATGCGATATTGGTGCAAACCAAAGTCGGCCCCCGGGCGGAAGGTGCTGAATTCACGGAAACGGTACACAAATCACTTGGCTTGCTTGAGGTTGATTATGTCGACTTGCTGGCGGTTCATGGAATCAACACCCGGGAAATTCTGGATCAATGCATGGCACCGGGTGGAACATTATCTGCCGCAATAAAACTGAAAAAAGAAGGCAAATGCCGCGCTGTCGGTTTCTCCACGCATGGTCCGATGGATGCCATTGTCGCGGCCATTGAAACCGACGTATTTGATTACGTGAACCTTCATTGGTATTTTGTAAATGAAATCAATTGGCCGGCCATCGAAGCCGCCACCCGCCATGACATGGGGGTGTTTATTATCAGCCCCAATGACAAGGGCGGAAAACTTTACGAGCCGACTCCGCGTATGATTGAGCTATGCGCGCCGTTGACTCCCATGCAATTCAATGATCTCTACTGTTTGAGCCGTTCCAATGTCCATACGTTGAGCCTGGGTGCATCCCGGCCATCGGACTTTGATGAGCATGTGGCTGGTTTGAAATGGTACGAAAATCGAAATGAGATCACGCGGGAAATTGCCATGCGCATTCATCAAGCCATGGGAGATGCCTTGGGACGGGATTGGTCCACAAGGTGGATGCAGGGATTGCCGGAATGGAAACAAGTGCCGGGCCACATCAACATTTGGGAAATTGTGCGGTTGTGGAATTATGCAACCGCGCTTGGCATGGAGTCGTTTGCAAAAATGCGGTACAACCTGCTGGGGCAGGGGGACCATTGGTTTCCCGGGAAAAACGCAGGTGAATTCGATGAAAGGGCCATCCTCGAATGTTTATCCGGGTATCCGTTTGCCGATAGAATTCCCGCGCTACTCCGGGACGCTCACCGCCGCTTTCATGAAGCACCCAAAAAAAGGCTGTCAGAGTCGGAATAGGGTGTTATTGCTGAATTGTTTGATTCAGTTGTACTTATGCGACTCTTTTGTGTATTGTTAAAGCGGTACACATCTGCATCATAGCGGAGGTTTCTGATGACGGTCTTTCGACGAATGATATGTCTGCTTGGCCTCTTGGGCGCATTTCCGGTGTGCCTCTTCGCGTCCGTGCAGACCAGTGCGTATGTCAATTCATTCGCAATCCTTACCAATCACGTCGGCAACCGGTCGATTGTCTTTGAACTTTCCCCGTCCGGACAAGTAGAGGTTGTTCCGTTTGCTCCTGATGTTGTTCGAGTACGTTTTCATTTCGGCGATCTGTATGAACGCGAGGAAATCGCCATCGACAAAGTTTACTCAAACTGGCCGGCATTTTCACATTCCATCACGCAACCAAACAGTACAAGTATAACCATACAGACGGATGCCCTGATTGTGAGCATCGTCTTGAGCAATACGTTCCAGGTTCACTTCCATGATCCTTCCGGTTATCCAATGCTTGAAGATGTGCGCATGGAATATAACCTCGAATACAAGCCGGTCGAAGACACCGTCGGCTATGCTCAAATCGGCTGGCCGGGCGAATCGTCGTCAGTATCCAACCTGCCTTCGGGTTTCAAACTGCGCGCCGTTAAGCAAATGGGTGAACATGATGCATTTTTCGGATTGGGCGACACCGCCGGACCTCTGAACCGCCGGGGACGCGCCATTCAGTTTTGGGCACAGGACACCTACCAGTTTGGCGAAGGCCGTACGCCGAAATATACGGCATTGCCAATGATGCACGGCGTGAAACCGGCTTCCAGTAATCACCCCGCTTTTGCCTATGGCTTGTTTTTTAATAATCCCGCCCGGCCGGTATTCAAATTGTATGGACCCGACAACACATGGTCGTTTGAAGCGGGTGATGACCAACTCGATTATTTTTTCTTCGGCGGCGGCACCAACCACACCATGGCTCGTGTTATGGATCGCTTCAGCGAATTAACCGGACGTCCCATTATGTTGCCGAAGTGGGCGCTGGGTTATCATCAATCGCGTCATTCCTATTTTACCCAGCAACGCGTGCTTGATGTCGCCAATAACATGCGCTCTTTTGATTTCCCCTGTGATGCCATCTACCTCGATATAGGAAGCCAGAAAAACTTCGGTGATCCTCCACAATCCGGTCAAATGACTTTCAATGACAATTATACCAATGTCGTGGGATTGGTGCAGGATACGGGTACGCTGGGCATCAAGCTCGTACCCTTGATCGAACCTTTGCTCACCGTCAATGATCCTCTTTACGGGGAAGCGTTCACGAATCTTTACTTCATCAAAAACAATGATCTTTCGACCTATGTAGGCACGAATTTTCTTGGTCGAATTTCCTGGTTGGATTACAGCATTGCCGACTCGGTGAATTGGTGGAAAGGAAAGCTCGTCGATTATCTGAATGCTTATGGTTTTGAGGGAATATGGAACGATCTTAACGAGCCGAACGAAAATGCCATGCCGCTTGATGCCTTGTGGTTTTTGGATGGAAGATATGGCGGAGGATTGGTCACCAATGATTCACGCAAGTGGCACTCCAACAATAAAAACACATACAATATCTGGGAAGCGCAGGTAACTGTGGAGGCCATGCTTGCGTATCAAACAAACCGGCGGCCTTTTGTGCTAAGTCGCGGGGCGTGGCCGGGTATCCAGAAACTTGCCGCCGGATGGAGCGGTGACAATAAATCCACCTACGACCATTTGCGTTTCAACAACCCCATGGGATTGAATGTCATGATTTCCGGGCAGGCCTGGTTCGGACATGACATCGGTGGGTTTGTTGACAATACGTCCAATCACTTGCTGACCCGGTGGATTCAGGCTGGTTCGCTACAGCCTTTGTTTCGCAACCATACCACGCTCGATACCATCGATCAGGAACCGTGGGCGTTTGGTGGCGACTATACCGTGTGGAATCGCAAATGGATTAAATTACGGTATGAAATGATGCCGTTTCTATACTCCCTCTCTGCCACAGCCACCACCAACGGCGTGGCGATTAATGTACCCACTGTCTTTTATTTCACTCAGGACACCAATACATTCACCATGAACGACTATGAGTACATGGTCGGTCGCGACCTGCTTGTGGCGCCGGTGTATACCCAGGATCAACAGGATCGTTCGGTCTATCTGCCCGCAGGAGAAACCTGGTACTTCTGGGACCAGCCACTGAAATTCACCGGAGGACAAACGGTGACGGTGCCGGCGTCGCTGGGGTACATGCCGATTTTCAGTCGGTCCGGTGCAATTATCCCGAGAGGGCCGGTGCAATATTATGCCAACGAGTTTCAGCCGGACTATCTGGATATTCATCATTGGCCCGGTGGAACAAATGCCTTTGAGTTGTACGAAGATGATGGCGTTTCGTTCGGGTATCGATATGGCGATCACGCCACTACGTATTTGCGATCGGTCAGCGAAACCAATGCGCTGGTGTTCACGTTCCATGCAAAGCAGGGAAATTATGACACCGGGGTTCGCGATTACTATTTGATTGCCTATGATCTTGATGTCGTTGAGGGCATTTGGGTGAACAGCAACATCATCACTCGCTTCACCAATCGACAGGCGCTGGAGGATCATGTCGGTCACGGATGGGCTTACTCGGCCTATGATCGACAGCTTACCGTTAAGTTGCCGGATGACGGAAGCCACCAGGTTGTGGAAGCGTCGTTCCAGTCCACGACGGATACGGATGGTGACGGCATTCCCGACTATTGGGAGCTGGCGTTCTTTGGAGGCATTACCAATGCCGTCGCATCCGCCGACCCTGATGGCGACGGACGTAACAACCTCCTGGAGTATCAGAGCGGTTATCATCCGAAGATTGCGGATGTTCACTTCACAACCAATACTGCCATGGCGGTGGCAGGAACCTTTAACGGTTGGAATCAGAAGGCGAACAACATGCGGTTGATCGGTAACCACCGGTGGGCATACGTGGTTGATCTGACTGGACACAGCAATATACAGTTCAAGTTTGTCGCGAACAATGATTGGGGAGCTGGCAACTGGGGCGATAACCTGCAAACCAATACCGTGCCGCCTATTGTGGACAAACTCTCCTCCGGTAGCGGCGCCAACATCTTTCTTACCGGATCTTACACTGGCTGGTTCACATTCACCTTCAGCATATCCAGCAAGCTGTACAGCGTGGTGGCCTCGGCAGATGTGGATAGCGATGGCGACGGGCTGAACGATGAATTCGAGGCGATTCACGGATTGAATCCGTATTCGGCGGCCAATGCTTTTCTGGATACGGATGGCGATGGTTTTACGGATCTGCAGGAGTTTATCGCCGGCACTTCGATTATCGATGCCGATTCCTATCACTATATCCCCAGTATTGAAGCAACACTGCCGGGAAATTCGCTTATCGGTTGGACGGGAATTGCCGGGCGCGCGTACACCGTCTATTTCACAACGAATCTCCTGGCAACACCTGCCTGGTCTTTACTCATGCCTTATACCAACGTCACGGGTAGCGGACCTCTGTCCATAACGGATACCTCGCCCAGCCCCTGGCGCGCTTATCGTATTGATGTCCGTAAACCATGAAAATTGCCGGACTGAAGCAACAAACCTGGTTTCAACAAATACGGGCTATTTCGTTTGATTGTTACGGCACGTTAATCGACTGGGAGGAAGGAATATGCCGCGCTATGTTACAGTGGGCTGACGATATAGGCATATCGATTTCACGCGAAGAAATATTATCGCTGTATTCCCGGTTTGAACCGGAGGAGCAACTGGGTGAGTATCGTACGTACCGGGAAATACTTTATTCCGTTCAGAAACGTTTTGCCGGGCATTATCGCGTTTCATTAAAGCCCAATCACCAGCTGTTGCTTGCTCAATCCCTGGCCGATTGGGAACCGTTTGCGGATACCAATCAGGCGTTGCAACGGCTTGCCAAACAGTACAAACTGGCGGTCATTTCCAATATTGACCATGATTTGTTTGCGGGTACGCGGGCGAAGCTTGAACCTGTGATTGATTGCCTGGTCACGGCGGAAGATGTCTCCGCCTACAAGCCGGCGCACCGGAACTTTGAGAAGGCTCTTGAAAAAATGGGACTGGAGCGCTCCCGATTGCTTCATGTCGCCGAAAGTTTGTACCATGATATCAAACCTTGTAATGATCTCGGTATTCGATGTGTCTGGGTTAACCGGAGGTCGCGTTCAATGTCGGTTGGCGCTACCCGACTCGAGACCGCCCGACCTGATGCCGTGGTGGAGTCGCTTGCCGAATTCGTGGAAGCGATTGTGTAATTCATGAAGGCAAAAAAGGAAAAAGATAATACTGACCATTCTTCAACAACGGAGTCCATGGTTTGCCCGGTTTGCGGAGCCAGACTGATTCCGGAAAAATGCAAGTTGGTTTGCCGTAGTGATACGTGTGTTTACAGGATCATATTCAATTGCGCGGAATTTTAGGTGATAACATGCCCAGGTACTGGTTGATGAAAACTGAACCGGATGTTTATTCGATCGATGATCTGAAGCGCGATGGCGTTACATCCTGGACCGGCGTCAGAAATTACCAGGCGCGAAATTTCATGCGCGATGACATGAAGGTGGGTGATCGCGTCCTGTTTTATCATTCCAATGCCGAACCGCCCGGCATCGCCGGTATTGCCGAGGTGTGTCGCGAAGCTCACCCCGATACATCAGCCTTGGACCCCAATGGTCCGTATTATGACGCCAAATCGTCCGTAAATAATCCGATCTGGATGATGGTCGATGTCCGTTTCGTCCGTAAATTCAAACGCTTACTGTGCTTGAATGAACTAAAAGCGGAAAACAAATTGGACGGTATGCTTGTTTCGAAGCGGGGAATGCGGCTTTCCGTTCAACCCGTCGCACCCGCACACTTCAAGAGAATCGAACAAATGGCAGACTCGTAAAAGGTGTTGGCGATTGCCGCCATGTCTGCTAGTTTGCCCTTCACTTTTATATGGAGTCATGCATGACGGTTAGAACATTCTGTTTGTGGAGCATCCTGGCGTTTGGCTTGTTGCTTTGCTCCATGGATTCTCCTGCGCAAACGGTGCGGGGACCCCTGGACATCGTCGCGGATAGCACCGAATATTTAAGCGCACAAAAAACGATGGTTGGGCGAGGCAACGTAACCGTGCGCGATGGCGACGATTCTCTCTCCGCTGATTACATCAGCGTTCAGACGGAAACGCTGGATGTCCATGCGGTAGGCAATGTGGTATTCCGCCGGGGCGGGCAAATCTGGCAGGGCGATGAATTCCGGTATAACATGCGGACGCGGCAAGGTGACTTCGGACGTTTCAAGGCTTTTTACGATCCATTCTATATTACGGCGGAGGAGTCGCGACGTCCGACGCCGAATTCGATCATTCTAAACAATGCCACCATCACCACGTGCGATGGCGATGATCCGGCAATATCCATTGAAGCAAAAGAAGCCAGTATCATCGATAATCGTCTCCGCGCGAAAGGCGTGGTATTTTACGCCGGTGGATTTTTCCCTTACTTCTATCTGCCTTACTATACCCGCAGTCTGGACTCGCATGAACGCTTTTTTCAATTTGTCCCCGGATACAGTTCCCGCATGGGGCCATTTCTGCTTACCGCATATAATTACTATCTCAACGAAGATCATACGCTTCGCGGCGTAACGCATTTTGATATGCGCGCCAAACGTGGTCTGGGACTCGGACAGGATTTTGTATGGGGGGACCGTGAAAAAACCTACGATGGTATTGTTCAGGGTTACTATTTGAGCGACAGCGATCCCAAACGAGGTCCCGATACCGAGCGCCGAACTGATGACTTGATCGACAAGGAGCGCTACCGATTGCGCCTCGCGCATAATCAGCGATTTGACGACCGAACCTACATGATCGGTGAATTGAACTACCTTAGCGACCCCTTTATTCTCCAGGATTTCTTCGGGCGGGAATTCCGCAATCAGGTTCAGCCGGAAAACCGAATCACCTTGACGCACCGGGAGGATCACTACACCGCATCCGTTCAATTAAATAAACGGCTGAATGATTTTTACGATAATGTGGACCGCCTTCCCGAATTCAGCCTCATCGTGCCCCGACTTCAGATTGCCGACTCCGACTTTTATTACGAAAGCCGTAACACCGCTACATACCTGGAACGGGTATTTGCCGATGGATCGGACCAGGAGGATTATGATGCCATACGGGTCGATTCCAGCCATTTGGTTTTTTACCCGACCCGTCATTTCGGTTTTCTGAATGTGATTCCGCGCGCGGGCTATCGAGGAACTTATTATTCCAAAACCTATGATAATCGCGCGGTGACCAACAGCTTTATTGTGACCGATGATGAAGGTAATGTCACCGTCACGAACCAGGTGGATACCATCGTGCGCGAGCGCGGAAGCGATATCCGCAACGTCATGCAACTGGGGTGGGAAAGCTCGTTCAAGGCTTTTCAAACCTGGAATGACCTGGTTGTGCTTGGTGATGGCGATGGATTGCGCCATGTCGTCGAACCCTACTTGAATCACACATACCAGGCACGTCCGAATCTGCGTCCCGATGAACTTCCTCAATTCGACGCCGTTGATACACTGGACAAGCGGCATGATCTTCAGCTCGGTGTACGTAATAAAATCCAGACCCGCCGACAAAAAAACATAGTCGATATACTGGATTTGAACGTGTTTACATTTTATCGCCTGGAAAAGGAACAGGATCAGGAGGATTTCAGTGATTTGTTCTGGGATGCCAGAATCAATTTGACGCGTTGGTTGCCCATAGAATTGGACGGCTCGTATGACATGTACGAATCCGAAATGAAAACATTTAATGCCGAGGTCGCATACCTCATGACCGACGCCAGCCGGGTCGGACTTGATTACCGGTATCGCCGCGATTCCCAAAGCCTCCTGGGGGTTCGTGCTGAATTATTTCCCCGGGATCGCTGGTCGTTCGAGGTCGGAGCGCGAATGGACTTCGAGGATGACGATTTGGAGGAACATTATTACTTTGTCCGTCACACCGGACGTTGTGTGGGGTGGGGGCTTGGTTATCGCCAGGTGGATGATGACAAGCAAGTGTGGCTTCAGTTATGGCTGACTGCTTTTCCGAATGCCATGATTGATGTCGGTTATTAATCAAACGATCAGGAGAATGAATGTGTATCTGGTAACTGGTGGTGGTGGGTTCATCGGCTCAAACATGGTTCGGCACCTGTTGGCCAAGGGCGAGAAGGTCAAAGTACTCGATAATTTTGAAACCGGACGACGTGAAAACCTTCAGGGGCTTGAAGGTAAAATCGATCTTATCGAAGGCGATCTCCGCAACCGCGATGATGTAAAAAAAGCCGTGACTGGCGTGCAGTACATTTTCCACTTCGGTGCATTGCCCTCGGTGATTCGATCCGTCGAGGATCCTTTGTCCGCCAATGAAACGAATATCGATGGAACACTGAAACTATTGCTGGCCGCCCGGGATGCCGGAGTTGAACGTCTTGTATTTTCATCATCCTCTTCCGTCTATGGCGATACGCCGACACTTCCCAAACGTGAAGACATGACGCCGGTGCCGCTGTCACCTTATGCCTTATCCAAGTTGACCGGCGAGCACTACTGCCGGATGTTTCATGAACTTTACGGTTTCAAGACGTACAGCCTGCGCTATTTCAACGTCTTCGGTCCTCGCCAGAATCCGAAATCACAATACGCGGCAGTTATTCCGTTGTTTATTCAGGCGTATCTTGAGAGCAAACCACCGGTCATCCATGGCGATGGCGAGCAAACCCGCGATTTCACGTATGTTGATGATATCATCGCGGCCAATCTGGCCTGTTGTTCCGCGCCGGACTCGGCGGCCGGCGGCTCATACAATGCCGCGTGGGGCAACCGGATTTCCATCAATGAACTTGCCTCAACCATTGCCGGCCTGCTCGGAAAAGACGACATAAAACCCATTCATGACCCGGCTCGGCCCGGAGATATCAAGGATAGCCAGGCGGACTCCACGAAAGCGAAAAAAGCGCTGGGCTGGGAACCCAGGGTGTCTTTCTCCGATGGATTGTCCAAGACCATCGCATGGTACCGCGGCGGTAATGCCTGACGCTTGACCCGCCCATGAACCTTCTTACGGTATGCATACAGGCGGCAAAAGCCGCCGGTACGTATGTCTTGTCCCATAAACCCCGCAGAGACGAGGTCGATGAACATTTCGCTCATGACGTGAAACTCAAGCTTGATCGTGAATCGCAACTTGTGGCGGAAAAAGCAATCCACACACTTTTTCCTCAAAGTATAATTCTCGGCGAGGAAGGGTCAAAAAGCGGCGAAGACGGTTTGGAGTGGGTCATAGATCCGATTGATGGAACCGTAAATTTCTTCCATGGGATCCCCTGGTGGTGCAGTAGCGTGGCCGTGCGTGTAAATGGCGAAGTCATGGCCGGAGCCGTTTATGCCCCGGAAATGAATATGCTGTATTCCGCCGAACTAAACGGGCCTGCATACCTTAACGACCAGGCAATCCAACCGTCAAAAATCACCACGATGGGTAAGGCGTTGGTTATCACAGGGTCAGAAAAGGAAATAAATCCCGATGATCCACCGCTTGCCACTGCACAAAAGCTGGCGCCACATGTGCAGAAAATCCGTATTCTCGGCGCCGCCGCGTTGGATATTTGCCAAATCGCCAATGGCGCCGCCG
>DAOLDL010000020.1:0-16378 GCA_035327305.1 Kiritimatiellia bacterium | reverse complement strand
GGCGCCGCCGCGTTGGATATTTGCCAAATCGCCAATGGCGCCGCCGATGTATTTATCCAAAACGGTTTGTATATCTGGGATATTGCCGCGGCAGGATTGATCGTGCGTCAGGCCGGGGGCGTGTATTATCAACATTCAACTGCAATTGCCGGTCGCTACGCCTGTCTTGCCGCCGCGAATGCAACGTTGGCGGACGCGATGGTTTCCCTTGCCTCGAATAAATCCGGTTGATCGGTCCGCGCGATTACCTGTTCAGCGGTTCGACATCCACGGAAACTTTCATGTTGTGTGTGCCGCCTCCGAAAATGACGCCTTTTAATGGAGGCAAATCACTGTAATCACGACCCCATCCGATGACAATATACCGGTTATCCGGTCGCTGATTGTTGGTCGGATCCAACTCTATCCATCCGGCGTCAGGTGTGTATACGGAAAGCCACGCATGCGATGCATCGGCACCGACCAGTTTGGCCTGGCCCGGAGGCGGTTGTGTCTCCAGATAACCGCTGATGTAGCGAGCAGGTATGCCAAATGAACGCAAACAACCAATGGCAAGATGGGCAAAATCCTGGCATACGCCACGTTTGTGCTCCAGCACGTCGCGAAGCGGCGTGGCCAATGTGGTGAATGCCGGATCATATGTATATTCATTGAAAATTCTGCGCATGATATCCATGGCGGCGGCCAGTATGCCGTCATGATTCGCAAAGGATGGTTCCGCATAGTGACGCAATTGTTCCAATCGCGGAATAAGAGGCGATTCAAGGGAAAATTCCTTGGCTATGAGTTGATCCCTCGGAGGCCGGCCGTCCAGTTCAGCACCAAATGTTTTCCATGAACTGGCGCTGTGTGCCGTATTGTTTCGCGCTTGTGTGTCAATCAGGCTTGTTGCCGTCACGACCATGGTCCGGTGTGGTTTTTCGATTGAAAAATAAAATGTGCGGTTGCCGAAATGATCGATCCGTTCATCGAGCAGGGATGGTTGGGGAACCACGGAAAGAAAGTGGCTGTTGCAACGCTGGCCAGCGTCCTGACGGGGGGAAAGATGTGCGAGATTATGGCAAACATTCGCAGAATCACTGTATTCGTATTCGGTTCGATGAATGACGCGGTAGTTCACAGATTTTCCGTTTTTCGACGAGTTGGTATAAGTTGGCGCGGACCTTGCGCGTGGCTGAAATAAAAATGGTTCAGCGTCTCGGAGGTGGACATCAGGCGCGATTCGATAAAGAGCAACAACTCCAGCAGTTTTTGGTATCCGTTTTCCGCGGAGGGTTTCGTTATGGATGGCAAGTCGACCAGCCTTAACTGGGTGGTTGCTTCCAACACCAACTTTTCCTCGGCGCTGAACTTCGTGGCGAGTCGCGGTCTTGGCATTCGACCCAGATCACGTTGCAGGCGTTCCAATTGATACGCCAATGCGCGAGGGTTCGTCTCATCAATCAACAGCACATCCAACGTGGTTTGCAATTGCAGATAGGAACGATAACGGCGTCGATGCGTAATCAGGCTTTCGTGCGTTGCCAGCAGGGACTCCAGAATCATGTGTTGCAGTAAATCGTCACGCTGGGGAACCAATAAGGATTTCATCATGCGGATGAGCCAAAGGCCCCGCTCGATGCGTCTGCCGGAATCAAGCATCAGCCACCCCGGCTCTCTGGTCATGCTTTCCATGTTCAATCCCATGAAAGCGGCCAATGAAGTGATCAGCTCATCCAATTCATATATCGCGGAAAATATGTGACCATGCGGATTGGATTGCACGTTGCGCCAGTGATTCTTGATTCCGTCCAGCACGCGCCAGTTATCCATGGACCAACGATCACGAACCATGTAGGCCGAGGTCGTGAGGGAACCAAGCAGGTTTGGAATGCTTCCCATGCGGTTTTCGTCGGACATGATGGACCGGATTTCCGTCGAGGCTTCCTGTGAAGTTAACGGTGTATCAGTCAAAAATCCCGGATACATTTCCGTAACGGAGGTCAGGGACTTTTGAAGCAGGTGAATCAATTCCTGATGCACTTCATTGCCGGATTCCTCCACCCGGTTCATTTGCATGATGACATTGCGCAGAATGCGGGCGGTACCTTCGAGCCGCTCCGCATACCGACCTGTCCAATAAAGATTTTCCGCAGCCCGGCTGGCCAGCATTCCGCTTCGTTCAATGGCCATTTCCTGCGTGGTCGGTTGCAACCACAAACTGACATGGCGTTCGGGACGGGTTGCCAGGATCCATGTGTCTTTGCTGATGTTATCAAAATGTCGTGAAGGAGCCGATACACCCCGGTCACGCGCCGCACGGCTTAATCCGCCCTTCATGACGTGAAAGCGTCCTTCATGGGATGTAACAAAGGTCCTGATGGCGGTGTGCCTTGGTTCGATCCTGCCCTTGATGAAGCACGGCGCGGTGGAAAAGCTTACCTGCTCCTGCCCGACATATAAATGCGGATGTGCACGAATTTTTTGCCGCATCGTTTCACATTCGTCACGCGATGCCATCGCGCCAAAGAATGATGTCGAACCGTAGGCACGGTATATTGGCTTGATTATGATTTTATGTATGTTTTCGAGCACGAATTCGCGCTCGGTCGGCTGACCGCACCACCACGTTGCGGCAGAAGGCAGTTTCAAATCGCATCCAAGATAATATCGGGAGATTCCCGGAAGAAATGGAATTAATCCAGGATTTTCCAGCACGCCACTACCCAGAGGATTGACGATCATGACATTACCCATCCGCGCCGCCTGCAACAGGCCCGCGACGCCCAGCAATGAATCTTCGGCCAGTTCGAGAGGATCGCAGAAACGGTCGTTCAGACGCCGGATGATTACCTCCACCGGTTGCAAACCATCAAGCGTTTTTAGCCAGACGTGTCCTTCGCGTACGGCCAGATCATCCCCCTGGACAAGCGGGTATCCGAGATAGGATGCGAGGTATGCATGTTCAAAATACAATTCGCTATACGGACCGGGCGTTAACACGACGATCCTTGGCTGTTCTGTGCGGCGGGTAGGCAGTGAATTCAAGCCCGCCCGAAGCGTTCGGAAAAAGAATGAAATCCGGTGGATATGGCCATCCTGAAAAAACTGGGGCATGATTCTTGTCATGACCGTCCGGTTTTCCAAAGCGTAACCAATGCCCGCCGGTGATTGCGCATAATCACGCAACACCCACATCCGTCCGTCCGGGCCTCGCGCCAGATCTACAGCGAAATCATGAAGCTCCATTCCGTTTGGTTGACGGAACTGGTCACAAGCCCGCAAGTAACCTTCGTGGCCAAGCACAAGTTCTGCTGGAAGCAAACCCTGTTGAATTAACTTCTGCTGACCGTAAAGGTCGGCCAGAATCAGGTTCATCAGTTCGGCGCGTTGAATCAAACCGTCTTCAATTTCCGCCCAATCTTCACTGCTTATAATAAAAGGAATGGGGTCAAGGTCCCAGGTCCGTTGATGGCCATGAGGATCGCCGTATACATTGTAGCTGACGCCATTTTCACGGAATATGCGCCGAGCTTCCTGACGGGACTTGGAAAGCGCCGGACCGCCAAGTTTATTGATGGCTTGCATGAAGCCCTGCCAGTGTGGGCGGATTCGACCGTTTTGATCCCACATTTCGTCATACGAGGAACCTGCGGAATATCCTTCAGCGGTAAAAGGATTCAGGGCAACATGATCTTGATTTGCTTGTGTTTCCACAAAGCAAGTATGTTCCATCTTTCCGGAATAGCAAGCCGCTTTGAATTCATTAATTTACATTTATTTTATGTTGCCCAACGGTTTATGTCTTCTTAAGTCGGGCGATAAACATACCGTCGCCGGGTCCGTCCCCCGGTAGTATCAGCAATTTCCCGTCCACGAGTTCACCGGTCAGAGGATTGATGAATTCTTCTGCGATAAAGTCAGGATGACTTCGCAAAAAGTGATCGATTATGTGAGCGCCTTCTGTTTCCGTTAACGTGCATACTGAATAGACCATTGTGCCGCCTTGTTTCAGGAATCGAGCCGCATTGTTGAGCATGGCGGATTGCATTTTACTTTTCTCCATGATCGCATCGGCGTCCATCCTCAAGCGTGCGTCCGGATTTCGAGGCCACGTTCCGATGCCGGAGCAGGGAGCATCCAACAGGATTCCGTCGAATCTTCTTCCGGATGTTGCCGTTCGTGCATCAAGACAATGGGTTTCGACGCAAGTGATTTTGTGTCCTTGTACACGCCGTATTAAATTATTCAACACGGTTTCCCGTACATCGGTGCAAAGCACATAACCGTCAGAACCGGTTGCTTGCGCAAGACCGATCGATTTGCCACCGGCGCCACAGCAGGTATCCCACCAGGCTTCACCTTTCCGGACACTGCATACATTCACCACAGCCTGCGAAGAAATGTCCTGAACATGAATGGCCTTTCCCCAACGTTTCTCCACGTTCCCTACACTGAATGCCGATGTTATGGCCATGGCTCCGGATAAAACCGGATGAATATAATGACGGATTCCCATATCAGTCAGACACCGGGACATGGCCGTTTGATCCGATGGTGCAACCCGAATCCAGGCTGGCGGACGGGTGAGGCAGGATTTGACCAGGCTCTGCATCGCACTACTCGATTCAATCACCGATTCTGTCCAGTCAGGAAGAAGGTTTTCCGCGCGGAAACCATGGCCGGGGAAATATGCGACCAGGTTCTTGATTTTTTCCTCTAGCGAAAGCCCTGTGAAACGATCGACATCGATACCGGTTGGACGAATGGCGTCCCGCCACAACGCGATGTCGTCAATTGTACTTTCAGCATCGATAATCGCCGACCAGGCAAGGCGGCTTTCCGTATCGGGTGGATTAATATCATTTGTCCATCCGAGCCAGCGGAGTCCCGCAAAAATCGCGTGTGCATAAAGGCGTCGGTCTCGGGAACCATATTCCTTGTGTTTCTTAAACAGAGTCGCCAGCGATTGGTCGGCGGGAATACCCTGGGCGACACCCTTCATGACATGGTCAAAAATCCCGGACGCTTTGGCGCGTTGACGTTTGTAACGTTCAGATGTCATAGATGATTCCATCATGTACGAAATCATGTTCGCTGGAAAACAAATTGGCAATGGCGATGTTCAAACGGAATAAACGACATAAGCAACGTACATTGATATGCTTGCGGATACATGTTATTGTATTGGGTTAAAAGGTGGAGCAGACGGCATGAGTGAATGGATAGAAGTGGCAAAATTGGATGAATTTAAGGTTACTGATCGGAAATTGGTCGATTTGGGAGGACAACATCAAATCGGCATATTCAAGTTGCATGACGGCTTTTACGCCGTCAGCGCATGGTGCAGTCATCAAAAAGCGACCATAATTCATGGTGATATTGACGGTTATGAAATCGAATGTCCTCTGCATGCCGCACGTTTTGATTTAAGAAATGGCCAGCATAAATGTCTGCCTGCCGTACGTCCCATTAAAGCTTATGAAGTTAAAGTCGACGGGAATGCTGTTTTACTGAAAAAACCGGTGTAATGCATGAGCAAATCACCTCAATCCAATATAGCTCCATTTGACCCGGCGGCTTTTCGTCTGCAATTTCCGATTCTGGCGCGAAAAGTGCGGGATGACCGTCCTCTGGTTTATCTCGATAATGCCGCGACCACCCAGAAGCCTCTGGCCGTATTGGATAATCTGCGTAATTACTACCTGACTATGAACGCCAATGTCCATCGCGGTATACACCTGCTTGCCGAGCTGGCAACGGAGCATTATGAAGGATCCCGGAGTAAGATTGCCCGGTTCATAGGCGCACCCGGCGCTCGCTCCATTATTTTTACGCGGGGAACCACCGAGGCCATAAATTTGGTCGCCCAGACTTGGGGACGTGCAAATATCAAGCAAGGCGATATTATTCTGCTTTCCGAAATGGAGCATCACAGCAATCTTGTTCCCTGGCAATTGCTCGCGGAACTTTCCGGCGCTCAACTGCGATTTATCCCGGTTACTCCGGTGGGCGAACTAGATATGGATGTATTTCATCGATTACTGGATCGTCGGGTCAAGTTGGTTTCCGTGACCCACATGTCTAATGTCCTAGGCACAATCAATCCGGTGGAGGAAATTATTCATGCCGCGCATAATATCGGCGCTGTAGTCGTAATCGACGGAGCTCAAAGTGTGCCGTATATGCCGATAGATGTAGTATCGTTGAAGTGCGATTTCTTTGCCTTTTCCGGCCACAAGGTCATGGGACCGACCGGTATTGGTGTGTTGTATGCCAGTGAATCCCTGCAGGAGGAAATGCCTCCGTTTCTCGGGGGCGGTGAAATGATCAGCAAGGTTACGCTGGAGAAATCAACATGGGCGGAAATCCCGCACAAATTTGAAGCAGGTACGCCAAATATATCCGGAGCGATCGGCTTGGGGTCCGCGATTGATGTGGTAAGCGGAATGGATCGTGAAGGCGCTCGACGTCATGAAGATGATTTGACCGCTTATACGCTAAAGCGGCTTGACGAAATCGCCGGCGTCAGAATATTCGGCCGTGCAGGAAAAAGAGGCGGAGCAATTTCCTTTTCGCTTGAAGGCGTTCACCCTCACGACGTCGCGCATTTTCTCGATCAGGATGGTGTGGCCGTTCGTGCCGGCCATATGTGCGCACAGCCGTTAATCCGGAAAATGGGTGAAACCGCACTGTCGCGCGCCAGCCTTTACTTTTACAACAATCATGAGGATATTGACGCCATGATTGAATCATTGAAACGCGTAAAGGAATTTTTCAACCGTGCAAATTGACGACTTATATCAGGAAATTATCCTCGATCATTATAAGCATCCCCGCCATTTCGCTCGAATTCCCGAATCGGAGGCCATGGTGGACGAGGAAAATCCGACCTGTGGCGATCACATCAAATTGATTGCCGCGGTAAGTGAAAGTTGTTTGAGCAATATAAAAATCGAATGCAATGGTTGCGCGATTTGTACCGCATCTTCGTCGATTATGGCGGAGAAAATGCTGGGTCGACCGGTCACCGAAATTCGCGAAATGATCATTAAATTTAATGACATGATGCGGGGAGGGGCGGAGTTGTCGGATGATGAGTTGGGCGACCTTGTTGCTCTCAAAGGCGTACGCAAGTACCCCTTGAGAATCAAGTGCTGTACCATGGCCTGGCATGCTTTGGGCGCGGCGCTTGATCAATTGAAGGTTTGAGATATGGGATGGATTGCCAGATTAATGTCGATTCGAGGGGTTACTAGAGGTCTCCGGTCAGCGGATCTTACCGAAAATCCGCTTACTTTGTTTGATCAATGGTTTCGGTTTGCCCGGAAGGCAGGTATCTACTGGCCGGACTCAACTGCATTGGCCACCGCTGACTCCAATGGAAAACCTTCGGTCAGGATGGTGTTGTTAAAATCCTATGATGATCGCGGATTTGTTTTTTTTACCAATTACGAAAGCCGTAAAGGACGCGACTTGGGAGTTAACCCCTACGCGTCCATGGTGATTTATTGGAATGACTTGGTGCGTCAGGTTCGCATGACCGGCCGTGTCGAGAAAATATCGCGGGAGGAGTCGGAAGCCTATTTTCACACCCGCCCTCGCGGCAGTCAGATCGGGGCCTGGGCATCCAACCAGGATGATGTCGTGGAAAGCCGGGCCGCATTGATGGCAAATTTTGAAAAATACGATGAGCAGTTCAAAAATAAGCCGGTTCCTCTGCCTCCTTATTGGGGCGGTTATCGCCTGATCCCCGAAGAAGTCGAGTTCTGGCAGGGACGGACCTATCGATTGCATGACAGATTCCGATACACCCGCAAAGCCGATTCGTGGAAATGCGTCCGGATCAGTCCATGAAAAAATGGCTGAAGCGGTTGGCGATCCTGCTTCTGGCTTTCTTCATCATCTTAAACTATTTGGCTTTCCGGCACTCGCGGACTTTCTTTTTTTACTCCGATGGCGGTAAACGAACGCCTGCTCCTGAAGAACTGACGTTTAAGCAGAAGATAAATGTCATGATCACGGGAATTCATGTTCCCAAGCCAAAAGCTCATTCGTCCCCGCATGAACATGGGATGCCCTTTGTTAAGATCACCATTCCCGGGCGCAACCAAATCCCTCTTTCTGCATGGAAGATACCCGGCTCCTCTGACACGGAGGTTCTCGTGATCATGTTTCATGGCTACAGTAGTGAAAAGTCAGGTCTTTTGACCGAGGCGCAAATATTTCATGAACTTGGTTACATGTTACTAATGGTGGATTTTCCAGGATCAGGCGGAACACCCGGCAATAAAACGACCCTTGGCATCAAGGAGTCGGAAGATGTGGCGGCGGTTCTGGCATGGGCACGATCGGTCTGGCCGAAACACCAAATTGTGCTGTACGGTCATTCGATGGGCGCCGCAGCGATTATGCGGTCTGTCGCCGTTCATGAAATTCATCCGGATGCTGTGATTATTGAATCCGCATTTGACACGTTACTGAATGCCATTCGTTTGCGCTTCCACTTGATGAATATACCTTCGTTCCCGGCGGCGGAAATTCTTTTGTTCTGGGGAAGTGTTCAGTTGGGCGCCAATGGATTTTCACATGATGTCCGCATGTATGCCCGTAATGTAAACGTGCCGGTTTTTATGATTCACGGCATGCATGACAATCGTGCATCGTTGCAAGGCGCCAACGATGTGTTCAGTCAACTGAAGGGCGATAGGGAACTGATGGTCATGGAAAAGGCAGGTCATGTTAGTCCCTGCACGGACGACAGGGAAAAATGGAAAAATGGTGTGCGGACGTTTATTCAAGATCAGTCAGGTAGTCAGCGTGATAAAAATACACCTTGATGGTGTGGGACCAGTAATCGGGCGACCAACCTGCCTTCATTTTCAAGTGCCTAACAAAATCCTTCGGGTTCGGAAGTTCATTCCATACGGAAGGGAGAAACGTCGTTCGGCGACGTCCATCTTCCAGGATCAATCCATCAATGTTCGGGCGTAATGTTTTTAGTAACTCGGATTCCGAAGCCACTTTAACTTCCTTTGGAATCGATAGTATGGAAATCGATATGGTCAATTCGTTGATCTCGCCTTTTTTAACAGGTGAAAATCTTCGGTCATGCAGTGCCGATGAGACAGCATTTCTGGATAAGTTAACAACGAGAGGTTCAACCGGCTCCAAATAACCAATACAACCACGAAGGCGTCCGTTGCGATCCAGCGTGACAAAAGTGGCCCGGTTGACTCGTAATAGCGGGTCATAGGATGAAACTTCTATTGCCGGAGGTTTTCCGGTTTCAACACCATGTTCAATAGATGTGCGAGCAAGTTCTAAAAGGATCTTGCGATGTGGCTCGTAAGGATTTTCAAGAGTATTCAAAGGCATAAGCTCCGTAACCGACCACTTGGTGTTTATCGCCGGCTGTATCGCCAGAATTTCTCTTATCCAGCGTTTTACAGTGCATGTGACGCTTTTTGGCATTTATGATTAATCCTTTTACGGGGATGTAGCCACAGGCCTGATCGGGTTGAATATTAGCATCATCAAGTCGCTCAATGCATTCAGATGTCATCGCATCAACTCTATTCGCCTCGGTGTAAGTTAGGTAGTGGCTCAAATCGGAACTGACAAGTATCAATGTTTCGTTTCCACCCCATAATTGATCGATGACTTTGGATACGGATTGCGGATCGGTATCACCCACGACCATCGGTACGATGGAAAAATGATCGAGACAGTGCAAAAGAAAGGGAAGGTGGACTTCCAAACCGTGTTCGTGTTGATGTGCGCGGTCAAATACCGTTACGTGTTCAATTTGCAAAGCGGATTGACATGCCGCTTGATCAACCGGAACAAGCCCAAGTGGCGTTGCGAAACTTTCCGCCGATGAAAGTGCGATACCTCGAAATCCAACCCGGTGGGATGGCCCAAGTATCACCACCCGCTTTATCGAATCTCGCAATGGGGGCAGGCATGCAAAGGCCGTGCCGGCAATAGGCCCCGAATAGATATAACCGGCATGCGGTGCAATCAATGCCTTGGGTTTGGGGGCAGGAGGTGTGAGGCGTGCAAGCCTGATGTAATTCGTTACATCCCGCTTTAACAGGGTGGGATCTTCAGGGTAAAACATGCCTGAAACAGCCGCCGGTCGAATATAGTGTTCCTTCATGGCTGTCACCTTCAGAATAGTACCATGCGGGAGCGAGGGGGACAATCTTCAAGTCCTGTGATTCAGGTCGATTCTGCGATTCGTCAGTTTTTCCAGAAACGATTGATCATGCGATGCAATAAGCATCATCTGGGGTAGTTGCGCCAAATGTTGTGTGATTAGCTCTTTCGATCGCTCATCCAATCCGTTGGTGGGTTCATCCAATAGCAGAACATCTGGTTTCATGGCCAGCACGGCCGCAAGTGAAACCAGTCGTTTTTCCCCTTCGGATAAGTGATAGGTGATCCGATCGGCATAGCCTTGAAGGTTGAGGCTGGCCAACGTTTCCTCAACGATATGCAATACTTCGCTTCGCGATAACCCGAGGTTGAAAGGGCCGAATGCCACTTCAT
The DNA here is from genome assembly GCA_035327305.1 of Kiritimatiellia bacterium. GTDB lineage: Bacteria > Verrucomicrobiota > Kiritimatiellia > CAIVKH01 > CAIVKH01 > CALMUP01. The sequence continues at coordinate 5,845 of DAOLDL010000020.1, read as the reverse complement.
CACCAACTGTAGCACAGAATAATTGATCGTCCGGTTGTTGGAATAGCAGTCCCACTTTGCGCCGAACTTCCGCAAACATGGACTCCGTGGTGATTTCACTGCCATACCAGTTGATCGTTCCTCGATCCGGTTTTCGAAAACCCATCAAGATTTGAAATAATGTGCTTTTACCGGAACCGTTTGATCCGGTTAGTCCTACGCGTTCATTGTCCTTCAATTCAAAGGAAAGTCCTTGAAACACGGGGTTGGAGTGCCGGTAGTGAAAATACAAATCATGAACAGTTAAAACATTCATGGTTTCATCTCTAAAATGATTATTCCAGTTACCGCGCACATTACCAGTGTCATAAATACTGCATCCCGGCGATGAAAGTGGAAATGATGGAAAAGATAAAATTTGCCATGATATCCCCGGCACTTCATTGCGAATAAAACGCGCTCACTGCGATCAAGGCTTCGAATAATCAACATTCCAATAAGTTGTCCGTAACTGCGTATGGCGCATATACGCAGGGATGGTCGAAATCCCCTGGCCAGCATTGCGGTGTGTAGTAACTGCATTTCACGACGGAAAATGTCAAAATACCGGATGGTAAATAAATACATTTGCACCAGTTTTTCTGGCATACGCAAATGCGTCATGGCATGTCCCAGGCTGACCGGCTCAATTGTGCCGACCAAACCTATGGCGAATAGCATTACGGTTGATGCTTTGAGTCCAATCCGCAAAGCTTCCGGTATAAGCGCAGTGGTGTATTGCAGTGAGCGCATTGTAAAGTCAGGCGCCGTCATCGGCAGGAAAATCAAAAGCAAAACGAAGAAAATGATAATTGCCGACATCCGATACAAAAGCTGTCGAATGGAAAGTCCGGATAACACAATCAATACCGTGGCCGAGATCATCAGAGCTAAAAGTAACTGTGGCTTCTCGATGATAAGTGCCGTCAGGGTCAGCACTACAGCGCTGATGATCCGCGTTCTCGGGTCAAACCACTGAAGCAGTCCGGATGAGTCGTACGGATAGGCCCAGTCAGACGGTCTCATGTGGCCGGGACTCCATTAAAATTTCCGGTTTTATTTGCCAGAGAAATCGCGCGGCAACACCGGTGACCAATGCTTCGATAAGTAAAAGGGGTAGGTGAGAAACGAACAAGGCCGACGCCAATACGTTGTAGCGTTCTCCCGAAAGCACCAGCGCAGAAAACAACAACAGTGAAGCAACAAAAATGCCACACGCACCGGCAGAAAAGCCAATCAATAAAGCTTTCGATCTCCGTTCGGTTTTGCGAAGCTGGTGAATAAACAGGACGTAACCGAAATATCCGGGCAGGGCCATGATAAGCGTATTTAATCCCAGCACGGACAATCCACCATAGCCGAACATGAAAGCCTGCAATAACAAAGCGATCAGGATGGCGGGAAATACTGCGGAACCAAGAATCAAGCCGGCCAGGCCGTTAAGCACCAAGTGCAGTTTGGCCGGACCGATCGGGACATGAATCAGGCTGGCGACAAAAAACATGGCGCTGACCAGAGCCGCCGCTGGCAAACGTTCGGGTGTGATGGCACGTAATCCTGCGGCAACTCCAACGCCGGCAAACAAAGTACCCGTGACGAGTACCGGCATGGATACCACGCCATCAGCAATATGCATGACGCGTTCTCAATGTAAATGCTCTCCCGCACTTGACATGGTCAAGGAGCCGTCCTTGACTCCTTTCATGGCGGTTAAAAGTTCTGAGAGAGATTGAACCAAAGATGCTTTCCCTCGCGCAATGATAACTTCAAGGCAGTCATGCTCGCCGAGGTGAATGTGCGTAGTAGACACCACGATATGATGATACTTGTGCTGGATTTCTGTCATTTTGTCCTGCAACTGTCGCTGGTGATGATTGAACACAAGTGTGATAACTCCGACCACTTCCTGGTTAGCCTTCCACTCCTGCTCGATCAATGATTTTCTTATCAAATCGCGGATGGCCTCGGATCGGTTTTGATATTTTTTAAGTGCAATGTAGCGATCGAATTGCTTCAGCAATTCGCTGTCGATGGATATGGAGAATCGTTCAAGCATAGCGACCAGATTGTTACATTTGTTATTATTCGTAACATTATAGACGTGTTGTTGGAATTATGCAATTTCCTGATACCAGGCGCAATATGATGGCTTTCGGATAATGATTCCACCAAGTCATTCCAATCTGCTCATTTATGGTGTATGGTTTGTCCATTCAGTGCTCATTTCCACGGGGTTTTGAAAAATGCGCTTTTGGATAATCAAATATGCCATCATTTTAGCGGGATTGTTTGCTCTGCCATTGCTTGTTATTATCCCCAGGGAATCTGTTGGCTTGGCCGATCATGACGCGTCTACTCCGGCTCCGCTGGAAAATTCTGTGGTGTTGAAGGATACGGGTGCTTATCCGTCCTCCATACCGGAATTGGATGCGCTTCCACCTCCGGTAAGTATGCATCCAATAAAACCCGATATAACCCCTCCCAGTGTCTGGCGAAATCTTCAGCCTGATGAAATCATCCATGTGCAAGTCTCGGGTATGGAAATTCTTGCCGGGGTAATTTCACGGACATGGACTTCGGATGAGGTGTATCAACTGAACGCAACATTCTCTCACCCGGCAAATGGTGTCATGGGGATGAAATGGCAGGAGGGACGTGTTCTTGGGACCATTCAATTTCCTGATATCAACACCGCTTATGTAATTTCCGCAGATGACCAATTCGCACAGATTGATGTGCGTCGCATGGCTTTATCCGAATTGATCTGCGCCAAGCCGCGTGTGGGTGTGTCGCCACCCGATATTGGTTCGCCCGTGCTGGCCGGAATGCCGCGACCGACCAATGAAGTGTTCGTCGCATTCGCATCATCAGCGCCTCCAATGCCAGCGTCCATACCAGTACTACGCAGTCGACCGGCATCGGGCAACGTTATCTATCTGGACTTCGATGGGGAAACGGTAACCGACAGCGCTTGGAATGGTGGTAATACGATATTTGCCGCGCCCGCCCGTTTTAATGACAGCCAGATTCAGGAAGTGTGGCGACGTGTGGTAGCCGACTTTGAAGTCTTCGATGTTAATGTCACTACATTGGCCTCCGATTACACGAATGCAACACCTGGACGTCGAACTCATGTGATCATAACGCCTACAGATACCGCGGCACCGGGTGCGGGTGGTGTTGCATACATCGGTTCATTTGCCGGTTTATACAGCCGATATTGCTGGGCATTCATAGACACGGAGGCTAAAGCGTGTGCCGAGGTGGTTTCACATGAGGTGGGGCACACGCTGGGACTGTTTCACGACGGTCGAACAAGTCCGCTCGAGGAATATTACGCTGGGCACGGATCCGGTGTCACTGGTTGGGCGCCGATCATGGGGGTGGGGTACTATCGTGAGTTGACCCAGTGGAGCAAAGGCGAATATCCCGCCGCCAACAATACCCAGGACGATTTACAGATTATGTCCACGCTGATTCCGTACCTGGCCGACGATCATGGAAACAACACCAACACCGCAACATCGATTATTGGATCATCGATGGATGGTCGAATTGGAAGTAGCTCGGATGTCGATGTTTTCGTGGTCAGTCTGACTTCCGGCTTGCACACCATATATTTGCAACCGGTTATTCACGGGAACATTGATGGCTTGTTGGAAGTTCTAAATTCATCTGGCTCCATCATTGCTACATCGAATCCGCCGAATTTATTAAGTGCGGCCGCGACATTTAACCTGGCTTCACCTCAAAATGTTTATCTTCGTGTGCGCGGGGTTGGCAAGCCTGCGGGGGCTGATCCTGGTTATACCGCGTATGGAAGCCTTGGTACCTACACGTTATATGGTTTTGGTGACCAGCAACAGCCGCCTTCGGCGCCTATCGGGTTGTCGATAAAGAGAATTTCCGGTTCGCAATTGCAGGTTTCGTGGCAATCAACCATAAGCGCGACTAACTATCTCGTTTATCGCGACAATACCTATATCGGCTACACAACCAACTTGATTTTCAAAGATGCCGGACTTTTTTCGTCCACGTTGTACAGCTACACCCTGCGCGCTGAAAATGCGTATGGATTAAGTCCGTACTCCGAGTTGACCGCCATATCCACGCCCGCCGCGAATGAGTTTATCATGGATGGCGAGGCGGATTTCGCCACCTATTTGTTGTCAAGTCCCGGAATGGTAATTTATGCCGCTGTTCGAGGCACGAGGTTGTATGTGTCCACCTGGTCGCCAGGAAGTGACGGGGCGGGCTTTGGCAGTGATCATCATTTGTTTGTATCGGACGTCCTGTTGCCATCGGCAACCACGCCGGCGCCTTGGGCCAAACAGGGATTTATTGCCGTTCCCGGAAATAAGCCTTATCTGGCCGGCGAAAGTACCACAACCTATGCTGGATGGTTCAACACGGTGGGGCCAGTGACATTATTTAAGCCGCCAGTGAATAGTTTGCAGATGGAAGGAAGCATTGATCTTGTTGCGGAATTTGGAAATATGCCGGAGTACGTTTATCTAGCCGCAGTGGCGTACAATACAGAAGATGCGAATATGAATTTCCCGACCTGGGGACAAATAAACGCCCAGGCACCGGCGGCTGTTATTGCCAACAACAATTTGGAACCGCAGGAATTTTTGCAGGTACCTATCGCGGCTATACGAGATACCGCAATGGATGGTGTCTACGATGTATTATCACCGGATCATGCGTTTCGTGTAGATGTATTTGGTGTCAGCGTAAATAATCATTTCACATTTGAATGGATGTCCGCACCCGGTGGACGATTCATCATTAAACGAGCCGCTGACGTAAACCAAGTCGATTGGCAAACGATCGGTGGTCGAACCAACACAATGGAACAATGGGGGCAGACATTTACCGATACCAACCCCCCGGCATCTGGAGCCTATTACCGGCTGGAACGGCATTAGGCTCAGAACAGGAGCCAACCGACGAAATTAATGAATCTGGCGCGCATCTTGGTCCACGCACCCAAGCTCGCTTGCACACAGCACGCCTTCTGAAACATAACGATAAGCCTCAGAGCCACCGTCTTCGGTGTGCACTCGAGCCACATGTTAGCTTTCTTTTATGTGATTCTTACAAAAATCAGCCGGAGTAAATACTTGGATATTTCTGTACCCGGAAGTTTTCAATAATGCCTTGTCTCCACTGCAAATAATCTTGGTTTTTGCCGCAACAGCACAGGCAAGAAACTTGTCATCGTCAGGATCTGTGCAAACAGGAGTTGGTAAGGTTGTATCCGGTACCATGTCAGCGTTGATGGCAACCAATTCAAGAATAGAGGAAATATCAACAGACGCAAACTGTTTGGAAAGTTCACTTGCCACCCTTCTATATTCCTCAAAGATAGATGGTGAAATCACGAGTTTTATCGCCCTGTTTTTCCAAGCTTCAAGAATCTTTGATGGTGGACCCGAGAAAAACACGCCGGAGATGAATACGTTTGTATCTAAAATGACCTTCACCGATGGCCGCGGGCCAGTTTGATCGCCCTTGCTATATCGGCTTTTTTCATCCCCGCAGCCTTGGCCTGCATCCTGGCCTTCTTTATAAGCCCGTCAAATTGTTGCATCGATGGCGTGGTCAAGGTTTTAAGAATCACGACATCACCTTCGCCAACTACGACGAACTGAGAGCCAGTTGTCAGATTCATGCGATTCCGAATGTCTTCAGGGATGACGACTTGCCCCTTCGACGACATTTTAGTTGTGGCAACTGCAATCATGGCGCGCTCCTGTGTGTTCTTACTGGTAAGAGTATGCAATTCACGGTGCAATCGCAAGAGCAAATCTTTGAAAGCTAA
>DAOLDL010000019.1:0-43099 GCA_035327305.1 Kiritimatiellia bacterium | reverse complement strand
CCCACAGACAAGAATGTCTGTGTCACCTTGTTCCCCCTCGCTCCAGTTAACTTTGTGCGAGACGGGAAAGCACATATTCCATCTGGGAAAGTTCGGCGGTTGCAAACCATTGGTTGGATTGTTCGCGGAACTTTTTCCAGTGCGAAAAGACCTTGTTATAGGAGGCATTTGCGGCGGCTTTTTCCTCCATGATCTGCCAGGAAATCCGCTCCGCGTCTTCCATCATGTCGCGCGGGAAACGTCGCAAGCGTACGCCATCGCGCACCAGACGAGCCAGCGCTTCCGGGTTGGCATAATCGTATCGCGAAGTCATCCAGCCGTTTATTTCCGCGCAGGCGGCCTCCACGGCATGACGATACGTATCCGGCAACCTCTCCCAAGCCGGCTTGTTTACATAGTGAGAAAGCATAGCACCCGGCTCCCACCAGCCGGGATAGTAGTAATTCCGGATAATTTTCTGAAACCCGAGTTTTTCGTCGTCATAAGGACCGACCCACTCCACGGCATCGATCGCGCCGCGCTCCAATGCCATGTAAACTTCCGCGCCGGATAGCAATTGTACGGTGACCCTCATGCGGCTCATGACTTCACCACCGAGGCCGGGAATGCGCATTTTGAGACCGTTCAGGTCGGCGATGGAATTAATGTCACGCCGGAACCATCCACCCATCTGGGCGCCGGTGCTACCGGCCGGGAACGAGAGGATGTTAAAGTCGGAAAGCACTTCACGAATCAGATCGAGTCCGCCGGCTTGATACATCCAGGCGAATTGTTGTCGTGCGGTCAGGCCGAAAGGCACGCAGGTGTCAAACGCCAGTGCTTCATGTTTTCCCGTGTAATAATAACTTGCGGTCTGGCCGCATTGCACTACGCCCTGTTGAACGGCGTCCAGCACCTGGTGTCCGGGAACAATATCGCCGGCGGGATAAACGCGAATGGAAAAACGGCCATCGGTCAATTCACCGACCCGTTTGGCGAAAAGCTCGGCGGCTCCGTATAGTATGTCCAGACTGCGGGGGAAACTGGAGGCCATGCGCCACGCGATGCGAGGCTGGGTAATGACGCCCGGCGCCGGTTCCGATGAGCCGCAACCGGCAAGCACAGCGCCCCCCGCGGCGGCCGGAAGAGCGCGGGCAATAAAATCGCGGCGCTTCATGCTCAACTTTCCGTCAGCCAGATCCAGCCCGGTTGCACAGCAAACGGAACAACACTAACCCAAAGCTCGGGCGGTAAACTTACAAACACGAGATTGTTGGTGTTCGTCGGGTTGGGTGACGGGATATTGGTGACAACGGTGGGTCCATTGGCAACGCCAAATACGGTTCCGTACAACGTATCCTCAATCCATGTGGCGCGCATGACGCCTTGTCCGCCGCCGATCTGAATGTTTCCGGAAATGAGCGCACGGTTGCCGGCGGTGGTTCTTCCTTCAAGGTTGAAGGACGCGGCGTTGTCGGAAACATTGCCGATTGTCCCGCGAAAAATGATCCCGTTATTATCGATGGCTTCCAATTGATCTCCCGCCTGACGGACATCCAGCGATGTAACGGCATTTCCGGTATTGGCGGAAACCAACCTTCCGTTGTTCATGTTTGTATCGGTATTCCGGTAGACACCGGTGACGATGGCATTGACGGTTCTGGAAACGCTGTTCGCGCTGTCAATTTTGCATGCGGATAAAAGCAGACTGGTCATGATCGCGGCATATATGCCGATCCAAACCGAAGATATTTTTCGCGTCATAAGGGTTGCCTGTTCCAATTTCTTTACTTGATGGCCGGAAGTTTAGCGAATTCCCTTGCGGAAACAAGCTTTCGGTCTTGAAGTTTGACCCTGCGCCGGTCATGGCGTTCATAACCGGCGGTGGTGCAAGTAAAAAAGTTAAGGCTGAACCGGGTGAGACCCTGTTGTGTAATACATGGAATTGAGAAAATTGGTGATCATCAGTTGAATCGGCCCCCCGTTGCCCGGGATATCCAGCCCCATGGGAAGCCAGAGAGAATTCAACAGGTTGGATGAATAATAAACATCGTACAAACGCCCTGGTGTTGAAAATGGAAGTATGATGGTCCACTCCTGGGTGCCGATCACATCGGTGATGTCCGGGGGTGTGGGGTCGGTTGGCGGTGTTCCACGGGTAATGGTGCGCTCGGAACTGAACTCCATGCTGTTCAACTCGACACCATCCACGGCCAGATTGTTGGCATACACATTGTATTCCCAGCCTCCACCGGCGCTGAAATTCCAAATGCGAACCTGCTTCACCGCAGTTTCCGCGGCAACCATCAGGTTGCCGGTGAATTCGTCCGCGCCGATCTTAAACAGGTACGTGTCGGCATTGGTTAATTCAAATGAAAGCAGAAGTCCCTGATCGGTCCAGGGAACTCCGGTAGGACGAACGCCGTCCTGATCGTTGAGATAATAATTGGTGCCGCCGCCGACAAAAAATAACTCGATCACGGTTTGACCGAATTGGTTTTGCATGGAAACGCCGACCGATTTGTCGTTGGCTATCCAGTTATTGTCAAAACTCATTGTGAACACATCGCCGACGTTAAGCGCTGTCGGGAACCGGCGAATAGCCTGGGCCAGACTGTCATTGTTTGCCCACAAACCCCACGCATGATTTCCAATGTTGTTGTTTGCGTCGTTGGTTGTTGCCAGATAAAAACCGGCGACATCACCTTCGGTCAAAAGAAGCCAGCCCTCGGTCCAGCCGATGCCTCCGTTTTGTCCATCCACCCAGGTTCCGGGTGTCGTGTATACGGAGTTGGTGGCGCTATCGCGGAGAAATTCATTAGGATTTATCGAGCTGTTGGTGCCGCTTACCCGGATGAGGTTTGCGCCCGGGGCAAGCGGGACGTTTTGAACGATCCAATTGGTGCCGGCGGCAATAGTCCCGCCGACCTGGGCAAGCGTGTTGGTCCATGAAAAGTGTCCTATCAGCGAGGACGAACTTCCCTTGACGTCAAATTGTTCAAGAGTATTGGTAACCGTGATGTCACCAGGGGGATTCGTGATCGAAAGACCGGTCGTAAAGGTTTGGATGCATCCCAGCACATTGACGTTCCAATTTACCCAGTTGTTGTTGTCCCAATCCGTCCCGTTGTTGAAAACGAAGTTGATCTGCCATGTACTGGCGGGAATTTCATAGGTATGGCTCCATACTCCGGCGGCAACCTGCGTCATGGCCAATGTGGTCACATCCTGCCAGTTGTTGCGACCGATGTAGAGATTGAGGTTGGTGGAGCCGACAAGCAGGCCTCCATTTACTTCATAGGTAATGGTCACGGGAATACAACCTTGGGGCAGAGCCGGGGCAACGGAGATAACCGCCGGAAGATTGGCGCAATTATCCACGATCACACTCCAGTCCATTCCAAGGTTATTATCATAAATACGCGACTCAACTGCCGCACCGTCATGGAAGGTGATATTCAATTGGAATGTCGCGTCTGGAATATCATGGGTAACCTCCCAGACCGAGCCGTTCCATGACATGGGCGTATTGGTGATATCCAACCACCCATTACGACCGATCATCGCCACCACGTTGGTGGCGCCGTTCAAGGGTCCTGACGCAGGATTAAATGAAATGACCACATCTTCGCAACCGTCAGGAGCCGGCGGATTAAAGGCGGCGATTCCGGCACTGACCGGTGGTGTTTTGGAAAATATCTGTACGCTGTACATCCCCATGTTGACAACGGCGTTATTGTTCGGCCCGGATGCAACGACCTGCGAGCTTCCGATGTTATCAAAATCGGCTCCATAAATCTGGCTGTCGCTATTGTAGTGGCTGTACCATGTGCCGCCTGACGGAAATGCGATGGAATAAGATCCGCTGTTGAATTTGGTCGAGGAAAAATTGGCGACGACCACGACATCATCCGATCCCCCGCCCGCGTTCCAGCGGATAAACGCCAGCACTTTGTTGTTGTTGTCCACATGGTGGACGTTGATGCCGGTTCCCTTCAAGCCTTCCGTTCCGCCACGCAAATTACGGCGGGCGTGAATCATGTCTCGGTAAGCGCGAACCACTCCGGCATGGGTATTGGTGAGGCTCCAGCGCAACGAGGTTTCCGCGCTGAATGTCCAGTCCTCGTTCATTTCCTGTCCCTGGAAAATCATCGGAATACCCGGCTTGGTCATGACCATGCCGGCGGCGAGCATTTGACGTTTACGCGCCCAGATGCTGGAAGGATTTCCGCTGTCGATCGCACGCGGAAGACGAACATTGTTGTTCAGATCACCGACATAGTCATGGGCTTCGGAAAAAATGACCCGTCCGTGATTGGCGTTTGCGAGCAGATTGTCGCGCATCCAGTTCATGTTGCGCCCGGCGTCGCTGGACTGTGTTACCTGCCATTTGACGTGGTTGTGATACCCGACATCCCACATGCTTTCGAAATTAAGATTGAAATCAAATGCATGGTCCTCGGAAATCCGGAAAACATGGCCGTGATTCTGAACCAATTCCCAATTGATGTCGCGAACCAGCGATTCGCCTTGCGGGTTGTGGTTTTGCCCATCGTTGTAATAAATGATGTTGAACATGGAGTCCCACCGAAATCCGCCGAAGCGGTATTCGTCGACAAACATCATGATGTGGTCGCGGATAAAACTGCGAACTTCGGATCGCCCGAAATCGGGGCGGGTATTGCCCCACCATGTGTAGGCTTTTCCATCGAGGCTGTTGTAAAAATAAATGCCGCCCAGCCCGTTTTGGCTCCAGCCATCAAACTGCCACAGGGCAAGATCGCTTGGTCCATAGTGATTGTGGACGACATCCGCAAAGACCGCGATGCCGCGTTCATGCGCGGCTTTTACAAATCGCTTCAACGCATCCGGTCCGCCGAGAGCGCTTTCGATGGCAAACAGGTCGGAAGGGTTGTATCCCCAGCTTTTATCGGCGGCGAACTCATTGACCGGCATTAATTGAATGACATTCACGCCAAGATTTTTGATGTGATCCATGCGCTCGATATTCTTATCGAACGAACTTGGAATCCACGACTCGGCATTGTAGGTGCCGGGATGCATCTGGTAGAGCACGGCATCATTCCGGAATGGCATGGGGGTGGAAACGCCGCCCCAGTCAAATGCCCATGGATCATAAATAATGGAATTTCCGTTGGAGTTTGTTACCCGACGCGCGCGCGGATCCCTTTTCCAGCTATTGCCGTTCAGAAAATACTGATACTGCTGTCCGACTTGGGCGGTGGAAATATCGCGCGACCAATTGCCATTGCCTTCGCTGAATAAAGCCGTGGTTCCCCAACTGTTAAATTGTCCCCGGACCGCAACACTGGAGGCGTTTGGCGCCCAGACCCGGAACGTTACACCCGTGCCATTTGTATCAGCATACGGAATCGACCCCATACCGGGACGGGTAGATTGGGCAAAAATCGAAACGTTTGAATGCGCGAGCACAAAAAAGGTGCTAAAAACGATGGTCCACACAGTTACAGATCTTTTCATGCTCTACTCCTCATAACAATTCCCACTTTGCGTAAAACGATTTACATCATAATCTTACACCAAGTTCGAGATTTGTTAAGGGTATGTTTGAGAAATCGAATTCCCACCCCGCGGAAGATTCAAACGGAAACGCGAATTCGCTCGATTCCCTTGGCGCGCCCAGAGCCATCCAAGTCGATTATTGCGCCTTCGAGCACGACATCGTCTTTCGCCATATCCATTTTCACCGGCATGCCGGTCAGAAATTTTTGCAGAACCGGTTCGACCGCGCGGCCGATCACGGAATTTTTTGGACCGGTCATGCCGAGGTCCGTGATAAAAGCAGTTCCCTTGGGCAATATGGTTTCGTCCGACGTCTGCACGTGTGTATGCGTTCCGGCGACCGAACTTACGCGACCTTCGAGATAACGGCCAAAGGCAATTTTTTCTGATGTGGCTTCCGCATGGATTTCCACCACGATGCGAGGGCCAAGCTCCGGATGAAGCTTCATGAGTTGATCGAACGCGCGGAAGGGGCAGTCATACGGATCCATAAATACGCGCCCGATCACCTGTATCACCGACAAACTGCCCTTGGGTGTATCCACCCTTGCCCACCCCCGGCCCGGCGAACCGGGCGCGAAATTCAGCGGGCGAATCAAGCGGGGTTCCATGTCGATAAAAGGAATAAGCTCTTTCTGATCCCATGCGTGATCGCCCAACGTGATTACATCGGCGCCGGCATCCAGCAGTTCCGTGACCAACGCCGGGGTTATGCCGCGACCAGCGGCGGCATTCTCGCCATTGACGACAATGGCATCCACGTCGCCCCGTTGTTTCATCGGCGCCGCGATTTTCATAAACGCCTGCCGACCCGGCGATCCGTTGATATCTCCCACATGTAATACGCGCATGCCGTATAAACAGCGGAAAATCGTCCGGCGGTCAATCAAGAACCGAGTTTTTCATGGGGAACGCCGGGGGCGGCAGGTCGGATAACTCTGGAATGTTTGAAGAGAGTCTGGTTTGATGTCGTGGTGATCACGATTCAATCAACCGGCGAAATGCAGGCTTGGGCGCTTACCGTCAAACGTCAAGGCCGATCGATTGCCCTGGTTCCCACCATGGGTTATCTGCACGAGGGTCACTTATCCCTGATCGACATCGCGCGAACCTGCGCGGACCAGGTCGTCGTAAGCATATTCGTAAACCCCGCGCAGTTTGGTCCCAACGAAGATTTTGATCGTTATCCCCGGGATATTGAGCGCGATTCTGCTTTATGCGCCGAACGCGGCGTGGACGTTGTTTTTTTTCCCCCCACGCGCGAGATGTATCTGCAGGATCATTCCGTATATGTAATTGAGGAAAAGCTGGGCGGCGGACTTTGCGGTGCGGCGCGGCCCGGGCATTTCCGGGGCGTCACCACGGTGGTCGCAAAACTTTTCAACGTGATACTTCCCGATGCCGCGGTTTTTGGCGAAAAGGATGCGCAACAACTGCGAATCATCCGCCGTATGGTTCGCGATTTGAATTTTCCGGTTTCCATTGTATCCGCACCGACGGCACGGGAAGCCGATGGCTTGGCCATGAGTTCACGCAACATTCGCCTGACCCCCGAAGACAGAAAACGCGCACCCCTGCTGTTCGCCGCATTGAATTCCGCCGCCAAGGCCTTTTATGACGGCGAGCGGAAGGCGAATCGCTTGCTGGCCATGGCTGAAGAGCGCATTCGCGCCGCTTCTCCGACGAAAATAGATTACGTGGAGCTGGTGGACGACGAATCGCTTGAGCCGATTACCGGTACAATCGATCGGGACGCTTTGCTGGCTTTGGCGGTGTGGTTATCCGACACGCGCCTGATCGACAATATATCCTTGAAAGTTTGATTACCAGGCCGCTTCAAGCGCGACCAGATCCACCTGCAATGCGCCGTGTTCGCCGGCGCCTGAAACATTGATCACGACACGACCCCAGGCGGCTCCATCCGGAGCGATGGCCGACACTTCTTTTTGGACCCAGGTTTCGCCCACATCGTGCAGTGTAACGGATTGCTCGGATATTTTTTCCGAACGATCAGCGTTCCAGAACTCCAGCTTGAACTCCTGCGTATCAGCGCTCCAGTGATTATCCGCCCAAAACCATGCGGTAGCCTTGTATTCCGTGCCGCCGGAAATTTCCGCTTCCTGCCAGAAGCCGCCGTACTCGCCCAGGCCGGCCCAGGCGCCGCGGATTGCGCCGATATGCCGCCCATCGCGCGCACGCCAATCCACACGGATGGCATTGCCCCAGGCATCGCCGTGATCACCCGGATCGTTCATCTTCCAGTGATAAGCCGTTTCCGGTTGCGTCCCGGCGACTTCAAAACTCGGATTCTGCAACAGATTAGCCTGGGCAATGATTGCGGTTAAAACAGAAACAAAGAGGCAAGACAGAACAACATTCTTCATGACGATAACCTTTCAAAATAAGGTCCGATGGTAGCAAAGTCGATGGCGGCAATCAAGCCGACAACGCGGCTTAATCAAGAGGCGGCAGATAACCTTCGGCGACCAGCTGGGCATCTTGTTCCGGCGTCAGCGGAATCGGCAACGGCGGCAGGCCCTGGCGAATAACTTCCATCTGGTAATCGTGCAAATGACGGGTAAGGGCTTCGCCGGTGTATTTGGCTTCGGGTGGCGGCGCCTGGGCTTGTTGCGCTTGCTGTTCGAGACGTTGACGGCGACGCTCCTGATAACTTGGACGGTTTCTCGCCTGTTCGATGCGGGACTGTTGGTCGGCGGGCGCAATTTCCTGGAACGTACCGGATGCTATTTTCAACAACGCCATTTCATCGCCGCTTTTGATAATGGCTTCCTCGTCGTCAAAGCTGGCCGAGACCAATTCAATACCGTCCTGCGCTTCGCCGGGAATCAACGAATAGGAGCGACCGGAGCGGTTATCCACGAATCCGATACGCACGTCGCCATCGTCTGTTTCCACAATCATCGAGAGGCGCAGGCTTTTGGCGAAAGAATCGGCGCGCGGCGGCGGCGGCTTCACGACTTCCGGAGGCGGAGGTGGCGAACCAAAGGGCTTGCGGTTAAGAATGACCTGATAACGATCAAAGCTCGTCGAGGCGAAAAGGCCGGACGGCGCGACAACCGCGCCAGCCAACACTAAAATTGCCAATTTCTTCACCATAACCCTCATAACCGTAGACCATAATGCATAGCCGCGCGTTCAACAAGAATTTACCTTAACCCACTTTGACGCCGAAATATTTTCGCCCATCAGGACAAGGTTTTTCAAATTATCCTGTTGTCTTTACATCTATTTCCATAAAAATGCCCGACATGAAACCGGATTTGATTATTTCGAGCGCACAGAATCCACGCATCAAGGAAGTTGTGAAGCTTCGCAAGCGGGGCCATCGCGATACACACAGCCGGATTATCATCGAGGGCTACCGTGAAGTTCGGCGCGCCGTTGAAAACAAATGGCCGGTTTCCGTTCTCTTTTACTGCCGCGAGCATTTTCTCGGCGAAAACGAAGATGAGCTGTTGGCCATGTGTCGCACCGCCGACATGGAGCTAATCACCTGCACGCCCCCGGTGTTCGAAAAAATAGCTTATCGCGACCGCCCGGAAGGCCTTCTGGCGCTGGGCGCCCCGGTGGCTGGAACGTTGGCGGATATTCATCTGCCGGCCAATCCGTTGGTGGTTATTGCCGAAGCCATCGAGAAGCCGGGCAACCTCGGATCTCTGTTGCGATCAGCCGATGCCGCGGGTGTTCATGCCGTTATCGTTTGTGATCCGCGTACCGACATCAACAACCCGAATGTGGTCCGATCCAGCGTCGGAACATTATTCACATTGCCGGTGGTCCAGGTGGACGCCGCGGAAGCGCTGGCCTGGTGCCGGGCAAAGAATCTTGCGGTCCTTGCCGCAACGCCTGAAGGAAACCTTGAATACACCGATGCGGACATGAAACAGGGTGTGGCGATAGTTGTCGGAACGGAAAAATTCGGCTTGAGCGAACGCTGGATGAATGGTGCGGACCTCCGGGTTCGCATTCCCATGCTAGGAAAAATCGATTCGCTCAACGTAAGTTGCGCGGCGACGATTTTGCTATTTGAAGCGGTCCGCCAGCGCCGGGCGGCCGTCAAATCACGCCAAACACCCTGATCAGCCCGGACGAACCAGGGCGGTGACATGGCTATACGGCATTGATATTGGAACAAGCCATGCTTCTTTATGCGCCACAGGCGCATGCGATACCACGGTTTGCCGTCGGGCAGACCGCCTGGCTCTAATCACGCCGCTTGAAGCCCTCGATTGCCCGAAGGTATTGGGAATTCCGGACGGTAAACAAACACCCTGATCAGCCCGGCCGAACCGGGGCGGTGGAGTCGCGAATAATCAACTCGCCCTTGAGTTTCTCCGTGGACGAGGTAATTTCTTCGCGCGTCAGCGCCAGCAACTGCTTGCTGGCCAACGCACCGAGATCGTGCAGACGATTGGAAACTGTGGTCAGCTTGGGAATCGACAAAACCGCTGACGGCAGATTTTCGACACCCATCACGGAGATGTCTTCAGGAACCCGCAGTCCCCGCGATTTCAAATACCGTATCGCGCCGATGGCCATCGTGTCGTTGCCGCACATGATCGCGGTCAGGTTCGGATTCAAGGTCATAACCACACGAGCGGCTTCGTATCCAATTTTTTCACTGTACCGGCCATCGGCCCAAGGCATGTCTTCCGACGGAATACCCGCCTCCTTTAGACACGCTTCAAAAGCCTCCAGAAGATCGACCGCCGTCTGCACGTTGGTACCGGTGATGATGCCGATTTTCCGGTGACCCAGCCCGAGCAAGTGTTCAGCGGCCAGTTTCGCGACATATGCATAATCCGCCGTGACATAGTCAATGTTCCACTGCGGAAAATAATTATTCACCAGAACAAAAGGATATTTCTTCTCGTGAAAAACCGAGAGAAATTGATCGTAGTTGGTGGAGCCGAGAAACAACATGCCGTCGGCCTGTTGCATATCGAGCATGTTGAGAAATTCCTGGGTGCGTATAAACTTCATGTTGGCCAGATCAACCAGCACTTTGAAGCCGGCCTCCGAGGCGCCGGCATAAATGCCGCCCAGCAATTCACCAAAGTAGTTGTCGGCGAACACATGCGGAATATCCGGCAACACCACGCTGATAATGCGACTGGAACGCAACGCCAACCCGCGGGCTTGAATGTTCGGTTTGTAGCCATATTTTTCAATGGCGCTCAACACCTTGGCCCGCGTATCTTCACTGATGCGGGGGTTGTTGTTGATCACAAGTGAGACGGTGCTTTGGGAAAATCCCGCCTCACGGGCAATATCGGCGATGGTGGTTCGTTTGACCATAAGTTACTCGTTTCGATTATTAAATTAACGCCTGATGGTCTTGAGCAAATCCCGGTCGTTGGGGTCCGACTCAAATACGTCGAGAATGCGAAACCGATAATAAACATCAAAGACCGGGGCATTGATCAATTCATCGTAAACGCCATCGGGCACTTTATTGTACGTCAACATCTGGTCATCGACCGTGATGAATGTCAGCGTCGACTTTCGGGGGTCGTATCGCACGGTTTTAAATGTGCGGGAAACACCTTCCGGCACCACAAACGCGGTACTCTTTTTTGCCGACGGCTTGACTTCCGCTTCTTTGGCGACCGGTTCTTCGGCGACCGGTTCTTCCGCCACTGCGACCGGCGAAGCGTCTTCAACCTTGGCGACGACCTCTTCGGGTTCGCCCCCGGTTTGCACACGCTCACCTTCCAGTTCCCGTAGCCGGGCTTCCAGCCCGGCCACGACACCCTGCAAGCGGGCGGCTTCCTGTTGCGCGCTTTGAGCGCTCTGGCGCGCTTCGCTCAATTCCGTGGCGCGGGCCGATGCATCGCGACGAGCGGCATCCAATTGCGTGGTTGCGTCATTGAGTTGCGTCAATGTTCCGGCAAGTTCGGATTGGGCCTGGTTCAGCGAGGCGGTCGCCTGCTCTGCCTGGTTGCGCAATCCATCCAACGTCGCCAATTTTGCGCCGACCTCATCGGCCAGGGCTTTCAATGCGGCTTCCGGTGTGTCGGAAAGAGATTCGGCGGTTACTGCGGAGGAACCCGCCGCTTCGGCAACGCCCAAGACTCCGGATGCAAGCGTTTCGGCTTGATTGGATTTCGCGCCGGTTTGCAGGAAATAATAAACAAAACCGGCCAGCAATAACGCGGCCACAACGCCAAGCGCGATGGGAAGTATGTCTTTTTTGGGTTTTTTGGGACGGGCAGGCGGACTGAATGTGGTTACCATAATGTTCTCCTAAACACGGCTAAATCGACCCCGACAACGTATTTCGTTGAGTTTTAACCATATTCGTCTGAATTATCAAGCTGATCGTGCGTCCATTCGCGGAACGTTCACGGTAATAGTGAATCAAGAGCGGTTCAGTTTGCGATTGGTTTCCGCGAGGCGACGGGCCAACTCCTCCAAAAGCCCTCGCACCAGAACCGGATTTTCGCGGACAAGCAGATCAAAATTTCCCTGATTGATTACTGCCAGGCGGGAATCAACCAGCGCGGTTGCGGATGCGGAACGCGGAGCGCGACTTAAGAGCGACATCTCTCCGAAATAATCGCCCTGCTTCATCACGGCCAATTCCCGCCCTTCCCGCGAAAGCTTCATCGCCCCATCCAGCACAACAAACATTTCGTCGCCGGCGTCGCCCTCCCTGAACAATGAACATCCGGCCGCCACATCCCGCGCGAACTTCCGCATCAACACACTGTCGGCAGGGCCGGACTTTCCGGTTTTTTCGAGAAGCTCCCGCAAAAGCAAGGCATCACGACGATACGTATTGGCCATCACTTCGGCCCCGAAGAGCAGGGCGGCAAAGGAATAATACACCCATGCAATCAACAGGAATATCGCTTTAAGCGAGCCAAAGGCGTAACCGTAATTCGGATTGTATTGAACAAACACCACGAAAAGATTGCGCATAACCGCCCACAACAGTGTAACAAATACCGCGCCCAGCAACCATTGACGCCACGTAAGTCGCACCGGGGAAAAAACCCTGAAAAAAAGTCCGATAAACGCGGTGGTCAAAACAAATGGCAGTATGGTTCCCGCAACAAGAGTCAACCACGCCGAAGCCGCTTCCGGTATGACAATTTTCACGCTGACCAGAATCAGGAAAAGTACAAGAAACGCCAGCACCGCCACCAAGTCGACGATCTTGGACTTTAGAAATGGTCGCTGTATCGGCGTTTTAAACATGCGGGCCAGCGCGGTTCGAAGCGCGCCGGAGAGCGGCGTCATGGACCACATCAAAAGTCCGGCGCTGATCAGGCTCAACGCGCCGCCGCCGGTTATCTCATGGAGATCTGCAAGAAGTCCTTCTTGAAAAGCCGGGAAAATATCCGTCAACACATGCGTTAATGCGTGTGACACGGCATCGGATGAACGAAGAAAAGCGCCCAGCAGTATAATCGTCATCAAAAGCAACGGCATGAGCGATAAAAAGCCATAGAAGGCAAGTGTCGCGGCAATTTCCAGGTTCCGGTTGGCGCCGAAAGATTTCAGCGCCGCCTTTAATACCAGCCAGGTGGATGCCGCCGCCTTTAGTGTGCGCTGACGATTTATCTCTGGGGTTATACTCACCGGACGATGATCTCCTTCAGCGCATCAAGCCCCTTCACATGCGTCAACGCTTCCGCCAGACTGCGTGTCGCCACGGGAATGTGCCGCGCAAAATGTCCGGTTCCGGGAATACGGCTCAAGCGAGCATAAGCTCCCAGCGCCTGACCCAATCGTTGCACCGCCGCCGACCAGAACATTTCCCGCACATTCGACTCCGGCATGGCGATGTCCGCATAATATTCCAGCAACGAATCTCGTGTGGTCTTGGTGATTTTAATATAGGGGTCGCACAAGAGTGAAGCCAGATCGTACACCGCTGGCCCCATTCTCATCCCCTGATAATCAATCAATGACCAGCGCCCGCTTTTGATCATGATATTGCTGGACTGTAAATCACGGTGCACCAAAACAGGCGGCAACGCGATCAACTCAAAAGAGATATCCTTAAGTTCCTGTTTAATCCTTTCACATTGCCGTTCTGAAACACGAAGGTGGTCGCGCAAAAACAGGTCGGCAAACAAATTGTGCTCCCATGCGTACAGCGCCTCGTCAAAAGCCGGCATCAAATGAATGTTTTTCCGACGAGCCAACGCGCCGCCTTTTTCGTGGAAACTTTGCATGGTCGAAAGGACCTCGCGATACAACGCGAGAAGCTTGGCCTGCGACCATGTCGGCGCAAGATCCTGCACGGAGGTTATGCCGACATCGCTGTATAATGTTATGCCAAGGGGTGCGTTCTCGACCAGCACCTCCGGAACAGGAATACCCAACAACCCGAGAAATCGCGTGTGTGAGGAATACAGCTTGTTTTCCTCGCGCTCGGAGTGATGGCAGATCATGATGGCCGTTTTTCTACCCGAATACAGCCGTGTGAACGATCGCGCGGAACCGCGCGGCGACAAAGGACAAGCGATCGCATCAGGTCGAAAGTGTTTCCATTTTCGAATTGCCTCCAACTCATCGCGATCCAGCGCATCAACCGGAAGCGCCATGATGCCGGCATAATCACGCATCGGCACGCCGGGACCAACAATGACCCCTTTTCGTATGACGACGGCATTTTCGGACCTGCCGGAAGATGTGTGTTTCTCGATTTGCTTTAACTCCGATTCCGCATTGACGTATTGCTCCGGCGTGCCGACATCGGCCCAAAACGCTCGCTCGACCGGAATCCCGGCAACGCGCCATCCATCGGCCATGGCACTTTTATAGGCTTCGATGATGGAGGCAAAACCCTGTTTTGGAAGATAGTTCAGCACGGCGGGATTCACGAGGTGGACGCCGCAGAACGTATATGTGCCTTCCGCGCCGCGGTTCTTCGTTTCAAAATTTGTAATTACACCGTTGCGACACTCCACGGTGCGTGGACCGCGTGTCGCCATCAACCAGGCCGACGCAATGGTTTTCCCGGAAACAAATCCTCGGACAATTTTTTGTCCATCCACGCGGGCCGCCACATCGGCATTTACAACCCAGAAAGGTTTTCCATCATCAAAAAACCAGGCGGCGCGGGTCAACGCGCCGCCGGTGCCAAGAATTTCCGGTTCGAATGAAATAGCGATGCGTAATCCATCATGTCTGCGTTGAAGCACGTGCGCGACCAGAGCGTCAGCACCGTGATGCACATTGACCACCACATCGCGCACGCCCCACGAACGCACCATCGACAAAGCACGCTCGATCATGGGGATTCCGTTTAGCGGCAAAAGCGGCTTGGGAACAATGCGGGTAAGCGGCAACAGTCGCGTCCCAAAACCCGCGGCAAGAATAAAAGCTTTGCGAATCGGCGGCATTTAACGATTTGCTTTCGCCTTCCAGCGCGTGATGACGGGTTGCCAGGATGAAACAATTTTGCGCCACGACACTCCGGCCTGAAGCGCTTTTCTCACGGCACCGGTTCCGAACAGCTGATCAAAAAACGCCGGGCGCGACCCCCTGGTCTTCCACACAAAACCTGCGCTCTTCATTTTTTGCAACACATCCAACACGGCAACGGCGGCCGCAATCGGCCGGTATTTTCCGGGATCCGTGACCGCGATGCGAGCGCCGCCATAAACTGCGTCGTTTTTCTCGTACGTGATCGGATGAAACAACAATCCGGGCAGGTTCAAGTCCAACATGCGACCGGAAAACTCGCGCGCTGAAAGTCCGGCGACGCCAATCAATTCAAACGGCATAAGCGACGATCTTCCGTAATCCACGACCGGCAGGGCTTCGAAACAAACGGTGACCGGATAACACAAAGCGCTGTGACGGTTGCGAATGGCGGGCGATGGAGAAATCCATGCGTGATCCGGCGCTTGTTCGCCACGGCACGTCATGACGTGCACATCCACATTCAGCTTCAGATGCTTTACCAAAAGTAACGCGGCCCGACCTGCGTTCATCCCATAAACCAACGGCCCGGGAAAACAACCGACAAAACTTTCGTAACGTTTGTCCAGCATCGGGCCATCAACCACTCCGACCAACGGATTGGGTCGTTCGCACACTACAACACCGACCCGATGTTCCGCGGCGGCCTCCAGCAAATACCGCAACGTCGAGACATAGGTGTAACAGCGAATGGAAAGGTCTTGTAAATCAAAGACCACCGCATCCAGGCCGGCCAGCATCGCGGCGGATGGTCTTCGCGTTTCACCATACAAGGAATGAACCGGTATGCCCCAGGCAGGATGGCGGGAGGATCGAACTTTTTCGCCGGCGCCGGCACTGCCGAAGTAGCCGTGTTCGGGACTGAACAACGCGGCAAGTCCTTCGCCATAACGTACGTGAAGCCTCTCTGCCGACGAACACCCGGACGCATCCACGCTCGCGGAATGGGCGACCAGACCGAACCTTTTTCCCGGCAAAACATTTGGTTTCGCCCGCAAAAGCTGATCAATGCCAAATTCAAACCGGCGGTTGCTCATGAAAGAAACTTTCCAATCATTGGAAAAAATGCTGAACTGTTTTTCCAATCATTGGAAAATTCGGGTTGGTTGGCAATGGGGGAATTTGGAAAGATGCGGAAATGCATGTTGTTGGGAATTGTGGCGGGATGGTGCATGGCTTCATGGTTTGATGTCGCACAGGGAAACAATCTGTTGCGGAACGCCAGTTTTGAAGACGAGGCGGATTCGAAAATACTCAATGAAGCAAAATACTGGAAAATGGGTTCGCCGGACGAGCATGGCGATTACTGGGGAAGCGCCTCCCGGGAGCGATGGCGGGGCAAAGATGGTGATTTCGTCGGCGCGGTCCGGGGAATCTGGGCCAATCAGGGGCATTACGGCGGCATGTGGCAGGAGGTGGAGGCAATCGCCGGCCACACATATCAGTTCAGCGGATGGTTTTTCTGTGATGCCGAATGGGTGGCTCGCACACAGGAGGTAAAACTTGAGTTCTGGAGTGAGGACCACCAGACACTATTATCCACCGAAACGGCGACAATCCCCGAATGCGATATGGATTGGGAGCTGGTGACGTTGCAGGCTACGGCGCCTGAAAGCGCCGCCTGGATCCGCGTGGTCATCAACGTCAACAACACCGGCGCAATGGGCGCATTGCAGTTCGACAAGCTGTTATTAGTGCAAGTCGACGAATAACACGGGAAGGAATGCCGGTGTTGCAAAGTTGACACCCCGGCGGGGAAGCCGGGGATCCACTCCTCTACCGCAAAGACCGCATGTATTCGACGCGCATGCGGGCGATGTTTTCGATGCTGATGCCCTTGGGGCAGGCCGCTTCACATTCCGCGTGGTTCGAGCAGTTGCCGAAACCTTCATCATCCATTTGATTCACCATATTCTGCGCGCGTGATTTACGCTCGGCATGCCCTTGCGGCAACAAGGCGAACTGGGAAATCTTGGCGCTGACAAAAAGCGATGCCGACGCATTGGGACACGCGGCCACGCAGGCGCCGCAACCAATGCACGCCGCGGAATCCATGGCTTTTTCAGCAATGTCCTTGGGCACGGGAATGGCATTTCCATCCGGCGCGGAACCTGTATTTTCCGAGACATATCCGCCCTTGGAAATAATCCGGTCAAACGCGGTGCGGTCGACTACCAAATCCTTGATCACCGGAAACGCCTTGGCCCGGAACGGTTCCACCGTGATGGTGCATCCGTCCTCAAACACGCGCATGCGAACCTCGCAGGTTGTGCAGGCAAGCTTCGGACCATGCGCCATGCCGTCGATGACCAACCCGCAGGTTCCGCAGATACCTTCACGGCAATCACTGTCGAACGCCACCGGCTCCTCGCCCTTCTTGATGAGTTCTTCGTTTAATGCGTCGAGCATTTCCAGAAACGACATTTCCGGAATGATGTTATCGATCGCATAGTCCCGAAACGCCCCCGGCAGTTCCGGACCTTCCTGACGCCAGATTTTTAAATTGAATTTCATGATTTTATTCCCGTTCCGTTATTTGTAACTGCGCTGGGCAAGGTGAACGTTTTCGAATGAAAGCGACTCTTTGTGAAGCGCTGGTTCGGCGTTTTCGCCCTTGTATTCCCAAGCGGAGACATGGCAATACTCGTCGTCGTTTCGCAATGCTTCGCCTTCCGGCGTTTGAAACTCTTCGCGGAAATGACCGCCGCACGATTCGTTGCGGGTCAGCGCATCGCGGGCCATCAATTCGCCAAGCTCAAGGAAATCCGCCACGCGACCGGCAAATTCGAGGCTCTTGTTGAAGTCCTCTCCGGATCCGCCGACCTTCACGTTTTTCCAGAAATCTTCGCGTAATGCGCCGATGTCGCTGATGGCGCGGGCAAGCCCCCTGGCATTGCGACCCATCCCGACATTGTCCCACATGATTCGCCCCAACTCCCAATGGTAGTCGCGGACCGTTTTGCTTCCCTTCACCGCCAACAACCGCGCGGTGCTTTCCTTGACCCCGGCCACCGCCGTGCGGAACGCCTCGTGATCAGTGTCGACCTTGCCCAGTTTGTTGCTGGCGATGTAGTCGCCTATCGTATAAGGAATGACAAAGTAACCGTCGGCAAGACCCTGCATCAACGCACTGGCTCCAAGTCGATTCGCGCCGTGGTCGGAGAAGTTGGCTTCGCCCAGTATGTGCAGGCCCGGAATCGTGCTCATCAGGTTGTAATCAACCCACAGACCGCCCATGGTGTAGTGAGGCGCCGGGTAAATGCGCATCGGCGTGTGGTACGGATCGTCCGCGGTGATTTCGTCGTACATGGCAAACAAGTTGCCGTACCGCTCCTTGATCGTGGCCTGACCCAAACGCTTGATCGCGTCGGCAAAATCCAGATATACGGAATAACCGGTCTGCCCCACTCCGCGCCCATCATCGCAAATGGCCTTGGCCGCGCGCGACGCGATGTCCCGTGGCACCAGATTGCCGAACGCCGGGTATTTCCGTTCGAGAAAATAATCACGCTCACCTTCAGGTATTTCGTTGGGCGGGCGTTTGTCGCCTTTGTTTTTGGGGACCCAAACCCGTCCGTCGTTGCGAAGACTTTCGCTCATCAACGTGAGTTTCGACTGCGTTTCGCCCATTTGCGGCAGGCAAGTCGGGTGAATCTGCGTGAAACACGGATTCGCGAACAACGCACCGCGCTTGTGACAACGCCAAATCGCGGTGGCATTGCAGTTAACCGCGTTGGTGGACAGGAAAAACACCGTGGAATAACCACCGGTCGCGACGATTACCGCATCGGCGGCATACGATTCGATTTCGCCAGTGACCAGATTTCGGCAGATAACGCCTCGAGCCACGCCATCGATCATGACCACATCCAGCATTTCACGGCGGGCAAACAGCTTCACGCGTCCGGCATCCACCTGGCGCATCAACTGCCCGTACGCGCCCAGCAATAATTGCTGTCCGGTTTGGCCGCGCGCATAAAATGTGCGGGAGACCTGGGCGCCGCCAAAAGAACGGTTGGCCAGTGTGCCGCCGTACTCTCGCGCAAACGGAACGCCTTGAGCGACACATTGGTCGATGATATTCACGCTTAGTTCGGCCAGGCGATGGACATTCGCCTCGCGGGCGCGGAAGTCGCCCCCCTTGACCGTGTCATAAAAAAGCCGGTGAACGCTGTCGCCGTCGTTCTGGTAATTTTTCGCGGCGTTGATTCCGCCTTGCGCGGCCACGCTGTGTGCGCGGCGCGGGCTGTCCTGAATGCAGAAGTTCAACACATTGTAACCGAGTTCGCCCAGCGATGCCGCCGCGGCGCCACCGGCCAATCCGGTTCCCACCACGATCAGGGTGTGCTTGCGCTTGTTGGCCGGGCTGACCAGCTTGATATTGGCTTTGTGATTGCTCCACTTGTCGGCAATCGAACCGGACGGAATTTTCGAATCAAGTTTGATCGAACTCACAGCGCACCTCCATTACAGGAAAAACAACTGGCAAAATAAAAGTAGAGCGGCAACAGCAGAAATCCTCCGGCCAGAAGCACCGCAAAGACCAGCCCGGCGGCGTAAATCGCCTTCGTTCCTTTCGGGCACATGGCGCCCAGCGACTGCAACGCGCTCCAGAACCCGTGGCGCAGGTGCAGGCCCAACAACAGCATGACGGCTGTATAACCAAACGCGACATACGGATTGCTGAACGCGTCAGCCACCACCGTGTACAAATCCTTCACTTCCTCGCCATGAACGGTTGCCGTCGGATGATCCTTTCCGGAGTTGAACTTGAACATCCAGATGTGCGCGGGAATAAAAATCAGCAAAATGATGCCGGTGTAAATCATGGATTTCGACGCCACGGTCATCCGGCTGTTGCCACCCTTGCTGGCGGTCACGGCATAGCTATCGGGGCGGGCGCGACGCTTTTCGGCGTAGACCTGAAACGCGGTGATCACGTGAAACAGAAAAATCGCCAGCAGACCGGCCTCGGCGACATAAAGCAACGGCCCCATGCTTTCGAGCTTGTGGGCGTACTGGTTGAACATCTCGCCGCCGTCCGGTACGAACAAGGTCAGGTTTCCGACGAGGTGGACGATCAGGAACAGCATCAGGAAAATGCCCGACACGGCCATGATGTATTTGCGGCCGACAGTTGATTTCAGAGGCTTGGTTTGGCTCATGTGTTGATCCTTATAAATTTTTGTTTTTAACAGAAGGAAACAAAGGAAGTGAAGTTGTCATTTTGTTCAGTCCAGATTCGGTCCGGTGCAGTTCTTGACCAGCTTGTCGAACTCCTCGCCGGTCATGATTCCTTTTTCGATCACGATTTCACGCGCAGTTTTTTTGGTTTTCAGCGATTCCTTCACCAGCGCGGCCACTTTGTCGTAACCCAGAACCGGGTTCAAAATTGTGCCCAATCCACCGCTGGTTTCAAAATAATGGTAGCAACGCTCGCGGTTGGCGATGATGCCCTTGATGCATTTTTCCGAAAGCATGATCGCGGTCCGGTGCAGAATCCGGAACGATTTTACCAGATTCAGGCCAGTGACCGGCATGTGGGTATTCAACTCGAGTTGTCCGGCATTCGCGGCCAACTGAACGGCATGGTCGTTGCCCATCACCTGGATGCAGGCCATGTTCGCCGCCTCGCAAATACTCGGATTGATCTTGCCCGGCATGATCGACGACCCAGGTTCAACCGCCGGTAGCGTCACCTCGGCGAAACCGGTATTCGGTCCCGACGTCAGCAGACGCAGATCGTTACAACATTTGGCGATGTCCATGGCCGTAAACCGCAACGCCGCCGACATGTCGGCCATGTCGGTCAGGAACTGGGTAATCTCTATGCCGTTTTCCGCCTGGCGATACGACTTGCCGGTGATTTCACCCATGGCCCTTGCAATTTCGGGGCGAAAGGCTTTTTTCGTATTCACGCCGGTGCCGATGGCGTTTCCGCCGGCGCCGATTTCGAGCAAGCGGTCGCGCGCGGCCTCGATGCGCCGGACATCTTTCTGCAAAGCGTGCGCCCATGCGTCAAACGCCTGGCCCAACGTTTCGGGAACCGCGTCCTGCAAATGCGTCCGGCCGCTCCGGATGACATCGGAAAACTCGCGCCCCTTGGCGTGCAGGGCATCAATCAATCCCTGAAGCGCCGGAATCAACACATCGGTCAAATCCACGCAGGCGACGCGAATGCCGGACGGAAATATGTTGTTGGTGGACTGCCCCTTGTTCACATCGTCGTTCGGGTGCACCAGGCCGCGGTCGCCGCGTTTTCCGCCCAGCACTTCGTTGGCGATGTTGGCGATCACTTCATTGACGTTCATATTGGACGAGGTTCCGGATCCAGCCTGGAAACAATCCACGGGAAACTGGTCGGTAAACTCGCCGCCTAGAATCAACTCACAAGCCTTGGTTATGGCTTCCAGTTTATTTTTCGGAAGCATGTCAAGCGCATGATTGGCGCGGGCACAGGCCCATTTTAGTTTTACCATGCCGTGAATCATCTCGAGCGGGATCGGCTCCCCGGCCACATCAAAATTTCTCAAACTACGGCAGGTATGAACCCCGTAGTAGGCCTCGGCCGGAACTTCCAACTCGCCAAGCGAATCTTTTTCGATGCGTGTGCTCATGGTGTCTCCATTGCATTGATTAAACTGACCGGGAAACTATACCGTCTCGCGGCGATTTTACAACGAAACATCGCCATTAAACAATCATCGGGGATCGCACGATATCGGCGCGGCATCTCCATAAAACGCCTGTTTTCAGGTCTCCCGCCGGTAAAGTTCCGGACACGGACGGCAGTGAAAGTTTATCCGGCAGTCCGTTCGCCAGCATGAAATGGGTTTTTCATGGTTGTGAAACAACCGAATTAAATGATCCAACTTGGTTGTACCCTTGAGCATAACCAGAGAGCCGGGAGTTGACTCTCTTCGCAAAATATCCGCGACATCCTTAATTTCCGGAACAAGCAATACATTGTTGAGCGGACTTCCCTTGGGCGCATTCCTGGCAAACCGGATTTTTGATCCCGTAATAATCATTACATCGACAACCGGAGATGTTTTTCTGACCAACCGTCGATAAATCCGCTCCGCAGATCCTGAATGATCCGCCACTGACCCAAGCACCATGATCTTTTTTGACGCCCTGGCTTCGACCATAAAATTAATCGCATAGTCCAACGTCCAATATGAGGCTTTCCAGTCATCCAAAATATAACTGACACCATCCGGCATGGTCACCGGAAACATCCGTTGATAGGTCGGCTCCAAAGTCGTCAATGCTGTTGCCGCCTCCTCCAGCGACATCCCCAACCGCATACCACAAGCAATGGCCGGCAATAACGCGGCGACCCAAAACTCACCACAAAAACGGGTCTGAACGTGACAACGTTCCGAACCCGACACCACATCGAACGACAAGCGCTCCGGCCACCTGCTTGCTACGTTTTCCACGCGAAGTTCAGCTCTGTCAGACCGTCCATACATCACCACCTTGGCTCCGGTTTTTTCCGCCATGGCGGATACAAAAGGATCGTCTGCATTCAACACGGCCAGGCCGTTATTCGCCAGACGTGTCACCACCTGCACTTTTTCAGCCGCCACGGCTTCGGGTCCGTGAAATTCGCTGTAGTGATCATATCCAACCGTCAACACAACTCCGATGTCCGGCCTGATGGCCTGGATCATGTCGTGCAATTGCCCGCGCGTGAAAATCCCGGCTTCAAGCACGCAAAAGCGATGCCAGGGACGGGTCCGCAAAACCGCGTTGAGGTGGGACGCCAAACTGTTTAGCGATTGGCGGGTTTTGATGCCGCCATATTTTGACGACAACACGTGATGAATCGCGTCCTTGGCGGTGGTTTTTCCGCAACTGCCGGTGACCGTGATAACGTGCACTCGAGGAAGAAGCAAAAATCGATACACTTTTGCAATCACAACGAGCGCACGCACCTTCAACCGCCCCATCCATCCGGGCATCACGGCTCGCCTCTGAACAGATGACGACAATTCGCACAGGAAATTTGCAGGCGGCAATCCCGGCTCCAGCACTTTACCGGCCGTATGCGATTGTGCATAAGGCGGGACAAATGATCCTGCTTGTTGGTGCCCTTGAGCATGACCAAGGCTCCCGGCATCATGATTTCATCCAGACAAGCCGTCACGTTTCGAATGTCGGGAACAATACGGACCCTTGCGGGGTCAAATTTATCATGCAACGTCTTGAACATGTCGGCCACGCTTCCGGTTATGATGACGTAGTCAACATGATCCAACGCCTTCCTCACGACTTGTGCGTACCGCTTGGAAAGACCGCCGGGCGAGTCGGATATCGTGCCGAGAACAAGTATTTTTTGCGGCGCCTGCGCCTTGGAAATAAAATCAACCGCACGATCGATCGACCAAAACGGCGACTTCCAATCATCCAGAAGAAACGTGGATCCATCCGGCATTTCCCGCGGATCCATGCGTAACTCGTGAGCCTCATGTGTTTCAATGGCCGCTATGACTTCCGCAACGGCCACACCCATATGACGCGCCACGGCAAAGACCGGCAAAACCGAGGGCAACCACATATCTCCGCACAAACGGGTTTGAACCCGACTGCGTTCACCATTGATGATCACGTCAAAGGCCAACCGTTCCGGCCAATTGGCGGAAATATTTTCTGCGCGAATATCCGCGCCGGGCGATGTCCCGTATGTGACAACATGTGCTTTTGTCTGTTGAGCCATGGACAATACCAGGTCGTCATCAGCATTCAACACGGCCAGGCCGCTTTCCGGCAGATGCGCGACCACGGCCTTTTTTTCTTCTGCAACAGCTTCGCGATTCCGAAATGATCGGTAGTGATCGAGTCCAACCATCAGCACTACGCCGACATCTGGACGGTAAGCCCGGCAAAGAACATCAAGTTTGCCGGGCTGATCCGTGCCGGCTTCGATCACGGAAAAGCGATGCCACAAGGGAATCGTACGCAACAAGACAAGCGCATTTGCATAAAAACCGTTGCGCGTTCCCTTGGCCTTGGTTCCCCGCCATTTCGATGAAAGAACATGGTACAGCAGCTCCTTGGCCGTGGTTTTGCCACAACTGCCGGTGACGGCAATTACCGTGCTTCGGCGAACAAACCGGTGATGATACCGCAACGCGACAAACAGAAACCGCCGCCAACGCGGAACCAGTGCATTTCGCCATGTTTCAAGTCGCTCTTTCATGCGGATATCCGGTACATGCGAAACCACCACTCCAGTGACAGCCAGTTCCACAGCAATACATGCCTCGGTGTTTTCGACAGCTTTTCATGTTGCGCGAGATGCCGCAAGGCATGATCGAGCTTTTTTGCATCAAATACACCGCACGTCACGGCATTTCCGTCACGCAAGAAACCCGATGCCTCGCGAATAAACTCCGGGCGGCCAAACCAGTGGAACAACGGCGAAGGAAAACCCAATTTACGGTGTCGGCGGCAGATCTTTTCAGGTAATAAATCCGCAAAAGCTGACCGCAGGAGGTGTTTGGTCACGCCATTCCGGATTTTATCATGGTACGGCAGGGAAAAACAGAATTCGACCACGCGATGATCCAGAAACGGCGAGCGCATTTCCAGCGTGTGCGCCATGGACATGGAATCGAAACCTTTCATCATTTCCGGCAATCCGCGCCAATAAAATTCGCGCCACAGCGCATTGTTAAGCCAACTCGTGAAGGGTTTGTGGCCTCGTGAGTTTGCCCACGCCGCAAAATGATGATCGGGATTCGCCGGACCGTATTCACGCTCATAATCCCGGGTTACAATCGAGTGCATGCCGCCGCTCATAATGCCCAGGCGGCTCAAAATCCCCCGCATAAACAATTGCCGACGATTCAATCCCGGATGGGCAACATGCCGCACCGATGTGAATTCATCCCATAAACGAGAGGGTGATCGAGTGGCTCCGGGCGCGGGACTCATGATGCGGTCCAACAGGTACGGAGCGGCGAAGGTTTGATATCCGCCGAGCAATTCATCGGCTCCGTCGCCGGAAAGGACTACACGAACATTTTTCGAGGTTTCGCGGGCCAGCGTCCAGCTTGCGTGACGTCCGCGAGAAACGGTCGGCGCATCGTGGCTTATGACAATATCGCGGATGGTATCCAGCAGATTGTCCGCGTTCGGATGAACCCATTCCACTTCGATTTGCGGCGAAGCTTCTACAACGGCGTTGATGTAGTCGCTTTCGTCAAACCGTGGATACTGATCGTAACGTTGCGAAAAACATCTCACCGGTTTTGTCGAAATCTGTGCGGCAAGAAGCGCGATGATGCTGGAGTCGAGTCCGCCGCTCAACCAGACGCCAAGAGGCGCATCACTGCGCAAACGCAGGCGAACAGCGTCGGTCAGTAAATGACGCAACTCGCGCCCGGCATCTTTGCGAGGCGTTTCCTGGCCGGGTTGAAACTGCCAGTTTCGAATCATGGTCTCGCCGGAAAGGGTAATTTTAAGACTGTGGCCGCATGGCAATGAGTGTATATCCCGGAAAAACGTTTCCGGTCCGATGTCGGTAACGGATTGGGCAAGGTAGGAGTGAACCTGTTTCCAATTCGGGCGATTCAAATCCGGGCGGACGGCAAGAATGGCTTTGGCTTCGGAAGCAAAGATCACATCGCGTCCGATCATCGCGTAGACCAGCGGCTTGATGCCGAATCGATCACGGGCGAGGATCAACTCGGTTTTGCGTTTGTCCCACATCGCAATTGCCCACATGCCGTTGAATTTTTCAAAGCATTCCAATCCCCACTGCGCATAGGAGGCCAGCACGACCTCGGTGTCGGTATTGGTGTGAAAAATATGGCCATGCGAAATTAATTCATCGCGCAATTCGAGGTAATTGTGAATTTCGCCGTTGAAGATCAGCGATAACCCGAGGTCTGCGGCATGCATGGGTTGGTGGCCGGCGGGAGATGGATCAATGATGCCAAGGCGGCGATGTCCGAGGCCGATATCGCCACTCACCCACACGCCGTCATCATCGCGACCGCGATGCGCAATCGCATCGTTCATCGCGCGAATCTGTTCCGCGCCCACCAACAGACCATCTCGATTCCATATTCCGGCGATACCACACATGTCAGGATGATTAAATGCGGCGCCTCAAAAATAAAGGCAAATAAAGACGATTATTCCAGCAATGAAGACGCGGCGCCCTCACCGCGTTGCGCTATAGCCCCCGACAAGGGCGGCGGGGTTCCAGATCGTCGGTGTTACGGCGCTGTAATCGGAATATGCAAATCCACGAGCAGGGGTAAATGATCGGAGCCAACGTGGGCGCCAAGCCAGCGTTTTTCGACCTGAATGTTTGGCGTCACAAGGCAGTGATCGAGAGGAATGCGCAAGATCGGCGCGGCCAGGGTCGGCCACGTCGCCAGGTAGCCGTGATTGCGCGCGGTATCCACCAATCCTGTCTCGTCCAACAAGCGCCGAAAACTTCCGGACCACGGCGTCGTGTTCAAGTCACCCAACAGTATCACGGGATGGGTCAATTCCTTAACCATGCCCGCCACTTCCCGCAGGATTCGGCGGTTCTCGTTCCGGTATTCCAAACTGGCGGGTGGTGTCGGATGTATTCCGATCACATCAAAGGTCGCGCCGTTCGTTGAAGACAGTGTCGCTTGAATTGCCGGCAATCCAAACTGTCCCGGATAAAAAATCCGGCCCGGCCCGGTGAATTCCGGTTTAACCAACATCGCGATTCCAAAATTGTCTGACCGCAAATTCACACCCAATACACGGTAATCGTCCAGCAACTCTGAAAGCCCCACCCACCAGAACGCATCGACCTCCAAAAGCAAAAGGACGTCGGGTGATTCATCGCGAATCATTTGCAGGGCATCAGCGTGATTGCGATTAGATGTGTGAACATTTATGGTGGCCACGCGCACATGCGCTGTTTCGCCGGATCCTTGCAACGCTACGCCCCCAGATGGCCAGACGCTGGGACACAAATATAAATTGATCAGCGCAATAACAAGACACACAAGCGCCCACCGGTGTCGGGACAACCACCACGCCCCTCCCCCGAGCACCACCGCACCGATCAGATAATGCAGACGGAAGTGGTCAAACAACTCCAGAACCCATGAGACGCTTCCGAGGAAGCCCGCGATAGTGCCGAACAAAATCAGCGCACAAGCCGCCTCGACCAATCCGACCAATGTCACCTTCTGATTCATGGCCGGATGGCGGGAGGTTTTCTTCGCCTATTCGTCGGAGGATTCGGATTGGGCGAGCAACGCCGCAACTTGAGTTTTCAACTCCGAGCCGGGAATATCCGTGGCGGCGATGAGTCCATCGCGACCTATAAGGAATGTGGCCGGAATGGCATCAATGCGATAGCGACGGGCGAAGTCCGAGTCCCAGCCTTCGCCATCAAAATATTGTGGCCACGCGATATTTTCACGCGAGAGATAATCCTCCAATTTTTCGCGATCGCTATCGAGCGAGATGCCGATTATTTCAAATCCCTGATCCTTGAACTCATCGTAGGCCGCCATCAGATCCGGCATTGCCTTGATGCATGGCAGACACCACGTCGCCCAGAAATCCACCAGGACAACCTTGCCCTTGAGGTCGGCCAGATTTACTTCGCGGCCATCAATCGCGGTGAATTCAATCTCCAACTCGTCTCCCACCGCGGGTTGATCAAACGAGCCGGCAAATTCTTCCAGCGTCTCGTTGATGATGTCCGCCATCTGATGGTTGCTGAAGTCTTCGCGAACTCTCCCGATAAATGCCAGGGCGTCATCTTTCCGGCCGTCCATCTTGTAGAGTTGAATGACCGGAACTACGATTTCCCCAAATGCATAACTCAATTCCACCTCTGATTTGTCTTCCGGCAATTCCGAATAACGCTCAAGAAGCAGTTCCACCGCGCCGGTGAAATCATCAATGGAAACCAGGCCATAGACCAAACGTTCCCTGGCTTCGGCGGCGTCGTCAGCAGACGGGTTTGCGGCGATATATTCGCGAATCGCATCGACCTGCTTCCGATTCATGTCGGTCAACAATTCGTTCAGGCTGGAATAAGCAAACGCGGAAACGCTTGCCGCAGTTAATAACACACCCATCAGTAGTCGTTTGATCATATCAGTTCCTTTCAAGATTGAGTTATGGTTGGACGCACGGCCGACCGATTCGTTCATACTGGTTTTCAGGGAATGCCCGCCGGGGCAGGCTCCGTATAGTTTTCCACAGGCGCGCACGAACACACCAAGTGCCGGTCGCCATAGGGGTTATCGATCCGCGCCACGGTCGGCCAGAACTTGCGGTGCTTGAGTCCGGGAACGGGAAACGCCGCTTGTTCGCGCGTGTACCGGTGGGACCAATGATCACCGGTCACCTCCTGAATGGTGTGCGGCGCATTTTTCAGAACATTGTCTTCGCGGTCCATTTCTCCGTTGATGATGGCTTCTATTTCGCCGCGAATGGAGATCATGGCATCGCAAAACCGGTCGAGCTCCTCCTTGGGTTCGCTTTCCGTGGGTTCAATCATCATGGTGCCGGGTACCGGCCATGAAACCGTCGGGGCATGGAATCCGTAATCCATCAAGCGCTTGGCCACATCTTGTTCATCGACGCCTGACTTGTCGCGCAACTCGCGGAGGTCAAAAATCATTTCATGAGCGACCCGTCCCCGACTGCCGACAAAGTGCACGTCAAAGTGCGGCTCAAGCCTCGCCTTGATGTAATTGGCGTTCAAGATTGCATACCGGGTGGCTTCGGTCATGCCGTCGCGACCCAGCATGCGAATGTAGCCATAGGATATCAACAAAATGTTGGCGCTTCCCCATGGTGCGGCGGAAACCGCGGGCACCGCCTGATCACCGCCGACCTTCACCAACGGATGACCGGGTAAAAACGGAGCAAGGTGTTTGGCCACACCGATCGGGCCCATTCCCGGGCCGCCACCGCCATGCGGGATGCTGAATGTCTTGTGCAGGTTCAGATGGCACACGTCGGCGCCGATCAACCCCGGACTGGTCAGTCCGACCTGCGCATTCATGTTTGCGCCATCCATGTACACTTGTCCCCCGTGATCGTGGACCAGCCGGCAGATTTCCCGAACATTGTCTTCAAAAACGCCGTACGTTGAAGGATACGTGATCATCAGTGTGGAGAGGTGTTCCGCATGTTGCGCCAACTTCGCCTTCAAATCCTTGATGTCGATGTGTCCGTCGGCATCACACGCCACGATGACAACATCCATGCCGGCCATCACCGCCGAGGCGGGATTTGTTCCGTGAGCGCTGGACGGAATCAGGGCGACGGTGCGTTGCGGCTGGCCCCGGGCGATGTGGAAGGCGCGAATGGCCATCAAGCCGGCGTATTCACCTTGCGAACCGGCATTTGGCTGAAGCGAAACAGCATGAAAGCCGGTAATTCCAGCAAGGATTTTTTCCAGCTCTTTAAAGATTTGTGCATAACCCCTGGTTTGCTCCAATGGCGCAAACGGATGCAACTTGCCAAATTCCGGCCAGGTAATCGGCAACATCTCCGCCGCCGCATTTAACTTCATGGTGCACGACCCCAACGGAATCATGGCATCGTTTAGCCCTAAATCCTTCTGCTCCAAGTGCTTGATGTATCGCATCATCGCGGTTTCAGATCGATGGGCGGAAAACACCGGCGCCGTCATAAACGCAGACGTACGTATGAGATCTTCGTGGTAAACCAGCTCAATGGAATCATACGAGGAAACGTCCGGTTTGATTGATGAAACGCCTGCCGCTTTGGCAAAAACGCCTGTAATATCAGTTATATCGTCGAATGTAGTCGTTTCATCCAGCGCAATACCGACATGCCCGTCGGGGCTGTAATTGAAGTTGTAGCGAGCTTTTTCCGCCAATTTTCGTACGGATTCGACCGAACAACCCGCAACAGCGGCAAGCGAAACGCGTATTGTATCAAAAAAGTACGGGTTTGTCTGCACAAATCCTAAACGAGCAAGTTGCTCCTCCAGCAATCGGGCCAATTTATGCACGCGTAACGCGATGGCTTTTACGCCTTCCGGTCCGTGGTAAACCCCGAAGAATCCCGCGATGTTGGCGAGCAACGCCTGGGCGGTGCATATATTGGACTTGGCCTTTTCGCGGCGAATGTGCTGTTCGCGGGTCTGCAATGCCATCCGGTAGGCGGGCCGTCCGAATTTATCAACGGAAACGCCGATGATCCGCCCCGGCATTTCGCGAACAAATTCTTCATGCGTGGCAAAAAACGCGGCATGCGGACCGCCGTAGCCCATGGGAACGCCAAAACGCTGGGCGCTTCCGAATGCGACATCCGCGCCCCATTCACCAGGCGGAGTAAGCAACGCCAGACTCAACAGGTCGGTCGCCACCGCGACCGGCACGTTGGCCCCGTGCGCACGCTCGACGAATGATCGGTAGTCGCACACCAATCCATCTGCATCAGGATATTGAATGAGCGCGCCGAACAGCCGGCCGTCCATTTCGACCGTACGGAATTGACCGACCTCCAACTTAATACCCAGCGGCTCCGCACGGTTTTCCAGAACCGCCAACGTTTGCGGGAATACGGTATCAGCGACAAAAAAGGTGTTGGCCGTGGATTTGCGATTGTTGCGCTGATGTATGCGATGCAACATAACCATGGCTTCACCTGCCGCAGTGGCTTCATCCAGTAGCGACGCATTGGCCACATCCATGCTGGTCAAATCGCTGACCATGGTTTGAAAATTCAAAAGCGCTTCGAGGCGGCCTTGGGCAATTTCCGCCTGATAAGGCGTATACGGTGTATACCACGACGGGTTTTCCAACACATTGCGAAGAATTACCGGCGGAGTGACGCAATCGTAATACCCCAAACCGATGCAGGACCGATAAATTTTGTTTTTCGAGGCAATACCGCGCAATTCCGAAAGGTATTCGAATTCGGATATTCCGACCGGGGCCTTGAGCGGCCGCTTGAGGCGAATGGCGGGTGGAACGGTCTGATCGATCAATTCATCCAGCGACGAAATTCCGATCGTTTCCAGCATGGCGGCGGTATCGGCCTCACCGGGTCCGATGTGCCGCCGACTAAATGAATCAAACATAAAAATCTCCAGGGAAATAAAGGGAAAAGTATACGACAATTTATTCAGCAATCAAAGGGAATCTTGATTCAATCTATTTCTGTTTGGCGTGTTTAGAATCAAACAAAAGCACGAAGAACCAACCTTCCGGTTCATCAGTATTGCCGCCATTTATGTGTAATCAACATTTTCCCTGAACAGAGTTTGGAAATTGAGGTACATTTTCCCCGTCATGAACCAACCCCCACCCCAACCATCTACCCGACCCGACCCAACTATAATTCAAAAGCCCATCCAACCTTCATCTTCTGACATTTATCGTGTGCCGGATAAAAAGAACAAAATACCACCACGGGTTAATGGCCGACGCAAAGGTTAGCGCGCAGATCGAAGACCGCCCAACGCGGACACAGCGAACCGTTAAACTGCTTTACAGTGATGTTTTTTGCGGGTACTCTATGAACTTTCGGGAGAGTTTATTTTGAAGAAATTACATTATTGGTCATTGTTGCTTTTCGTTGCAGTTGCCCTGGTTGCCGGAACCGCCAACGCCATCACCATCGGACCCGGTCCGGCCATCGGCATCGATAAACGCGGCGTCACGTGGTATCAGGAATTCCAGGATTGGACCTACAACGACCTGCGGGCGCTGGACATCAACGGCGATGCGGTCAACTGGGATACGCGGGACACTTCGCGGGACATTGTCGCATTTTACACCCGCGACGAGGGCACCAATTATTTCTTCCGGTTGGATTTTTTCGATCTGACCTTCAATGCCGAGCAGGGTTTTCTCGATGTCTATGTGCTGATTGATTGCGTGGCCGGCGGGCGCACCAGCTTCCCGGATGGTGTGCGCTGTAATGCCGACCCCGCCCACCCCTGGGATATCGCCGTCAAAGTCTACGATTCCGTTTACCGGTTTGTGGAAGACAGCTCCGGCGCAACCCTGACCACCAACTTCCCGACGTATTGGAATTCAACCCTGGATTCCGTTGAGTTTTCCATCCCCCGCAATTTGTTGACCGGCAAGGGGTGGAACGGCGTCAGCCCCATCCATTTCCAAGTCGCCACCGGCAAAGATTTCAGCAATCAGGTTGCGGATGCAATAGGAACATTGACCCCGGCGTCGGGATCCTTGAATGGTTCGCTGATCGGCGCGATTTCCTCCTCTTCGTCGGCCAGTCGCGCCAAATACGCGGTCATTGCCCACGCCAACCAATCGGTCGCCCCCCAAACCGGAACAATGGGACACATTTACACGGACCGCAGTGACATCAACCTCCACCCCGGTTTTATCCGGCTCCTTGATTCCGCGGAAATGTTTAATACGCCGATCAACCTGCACATCAGCGGCACATTGATGATGTCGTTTCTGTGGGCAAAGCAAAATCCCGCCGAGCCGGGTTATCCGAATCGCGACGGGCCGACGTTCATGCAACGATGCAAGGATTTCGTCACCACCGGCCCCGGCTCGTTGATCGGCGGCGTGCTTGCCGAACACATCATGCCCTATTTTGAAGGTGAAGTGAACCGCAAGAGCATCGAGCAAAACAGCCAGCTTATTGAACACTACTTCGGACTGACCGAAGAGGACATGAAGGTCATGCACGTGCCGGAGCGTGTCATCCGCTCGCAAACCAATCATCCGCACGTATCCACCGCCGGACCGCTGACCGGAAAAACCTTCGAAGACATCGAACAGAGCGGATTCACCGCAACGTACCTGGACGAGGTCACCCATTTGCACTGGTGGTTTTATCCAAACGAACAGGACGCGTGGGGAATGGATTGTCCCTGCGGCAAGTGGGCCGGCGGGCAGGGTTGCAACGAGGAAACCTACCACCACAAAATTCACAAAATCAACGGGGTCTATACGTTCATGATCAACGACCGTGAAGATCAGGCCAAATTCGGCAACGATGATGGCGGCATGATGCACGACACCCGCTATACCTTGTTGCAGAAAGCCATGCACCCCGACTCATCACAAATCACCATAGTGTTTGACGACTGGGAAGCGCTGGCGGGAAATTCATTTGCATCGCCGTTCCCGAACAACAACGCGGACCAATTTCACAACACCCTGCGCTGGGCCGCGAACAAACAGTGGATAGAGCTGGTCAACCTCAAGGATGTGCTTGACTGGGCCATGAACGACCCGTCGTGGGTTATTGACCAGGGCTATCGTTATGACCTGTCCAACCAGACCTATGAATGGCTGAAGCGCGCCAGCGAACACACATACGACAACTGGTATTACGGCTCCGTGCTGGAGGAAAGCTTCTTTGACCGCGTACCTCCCGTTCACAACAACTGGGCGCCGGCCGGCATGAAAATGTACGGCGACATGAATACGCCCGGCACATTGATCCGCGACTCGTGGGACACGATCCAGCAAATCACCTCCCCCTACCTGAAAATGATTTCCGAATGGTCGTACAGCGCGATGATTTACGAAACCGCCTGGCACGACGAAGACGCCAACCCCGACCAATACCAATCCCGGAACTACCAGGTAACCTTCAACCGGAACGACGCCTGCACATTTTCGTATGAAGACACCACGTGGGACCCCATCTCCGGATGGGCCGTGCGCCTGCATGGACATGTTCGCGACATGGGCGTCATGAAGGCCGCCTCGGACTGGGTTGAAAACATCAAGAACGGCACTCAAGGTCCGCAAACCACCGTGTTTGCCGCCGACATCGACGACGACACGCTTTATGAATATGTGCTGTGCAACGACAAGGTGTTCTTGTGCATCGAGCGCTGGGGCGCGCGCGTAATCAAGGCGTTTGTGTATGACCCCTACATGAATGGCGGCGATGCCCGCATGGTGGTTGGCGTGCCGATCAGCAACCCGCCGGAAGAATCCGAAAACGAAGGCGCAAGCAACAACCGCACATCGTTGTTCAAGGATCATTGGAGCACCGGACAAAGTTCCAACGGATATATCGACATGGATTTTGCCGCCACCAACGCATTGCCGGTCGCCGGACCCGACTACTGGGAATTCCGCTCGCAAGACGGACGAATCCGGAAACGCATTCAGTTGCCGGCGGGACGCGACGTCGCATTTGCGCATTACAACGTTTCCAACAGCGTCGGCACCCTGTACGTTCGCAACGGCCTTGGCCCCAATCAACTGGACCTGATGTTCAACGGAACGGACAACCTGATCCGCCAGCAAGATGCATCGTATCGCGGCTTGTTCAACACGCAGGGCGGCGCGGCGTACATGGTGCGCGGACACAACGCCGAATTCAGCACCCTCTCGATCACGCAGTCGGTATTCCAGGGCGGCTGGGACAACCGCGAGCTTCCCTTGATCGAAATATTCGAACTGAACAACGTCGGCGGAGCAACCAACTTTTCGATGGCCGCGGCATTCAGCCCGACTTCAGCATGGGACACCGATGGCGACGGTTTGAGCAACACCAACGAGTGGTTGGTGGGAACCGACCCGTTTAATCCGGACACCGACGGCGATGGAATACCGGATGGTTGGGAAATCGCGATGGGGCTGAACCCGCTGAACGGCGGCGATGCCGTTCTTGATCAGGATGGCGACGGCATGAACAACTGGCAGGAATACATCGCGGGAACAGTTCCAACAAATGCCAATTCGTTTTTTGTCGTGGCCGAAGTTCACGACGTCGGAAATTGGCGCGAAGTAAAACACATCGCGCAAAGCGGAAGGTTGTATCAGATTTATTTCGCCGACAACCTGATCCCGGGCGGATGGAGCTGGCAGTCTTTCGCAAATACCAACATACCATTCGGACGCTACTACCATGGCGCCGCGCCGGCGTTGCACACATTTACGGATGACTTCACCACGGCCACCAGCGGTCAAACTCCGACCAACGGAACACGGCTTTATACCATCAAGGTCAGCTTGCCATAGGCCCGCATCAGCGAAAAAAATAGGCAATCACACTACCCCGGCATAGTATTGTCATTATTCTGAAAGAAAACATCAGGTCGGATTTGTTGCCGCGATAACTACGCATCCCTCACGCTATAACCAGAACTTGCGCGTCTTGATTACGGGTGTATCAAGCTGAAGCAGGAGTGGGAGTGGATGAAATGAGAAATTGTCGTGTCAGTTGTTCAAGCCTGCTTGTCGGCATGCTTTCCATGTTGCTGATTGGATCTCCGGTAAAAGCGCAAACCTTGTCATGGCTCGGATTGACGTATGTGGTCCTTAGTGAAAACCTTGGATCACGTCAATGGTTTGACGCCGGCGCCAATTCCGCCAATCCCGACTTCGTGAGCCAGTCATTTACCAATAAGTTGGGCGACTCCCTGCATATCGGCGGTCAGGCGCAAACCTACGCACCAATTTTCGGAACCGTTGTAACCATGTTCTGGCGCGTGCGGGAGGAAACTTCTCCCGGAGTCTACTCTACCGTTTCATCAGGAAGTTTTCTCCTGCCGTACCGCAACCAGCAGGGAAACAATGATCGGTGGGAGCAGAATCCAATACCCGGCCAAACACCGGGAAGCACGACGCATGATGTTGACATCCTGAAAAACATCCCCATCGGCGTGTATCAGATTCAAGTCTGGTATCGCGCGCAAAACGGTTCCACAACGTTGTGGGACAGCAACAGCGGGGCAAACTATAGCGCACGTCTTGTCATCACCCCAAACTCCAACATGCCCCCGCCGGGAATTTCATATACCGTGCCGCAGAAGCCGGCGCAGGATGACGACGTTATTACCATCGTTTACGACGCGACAACGGGTCCGTTGCAGAATGCCGACCAACTGGTTCTTTATGTCAGCCGCAACAACTGGTTAAACCCCGTCGAAATTCCAATGACGATGACCGATTTTAATCGCTGGGAGGCTTCCTATAAATTACGGCGACTGACCGGTTCGATTCACTGGTCGTTCCACGACAATGGCGCGCCCGGCTCCCGCACGTGGGACAATAACTGGTTTGCCAACTGGCAGATCGCGGTTGCCCCGGCGGCGACAGTCGGCAATCTGGAAATCATCGCTCCTCTATGGAACACCGAGGTTCCACAATCCATGGATGGCATCTCCATCCACGGGCGGGCGAACAGCATCACGGGTGACCTGCACTGGATGAACCTAAACACGGGAGAAGATGGCGTTGTTCCTTCCGCTCCGGAATGGACGATTGATGATATTGCGTTGGTTGAAGGCGAAAATGTGATTCGAATATCCGGCATGTCCGCGCCACAACAACGGCAGGTCAAGGCATACGACAGCGCCAGTAATTTCGTATACCAATCCTCCGGCTGGTCGTGGCGGCAAAATGCCGGATTCGGCTGGGGCGAGTGGGCTCTCAACACCTCCGGATCGGGAGGACATTTTTTTGCGCATCCAGGTAATGTATCAAATCTGGACAGCTCGGTGCATGCGTGGGGCCTGTATTCCGGAAGTTCCGGTGAAGCGCACGCCATCCGGCGTTTACCGTCGCATTTGCGCGTCGGAGAAACCATCACCATTAAATTCGAAAACAATGCCGTTGCCGCTGGCGGATCCGTTGGCCTCACCCTTCGCAACGGCAAAGACCAGCGGTTGTTTACTTTTTATTTTGATGGCGGGGGAACCAACTACCTGATCAACGACACGGCCGCCGCATTTGACACCGGCATTCCGTGGAAAAACACCGGCTTGTTGCTTGAGTTCACATTGACCTCGCCCACCACCTACATTTTCCGGGTGGATGGCGTGGAATTTAATCGCAACCTCAACAACGTTACAGAGCCGTACGTCCACATACTGCGGATATGGAATGCAAACGCCGGCTCCGGCGAAAACTTCAATGTTTATATCTCCGAAATGTCGGTAACCGGCGCGGAGGCGGCATCAAAGGAAATCATCGCGGAACGAATCGTACATCGCCAAACCGGACCGGCGTCGTTTCTGGCAATGGATAACGGACACTTACAAATCAACGTTATTCACACGGACCCGGATTACGAGTACGAAGTTTTCACCACAAGCAATGTTGC
This sequence comes from Kiritimatiellia bacterium, assembly GCA_035327305.1. Taxonomy (GTDB): domain Bacteria; phylum Verrucomicrobiota; class Kiritimatiellia; order CAIVKH01; family CAIVKH01; genus CALMUP01. The sequence continues at coordinate 6,055 of DAOLDL010000019.1, read as the reverse complement.
TTCGGGCGACTGGTATCCGCTTGGCCAAAGCATACGCGGCAATCTCGACACCCGCACATTTCAAATCCCCGCAAACTCGCCCGGCGCATTTGCGAAAACCGAAGCGCGCAGTATACACACATGGATCATCGACAACCCTTACGCCGGTGTTCGATGGGACGATGTTGAGCGCCACAAAGCCGCCCTGCACACTCACACCACCCAAAGCGACGGCGGCGGAAGTCCGTCCGCGGTTATCGACCGGTATGCTGAACTGGGTTATACTATCATCGCCATTACCGATCACGACACAATGGGCCCGGGGGCCAACATGAGCCACCCCCTTCGCAACCGCACCACATGGCCGTGGGAGGCCTTTGGTCGGATTCCGGAAGCCTTGAATGTGTTGGGCATCGAGGCAAACGAAATCTCCGCGTTGGCGGACTTCGGAAGCTTTTTTAACGACTACGGAAACTCCGCGGTTACCGACCAGAACGAGGCGTTGGAAGAAGTTGCCGCCCGGGGTGGACTTGCCGTCATGTTTCATCCCGGACGTTACCTTGATGGCGCGAATCCCAGCCACACCATCGCATGGTACATTGATAAATACCGTCGGTACCCCCACCTTGTCGGACTTGAGATATACAACCAGATCGACCGCTATCCAAACGACCGGGTGGCCTGGGATACGATATTGACGGCCATTATTGACGAACGACCCGTTTGGGGATATTCAAACGACGATATGCACAGCATGAGCAGTCAGTTGGGATACAATTACAACATCATGCTTATGCCGGAACTGTCGGAAGACTGGTTGCGTCATGTCATGCACAAGGGATCATTTTTCTGGGTTCACTCTCCGCATGCACATGCCGGCCCGCCTCCTCCGCACATAAAAGCTGTCCACGCAAATCAGGCTGACGGAATCATAACCATCGATGCTTCGGGTCATAACAAAATCGTCTGGTCATCCGAAGGTGTCACTGTACACGAGGGTGATTTCATTGACCTTAACGCCGTTCAAAACGTGGGCAAATATGTGCGGGCTGTGGTTCATGCGTCAAACAGCCAGGCCATCATCGGCACACAACCGTTCCGGGTTCGACGCAACAATTAACGCAAAACAGTTCAAGGATTTTGCATACCATCAAGCTTGGCAGTGATGCGCCTGATCTTGGCCTCGGAGTCGATTCGCCAGTTCGGGGCGTGTTCTATCAGCACGAGGTGCGTTTTACGCGCCGCCTCCAATTCGCCAGTATTCTCATAGAGATCGGCAATATACCACAACGCATAAAGGTCATGCGGGTGGGTTTTCAGCCGCGCCTCCAGAAGCAGTTTCGCCAAATCCAACTCACCCTGGTTAACCAGCGAACCGGCGGCTTCAGCCACGGTCTGGCCGTCATCCGGGTTATTGCGGTTGTACCACATATATGTGGTCAGCACCTGGGTGACGGCCAATACCCCCAACATAATTACCGCCACCAATGCCAATATCTGAAATTTTTTGAGTTCATTATCCATGTAGTTACCCCCGGAACCTTGCGTCAATCGGCGATCATGCGACATTCAAGGCTTCGATGCAACGGGATAAACTCATGGGACTTTTCCCATCTTTTGACGCAAGCGGGGCAAGCACCGGGATTGACACCCGCACCTGTATGGGAATAATGCCATACAACATGAACGACAAGCCCGTGATCGAAATCAACGCGCCCGGTGTGGATACCGAAGCGATTGTGCGCGAAATCCAGGAGACCGTCGCCCGCAAAAGCAAGGACGGTGTGTATACCGATGCCCGGGTCGCACGCGCCGAAAGAACCAATTTGATCAACCTCAAGAACGAGGAAGGGTTTCTGACCTTTTATTTGACCGCACTTCGCGAGGCGGCATTCGTCGACATCAACGACTACGAAATCCGGGAGCGCCGTGCCCGATTCGCCCCCCTGCTCGTGCGGTTGAAAAAATCCATTTGGAGCCTGCTGAAATTCTACACATACCGCATGTGGTCCCAGCAAAACACGGTGAACGGCCTGTTTGTCACCGGCCTGGAAAGCATGCACGAACAAACCAGCGAGCGCATTCGCAAGCTCGAGGAACGGATCGCCGATCTTGAAAGAAAACTCGGCGACCGCTGACAACTTATGGCCGTCGCCCAACGTATAGCATTCGTCTGTCCGCGTTTTGCCGAGCACGGAACCGTCGGTGGCGCGGAAACCCTTTTGAAGGCGCTGGCCGAACGCGCCGCGGCGGCGGGACGCAATGTTGAATTTCTCACCACCTGCGCCACCGATCACTTCACCTGGACAAACACCGTACCACCGGGACCGCGTACGTTCGGAAAATTACGCGTGGTATTTTTTCCGGTCGACGAAAACCGCAACCTGAATGTTTTCAATCAACTTCAGCGCTCCATCGACCGGCGCATTCCGCTGGATCGCGCCGATGAGGAATCCTGGATCAGCCATAGCGTAAACAGTCGCGGCTTGATCGAGTACCTGAAACAAAACATCGACCGGTTCGACCGGGTGGTCATGGGACCTTATCTATACGGATTGACGTATTTCGCGAACCTCGTGGCGCCGGAAAAATCCGCCCTTGTCCCCTGCCTTCACGACGAAGGGTTTGCCTGCCTGTCCATCATGAAGGACCTTTTTCATCGTACGCCAATCCTTCTTTATAACACCGAGCCGGAAAAAACCCTCGCCCGCCGCCTGTATGATTTGCCCGATCGAGGCTCCGTGGTTGGTCTCGGCATGGACCCGTTCGAAGTTTCACCAGATGCTTTCGCCAGGCGAAATAATCTCACCCAACCCTATGTCATGTATTCAGGCCGGCGGGAGGAATTGAAAGGCACGCCGTTGCTGACGGCATACATGAACGCCTTTCGGCTTCGCACCGGACGTGATGTGCGGCTTGTGTTCACCGGTCGCGGCCACATCGAAACGCCGACCGGACTGGAGGACTCTATTCTGGATCTCGGGTTTGTGAGTGAATTGGAAAAACGCGAAGCAATGGCCGGATCGCTGTGTTTTATTCACCCGTCCATCAACGAAAGCCTCGGTATCGTCCTGCTGGAATCATGGTTGGCCAATTCACCCGCTCTAGTACATGCCAAAAGCGAAGTGCTGGTTGATCAATGCCGACGCTCCGGCGGCGGACTTTGGTTCAAGCACTACCCGGAATTCGAGGAATGCCTGGTTCGGCTGATGGACGATCCGGCGTTGCGAAGCCGTATGGCGCAATCAGGTCGTCAGTTTGTAATCAATCAGTACAGTTGGCTGGCGGTGGAACGACGGTTGTTTGAAGCGCTGGATGGAGATGGGCCGACGTGAAGCAAGCCATTCACCAGTTCACCGCCGGGTACAGCAACGGCGACGCCATCAGCAACGACGCCCGGGCCTGGCGCCAGGTGTTCCGCTCCTGGGGTTATCCATCCGAAATTTACTGTGAAGCCCGCCGAACGCTTCCGGAGTTGCGCAAGGATTCGCGGGACATTGCGACCGCGGCGCAAACTATCGGCGCAAACGACATCGCGATCCTTCACCTTTCCATCGGCTCCGATGTAAACCTGGCCTTTCGCGATTTGAAATGCCGCAAAGTAATTCTTTACCACAACATGACACCGCCCGAATATTTTCGCGGCTATCAGGAGGAAATTGTCGCCAGCCTGAAAAAGGGGCGTGATCAGCTGGCGCTTTTACGCGATTGTGCGAACGTCAATCTTGCGGTCAGTTGTTTTAACGCCCGGGAACTGTCTGCTTCGGGTTATTCCGACGTCGGCGTGGTGCCACTATTGATGGATCGCTCGCACTGGACCGGATCGGTGGATCAACGTATTGTGCAGGAGTACCGCGACGGATTCGTCAACATCCTGTTTGTCGGGCGATGTGCGCCCAACAAACGGATCGAGGATTTGATTTTCACGCTTTATTACAGCCAGAATTATGCGAACAAAAATACGCGCTTGATTCACGTCGGCTCCGCGGCGGGACTGGAACGCTACGAGGCGCTACTGCGCACCAAAATCCGCGAGTTGAAGCTGGATAACATCGTCATGGCCGGCTCGGTCAGTCCGGCGGCATTGCGCGGTTATTACCAGGCCGCCGACGTATTTCTGTGCTTGAGCGAACACGAGGGCTTTTGCATCCCCCTGCTGGAAGCGATGGCCAACCGCGTACCCGTACTTGCTTATTCAGCCGGCGCGATTACCGAGACGTTAGATGGCGCGGGTGTGCTGATTCGCGAAAAACAATACGATGTGATCGCCGAAACCATTCAAAAAGTTGCAACCACGCCCTTGTTGCGCGACGCCATCATCGAGGGGCAGGTCGACCGATTGGCGCGTTTTTCCGCGCGTGATGTACCCGCCATGATGAAAACCGCGATCAGCAAGCTTCTTGATTAAACCATGAACGCAATACCGAATAAAAAACCCCGGCCGCTTTTGGCAGTGTTACTGCTTTTCACAATTCCGATTCTCATTGGCGCGGCCATATCGCCATCCGTATTTAATTTTTTACGTGAACTGGGCGAAACCACGGACAGCTATCAAAAGCTGACCACCGCATCGTTTGAACGCATCACCAACCGGTGCGTGATGCTGGTTGCGGTCATCATTCTTTACCCGGTAATCCGGATGACCGGCTTGTGGCCCGACGTTAAAAAAGGACTGGCGCCTTCATCGGAGCGAATGCGCGATCTTTACGCCAGCATGCTGATCGGCGGTTTGTCGATGTCCATGGTTTTTCTGGTCGGTTGGCAACTCGGCGCTTTTGAAATGAGTCCGCGCCTGCCGGGTATCGGTAAAATCACGGCCAAGGTGGCGGGCTTTGCAACCGGCGCGGTTTTTATCGGTGTTTTTGAGGAAATATTTTTTCGAGGTTTTGTATTTGGCGCGTTGCGTATCCGCCTTGGATTTACCGCGGCCCTCGTTGTCTCCAGCATTATTTTCTCCGGCATACACTTTTTCCGGCCCATGCACCCGGAGGAAATCACGGTCGCAGAATGGTCCAGCGGCTTTGCCCTGATACCGCACATGTTCGCCCGCTTTGAATGGGAACGGGATATGATGTTTGCGACAACGTTGTTTGTCATGGGGCTGACCCTCGCCACATTTTATCATCGGCGGGGCAATCTGTACTTTATCATCGGTCTTCACGGAAGCTGGGTGTTGGCCATGCAGGCCGGTGCATTTATATTCAACCGCAAGCGGGACGTTTTGCCCGTATGGTTCGGAGATAGTGATTTCGCCTCGAAAGGCCTGCTCGCCCTCATTATCGTCTCCATCTTCTATGGCATTGCCCTGCGTTCTCGCAAACGGGTCGATTCATAACCACGGATTCTGCGCGCTGGAAATAAACACACCTCCATGCTAGGTTACCCGCATGCAAACATCGTGGTGGCTTTTAACATTGATGGGGCTGGGTGTCGGGTTCGGCGCATCCTTTACCGGACTTGGCGGAGGCTTTCTGGTGGTACCGATCCTGCTGTGGATCGGCTTCAGCGGATCGAATGCGGTCGGCACCTCGGTTATGGCCATCCTGATCATCATGACATCGGCAGTCGTCGCTCATCATCGGCTGGGTCACATTGATTACCGAACCGGACTTTTGATCGGATTGGGCGGATTGATCGGCGCGCAAATTGGCGCGCAAATTGTGGGTCAGATATCCACGGATGTTTTCAGAAAAATTTTCGCGGCCATACTTGCCGCATTATCCATTTATTTATTTGTGAAAAAATGAGCTTCGAGCAGGACATTGATAAACTGGAGTTTCCTGTTCTCGTTCACTTCAAGGTCATCGGCGAGGTGTCGGAAAACTTTCGCACGCACCTCGAGATCGCCTTATGGGAGCTGGGCATCAAGGAGACGTTAAGCGCCGGTCGTGTATCCGCCGGCGGAAAATACATGACATTCAACCTGTCCATGCATGTTTTCGACCGTGACAACCTCCGAAGAATCGATGCGCGCCTGCGGGAGGTTGAAGGCGTGCGCATGGTTTTGTAACTCCGGAAACTGAAAATATACGGTCACTCTTCGTCGATCAGAAAACGGAAATTTCCGAGAGGTTCG
>DAOLDL010000018.1:31978-43963 GCA_035327305.1 Kiritimatiellia bacterium | reverse complement strand
CACGAAAGCACTGCGACTCTGCATCCACCTTCAACTCCGGTTTTCGGGATTAAACTTCAACGGTCAGGGTCGTGATATCGGAACCGGCGATGAAGTGTTTGGTCGATTTTGCCTCCACCGGTTTTCCGTTCACGGTAACCGTGTCGAATTGATCGTACAGCACAAAGGAAGCTGTGCATTTGCCATAACCCTTGGCGAGATACTCCGTAAGGATGTGCAAGGTCTTCCCGGAAACCGAAGAAGTGATTAACAATGTGCTTCGCTTTCCATCCCTGTAACCATGGCTGATACCATCATCAAAATGGTATGTGTATATCGCCGGAGTCACGGATGATTGGTTGAGAAGGATGTGGAATGCGATTTTCTTTCCATCAAACTTGTTATCTTCCGGCAGGGATGGCGTCATCGGAATGATCTGGCCTTCACGGAAAAAGACGGGTGATTGCATCGCGCCCGGAGTCGCAGAGTGTTTGGATCCGCCGTTAATCCATTTTCCATCCATGATGGAAAACCATTTATCCGAACCGGGCAGGGGAATTTCCCGCGTGCGCTCGTGTTCATGCACGATCGGCGCTTGAAGAATCGCCGGTCCGGTTAAGAAGGCGTCATCGACCCGCCCCAGCGGAAGTTCCGCATTGTCTTCAAAGTCATAAAACAGTGGTCGCAGTATGGCTTCGCCTTCCTCTTCCTGTTGAATGAACAAGTTATACAGGTAAGGGCGTAGCGCATAACGCAACTGGATGTAATGCTTCATCACCTTCAAAGTCTGATTGTCAAATGCCCACGGTTCCTGATAGTGCGTGCCGATCATGGAGTGATTGCGGCAAAAAGGGAAAAGGAAGCAGGTTTTTACCCAGTCTTGCATCAGTTGCGGATAAGCATCGCCGGCAAATCCGCCAATGTCCGGGCCATTGAATGGCACACCGGAAAGCGCGAGGTTCAGGGATACGGCGATGCAATTACGCAGGTAATGGTAGTTCGACATATTGTCGCCGGTCCAGATCGCCGAATATTTGCTGATTCCGATGAAGCCTGATCGACTAAGCAAGAATGGTCGTTCTTCCGGATGGGCGGCGCTGAAACCTTTGCGGCTGGCCATGGCCATTCCAAGGGCATATTGGTTGTGGTAGGCATCGTGAGTATGCTTGCCTTTATTGAAAAGCATATCTTCATTCAAAACACTTCCGGTGGATGGATCATTCATATCCAGCCATGCTCCATGGAACCCATGAGAGGCGAAATCTTTGACCCATTTTGCCCACCAGGCCCGGCCTTCGTTTGTGGAATAATCGGGAAACACGGTTTCACCCGGCCAAACCAACCCGACAAAATCATCTCCCTGGGGATTACGACAGAAAATGTCCGCCTTCTTCCCTGAATCGTAAACGGCATAGCCTTTCTGTTTCTTGACACCCGGATCGATGATCGGAATAACTTTTCTTCCCTTGCGATTTAAATTCCGAAGTGTGCGATCAATGGACGGGAAGTAATCCTTGTTTAACGTGAATACCTTGAATGAATCCATGTAATCGATGTCAACCCACAACCCGTCGCAGGGAATTCCCTCCTTGGTGAATTGTTCATCAAGATCGTTGAGGCACTTGTCGGATTTATAACCCCACCGGCATTGGTGATAGCCAAGCGCCCAGGCAGGTGGTAGCGGAGTGTTGCCGACGAGAGCTTGGAGCTTTCGCGTTAATTCCGGCAGGGAGGGGCCAACGATGATGTAAAGGTCCGGCATGCCGTTTTCCGCACCTATGGTCATGAACTTTTTATCCGGTCCGCCAAGATTCATTTGTCCGCCGCCGATATTGATGTTGGCGCTGGTGGACATAAATGTCGCGTGCGGATTGTCGAGCAGGATACCGATGTAGTGATTCCCTTGTTTGAGGATCACGTACGGAATACTCACGTACATGGGGTCGGGCCGATCGTGTTCGATTTCCTTCCAATGGAAATCCGCGAAAATGTCGGTATTCCAGAATTTTGTTTGAATGCCGGAAAGTTCAAGTCCGCGCATTTTTTCGCCCATGCCGTAAAATTGCATTTCCGGACTTTGCTCGAATACGAAGACCGAACGATTGCCGCTCACTCCGAATGTCATGTGTTCAGGTGTATTGAGTATCACCCGGTTATCCGGACCGCTTAATTTAAGGGACAGAGAATCGCTGATGCTTAACCGATAATTTTCCAACTCGGGCTTCTTGGCCACCGGGGGGTGCTTCAGTCCCGCTTGCGAGAGGTTCTTGTCCCAGTTTTTTGAAGATACTTGAAGGCGAAATATACCGTTTTTGTAGGTTGAGGTGGACAGAGAATACAGGGTTTTGCCCAACTTGAATGCCCGTTTGCCTGATAATTTGCGCACGAATTCGAAATTCGCGACATGCGGAATTTTTCTAAAATACATATGTCTGTGTCCCCGATCCGAGAAGCTATGTTAAAACGTTTTAGCAGATGCAGGGAAAAAGTCAATACCTATTATAAGTCATGGTGTTCCCCCAAATGCAAATGTTACACGTCGCCCATCCCCAATGGAGCGAATAGTGATGATTTGCCAGTCCCTGATACGTCCGGATGGATCCTGCGATATGAATTCTTCCTCCATGTTCGGGATTTTTCCGTTGCCATCGCTTAATCCGTAAGCACGAGATTGCATAATTTCCCCGCCGATAAGAGCTTGTCGGTAAAAGTGGGCGGATTGTTCCGTTTTGGCGGATATCAATATCGTAGTGGTTACGGCGGCAATTCCCAACGCAACGATGGCTACTGCGACCAGTGCCTCTATCAGGCTGAATCCTGGGTTATTAGAGGTCGGAACTCGAAATATCCGCGGCATCTCCTTCACCCCCGGGTTGTCCGTCGCTTCCATAGGTAATAATTTCAAAAGCTTCACCACGTCGCCCCGGCACTAAGTATATGTAATCGTTGTTCCAGGGATCACGTGGGAGTTGTCGGGTATCAAGATACCCGCCATCTGGATAGTTTTGCGGAATTGGCGGTGTGGTCGGCTTCGTGATCAATGCCTGCAGACCCTGTTGCATGGTCGGTACGGTTCCGTTGTCAATACGATATGTATTCACCGCGGACTTCAGGGCGCGCAAGGTGGTCTTTGCCGCTGTGACACGGGCCTCCGCCGGCTTTCCAACCAAATTCAACATTACGATTCCACCAAGTATGGAAATAATGGCCAAAACAACCAGGACTTCCACCAGCGTAAAGCCGCGCGCAAGGGAATTTCGGGTCTGGAAGTTTTGATGCTTGTTATCGGACATGGGTGTGTGTTTATTCATCTGCCATCAGTATCCAATATGTTGTGCAACCTGTCATCCATTTTTAGCGGCTTCACTTCATGATCGCGCCGTTTAACGAAAACGAGGAAAATCATCAACCGCTGATTCGTCCGGTTATCCGTGACGATGTCGCAAAGTTCTTCTCGCCCGATGGACCTCTGGCCTCGGATGCGGCATTTGGCTATGAAGCTCGCCCCCAGCAAACGGAGATGGCCGATACCGTGGCTCGCGCGATTGAAGATGGCTCCCATCTCGCCATTGAGGCGGGCACTGGCGTCGGCAAGTCGCTGGCTTACCTGGTACCCGCCATCAAAGCCGCTCTTGACCAGAATATTCAAATCGTTATTTCCACTTATACGATCAGCCTTCAGGAGCAATTGATAAACAAGGACATTCCGCTGTTGCAAAAACTTGTTGGTCGACCGTTCAAGGCGGTGATGGCCAAGGGCCGCTCCAACTACCTTTGCTTGCGTCGTTTGGCCCGCTCCAAGCGCATGGAGCGTGATTTGTTCCGCCCCGAGGACGCAACGGAAATTGAACGCATCGAAGCCTGGGCGGATTCCACGACCGATGGCAGTCTTCAGGACATGGCCTTTCAGCCGTCACCTGATGTGTGGTCGGCCGTTCAAGTCGAAGCCGGCAACTGCATGTGGCAGAAATGTCCGGAATACGCTTCCTGTTTCTTCATGCATGCGCGCCGCGAAATTCGCAACGCACATGTAGTGGTTGTGAATCATTCGTTGTTTTTCGCCGATCTTGCCCTGAAGGGGCAGGGGGCGTCGCTATTGCCCGACTATCGCATTGCCATTCTCGATGAAGCGCATCAATTGGAACAGGTGGCCAGCCAGCATCTTGGTATTCGCATGTCCGAGGCATCCGTGGAATATTGGTTGCGGCGACTTTATTCCGCTGACAATTCACGCGGTCTTTTGCACGCCTTGCGCAAGGGAGTTGCCGCCCAGCAGGTGATGGATATCCGGGTTGAATTATCACGCCTGATGGTTGAGTTGGATGGTTGGGCGGGATTCAAAACCGGGGAATCGTCAACGCGTGTAGTATCCGAGCCTTTGGGAATTTCCACCACATTGCCACAACGGATTGATGGACTGCTTGCCGAACTGCGTACTATTCACGACGAGCAGGAAAACCTGGATGTTCGAGGTGAGTTAAATGCGGCCCGGCGGCGCGGCGCGGAAATACGCATCATGCTGGATTTGTTTCTCAACCAGTCGCTGGAAGATCAGGTGTATTGGCTGGAGCGCGAAGGTGCGCGGCGAAAACGAACGGTCATGTATTCCGCGCCCATCGAAGTGGGGCCGCATTTAAAGCAACTGCTGTTTACCAACGAGCGTACGATTATCATGACCAGCGCAACGCTGGCGGTAAACGGCAGTCTCGAATACTTTACACGGCGGGTCGGCGCCGATGACGCGCGCACTGCCGCGGTAGGTTCGCCATTTGATTACGAAAAGCAAATGACGATTCATATTCCCAAGGGAATGCCGGACCCCGGATCGGGAGATGCCTACATCGACGCCTGCGCCCAGGCAACCCATCACTATATCGATCACTCGCGTGCGCGGGCCTTTGTGCTTTGCACCAATTCGCGGTTCATGCGTGAATTGCATGGACGAATGATCGGTCGCCTGGTCGATTCCGGCTACGCGGTGTTTTCCCAGCATGATGGCCTCCCGCGGCACCGGATGGTGGAACAATTCAAAAATGAGCCTGCCGGTGTGCTGTTTGGTCTCGACAGTTTTTGGATGGGCGTCGATGTTCGCGGTGAAGCATTGAGCAATGTGATCATCACGCGGCTACCCTTTGCCGTTCCGGACGATCCGGTTGTCAAAGCGCGCATGGATCGTATTGCCGCCAACGGTGGGGATCCCTTCAAAGAATATTCCATACCGGAGGCTATTTTAAAATTCCGCCAGGGGGTTGGTCGGCTGATTCGATCCGCCACGGATTCGGGAATCATCGTTGTTCTTGATCCACGAATACACAACAAGTGGTACGGCAAATATTTTCTCAAAGCATTGCCCAGTGCGCCGATCGAGTGGGATGAATTTCTACTGAAGGAATAAGCCCGAAAACCGGAGTTGAAGGTGGATGCAGAGCCGCAGTCGAAATGACTGCGGCTCGGCGCCGCCAGCAACTTCGGTTTTCGGGATAAGTACAGCCATTCCACCTCATTCATGCTTTCGGGATGAATGAATCGCCATGCCGTCGCTTAAAATTCCCGGCGCCAGAACAGGCTGACACCTTCCCGGATGCGGGGGCTGGTTTCGGTTTCCAGTATCAAGCGCGGTGTAAGTTCCAGGGTGACCGTGATGCTGTCTTCCGCTTCACCAAAACCTTTTTCACCTTCAACATACAAATTGCGACCGATGTACTTGCCCACCACCACCGATGAAAAACCTTCGCCTTCCTCGTCCTGCCTGATGTCGATCTGATCAACGCGCATCAGGTTCTGGGTTCCTTCCATCACGCCGACAACATCTTCTCCGCCGCCAAGGATACGCAATCCGTTGGCAAGGGCGATAGCCTGCCACGGGGTCATGGTTTCAAGCGATTTTCCGAACAGAATGACCGCCATGATTTCATCTTCCGGAAGCATCGGGTCGGAAATTAATCGAATATCCGGACGGTTTACTGTGCCGACCGCCACCAGGCTTGCCGTCACGTCGGAAATGCGGGTGGAGGCGCTGATATACAGCGAAGGGTTGGGGGGCACGGGTCCGGTCAAGTCGATCCGGCCTTCATCGATATTGAAACGACGGCCCAAAAGCATGGTGTAACCTCGCGCCACACGCACGGAACCTATCAACTGCGGTTTATCAGAATTTCCGGTGAGATGCAGGTTTCCGCGCCATTCTGATTGAAGTCCGCGGCCAGTGACTTCGAAGCCACGTCGCGTGGTCAGGCGTATATCGAAATCAATCGGACGAGATCGCTCGCGGGGTTCTCTCTCTTCGCGGGGTTCATTATTGATTACGGTGTTGCGTGACGGGTCGGGATGATTGATTTCCACCACGTCAAGTTCGCGGATGCTGGGTGGCAAGCGACGAGGAATCACAAATTTGAATGGCTCCAGCCAAAGTGAACCCTCGATGCGTCGAATTTCCCGGTTGCCTATACCCAGGATGTTCCCGCTTAGCGGGAGATCAGTGCGTATAAAACGGAACAACGTGGCGTTGGTTATGGTTGCATTGAACAACCAGTCCGCCTGCCAATCCGGCTCAAATGAAATTTCTCCGAGGGCCGCGACGCGACCCCGCCCCCCATCGCCGGCCGTGGCATGCGTGAGTTTCAGCTTGTTATCCTGACCAATCAACCTGACATCAATTTTGTCCAGGAACGTTCCTGTTTCCAGGCTTCGAAACTGTCCGTTGGTAAGCCACAAATACCCATCCAGCGTCGGCTTGTGCGGAAATCCTTCCGCGGCAAGATCCATCGAGACGTAACCGCCAAGCGCCATCGGGCGGGTCAGCATGGTTTCACTGATTTCCCGCAAATTGCCTTCCAACCGCACGCGCAAATCAAAACCGTTTTCCCGCTTGAACGTCAGCGGGAAAAACTGATTGGTGGCGACGATTTGCACTGTGGCCAATGTTTCAAATCGATCCAGCAAGGGATGAGTGACTTTTCCATCGAAAATTAATTCATCCGCGGCAAGTCGGGCGTTTAGTTCCAGGTTTGATTGTTCGAAATGATGGAGAAAACCGTAATGGATGGTGACTCCTTCGGCGTTTAACCTTGCCGTTCCGGTCGGTGTCGCAGTCAGGTTGCGTAAATCCGCAGTAAGTGATGCCGTTCCCGCTACGGCAGGTGCATTGGTGTCGGTGGCGATATTGAGTCCGGCGAGATCAAGTGAATGAATATCGGCTTTAATCGTATTTAATTTCCAATCGGTCATTTCAACGTCCAGTGAAACTCCGGCTTGGTTGAAATCCGCGTTGCGAATCGAGGCTGTTGCCTTGTTATCCCGCATTTCAAAAAACGCCGGTTCCAACCACGAAAAATGAAGTGAATTCCAGCGCCCCGTCATGGTGTGTGCCGTGAATTGGTATTGCCGATCCTCATCGCCTATTGCAATGTTCAAACGAACTCCCAGTTCAAACGAATGTGCGTCGGTGAATGCGCCGGATGTCGCCACATGCGTTTCATGATTTTGCCGCGTGCCTTTCGAATTGATCGATGGTTGATCAAGCACCCAGTTCCCGGCTTGGATCGATTGAGCAGAAATGCCGACCTCGTATTCGGCGTCTTCACCGTCAATAGCCATCGTGCCGTTTACGGAAAAAACGCCGGCGGTAATCGCATCGTATTCCAATAATGGCGATGCGGCATTGAAGTAGACTTGGATGGGGTGGTTGTCATTGATCCGGGAAATGCTTGCCCGAATCGATGCCGCCCCCGACAACTCCGTGTTGTGCAAGGAATTGTAGCGGCTTAGGTCTTCGGTTTGCAGGTCGAATTCCGCATTGATTGTGCCGCGTTCGATTTGGTAGACCAGCGTGGCCGACAGGGTGTCCCACGTGTTGGTTATAGAAGCCGGTGAAACCGTCAGGATGTCTTGCCTGGCATTGTAATCACCTTTGAATTTTGCGGAGACGGGAATTTTTTGGTCAATGATGATTTCCGTCCGCAATGTTGCCGACATCGCGCCGTCGTTGCGCCATGCAAATTTTCCGGAAAGGTTGCCTTCCACTTCATGCCCGAAAACATTTGTTCCTATGTGAAAGTTTCGAATAAGCAACGATTCCAATATTCCCTCATGTAAAGGGATTCTGGTCTTGGCGGTGCGTTCAGACGCTTCCGGGTGTGCGGTCGCTTCGCGTGTTTTCCTGCGCGGTAAATTTTCAAGTCTCACATGATCTGCGCTGATGTCGCGAATGATGAGTGATCGTTTGGTCATGGCCCGCACACTGATGCGCGCATGCAAATTTGACGCGGCGGCCAATCTGTTCAATTCTTCATCACGCCACTCCACGTATCCGGCAGTCAGGTAAAATGGTAGTTCGCCGCGCAAGTTCCTTACGATGACCCGGTCATCGGTGGTGTGCGCGACACGATCGGCGAGCCAATCCATGCCGCGTTCAGAATGAATCCAAAAATAAAATGCCACGCCGCCGACCACCATCAGGATAACCAGTATCCCGATGATGCGATTGATCCATGTATATATGCGACGAAGTTTCACGTTAAAAGGCCTGCCCGATACTCACATAAAATTGCCATGACTTGTCGATGCCGTCGCGTCGGTTCAGCGGCGCGCCTGCGTCGAAACGCAAAGGGCCGACTGGAGTAAAATATCGGATACCCGCACCGGTTCCCCATCGGTAGGTGTCCTTGAAGTCAGGGACTGTTTCATCAAAGGCGCCGCCACCATCAATAAAAACCACAGCGCCCAGCGATGACCCGATCCGTGCTCGCAATTCCAGCGAAGATTCCGCCAATGACAGACCGCCCACGATATTATCCCCATCACGGGGGCTTAGCGATTGATAGGCATAACCGCGGACCGATTGTCCACCACCGGCATAAAAGCGTTCTTCGGCCGGGATGCTACGCAATGAAGTTCCCTGGATGGCGCCGCCGGTCAGGCGCACGGCAAGACTTAACGATTGATTCTGGTTCAGGGGAAGGAAGCCATTGACCGTCACCAGGTTTTTCCAGAAGAAAAGTTCGGTGTCGTCGATGCCTTGAAACGGTTCGGTCATCCAGATTGCGCGACCGCCGCGGGTTGCATCGAGCCGGTCATTGGCGCGATCCCAGACCAGGCGGGTCGGAAGCGACACGAGAAAATAATTGTCGCTGATTTCATTTTGCGTTTCATCGAGGTATTGAAGTCCGATTCCGACCCGCACCAGCCAATGCCGGTCAAGTTCCCGGGAAATCCATGTTTCGGATTTGAGCGATCGGCTTTCGTAGGCATCCGGTTTTTCGTTTTGATAGGTGATGGATGCGCCCCATTGCTGGTCGGATCGTCGAAAGAACGGAACGGTTAACCGCAATTCCCCTTCATAACCTTCCTCGGTGTACCGTGCGCGAATCAGAAAGTTCTCTCCGCCGCCGAAAGCATTGCGATGAATCCATTGCGCCGAAGTTTCCGCTCCGGTATCCGTGCGGTAACCAACGCCGAGTTGAATAGCCCGGGCTTTTCTTTCCCGAAGAGTTATCGACACATCGTAAATTTCATCCGACTTTACTTCGGTTTCATGCCGCTGAATTTGAATGGAAGAGAACAATCCGCTGGCGGCAAGCCGTTGCTCCATCAGTTCCAGTTTGCGGACATCGTATATTTCGTTGCGTTTCCATGTACGGGCTTTTTCGACGTACGAATATCGCAGGCGATTCAATCCATCCACATGCAATTCGCCGAATCGGGCGAGGGGGCCTGGGTCCATGTAAAAACGGCTGTTGACGACACGCCCGGCATGATCGACCACGATCAGCTGATTCGTGGAGCGGGCATTGGGGAAACCGATTTCACGCAGGCGGCGGGTCACACCGGAGCGCGGGGATGTGATAGCCGAGGACGATGCACGACCGACCCGGCTGGTCGGAATGGGGACGACATCCGGGTGGTCCTTGGGCCAGATCAATTCCACCTCGTTGATCTGATATGCCGGTCCCGGATTCACTTCGAAGACGACGTGCGGCCGCCTCTTGCGCTCGGTTATCCGGTTGGTGACCTTTGCATCGAAGTAGCCGTTGGCGCGCAGGTATGCCACCATGTTTTGCTCGTCGGCAATGAGTGTCAGGCGGGCTAGTTCATCAATTTCACGATTTTCGTCCAAAACATCCTGTACCGATGCAAGATTGCGCAATGCGGTTATGGTGTTTCCCGGCAATTTGGATTCGGATTCGATGGAAATCCATGGCGGACGAAAAAGCGCACATCCTGCTGTACCACAAGCCAGGATAAGCAACATCATCAATCGCCACAATTTATGAATCATTTCCAGCACGCTACAATCTATCGGTGAATTTATCGACCACGTACAGCCAATAGTTTCTTGGATTCCATACGTGACCATGTCATAAGGAAGTATGCTCTGCGTGCGCAAAAGTAGAAGTCAATTTGAGAGTAGCAAATGGTCATACCTGTGGTCTGCTCTGTTCGTTGTTGTTTTGACCGGGGGCATGGTATCCGCAGCTCTTCCCACCACCGTGGTGTACAATGCCGGAGCGAAAGTATTAAGTGTGGACTGGTCGCCAACCAATCATTTGATATCTGCAGGGCTTGAGTTGGGAAATACGGATAGATTTCGCATACTTCGATTTACCACCAACAGCTTGACGGCAACGAATATTCCTGTTTTGACGAGTCTTAATTACCACGCGGTGCGCTGGCATCACACCTTTCATTACGTGGCGGTGGGGCGGGGTCACTCGACAGATCCGGATTTGTTCATATACAATGTCAATCCTTCCAATGCACGTTTCCTTGCTACGAATATGGTGGAGGTTGGAGGCGAAGTCACGGCGTTGGCATGGAATCCCAAAAACAATCTGTTGGTCGCAGGTACGGGAACGGGAGGCACTCCACCGTCTGACTTGATTGTTTACCAGTACTCGCCGGGAACGGTGACCACGGTCAGAGCGTATAATTTTTCCGGAACACGCAATGTAAATCGCGGCGCGCTTGCCTGGCATCCCAACGGAACCAATATTGTTGTCGGATTAAATAGTTCTTTTTCAGGGAGTTTGTCGCACATGCGGCTTGTGGGAACAAATTTCATGACCAACAGTGTCATTACGCCATCCCGAAATGAGGAGGTTACCGCTGTGGGGTGGTCTCGAAATGGTGATCTGCTGGCGGTAGGATTGTCGCCGATCTCCGGCACGAATAATCTTTGGATATATAAATACCATCCGACCAATCATGCCCTGATTGCCATAACCGGCGGAGTTCCATCGGTCAGTTTGAATGTTGTGTCTGCCAACTGGTCGCCGGCAGGTGAAATATTGGTTGTGGGATTGGCCTCCATTTCGTCCGAGTCCAAGTTTAGGGCGTATCGTTATATCCCAGCTGAAGACCGGCTGGAATTTCTTGATGAAAACCGTCTGACGTCATCCATGGGTGATTATGTGAATGATGTGCGTTGGTCGCGCGATGGTCGCTATGTCGCTTTGGCCGAAGAAGGCGCGTCGGAGCGAAACGTCAAAGTTCTGCGCTATGCGCAGGCTGATATAAAGCTCACCAAAATCGGCACTCCCTCCATGGTGCGTCCGGGAAGTAATTTGGTTTATACGGTGACCCTGCAAAATCTCGGACCGGATCCTGCCGTATCGGTCACGGTGACCGATACGTTGCCGGCATCCGTGACGTTTAATTCGGTTTTGCCCACCAATATCACATATAGTCTGGATGGTAGTATCCTGTCATTTACCAACATCGGCACGCTTGCCTCGGGGGCATCCACCAGTATTTTCATCCAGGTGACGGTAAACACCAATGCCTTTGGCGCGTTGACCAACCGGGCGGTTGTCGGAGCGTTTACCACCGATCCGGTAATTTCGAACAACACCGCGATTGCCTTGACCCTTATCGATACAGATGGCGATGGTATTCCTGATATATCGGACAATTGTCCTTATATAGCCAACCCATTGCAAACCGATAGCGATTTTGATGGTGTCGGCGATGTGTGCGACAATTGTCCCGACGATTTCAATCCCGATCAAT
>DAOLDL010000018.1:0-31878 GCA_035327305.1 Kiritimatiellia bacterium | reverse complement strand
GCGACAATTGTCCCGACGATTTCAATCCCGATCAATTGGACAGCGATGGCGATGGCGTCGGCGATGTCTGCGATAACTGTCCGTTTGTTTTCAATCCCGGTCAGGAAGGAACCGATACGGATGGCGATGGCATACCCGATCTTTGCGACAATTGTCCGGACATTTCAAATCCTGATCAAAGTGATGTCGATGGCGATGGCGTCGGCGATGTTTGCGATAATTGCCCGACCGTGCCCAACCCTGGTCAGGACGACATGGATGGTGATGGGGTGGGAGATGCGTGTGACAATTGCCCGGATGTTTTTAATCCGGACCAGGCGGACTTCGATGGCGATGGGGTAGGTGACCTCTGCGATCCGGATCGCGACGGCGATCTTTTGCCCAACGATTGGGAGATTTTGTACGGTTTTGATCCGGATTCCCCCGACATTAGCTTATGGGAAACCTATCTCGATCCTGATGGCGATGGTTTTACCAATCTGGAGGAATACATTGCCGGCACAAACCCGACCAATGCACTGTCTTACCCGCGAGTTTCCGCAATTCAAGGAGATGAAGGTGCTGTGATTTCATGGAATGCTATTACGGGCAGACTGTACGATATTCACAGTTCAACGAATTTATTGCTGGAGACCTGGAGTGTTTTTATGTCTGGAATACCCGCCACCGGCGTAACCATGTCGGTCTCGGACACCAACCATGTGCCACACCGGAATTACCGGCACATTATATATATGGCGCCGTAATGTCCGATCAAATTTTCGGTAAAAGTCGAACATTGACAACGGTTATGGCGTCTTTACTCTCCGTTGCCATGATTATTGTAGTACCATCAGGAGCGCTTGAATGACCTGTCCATCCTATATCCGAATGACCGTTCTTTTTATGTGCATGATTGCCACGGGATTACACGCCGCCGGAGAAGATAACGTTGTCCAGACGGAACGTATTTTTCAAATTGAGACGCGAATACAGGAAATCGAGCAGGAATTGCTTCAGCATCAAGCTGATCGATTCCGACAAAAACACGCGGTCGAGTTCGCTGATCCCGAGGCCATACCTCTGCGAATTGAGTCCAAAACAATGGAAAAAGAGCTTTTGGAATTAAGAAGAGCTCATGACACACGTCTGCGGATAATTGACGACGAATACCGGACATTGCAACGCGAAGCCAGGGAATCGCATAAACGCTTGAGGGATAAAGAGATGTTGTTGCGTTCCGCCCAGCGGGAACTGGCCGCCGCAATGGAATCTACCGGCCAGCCGGAGGATCGTGAAGTAATTGTTAATCAATTGCGGATAGATATTGCGAATTACGAGGCGGAAATAGCGGTAATTCGCCAAACCAATGCCGAATTATTACAGGGAATTGCCACACGCAAACAGGGAATTACGGAAAAAGACTCGGAAGCATTTGCCCTTCAACACCAAATCGACGAACTCGAACCACGTTATCGCGAAATGTATGGTCTTTTACACCAATCCGTGGATGCCCATGAAGATGTGGTGAAGCTGGATGCCGCCAGACAGGCGCTTGCTCTTGAACTTCAGTCACTGCGCCGGGAAAAGCAGGAAGCGTTGAACGCTGTTTCCCGACCATAACCCCGCTCTAATTCCCTCTTCTTAATCACCATAATCCTCTTGATCCTGATCCTGATCTTACTTAATCACGAGATTAAGATTAAGGTTGGAGTCAGGAACAGGATTGGTAGTAGTCGGGTGGAAACTCCAACTGCATCAATCTCCTTTCAGTAAAACCATTGACGGTTGGCGTTGCTTCCTGTTATTTCTACTTAACGATTTGGACTGTTATGTTTATACTGTGTTTATGCCGTCAATCTTCAGTCTCTAACCTGATCAAGAGGTGAAACGTGTTTCATAAAATTTGTCGTATCCCCCGTGCCTTCCGCCTCTTGCTTTTATCATTGCTGGTTGTTGCAATAACGGGTGCGACCGGATGGTCCATACCGGACACCAATAATGGAAAAGCCATTTCACTTCAGCAATTTGAAGATGGTCGCGTCGAGCTAAAGGCCAAAGACGTTGCCATGCGCGATCTGGTTGATGTTATTATTGAGCAAACCGGTATTGCCATCGAACTTGATCCCGAGTTGGCGGATGTCAAAGTTTCTCTAGATGCAACGCATGAAAGCATCGAGCAGTTAATCCAACAGCTCTCCGGAAGTAGCGCCATAATATTCGAGCGCGATGAGCAGTCCGAACGCATTGTATCAGCGCGCATCACATCGCTTCAAAACTCCGTGCCCGCCGAACACGCTCGTGGCTTGTACATACCAACGGCTGATGAACCTCCAGCCACACGGCATGCCTGGGTCTTGAGCAATGCCGAAGACCGTCCCGCTTCGTTCTGGCAAAGCCGGAACACACGTTACATCCTGTTGCAAAATGCGTGGATCGATACCGAGGAAGCCGTGCGCGCCGGCAAGGCCGTCGAGGTTCCGGCTGAATGGTCGGCGTCACCCGAATCCTCCATGCACATTGTTCAATTCAACCGGCCGGTCAGTGACGCCATCCGTGCGGCAATCGAGGACTCCGGCGCATCTGTTGCCCATTACGTGCCCCGCAATGCGCTGGCTGTCAAAGCCACTTCGGAACAAATGGATCATATCCGGAAAACCGATGGTTATTACCATGCCGAACCTTATCACCCCTATTACAAGTTGAACCAGGATCTCGTACGCTGGTTCACTGGAAATGCGGATGAAATCGTCGAGGCGCGATTGGAAAACAACGACTTTCACGTCGTTACATTTCGTGGTGAAGAAATCGGCGCCGAACTTCAAGCGCTGGGTTTCACGATCATGGAAGAGCAAAATGCCGCCGGACGCCGCATATACCGCGTTCAAGGCGATCTTGCCCGCATTCCCGACGCCGCCCACATGGATGCGGTTCAGTGGCTGGAACCCCGTCCGGTTTTAAAACCAATGAACGATCTGGCCAACCGCAAGGTTCGGGCAACTTCATTTAAGACGCTTTCCGGGTTCAAGGGCGATGGGGTAACTGTTGCGGTTACGGACTCTGGTATTGATTTCCGGAATCCCGGATTTGCGATCAACCCCACGCTTCCTACAAGCACCGGTTTGAATACGCGAATTGTTTTTTACGATCACCGTCCCAGCTTCACTTCGGATGGCGTTCCTGGTGATACGGACGGCCATGGTACTCATGTTTCCGGAACCATCCTGGGTAACGGCGCGCTTTCCGCCACGGTCAGCAATGCTCCGGGGTCCGGCTCTCAACCTTATGCCACCAACCGTTTCGCCGGTATAGCGCCGCACGCGCGAATTGTGGCGATCGAAGATTTCAATAGCTTTACCGATCAGGAACAGGCGGAAATTTCCTGGACACGTGGCGCCCGCCTTTCCAATAACAGCTGGGGCAACAGTGTTTTTGAATACGGCGCTTTCAGTATGGTGTGGGACGCCCTGGTGCGCGATGCAGTTCCCAATCAGTTGGGTCGTCAGGAATTAATTGCGTTTTTTGCCGCTGGTAACGCGGGCGGTGGAAACAACAATGGAACGGGTGGAAATCCCAGCACGGTCGGTCAGCCCGGCAACGCCAAAAACGTGATTTCCGTCGGTGCGGTGGAGCAGGCTCGTTATGCCAACAACTTGCCGGGGGCCATTCCGGAAACCGACAGCGATTGGCAGGTATCTTCCTTCAGTTCACGCGGTCCGGTTACCTCGACCGATTTGCGCACAAAACCGGATATCGTCGCTCCTGGCTCTTACATGCTTTCCGTGCAGTCCCGGGATGTAAACACGGATGAATATGCCGATCTTTTTGAACTTAGCCGCGATTATCGCGCCGGAAATGTAAATACCGGCACGAATTTCGCCTTTTACAGCGGCACTTCGATGGCTACTCCCGTAGCCGCCGGCGCCGGTGCCTTGTTCTGGCAGTATTATACCAATACATTTAATGCCCAACCAAGTCCGGCATTGATGAAGGCCGCGATGGTCGCCGGCGCCCGCAATTTGCATTCATTGGTTTACAAGTTTCCCCAGCACCCATCCCTCGCGACCACCATTGATCAGGGGTGGGGTATGTTGGATATCACCCGTTCAACCTTTGGTCCACGTATTCAGACATCGGATAATCTTCAATTGCTTGACCAAAGTCAGACCACTCCCATCGGAACGGGGCAATACTATACGCGACAGGTAACGGTAGGTCCCGGCGAAGGCAGTTTGAAAATCGTACTTGCCTGGACCGATCCGGTTGGCGCGGGCGGTAATGCTGTTCAGCTGGTTAACGATCTTGACCTTATCGTGCTTGCTCCCGGCGGTGGCGGCTATCTTGGCAACCGGTTTGATATTGACGGTGTTCACTCCTTCCGCTTCCCGGTTGCCAACCCGGTTTTCGGTGATGCTTACAACAACGTTGAAGTTGTGACCATCAAGGATGCGCCTCCGGGAACATATTCCGTTCAGGTGTTCGGATGGGAAGTGGCCGAGGGTCCGCAGGATTTTGCGTTGGTAATTATGAAAGGTATCGGCATTGAAGGCCGCACGGGCGGCGACAATCCGGCAATCGCGTTGGACAATAATGGATATCCGGTCATGGCCTATTCCGCCATTGATGGTTCAGGATTCCGGCAGATATTTTTGAAGCGTTGGATCGGCGAGGCGGGAGACCTTACGGAAATCAACGAGTGGAAGCGCCTTGACGATCAGTGGTTCGGCTTGCGCCGATCCGCTTCCGGAACCGGAATTTCGTTGTCCATTGAAGATTCTCACCGACCCGCCATTTCGCTGGCCGGCACGAATATCCATGTGGCATGGGAGCATCACGGGGTGGGTAGCACCAACATTTACCTTCGCTCATGGAATGGTACGGATTGGCAGGAATTTGGTGGCTCCGCACAGGGGCTTGGTTTGAGCGGTCAGACCAACCGCCTGGCCTCGCTTCCGGCTTTGGCTACGGCCAACGATGGTTTGCCCGTAGTCGCCTGGCGGCAATCGACAGGGGGTGGCACCAGTCGTGTATTCGTGGCAAAATGGAACGGAACCAATTGGATCGGATTTGCAAATTCCCACATCAGCGGCGTAGGAAACGGTGTGTTCGCCAATCGCCCTTCGCTTGTGGTCAACAGCTTCGGAAACCCGGTGGTTTCATGGGATGATGCCAATACCCTTAGGGTGCATGTATGGCAATGGAATGGCGCCACCTGGGTTGATCTGGGTACATTGGGCGGCGGTCCGCTGGCATCACAAAACAGTCTTGCGGCCGGCGCGGGTGGGGATCTTTACCTATCCTATATTCAAATAACCAATTCATTTGCCCAGACGTATGCGTTGCGTCGCACCGGCGGCTCATGGGTCGGCATGGCCGGATCGGCCAATCTGGGCGGTGTCAGCGGCTCCAATGGCGGAACAAACGCCCCGTCATCACCGAAAATCGGATTTTCCGCGGAACCGACGCCCCGGGTATTTGTCTCATGGGTGGCCGGCACGAATGAGGGCAACAGCGTGTTGGTTTCGCGTCACATTATCGGTTCCGGTGTTTGGGCAGGCGTCGGAGGAGCCGGCCAATTCCCCGGCGTCGGACGCAATGGCGGCGTCAGTTCGAACACGGCCTTTGCCGTCAGTTCCAAAGGTGTGCCGAACGTCGCGTTCATGAACAATCGTACCGGCATGGATGAAATTCTTGTTTATCAGCAGGTTCTCGACATTTTGCCGCCGTCGTTTGGCGGTTTAAAATCTGCGGTGGGCGGAACCAATAACAATGTATTGCTTACCTGGCAACCGGCGCTTGATAATTTCTCCACGTCGATCATTTACCGTATTTATCAAAGCACCAATTTCTACAATTGCTTTGATGTGCCGATGTGCGCAACCGGAGATGTCTTTAATAATCTGATTGCGACGGTAACGAATGTCACATCGTTTAACGTCACAGGGCAAAGCAACTACCTCTTGCGTTGCTATGCAGTGCGCGCAGTTGACTCAAGCGGATTCGCGGACGCCAATACAGTCATGCTTTACGCCGCGCCGGAGGTGGCAGGCCAAAGCTGTTATGATGTGGATACTGATGGCGATGGAATGCCCGACTGGTGGGAATTTATTCATTTCGGCAGTATTACCGGAGGAGTTGCCGGAGCCGATCCGGACGGCGACGGCTTGACCAATCTGCAGGAGTTCCAGAATGGAACGGATCCATTTAATGCGGATAGTGATGGTGACGGACTCTCTGACGGCGACGAAGTTAATATTCATGGAACCAGCCCGGTGCTGGCCGATACGGATGGTGATGGGTTGTCCGATAGCTTTGAATTGGCCATCGGCACCAATCCGTTGGTTGCGGACAGCAATAACAACAGCGTCAACGACGGGGATATATTCCAACTGGGTTATAATAATCCTTCGGTTGCCCTCACCAATTTAAATCGCCTGCTGGTGGAAACCTTTGAAACCAATTCGTTGACCCGCACCAACTGGACGCTGAAGACTCCGAATGCATTTCTGCCGTTTAATTACTGGCACTTGTCAACCGCCGAACCGGTACCCCGGTCCAACGATGTGATTCGCATAAATGACAGGTCAACCAATACTGCGTACCGGATGGCCAAGGACCTTACCACCACCAATGTGAATGCCACGTATCAAGGCGGCAATCTCGCGGCGGCTCTTGATAGTCCGATGATCAACGCCGTGGGCACGACAAATCTATATGTCATGTGGAAGGAATACTACGAGACGGAACCGAACGCCGATTTTATTTCGGTGCAGGCTCGCAGTGGCGATCAAACGAACTGGGTCGTTGTCAGCAATCCACGCTCCGGGTTAAGCGGTGACTGGGTTGAAAATCGCGCCAGTTTGAATCAGTTTGCCGGACATTCGAATGTCCAGGTGCGTTTCCTGTTTGTCGCCAATCATATCAACAATGAATTTGCCGGTTGGTATGTGGACGACGTGGTGATTTATGAAGGCGCCGTAATCGCCGGTTGGGTGCGTGATGTCAATGGCCGCCCGCTTGCCGGGTCGCGCGTAACCGCAATCGGACGCGGTGGAATTACCAACATTGTGGATGGTAACCGGATCGTTGCTCCCGGTAAAATATTTGGCGAGGCATTCACCGGTGAGGATGGCGCTTTTGTAATCGAAGGTCTTCCGTTGGGTCGCTATTACGTGAAGGCTTCGGAACCGAGCCATCGCGCTGAATTCTGGAATGGTACTCTGTTTGCGCCAAGTTATGGATTCGGAAATCAGTTGAATCCCGGCGTGTTCAGTATCGATCAGGTAGGGCCGGATGGATATCTGGATCTGACCGCAGTCGGCGCCTCGACCAATGTTTACTTTGAGTTGGAAAAAGGCGAAGCCACCAGTTTTCTCTCTGTCTCACATACCGGCCCCGGTGGATCTCAATTGCCGGTTCGCGTAAACTTCTATCCGGCACGGTCGTGGAACGGGGCCACCAACACACCGGCGTTCGGACCAATGCTGACCCAAACCGGGTTCCCGGTGTTGTTTAACAATCCCGACTGGTTGACCAACCCGGTAGCGCCTAATTACTTCACCGCGCTTTCTCCGGGATTGCATTACGTGGGTATTACCACCAACAACGGAAGATTGGTCAATTCGGAGATTCGTGTACGCCAGGGTGAATATACCATGTTAAACATGGCGACCAATGCCGCACAAGGTTATGTGTATGTAGCATCGCTTGACGGCATCAGCCGCGCCATATTCCTGAACGGCATTGCTTCCGGCTCCAACACGCCGGCGTTATTGCGAGTTCAGGCCGGTAGACATTTTGTCAATCTCGCCGATGCCGGCGGCCAGGTTTATTATGCGCCTAAATATGTCAATGTTCCAATTGGCGGTCGGACTAATATCGTATTCACAACCAATAATTTGAATGCCGCCGGCGCATCGGTTTATATTGATACCCGTGATGCGATCGGAAATGTGATCTCTGGCGGGGTGGTGGTGTTGAATAACCGCGCGTTGGTTACCAATTCGCTGGTTGACAATGTGGATGCCCCGTTGTCGATCGGAGGATTGCGGCCTGGAACGCACTACATTTCCGTGGTTCAGGATGGTTTCCGCCGTTCGCCGGTCCGCACAATTACCGTGGCTTCAGGCACCGAAACGTTCAGCCAATTCGGTTTGTACCAGGCCGATGAAGATTTCGATCTTGTGGGTGATCACACGGAACAGGTCGGTTATACCAATATATTCCTTTATCACCGTAACGATGATCCGGATAACGACGGCCTGACCAATTATCAGGAATTCGAAATGTTCCGCAACTTCGGCATTTTGCTTAATCCTTTTGATTCCGACTCTGACGCCGACGGAATGCCCGACGGAGCGGAAGTGGGATATGACGGCTTGCTGACCGTTGGATCGCACGTCATGTACGCGCGTTCGAAGATTTCCACCAATGCCATTTTGAATACCCCGACGGTGCGCATGCAGTTTGTAGGCCGGTACCTCGAAGGTATTGATAATTTCGGTTCTGGAACCCAGATTGTCGCGTCCATCATGGGCGACCGATTCGTGGCGACCGGAATTTCTCGAACCGCTCCGGCTGTACCGACCAAGGCCGTCGTAGAAACGATTCTTTCCGGCATACCGTCCAATATAACATCCCGGGCCGTTTCCAAGGGCCACCCGACTGGTTCAGCCATTTTCGCCGATACCGATCCTTCGAATATTGATACGGATGGCGACGGTATGTGGGATGGATTCGAGTATCTGTACAAATTCATGACCAATGCCAGCGGGGTAACCCGCATTATTGATCCGATCGAATCAGGTGAAAATGACCTCGATCCGGATTTTGATGGATTAAGCAATTACCTCGAATTTTTGGGTCCTGATGGGCTGGCCAACACCAATGACTGGACCAATCCCGGCAAGAGCGATACCGATGGCGACGGAATGCCGGACGGTTGGGAGTATTTCTACGGCCTCGATCCAAATGATCCTTCGGATGCGTGGGATGATCCGGACGGCGATGGATTGCCCAACGTGCTGGAATACCTGGCCGGGACCAATCCGTTCGTGTGGGATACGGATGGCGACGGGCTCTCCGATGGCGAGGAGGTCCTGATTTATGGGACCGACCCGCTGAACCCCGATACCGATAGCGATGGTTTGATGGATGGCCTTGAAGTTCAGCTCGGTACCGATCCGCTGAATCCGGATACTGATGGAGATGGTATGCCGGACGGTTACGAAGTTCTGGATGCGTTCGGCAATTTGCGCCCACCCGATCAGCGTCTCAATCCGCTTGATCCTACCGATGCCGACGAGGATTACGACGGCGATGGCCTGACCAACCTCGAGGAATACCTCGTCCGCGACGGCCTGATTGGCAATCCTCCGCCTGGTTATGTCTGGGACTACTATCCGGATCCGTTTAATCCCGATTCCGACGGTGACGGAATGCCGGACGGCTGGGAAGTCTTCCATGGTCTGCATCCGATGGATCCGGTAATCGATACCATTGGTCAAGTTGTAACGCGTTATCCCGAATTAGGCGTAACCGGTGATCCGGATGGTGATGGATTGTGGAACCTGCGCGAATATCAGATTCGCTTCCATATCAATCCGAATGCCGATCCCTATCAGATATTTGGGTTGAGCACCGATCCATGGAATCCGGATTCGGATGCTGATGGGTTGGGGGATGGTGAGGAAGACCGCACGTTCTGGGCGAATCCGTTGAATCAAGATACCGATGGCGACAATTTGACTGATGGCGCCAATGTATCCAATCGGTGGGGTGAAGTTGAATCGTCAAAACGCGAAAGCGAATTCATCATGGTCGCATGCCCGGATTGCACATGGTCCAATGCTTATGAAATGGCTCGTTCCATGGCTCATCCGAATGATCCGTCCAAGTTCGGTCAACTGGCCGTCATACATTCTGTCGGGGATTACTTTTCGGCTGTTGCATTGCTCACGGGAGCAGAAACCAATATCGCCATTGGTGGCACGGTGCGAAGCAACGGAAATCTTGATTGGATTACCGGCGAAGCCGTTCTATTTGAACTTTTTGATGTGGGTGAACCCGATGTAACGCCGGGTTATGTAGGCATGAACGAGTTTGGTTTCTATTTCAGCACGGGAGAAACCAACGACATATTTGATCACTTCCTGCTGGAATGGGAAAATGTGCCCACCGTAACCAATCATTACGACATGGCCTTGAATGATATCTGGCAATTGGTTTGGCCAAGCACGGAACCGTTGCCCAACTGGCGCAAGGTGGAAGTGGCAACCAACAGCCCGTTGCCGGATCCCCGGTGGGGTGGTGCGGCCACGTACATTCCCGTTTTTGAAACCAAGACGCCGCGCAATCGCGTGCCTCAATTCAGCGACACGGCAAAAATTCTGATGGATAACCGTCAGCTGGTAATTTTTGGCGGCACCGATGGCGTATCGCGTTACAAGGATGTTTGGGAATTCCAGATCCGATCCAACATGTGGCACCGGAGCAAGGCGCCCTTGAACGATGCAATGGCGGCATTCTTCGAAGGTCGGGGTGAATTCAAGGCCGTCACAAAGTTCCGTTATCGAAATACCGCCAACAACGGATGCACTGGATTGGCCGAAACATTTGGTCAGCCAAAGGCGCGCCCCTGGCCGGAAAGTTTAAGCGTCGATTGGACCTTCCTGTTCGGTGGCTGGGATAACGTGAATAGTTACATGATGGGTCATATCTACTACAAATCCACGGACGATGACCGCCACATTGTAGATGTCTTGTATCCCGGCGGGGGAAGTGCCGGCGTAACAGAATTCTCGAAGATTAATGCGCCGCCCAAGCCGGAAGATGTACTCGGCGCCAGTACCGTTAATAACGGAACCCGTTTTGCCATTGGTAATAATGTGTCGATCAGCATCGACAACACCGAAGATTCCGGCACCGGTAATCAACGTGCCATTACCGGATATTCCGCGCTTAACTTCGCCGGCTTCGATATGTTCTCGAATTGCGATGATGTCTTCCTCGCCGAATTGGTGCTTGATGTGCGTACTCCGCCCGGCGTCGGTTTCGATGTGGATGTCATTGCCGAATTAACCGCCGCATTGGGTTTTTCAGAAACGACCTATTCGACGGATCCGGATGAATTGGAACCCAGTCGCCGGTACGGCGGGGGATTGTTCTTTAATTCGAGTGAAACCAACTTCTTCCTGCCCGATACTATTGGCGAGGTTGTGATTGATGTAACGCCGCTGGTGCGGGACATCATAGCGGTTGGAAATTGGAATGGCTCCACGCTTGGATTCGTTTTCCGGGCTGATCCTGGCGCTGTGGGATACGGTTTGATCCGGACGGAAAGTTCGTATATCCGTGTTACATATCGGCCCAGCTACAAGAAACCGGCGGAATGGCGATATCCCACATCCGTTCGCACAACGTACAGTGAGCGCCCGGTCAGCGAACGCAAAGCGATGGCCCTGGCTTACGATTACGAACGCGACCGCGCACTGATGTTTGGCGGTATTGATGGCAATGAAGTGTTGGGCGACACGCATGAAGGTGTTTTGCGCATCACCACCTTGCCTCGTGCCATATCATGGCTGGAAATTCGCTCCGATCTGCGGCCTTCTCCCCGCTATGGCCATTCGCTTATATTCGATAGTGCGAATGATCGGTATGTTCTGTTCGGTGGATTTGATGCCAATCATCAACCTTTGAATGACACGTGGTACTACATTCCATCCACGTTGGACGAGCCGGACGACGAGGACACGGATGATGATTCCTTCCCGTCCGTAGCCACACCGGGACAATGGGTTCCAGTGACCACGTTCTCGTCGAGCGATATACCACAACCGCGCGGCCATGCCTCCATGTTGTTCTACGGAGATTTCGATTATGATCGTGGTATTGATACTTATTGCGTGGGTGGTAATCGCCAGCAAGTGGTGCTGTTCGGCGGAACGGACGGAAAAACGTATTTCAACGATACCTGGGTTTATAACGGCAGTCGCTGGATATTGGTAAATCCAGTGGGTGAGCAATCGCAGGGTCCGACCCCTCGTGCCAATGCCGCATTTGTCTGGGCACAAAATTCCCGTCAGATTGCCGATCCGCTCGGCGGTTCCGAGTACGACATAGAAGTTAATCCGCCTTGCGCCGTCCCTTCGGGATTGTTGTTTGGCGGTCGGGTGGGAACGTTGCCGACCGGGCGCGATACGGATCGTGACATGGTGGATGATGGCGTTGAGCATGCCTTGGGCGGGCCTGCGGCCGGCCGCGATCCACGCGTTAACGCGTTGATACAAACGAATCATCCTACGGAAACGATTCCGTTTGCCACCAAACGTATCGGATCGGTCCCGTACAGCCTGCTAAAACCTCGCGGCGCCATCGCCAACTTTGAATCACTGCGGAACCGTGACGGTATTTATGGCGCTTTATATGGCCTCCCATGGGAAGAATATCCGGATCCGGAAAGTCAGGGGAATTTCGTCAATGGTTCCATATCATCTGGTGTGGATGCCCAGTTGGTCAGCAATATCGGGCTGTGGTATCATCGTCATGGTAATGGCGATCCCAATGATCCACGCGATGTATGGGAGTTGGGTGTTCCTTATAACAATGCGGTTGGCATACAAGGCGCGCCGCGTTACGCGTATAGCGGTCGCTGGGTATACGGCACTTCGCTCAAGGGATTCTATCCCAATGATGCCAGGATGGAGCTATATTCCCCGTTGTTCAGCCTCGCATTGCCATCGCTTGACTCCACGGACGATAATCCGAACACGTTCCATCTGGTGTTTCATGAGTGGCTTGATCTTGCCGATGCCAATGACATTGTGAAAATCGAAGCGTTGCGCCCGCAAACTCCGGCGGATGTTTTGACCCGCACTACAGGTACAAACAAACCAATTATTACGGTTTTGGGCGAACGCAATTTTGCATACAACACCACCGGTGATTGGCGTCGCGTTATAGTTCCACTGAACATCGCCGCAAATGAAAGCAATGTTTATCTCCGGTTTACCCTGCAGTCCGATTCAAATCTGGTGGCGGGCGGCTGGTATCTGGACGATGTGGCGATCATTCAAGGCGGCGAAATCATCGGTACAAATACCGGCGGCGGAGCAGGGGCCATTATTGATCTCTTCGGAGCCAATGCGGATTATGTGCTGGAATCCACTGAAACCTCCCCCGGCGACTTGTTCCAATTCGGGTTGTTGCCGCAAGGGCAGTACGTAGTCAAATCCACTTCGGGTTCTTCCGGTCCCGTGGTCATCGGCCCGGGCGCCTGGGTAATGAGCCCCGGCATCATGAGCCCCGCCATGTTTGCGCTGGTCTCGATATACACAAGCTCGATTACCATTGAATGGGAAGCCATGTTGGGCGAGGATTATCAGATTCAGTACAAAGATGATGCAATGAGCCCGACTTGGATTGATTTGGGTGGTCCGGTCACGGCAATATCGGATCCGATGTCCGTAATTGACCCGGGACCGGCTCCTGATACCCGTTTCTACAGGGTAATATTGTTGAATCAACCGTAATGTCAGTATTGATTTGACCTAATTTGTCAGTTTTCTATAGTGTCGTAACAAAAGAGTTCCAGTCAGGAGATATCGAGAATGAAAATTTTGTCCATGGCGGCGGTAACAGTTCTGGCGGGTGTTATCATGTTGGCAAACACCGCTTGTGATTGGAGCAGTTCCGGATCTTCAGGTTCTTTCAACACATCAAAAGGCGCGGGCGTTAACATCAATTATTCCGGTGTATATCGGGGCGAGTTTTCTGGCGGTCGCGCAGTGGAAAAAACATCGCGCGGCAACATCACGACATTAACCATGGTGCAAACCGGTAATCGCTTGACGGTCTATGACAATCAAGGTTCCGTCTACTCCGGCGCGACCGGCTCTCCGGGATTGATCGCGGAACCTGCCGGTTCGGTATATCCATTCGGAGCGGAAATCGTCCAAAGCCAGATCAGTTTCAAGGGTAAGGATAAAGTTTCCGGAAATGATATTGAGTTTGTGGGCATACTGCATGTTGTCTCCGTGACGGATATCCAAGGCAACACGTCCGAAACCGAAACCGAAACTGATACGCAAAATGGTGACACGCAAACCACGGTTATCCGCAATGAAACCACTACGGAAACAATCACCGTTATCAATGAGCCCCCGGTGCAAATTACAACGCGCGTAATCACCGAAAACGCCACCGGGCGTGAAATCAGCCGTACAACAACGACGCGCCAGATTCAGCGTAAAACTTCATCCACCGTATTCCAGATTACGGAGGCCAATACACAGCTCCGCCTGGAAGGCACATGGATCGAAAAGGGCGGACCGGTATCCGGTGTGAAAGCGCGTTCAACCGGCGGTATTGGGCTGGTTGAACGGACTTCAGAAGTCAGCGGCGAGTAATTATCGTATAAAAACGCTTTAGTAGCTTGAGAGAGCCGAAACGAATTGTTTCGGCTCTTTTTTATTAGGCGTCATCGGGTTTTGTGATATGTTTTTATTCACGGAGAGGTAACCAACATGAGTCATGTCATATCACACAATGCGGTTGCGGTAATATTGGGCGGGGGACAGGGAACAAGGCTTCTTCCATTAACGCGGGATCGATCCAAGCCCGCCGTTCCCATCGGGGGCAAGTACCGCCTGATTGATATTCCCGTCTCGAATTGCATCAACAGCGCCATCCGTAAAATCTACGTGTTGACCCAATTCAACAGCGAATCCTTGCACCGGCATATTCATCGAACGTACACATTCGATGCTTTCTCCAAGGGCTTTGTCCGCATTCTGGCCGCTCAACAAACACCAAGTTCCGAATCATGGTTTCAAGGAACTGCTGACGCCGTACGGCAAAGTCTGCATTTTTTCCTCGAAGATGCTCCAGACTATGTCGTGATTCTCTCCGGCGATCAATTGTACCGGATGAATTTTTCCGAGGTAATTAATCAGCATATAGCCAATGGCGCCGATGTTACCATTTGCACCAAGCCGGTTGTTCGCAATGAAGCGTTTGCATTGGGTATCATGAAAACCAATGACAGCCAACGCATTGTTCGTTTCGTGGAAAAACCCGGTAACACACCTCTTCTGGATGAGTTGAAGGCGCCGCAATACAAGGATGAACGCTATCTGGCAAGTATGGGTATTTATGTCTTTAACACGGCGGTATTGCGGGAATTGCTTTCAGGCAAGGAAGTCGACTTCGGAAAACACATCATTCCTGGTTCCATCAACAATAAAAATGTGTTCAGTTATATTTATGACGGTTATTGGAAAGATATCGGAACATTGAATTCGTTCTGGGAGGCGAACCTTGGATTGACTGAAGTGGTTCCTGAATTCAGCTTCTACGATCCGAATGCTCCGATTTACACGGATATGCGGTATCTTCCCCCTTCTAAAATTAATCGATGCGACTTGAATCGATGCCTGTTGTCCGAGGGGTGCATCGTTTCGGGCCACCGTTTGTTGCATTCCGTGATCGGTATTCGAGCCATCATCGGTGATGGAACCGTAATTGAACATTCCGTGGTTATGGGATCGGATTATTATGAACAGGGTAGTCCGCCCAAAGGAATTCCCAAGTTGGGCATCGGGCGCGATTGCTACATTAAAAATGCCATTATC
Source organism: Kiritimatiellia bacterium (assembly GCA_035327305.1). Classification (GTDB taxonomy): domain Bacteria; phylum Verrucomicrobiota; class Kiritimatiellia; order CAIVKH01; family CAIVKH01; genus CALMUP01. The sequence goes on along the minus strand of DAOLDL010000018.1, from coordinate 16,267 downwards.
GACAAAAATGCCCGAATCGGCGACGGCGTATATCTATCTCCGGAAGGCAAAAAAGACGGGGAGGCTACGGATATTTACACCGTTCAGGATGGTGTGATCGTGGTCCCGAAAAATGCCATCATTCCGGCCGGCACCAAGGTGTAGCCGGACTTATACGGCTTTGCGTCGATAAAAGGGATAGCGCTCGGGATCGTCACCGGGTTTGATGTATTTCCAGCGCTTGTAGGTCCACAGCCAATGGTCGGGATGCGCCCGAATGTAGTCTTCCATCGCCTTTGTAATATAAGCGGTTAACTGATCAACTGCGGCATCGGTGTCAATTTCCAGGTAGGGGCTGATGGGAACTTCCTGGCAGTAATCGGCCCGGTAAATGCCATCGTTGCCGGGTTTCATCATGCATAAAATTACGTCGGTATTTGTTTTGATTGCGAGGCCGGCCGCCGCCGTCGAGACAAGTACGGGCACATCGAAAAATGAGAAAAACCTACCGCCTTCCGATATCTTGGTGTTTTGATCAAGGACCAATCCAATTTTTCCGCCTTCTTTTAATATTCTCAACAAGGTCCTGACGGCGCCTTCGCGGCGGACGATTTTCTGTCCGGTCTTGTTGCGAGCATCAATGAACAGTCGGTCAACTTCTTCATTCTTGAGGGGCTTGGCCACGCTGTGAAGTGGATATCCCTTCGAGGTTATGGCCATGCCCAATGCCTCCCAGTTCCCATAGTGGGCGGTCAGGCAAACATGCGGTTTTTCCCTGAACATGACTTCATAAGCCGGGTCAAATAGAACATGGCGACCGATCCTTTCATGGCTATCGCGCGAAAACCAGAAGGCATCGAGCAGGACCAGCGAAAATGACTGAAACGAGTGTTTTAGTATTTCCCGTTTTCGGTTGGCAGTTATGGAGTCACCAAATGCCAGGTCCAAGTTGGCAAAACCTATGTTGCGCAGTCTCCCGCTAAACCGGTAGGCGGCATAACCGAGAATGCGCGACAGTGTATAAACCACCCGGCGGGGAAGGCGGGGAATTATCGAAAAGGCAAGCCGGGTCAGCCAAGTCTCGAACTTTACGCGTATCGGATGGCGCCGCTTCATAATTGCCAATCATTTGATTGCTGGTGGTGAGCCGGGCGGGACTCGAACCCGCGACCACAGGCTTAAAAGGCCCGTGCTCTACCAACTGAGCTACCGGCCCAGCAAGAACAAGGTGTCAAAAAGTAGTAAACAGATACAGGTTTGTCAAAAGAGAATATTATAAATATACTGGCCGCCTATGTATATAACGAACGGCATGTTTCGATATGGTCACCTTTCCCGCACGGTAAGAATCCTGATTTGGGTTTTTACCGGCATTTTTCTGGTGCAATTCGTTATGCCGTCCTCGGTTGAGCTTCTGATTCTTCATATTTTCGGCTTGAGTGTCACGGGAATCATGCAGGGGTGGTGGTGGCAGTTTCTGACCTATGCCTTTTTGCACGGGGGCTTTTTACACCTGATTCTGAACATGATCGGGCTTTATTTTCTCGGACCGGAACTTGAGCGGCACATGGGACCCAGAGCGTTTTTAGCCATGCTGATTTTCTGCGCAATTTTGGGTGGTATCGGTTGGTTTGCGCTACGTTATCCTTACGAAGGTGTTTGCGTGGGTGCTTCCGCGGGTATTTTTGGACTGATCGGCGCCTTCGCCGGACTTTTCCCGCGCCGGGAGCTGACCTTGCTCATATTTTTTGTTCTGCCCGTAACCATGCCGGCCTGGTTATTGGCCGTGTTGTTCGGTCTTCTGCAACTTGCTTATTTATTCGAGCCAAGCTCATCCGGCATTGCTTACTCGGCACATCTTGCCGGCGGCATTGCCGGTTTTATTTATGTTCGTGTCCTGTATCGTGGGTACGAGGGGCGATATACCGGCCTTGATTTTATTCCGAAAAAATCCAGGGAGACCGGTCCGTCGAAAGACGAAATCGACATGATACTCGACAAGGTTTCCATGCAGGGAATTCATAGTTTGTCGGCACGCGAACGTGCCATCCTCCAGAAAGCCAGTCGCAGATAAAGAAGGGTATATCATGAAATATTTCACATGCGTCTTTTGTGTGCTGATGGCGATTACAGCCGCCGGAGAAGAGCTGGTTTTTCCAGGGTCAACCTGGCAGGATAAACCCAGCCCGTTGGCGAGTCCTCATGCCGTCGTGGGCGGGGAAGTAAATATTTACGCGCATCAGTATCCTCAAAGTTTCAATTATTACCTCGATGCCAACACATTAAACGCCGAAATATTCGGGAGCATGTATGAAAGCCTGCTTTCCATAGATGGCATCACGACGGAATTCACCCCCGGTTTGGCATCCTCGTGGACGATATCGGAAGACAAACTGACGTTTACGTTCACCTTGGATGAAAACGCGAAATGGAGCGATGGGCAACCCATTACCGCTCATGATGTATTGTTTACGTTTGATACGATTCTCGATCCGAAAAATCTTACGGGATCCCATAAGGTCGGTCTCGACAACTTTGAGCGTCCGGAAGTCCTGGATGATCGCACCGTACGCTTCAAGGCAAAGGATGTGCATTGGCGGAATCTGTGGAGCGCCGGAGGCTTTCTTATTCTCCCTCGCCATGAAATGGAAGGGAAGGAGTTCAACCGCATCCTTTTTGAATTCCCCGTAGTTTCAGGGCCGTATCGCCTGGGCGAAGTCAGTGAAGGGCGGTTTGTGAAGCTGGAACGCCGGGATGATTGGTGGGCCGGTCAGTACCCCCGTAATCGCAATGTCGGCAATTTCCAAACCATGACCCATCGGTTTTTCAGGGAAACGGAAAATGCGTATGAAAGTTTTCGACGCGGAATCATTGATATATTTCCCGTTTATATGGCTCGTCTGTGGGTGAACGAAACCTCCGGTCCCCGGTTCGATAAAAACTGGATCGTGAAACAAAAAATCTACAATTACAACCCGATCGGTTTTCAGGGGTTTGCCATGAACATGCGGCGACCTCCATTCGATGACTTGATGGTACGCCAGGCGCTTGCCCATTTGCTGAACCGGGAAAAAATGAACAGCACCATTATGTACAACCAGTACTTTTTGCATAAATCCTATTTTGAGGATTTATATGACGATCAACACCCCTGCAACAATCCGGAGTTCCCGTTCGACAAGGATCGCGCCCGGCAGTTGTTGAATGATGCCGGATGGAAAGCCAACCCGCGCACGGGCCTTCTGGAAAAAGACGGTTCTCCGTTTATCATTAACTTCCTCACCCGTGACCCCACAACGGATAAGTTTCTGGCCATCTACGGTGAGGATTTGAAGGATGTCGGTATCACGTTGAGAATCGACAAGAAGGATTGGGCGGCATGGACCAAGGACATGGACGAGTTCAATTACGACATGACCTGGGCGGCCTGGGGCGCCGGATTATTCAAGGACCCGGAAAGCATGTGGCATTCCAAAGAGGCCGACCGGATCAGCGGAAACAACATCACCGGATTCCGCAATGCCGAAGTCGACGAAATGATTGAGCGTCAGAAATCCATTTTTGATGTTCAGGAGCGGAATCAAATTGTCCGGGATATTGACGCGATCATCACACGCGAGGTTCCGTATGTATTGCTTTGGAACCTCAATTACACACGAATCCTGTACTGGAATAAATTCGGCACGCCACCGCAAGTACTTTCAAAGTATGGAAACGAGCGGTCTGCTTATTCCCTGTGGTGGTATGATGAGGATGCCGCAGGTGATCTTGCCGAAGCCATGGCCGAGGACCGCGCTTTGCCGGCACGACCGGTGGAAGTCAGGTTTGATGATTTTTTTCGTTAATCGAACACAGTGTTTTGCAATTCCATTCCATAAAAGTAACAAAATAAGGAGAACCACATGAGTAATGGACAAGGAAATCAGTCGCTGATTGCGGCCGATGTGGAAATAATCGGCACGATTAAAAGCAGTAGTGCAGTGCGCATTGAAGGAAAACTTGACGGAGAGCTTGTTTGCGCCGCGGATGCGGTGATTGGCAAAAGCGCCGTCATCAAAGGCAACATTTCAGTGAATTCGGTCGTGATCGAGGGATTGATCCAGGGAAATATCATCGCGAAAGACAAAATCGAAATGAAGTCCACCGCGAAAGTGCATGGCGACATCAATTCCAAGCGTTTGTCGGTTGAAGATGGCGTAACCTTTATAGGACGCTCGGAAGTGAATCCCTCCGGTTCCGTGGCGACTCCTCCTGCGGCAACGCCGAAGGCTGATTCGGAAGGCAAGTCCGACAATCCCGGCGGCGGCATTTTCGGACGCCGCTAATTCGAAATCCTACCTGAAGCTCTCCCACGTGGAGTGATGACCCTTGTCTGGTAAAGGCAAAGCCGGGGACGTAAGCGGCTTTGATGTGGTGCGGGCAGTGAAACATGTCCGCGAACGCAAGGGGTCTATCCCGCCACCGCCAAAGAAACCGCCCGACGCGCCACCTGAACATCCATCGCCTGAACCTCCGGATGACGGAAAGCCGGCACGTTCCGCCCGCATCGGCAAAACCGCCGTTCCCACCAAGTACGAATACGTCTGTTATGAGTGCGGCTACCGCTTCACCGTGGCAGGCAAAGTGCGGACGTTATACTGCGCCAAATGCCGGACCATCCTAAACCAGACCGATTATACAATCGACAAGCGGCATGATGTGTCGATTGTTACGGCGGGGTGCGTGACCATTGCGCCGGATGGGATATGGGCGGGCGGAAGTTTAACGGCCCGGCAGGTGGTGATCGAAGGCCGGCATGAAGCCGGTTCGATCAAGGTGTACGGCAAATTGGAGGTTGGACCCGGCGCGGTTTTTAACGCCGCGGATATTGATGCGCAGGATATCCTTATTCGTGCCGGCGCTGAAATAAAAATAGAGGGTCAGGCAACTTACCGGGATGTCGAATTGTATGGCGAGTTGTCCGCCGACTTGAAAGCTACCGGCGTGGTATCCATCAGATCCGGCGGTCACTTGAAGGGCCGATTGCAGACGGGACATCTGGTTGTTGAGGATGGCGGGGGGCTTAATGCCACGGTTGTTGTCGGAAGTGTGCCTCCTGAAAATAGCGAATGAAAACAAGCGAACAGCATGTTCATGTGGTTGGTGTGGCTGGCGTTGGAATGAGCGCGATTGCGCAGGCGCTATTGGATGCCGGATACCGTGTGACGGGATCTGATCGCTACATCGATGAAGGGCAGGCGCTTGATGTGCTGGATCGCTTGAAAGCCGCCGGCGTGGAACTGATTCCGCAGGATGGTTCCGGAATTTCCACAGCAACCATTTGCGTGGTGGTGAGCACGGCGATTGAGGCCGATAATCGTGACCTCCGGCGTTCCCATGTGGAAAAAGTTCCGGTTGTGCACCGTGCGGAAATGTTGGCCCGGCTTGCCGCGGGCAAACGTCTGTTAGCGGTTACGGGAACAGCGGGAAAAACCACGGTAACTGGAATGATCGGACATATTTGTGAGGAGGCCGGCATGGATCCCGTGGTCGTGAATGGCGGTTCCGTGGTGAATTGGCAGGCCGGGGACCGGGTGGGCAGTGTGCGTAAGGGAACAGGCAATCTCATGATCATTGAGGCGGATGAAAGTGACCGGTCTCTGATGGTATTTCAACCGAATTATGTCGTGATCACCAACATCTCCAAGGATCACTTTGAGTTGGAGGAAGTTAAAGAACTGTTCAAATCCTTTCGTGATAAGGCAAGCCGCTGGTCCATTCTTGGGCCGCAGGCGGCTGTGGTACTTGATGGGGAGTCGGACATTGCGCTGGTTGTGGAAAGGCTAAACAATGAAGTCTGGTTCCAGCATGAGGGACATCGTTACCTTTCCCCGATGCCGGGTCATCACAATGCCGAAAATGCATTGTTGGCGGTGCGGGTGGCTCTGCGGTTGGGAGTGGCGCCCGATATTATTGCGCGAGCTTTAATGTCATTTCGCGGCATTCACCGTCGCCTGGAGGTCGTGGGGCGCGCCAACAATATTACGGTCCTGGATGACTATGCCCACAATCCCGCCAAAATCGCGGCATCCTGGAAGGCGGCGGCGGAAAATTCCTCACGTGTGATCGGGATATGGCGCCCGCATGGATTTGCGCCGCTGTCCCTGATGTTTAACGAATTTGTTCAGTCTTTTTCGAATGTCTGTCGTCCGAATGATCAACTGTTTATTCTGCCGGTATATTATGCCGGTGGCACCGCGAGTAAAACCGGCGATGCGGAACGATTGGTGCAGGTACTTGCTGAAAAAGGCGTCAATGTCCACTTTGTCCGGAATTACGCGACATTACATGACAAACTGCTTGAGATTTTGCGTCCAGGCGATATAGCGCTTGGTATGGGCGCCCGAGATCCCGAATTGCCCGCGTTTCTTCATAAATTATTAATGAGCGGACAGGCTTGATCATGTCGAGGGAAACGAAATCCGCTTCACTGACCGGCGGTTACCGCGAGGTTATTCATATCGCCTGGCCACTGGTGGTCAGCATGGGTTCCTTTACATTAATGCAATTTGTCGACCGCATGTTTTTGGCCTGGCATAGCCCGGTATCCATCCAGGCCGCTCTGCCTGCGGGAATTTTATCCTTCACGTTTGTTTGCACGTTTATGGCTTTGTGCGGATACGCCAACACGTTTGTTGCCCAATATCACGGCGCCGGCGATCCCGAAGGTTGCAGTCGCTCTACCATGCAGTCCGTTTGGCTGGCATTTTTTACGTGGCCGATTTTGATTTTATCAATACCAGTTGGCTTTTTCCTCCTGGATATCAGCGGTCATACGCCGGCAGTACTGGCCGAAGAGAAAATCTATTTTCTGATTCTTACGTCCGGTGGCGTGGTGGTTCCGTTGGGTGCGGCCATCAGCAGTTTTTTCACAGGGCGGGGCGAAACGCGCACCAACATGCTGGCGACCATGTCCGGCAATCTGGCCAACGGAATTCTGGATTATATGTTCATTTTCGGCAAGTGGGGTGCGCCGGCCATGGGAATCAAAGGTGCGGCTTTTGCCACTATGCTTGCGGGCCTGGTTGCGCCCGGTATTTTGTTCGGCCTCTACTTTTCCCGGAAATATGATTTGGTGTATAGAACACGCGCCAATCTGCAGATTCGATGGACGTTGATGTGGCGCATGATTCGATTTGGTCTGCCTTCCGGCATTAACCTTTTGATGGAAATTGCCGCATTCAGCCTGTTGATTTTGATTTCCGGTCGGCTCGGTGAGTTGTCGCTTGCCGTCAGCAACATGGCATTAAGTATCAATACCGTTGCGTTTCTTCCATTGATCGGTCTAAGTATCGCCGCTACGACCTTGGTTGGACAGTATCAGGGGCGCGGCAATTCTGAAGTCGCGGCTCGTGCCGCGCTTAACTGCGTGAAATTGGGAATCTATTATGTGGCGATCATCGGTCTGACATATTTGATTTTTCCGCGGACTTATTTTTCTGCATTTACATTGCGGGCGGAAAGCGGTTTTGCATTGGATGATATCATGGAAACCGGGCGCTGGCTGTTGATGCTGATGGCGCTGTGGGGTGTCATGGATGCGGGAAATGTAATTTTTGCCGGTGCGTTAAAGGGGGCGGGAGACACACGATTTGTGCTGATATTTTCGTCGCTGTTGTCGTGGGGGTTTCTGGTTCCCGGTGTACTCATCATTGTGCTCATCATGGACCTTGGTTTGCTGTCAATATGGACGTGGGCATTGTTTTACGTAAGTTTGCTGGCAATCGGCTACTATATTCGTTTCCGGGGGGGTAAGTGGAAAAAGATTCAGGTGATCGAGGCGCCTTTGCCGCCACCGGTATCCCGCCCGGGCGCCGAGGCTCTGGCCGCCAGTGACTAGTTTGCATCGTGCATCCGTCCCCAGCGCTGAATGCAATAGGCGGACTCACGCCGCCCGGCCGCAGAGATTATATTTTCCGGGCGGAACGACGCAGATCGAATGTATACGGATATTCTTCGTTTTCTTCTTCCGGAGGCGCAACGGATGGGCCGGGAGTAAAATCTCTTGGAAGGAATCGGGCCATTCGTTTGGTCTCCTGCGGCTGGGTAAATGCTCCGGGCGTATGAACGTCGTCCGTAAAACGCGTAATTCGCCGGGCTTCAGCCTCCAGGGCATTTACCGGGAAAGTGCTGTAGTTGCGTCCGCCATAGTGGGACACATGATATGAGCAACCTCCGATTGAACAACCGCTCCATGTATCAATAATATCAAACACCAGCGGTGAGTGTACGCCAATGGTGGGGTGCAGGCACGACCAGGGTTGCCAGGCCCGGTATCGGACACCGGCGACGAATTCACCGAGTGTGCCGGTCGGTCGGAGATTGATCCTGCGACCATTGCAGGTGAGTATGTGACGGTCGTCAGTCATGCCGCGGATGCGCACTTGCAGGCGTTCCATGGATGAATCGACATACCGCGCAGTTCCGGTCGCGGCCGCCTCTTCCCCCAATACATTCCACGGCTCAATGGCGGCGCGTAATTCAAGCTCGATGCCGTTCAAGTTGATTTCTCCGTATCGGGGGAAGCGAAACTCAAAAAATGACTGAAACCACGAAAGTTCAATCGGGTAACCTGCCTCGCTAAGATCGCGGAGTATATCCTGCAAATCCTTCCAGACAAAATGCGGCAGTAGGAAACGGTCATGGAGTTCGGTTCCCCACCGGATCAGGGATTTCTTGTAAGGTTGTTTCCAGAACCATGCGCAAAGGGCGCGGATCAATAACGCCTGAAGTAGAGCCATGCGGGAGTGGGGCGGCATTTCAAAGCCACGCAATTCAACAATTCCCAACCGGCCGGAAGCGCTGTCCGGTGAATATAACTTATCTATGCAGAACTCGGCGCGATGTGTATTTCCCGTCAGGTCGATCAAAAGGTGCCGCAGAATTCGATCAACCAGCCACGGCTGATGTACGTCCTCGTCCGGCAACAAACCGAGGGCGATTTCCAACTCATAAATAAACTCCGAACGTCCTTCATCCACGCGTGGAGCCTGGCTCGTTGGACCAATAAACGCTCCCGAAAACAGATAGGACAGCGCCGGATGATGTTGCCAATATGTGATCATGCTTCGCAAGAGGGAGGGACGGCGGAGGAAGGGGCTGGCAGATGGCGTGGCGCCCCCGAGTGTCATGTGATTGCCGCCACCCGTGCCGGTGTGACGCCCATCCAACATGAATTTTTCGGTACCCAAGCGGGCCTCGCGGGCTTCTTCGTACAATCGGGTTGTCGTGGATACCAGGTCAGTCCAAGAGTGCGATGGATGAATGTTAACTTCGATGACACCGGGATCCGGCGTGATAAAGAATTTATCGATTCGGTTATCTGAAGGCGGTTCGTATCCTTCAATAATTACTTTCAGGCCAGTTTCTTTTGCAGTTTCCTCAACGACTTGGATGAGGGAGAGGTAATGTTCAATCAACCCGAGCGGTGGAAGAAACAGGTGCAGGTGTCCATTCCTTACTTCCGCGCATAATGCCGTGTAGGCTATATCGGAAGCGGTTTTTTCGTCAGTCGGGCAATCCAATTCATCATGGCTGGGCAATGCTTCAGATTCTTCCCATAAGTCACGGGCTGGCAGGGGCTCTTTTAATTCCTTGGGCAACCAGGGCAGGGAGTCCAGCGGCAGGCGATAGCCGACAGGTGAATCACCGGGAAGCAAATACAATCGTCCGCGACGGAATAGCCAGGGACTTGAAAACCATCCTTTGTGTAGGGCACCCCACGTCAATGGCAATACATAGCCGATCGCCTGTCCGGGATCCCGCTCTAGAAGTTTGGCAAGCTGGCGGCGTTCGAATGGGCTTTTCAGATCGTACTTTAGCGGGTCTACATTTACGGGCAGGGAGTTTTCCTTCCACAGTTGATAATAAATATCTTCATAAGCGGGAATGATGTGGTTGGTGTTAATGCCCAGGCGCGTGCATAGCGATTTGAGGAATTGTTTGGCCTGTTTGGAAGTGAAGTTTCCTGCATCATTCGGGTCGGCAAAAAGTGCCGGGTCCTGCCAGATCGGTTCGCCATCCCTGCGCCAAAAACATCCGTAGCGCCAGCGAGGCAATGCTTCGCCCGGATACCACTTGCCCTGGCCGTAATAAAGCAGTCCGCCGCTCCCGAATTCGCTCATGAGCCGCTTGAGTAGACCGGAAGCCAGCTTGCGTTTATCTTTGCCGTCGGCTTCGGTGTTCCATTGAGGGGACTCCATGTCATCAATTGAAACAAACGTTGGCTCTCCGCCCATGGTAAGGTGAAGCCCCATGTTTTCCATGTCTTCGTCCACCATTTTCCCGAGGGCATTTATTTGCGCCCACTGATCATCCGTGAAGGGTTTGGTCACGCGTGGTAATTCGTGGAACCGTGTCACCTTGTTCTGGTAGTTAAAGGTGACGTTGGCTTTTGATGATGCGCCGGTGATGGGCGCCGCGCTCACGGGATCGGGTGTGCAGGCCAGTGGGATGTGACCTTCGCCGGCGAAAAGCCCTGATGTGGGGTCGAGTCCGATCCAGCCCGCGCCGGGAATGTAAACCTCGGCCCATGCGTGAAGGTCGGTGAAATCCTCCGCCGCGCCGGATGGACCGTCCAGTGATGCGACATCAGGTTTTAACTGCACAAGATATCCGGAAACAAAACGCGCGGCCAGACCAAGGTGCCGAAGTAACTGCACAAGCAACCAGCCGGAATCGCGGCACGACCCGGAACGCATCGATAAAGTGGTCTCGCAACTTTGAATTCCGGGCTCGAGCCGGATTGTATATTGAATGTGCTGATTCAACGCCTGATTCAGCTCGACAAGAAAATTGACGATGGCCGTTTCCTTGCGGCTGATCTTCTGCAAATATTCGGCCATCAGCGGGCCGTCGTCCGTGACCTCAAAATATGGCGTGAGTTCCTTCCGTAATTGCGCCGGATACTCAAATGGATATTTCTCCGCATATTGTTCAACAAAAAAATCAAACGGATTGATGACAATCATATCGGCAACAACATCCACCTCCACGGTCAATTTGGTGGTAGGCTCGGGAAAGACCACCCGGGCCAGAAAGTTGCCGAACGGATCCTGTTGCCAGTTGATGAAATGGTTGGCCGGTAAAATGGTGAGCGAATATGAATGTATCGGTGTACGGCAATGAGGCGCGGGTTTTAACCGGATCACATGCGGGGACAGATCTACCGGCCGATCATAGTCGTAGGTGGTTTTATGATGAATAGCCGCCCGTATGCTCATAACCTGTAAACCTATACTTTATAAAGCGAAATGGCACGGCGATAATGATTAATAAAATATTGAAGCCGGGCGGGAATGTTTAAAACATGTTAACCCGGAATTTCGCGATGCAAACTTTCCAATGCCTGGAAATTCCCTGTGGATGTTTTTCCATGCATTGGAAGCTCGATTACGGCACAGTGCGTGTGCGGTCGAGTAGTTCTTGCAGAAGCGGCTCAAGGTGTTTCCAGACATTATCCGCAAGCCTTTTCTGGCCGGTTGCATTTGGATGGATACCATCGGGCAGGTTTAACTCCGGAATTCCGGCGATGTCTTCGAGCAGGAACGGCATGAAAGCAAGATTCGCGGTTGCCGCAAGGCTTTCGTAAATTTGTTGAAAGCGGAGTGCGTAACTTTCTCCCATGTTGGCCGGCATTTTCATGCCGGCCAGCAAGATGACAACATCCGGATACCGCTCGTGGGCACGATCAACTATTTCAGCAAGATTCTGGTATGTGACATCCGGATTGAATCCGCGAAGTCCATCGTTGGCTCCAAGTGCAATCACGAGGACGGATACAGGTTGGCGCATGAGCCAATCCAGCCTTCGGAGACCTCCGGCGGTGGTGTCACCGCTAATACCGGAATTGACCACGCGAAATGGCCAGTTCCGCTCATCAATTTTTTCCTGTATCAATGCCGGGTATGCTTGATTGGCATCCAGTGAATAACCGGCCGTGAGGCTGTCGCCGAGAAATACCACACGCATGGGTTCATTTGCCCACGACGATGTGACAAGCATAAGGAACACAATTAACGAAAACAAGCTGTGGTGTCTTTGACGCATTGCTGATTTGCCATTACATTACTCTATTATGCATAACGTACTTTCATTTTCAAATGTCACAAAATGTTTTTCGTCAGGGGACGGGGAAATCACGGCGATTCAAGATATCGATTTTGAACTTGGCGCCGGTATGACGTGCGCCTTGCTGGGGCCTTCGGGGAGTGGGAAAACGACGTTGTTGAGTTTGGCCGCCGGCCTGGATGATCCGACCAGTGGATCGGTTGCGTTTGAGGGCACAGACTGGCGAAGACTGAATGAAGATCAACGTGCGGCGGTGCGACTTGAACGGGTGGGGTTTGTGTTTCAGTCATTTCAGTTGATAGGAACTCTGAACGCCGTGGAAAATGTCGCGGTATCGATGGAGTTGTTGGGGCGGCGGGATGCGTTAATCAAAAGTGGGGAAATCCTGGCGCGCGTGGGGCTTGGCCACCGATTACATCACTATCCCTCCCAATTGTCCGGAGGAGAGCAACAACGCGTGGCGATCGCTAGGGCCTTTGCTAATAATCCCACCGTGCTCTTCGCCGATGAACCGACGGGGAATCTTGATCACGCGACGGCAGGTGTAATCATAGATTTATTGTTCGACCTGAACCGGGAATACAAAACCACTTTGTTTCTGGTTACCCATGATCGGGATTTGGCTTCACGATGCGCCATGACCCTGCGGTTAAAGGGCGGCAAAATCGACGGAGACATAAAATCGGCGCGCGCTGGAGGGTTGCCGTGAAATTTGCCGCTCGAATGGCATGGCGTGATTTTCGTGCCCGACCCTCACGCTTCCTGCTTTATGCCGCCGCCATTGCCGTAGGTGTGGGTTCATTGGCGGCAATTGAGTCCTTTCGCCTTCAATTGGATGAGGCCATCCAGGGACAGGGGAAAAATTTATTGGGTGCGGATTTGGTTCTACGGAGCATCCGGCCATTTAATGAGGAACAACGTAATCTGGTCAACAACTGGCCTGGCCCACGTTCCAAGCTGATCAGCTACCGCACGCTGTTGCTTCATCCGGAAAGCGGGCAAACACGTCTCGTGGAAGTCGAAGCCGTGGAGGGAAATTTTCCCTTGTACGGTGGAATTTCAACCGAACCACCATCTGCGGCGGTGAATTTTCATGGAGCCGGTGAATTGCTTTTGGACCACATACTGATGCTTCAGATGGGTTTAAGCCGGGGTTCTCTGGTAAATCTGGGAGGACAATCCTTCCCGGTGGCCGGGGCGATACTCCAAACACCTGGCGAGGTTCCGGCCCGATCCCTGATGGCGCCGAAAGTTACCGCACCTCTTGCCGCCGTTGATGAAGCACGGTTGCGAAGCCCCGGTACGATGGCTCGATTTGAGTGGTCTTTATCGGCGACAAACGATTCCCAGCTAAGCCGATTGCCCCAACTATCGATGGAAGCAAGAGCATTGGGGCTGGAAGTCGAAACGGTCGCCGGGCGACGTCAACAATTGCTCGGTGGCACGGATCGTATCGGGCGTTACCTGGGTCTGATGGGGTTCACATCGTTGGTGATTGGTTGTCTGGGCGTGGCGGGCGCTGTACATTTTTTTATATCCTCCAAAATTCAGGTAATAGCTCAATTGCGATGCATTGGCGCCGGTATATTCAAGGCCGCCACGATTTTTATACTTCAACTCGTTTGCCTGGCATTGATAGGAGCATCATTGGGCGTATGGATCGGCGCCGTCGCGGCCAGCCACCTTCCGTCTTTGCTGGCCATGTTTCTTCCTGTTCCGATCCATGGCGTATTGCGGATTGATGCCGCGCTTTCCGCATGGTTGGTTGGTGTTGTTTTTACATTGCTTGCCGGCATCTACCCCATAACGCGAATCAGAAAAATCAGCCCGTTGATTTCGCTCCGGGTGGAATTGGTCACCCGCCGTTCAAGCATGGACCTCCCGGGTTTGACGTGTATCACGCTCATTGTCCTGTCGCTTTTTATCTATAGTTGGCATCAGTTGGGGACGGTGAAAATGGCCGGAGCCTATTTGGGCGGATTAATCGCGGTAATTGCCGTGCTTGCCATCACGGGGCACGCAATACGGTGGGGATGTCGAAAAGCGGTCCGCCCCGGTTGGCCCTACGTCGTTCGCATGGCCGCCAGTGGTTTATATCGCCCGCAAAATCAAACCGGATTATTGGTGGTGAGTCTGGGGTTGGGGATATTTCTATTGAATACCGTTGATATGCTGGAACAGCATTTGTTGAAAGATGTGGATAAAACACGACAGGACCGGCCAAATTTAGCCTTGATCGACATACAGGTTGATCAACGCGATGCCTTGTTGGAATTGTTTAATTCGTTCAACCCGGAGAAATTGTACGTTGAGCCGATGATTACCATGCGGCTCAAGGAAATTAATGCGATTCCCATTGACCGCGTGGATCAAGTGACCGGTCAATCGCGGCCCAACTGGGCTTTGCGTCGCGAATACCGGACAACCTACCGCTCCGAAATCAAACATGATATCGAACGTATTATTGACGGCGTATGGTTTGACCAGGAACGCTGGACCTCGGAGTTTGCGCCGGTTTCCCTGGAAAAAGGAATTGCCGAAGCATTACGTGTAGGGGTGGGCGATCATCTACAGTTCGATATACATGGTGAATTATTTGATGTCGAAATCGCCAATGTCCGGGAAGTCGAATGGAAAAGCATGCAACCGAATTTCTTCGTCATTTTTCCGGTTGGCATCATTGATGACGCCCCGCAATCCATCTTGATGTTCGGGCAACTGGAGGATGTGAATCATCGCGCTGAATTTCAGCGGGAAATAGCCATCAATTTCCCCAATGTTACGGCGATCGACGTTTCGCTGATGATGAATACGGTTTCCAGAATGATGGAACAGTTAAGCGCCGCGATTAAAACAATTGCCTGGTTTACATTGTTTGCCGGGTTCATGGTTCTTTTTGCCATACTCAAGGCCGGACGCCATCAGCGTTTGAGGGAAGGCGTTCTACTTAGAACCATTGGCGCGCCAGGACGCTTTATTTCGCAATATCAGGCATTGGAATTGTTACTTTTATCTTTTGGGGCGGCGATTTCCGGGCTTTTGCTGTCGACCGCGGGATCGGCGGTTATTGTGAAATATGGGTTAAATATGCCATTTCAACCGGATTTCAGTTCTTCCTGGGTTTACCCGGTTGCATTGGGTTTGTTGACCGGACTTGTGGGGTGGTATACGGCGTTGTCCTCAACCAAGTTGAATCCGGCAAATGCCTGGCGCCGGATTTCCATATAAACGCGGAATTGTGAAAAAAATATCTGGTCACGATTAACCTTACTGGCTACTGTTTAAGCAGTAGCTCAAATAACCATGAGGAGATACGCGATGCTGACACGGGCTTTAATGACCGCAACGGTAAGTCTGGCAATGACCGGCAGTTTGTTTGCACAACCTGCTCAAACCCGAATCCACGGGAGCGATGATACTCGCTCCATTTATCAGAATGTTAACAATGGCCCGATGAGGACGTTATTAACTCGTGAAAATCGCTATCCGAATGTGGGTCAATTGGAAATAGGCGCGTTTTACGGCCATGCGGAGTATCTCGATGATTTTGAACAGGACTCCTACGGCGTCTATGGCCGATACGGCTTATCGGAGTTTGTGACCGTTGAGGCATCCATCCCGGTAGTCGATTCTAATTTCGGTGGAAAAAGTGAATTCGGTCTTGGTGATGTCGAACTGAAGCTCGACCTGCTCGCTTTCCAGGACATTTTTAACTACCCGTTTATTATTCCGCATATTGACGTATCCCTGCCGACAGGCGATGAGGACAAAGGGCTCGGCTCCGGGGACACGATTATTGTGTTTGGTATCTCAATTGGCACCAAAGTATACGAAAAGCTGACCTATGTCATAGATGCCAGTTATGCATTTAATGGCGGTAATTCGTCAGCCAAAAACGATAATGTATTCATGATTTCGGGATCTATTGTCTGGGATATCAGTGATCGTTTTGCGGTTCTGGTTGAAGGACGGGTATGGGAAAAGAACGACTTTGACAGTCATCCATATCAATATCAAGGCGGGCTGGCCTATAAAATTACCCGTGACGTACAGATCGCCGGTTATGGGGGAACCTACCGGGAAGATACTTTGTTGGAAAACAAATTTGATTTGGCCGGTTTAAGGTTATCGATTCAATTCTAATCTTGGATCCGTAAGGTTTTTTAAAGTGCGCAAGTTA
>DAOLDL010000017.1:0-44124 GCA_035327305.1 Kiritimatiellia bacterium | reverse complement strand
TTTCTTTATGCGCCGCAGGCGCATGCGATACCGCGGTCAGCCGTCGGGCAGTCCCGCTTCAGCGGGTCCGGGGAGTTGGCTGATCCAGCGGGCCGAGCCTGTCGCCAGCGACAGGCGTCCAGCAAGGCGGAGTGGGTGGCGCTGGTCTAGTGACCGCGTCGCCCGCGACAACGCCGCTGGCGGCTCGCTGGGACGGACGACTCCCCGCCGACGACTGACCGTCTGGCTCAAGCAACGCGGAATCAGGCATTTTCACGCCATCCAGGAACTGCAGATATTGGTTGTTGCAATTCGGAAGTCAGGTCGCGAAGTATCCAGGCAGGAAATTTGACATGGCGCGTCGTCGGACGTGATTTATTTCCGCTCAATTTCCTTGGCGTCTTCCCAGTGACGTTCCAGTTCGGCCAGTGTGCAGTCGGACATTTTTTTCCCGTCTGCGTGGACCTTTTCCTCGATATACTCAAATCGCCTGGTGAATTTTGAAATCGTTTTGTGCAGGATTTCCTCGGGACTGTGCCCGGAAAACCGGCAGACGTTGACTGCCGCGAACATGACATCGCCCAATTCATCGCCGATAGCCTCCGTATCCTCATGGGCGATGGCTTCCTCAACCTCCCTGACCTCCTCGGCAAGTTTCCGGATGGCGCCGTCGATGTTTTCCCAGTCGAAACCAACACGTGCCGCACGTTTTTGTATGAGGTGCGCCTTGTGAAGCGCGGGAAGGCTTTTGGGAATTCCCTCAAGCATGGCGCGTGGTTTGTCCTTGTTTTCGGAGCGTTTGATCGCCTCCCAGTTTTTAAGAACCTCGTCGGCGCCACTTACCTGGACCGAGCCGAAGACGTGGGGGTGGCGACGAATCAATTTTTCAGCGATGCTGGTGGCTACGTCGTCAAACGTAAACGCGCCTTCTTCGCGACAAAGTTGGGATTGAAAAACGACCTGCAACAGCAAGTCGCCCAGCTCATCCTTCAGTTTATTCCGGTCGCCACTATCGATGGCATCAAGCACCTCGTGACTTTCCTCGATGAGGTGTTCTTTAAGTGTGAGCAGGGTTTGCTTGTGATCCCACGGACACCCGCCGGGACCTCGAAGGATGCTCATGATTTCGACCAACCGGTCGATCGGCTTCCAGTCATCCGGTGGAGGCTGGTGTCCCTGGGGCGTGTCACTCAATGTCAGGACAAGGCGGAGAATACATCCGCTGGCGAATAATCGTCGAAGTTTTCCAGGACGAGATCAGCGCCGCTGAAATCCTGGTAGGATGTAAACGCGTCGGGAAGTATCAGGCAACGCATCCCGGATGAAAGCGCGGCGCGACCGGCGTCACGGCTTCCGGCGATGGCCACGCAGGCGCGCGGATTGCGCACCACCTGGCGGCAGATCTTCATCCAGCAGTCCACGCGGGGAAAGTGGCGTTCGCCCGGTTCAAACGTGTGCAGGATTACCCCTTGTCCGGCCAAGCCGGATTTTTCGAACACAGTGGTTGCGGCGATTTCCGGAAGTACGCTGATTGCGGCAATGGCCATACCGCGGTTGGCGGCTTCTTTGAGCAGGTTGGAGAAGAGTGGGTGAAGTTTAACGCCTTGTTGGATGAGTGTGGTGTATTCGGCTTGAATGGCTTCCGCGGCGTCGTCGGGCAATTTGTCGTTGCCGACGTCTTCAATCAATTTGTTGATGATTCCAGTTGCCGACCCCTGGTTGCAATGACGGGCAAATTGACTGTGGCTTAGTGTAATACCGGCTTTTTGAAAAACGTTTTTTGCCGCTTCATATAAACTGGCGCGTCCATTGACGGCGGCGCCTTCGAGTTCAAAGATCATTCCAATTTGAGCGGTTGCGATTTCCGCGGTTGCTGTTTCCGATGCCATATTCAAATTCTCCCATTCCGTTTTGTTTCGTGGAGGGAGAATGTAGAGAGACAAAGGGGTTTTGGTCAAGTCCGGTATTACGGGGGGGAGGGCGACGAAAAACCGGCAGGCGGTCAGCTGGTGTGGCAGGGCTACCGCGTGGCGCATCTTCACAGGCAAGAATGTCGGTGTTACCTTGTTCCTTGCGCCTGATTGCCACTACGCCGATTTCTGTGGTGGCGGTATCGGGCGGCCAAGCCTGCCCAGCACCACTTTCATGTCCTCCCACACATCTTTCTTGGCTGGCGGGTTGCGGAGCAGGTAGGCAGGGTGATAGGTGGGCATGACATCTATGCCTTCGTAGGTGCGCCATTGTCCGCGGATTTTTGTTATGCCCGGAAGGTCGGGACCAAATAAACCTTTGATCGCTGTTGCGCCGAGGCAGACGATGACTTTGGGTTTGAGTATGGATATCTGCTCGATCAGGTAAGGAATGCATTTTTCCATTTCTTCCGGCTCGGGTACGCGATTGCCGGGAGGGCGGCATTTGACGATGTTGCCGATAAATACTTCGTCCCGCGTGAACCCCATCGCTTCAATGATGCGGGTAAGCAATTGCCCGGCCCGGCCGACAAAAGCCAGGCCCTGTTCGTCTTCATCAGCGCCCGGCCCTTCGCCGATAAACATCAATTCGGGCCTCGGATTTCCCTGTCCGGGCACCGTATTGGTTCTGGTCTTGCACAAGCCGCACAAGGTGCAGTTGGAAATGCGCCCGGCGATTTCCGCGAGTCTGTCGGTATGGACTCCCGGCGCGGGCGCTCGCGGCGAGTTCCGGGTGCGTGGTCGGTTGACGTTGCGCAGTTCCTGCATATTTACTTCCATTTCCGTTTGTCCGCACTCCTTGAGGAATTCCAGGTGATCGAGGACGGCGTGAAGGGTTTTTTGCCGCGCAGTGCTCATGCGGATTCCCTGGTTAATGCATGAATCAATTCTTCGTGCGCGGGAAATTGCGCGGTTAGTGTTTTCCGGTCGGCCAACTCAAAGTCCTTGAAGTCGAACCCCGGAGATACTGAACAGCCGGCCAGGGAAAAACCCTCCCCTTCAACCGTGGCGGCAAACCAGGTTTCGGCCGGCACCAAGAATTGCGGCTGTTGCCCCGCATGCAAATCCATGCCGACCACAACTTCTTCGCGGCGCCCGTCCGCGTGGATCATGAACAGTCGGATCGGATTTCCGTGATGAAAATTCCACATTTCGGCCGAGCGGGTGCGATGAAATGCGGAAAACGATTCGGATGTAATCAGGAAATATATCGACGTGCCGGAGTCCCGATCGCCCTGGTACCCGGCGGGCAATGCGTTCGCGGGAATTTTAATGGAGGCGCGATACGTTTCCTTGAAATATCCGCCTTCGGGATGAGCGGTTAAGCCCAATATCTCTATTATTTCATTGGCTTTCATACGTTGGGTCAAGATAACCTGATTGCGACTTCGTGACGATAGAAAACATCCCGCCCTATAAAGATGATTGGTTGCCTGTTCTGTTTAAGCTATGATGCCGACGGGATCGGAGATGTGCGATCATGTCGGATATAAAATTTAACTGCCTTTCCTGCGGGAAGAAACTGGTCATCGATACCAAAGCGATTGGCATGATGATTCGCTGTCCCGGCTGTGGCACGGAAAACAAGGTTCCGGAAACATCCGCCATCACGCAAATAATTCCGCCCGATGACTCCCGCGCCTTGCTGGAAGGTCAATTGAAAAAAGCGGTCGACGAAAGAAATGAAGCTTTGGCCGAACGTGATCGAACAACCAGGCGCGCGGATGAGTTGCAGAAAAGTCAGATGGACCAGGAGTCCCGGCTGGCAAACCTGAATCACGAGTTGTTGGAGCTCCGGCAGAAGCTGTCGATCCTTCAAAGCGATCTGACCAAGGCCGGACAACAAAGAGCAACCTTGTCTGCCGATGTCGATATGTACAAGACGCAGGTATCGAATGCTATCAAGGAGCGGGACAGCATGGCGCACAACGCCCGGATCACCGAGGAGGTTACGTCGAAATTGCAGGCGGAGAATGATAAACTTACGTCCGAATTGTCCCGGCTTTCGAGTGAGATCAAGGAGTTGAAATCCGAGCACGACCTTCTGATTGATCAACAAAAGGAATTAAAGTCGTTTGCATCAAATCTGGCCGGTCTGCGAAAAGAGGTGTCCGTGTTGCGGGAGGAGGAGCGGAGAATACTTAAGAAACTTGATGACCGGCAGGGTTCGAGTTTGTCGCCGGTACCGCCTGCCGTGATGACGCCTTCATCACAACCACCACATGAGCCTTCGGTCGGAAACTTAACTCCGCCACCAAGAGTGAATCTAATGCCGCGACGAGCGCCGCCATCCAATACGCCGGCCTGGCTGGCTCCCATGATCGTCAGTTTGCTTTTCGTCTTCGCAACCATTCTGGCCGTATTGTGGTTCCAGCCGGATATATTATCGGAATATTTTTCCACCCCGGAAACGGACCGGCTTCGCTCGGCGCCTCCCGGAATACAACCAGCGGCGTTGCAAACCTACTTTCAGCCGGTTGCGGACGCAATGGACGTGAGCATCGTTGGGTATCGTATCGAACCGGTGTCTATAGTGTCCGTTTCCGGCATTATCTCAACCAGTGACCGGCCTTACCTGATTGTTGATGTTCAAATTCAAAACAATCACGAAAAACAGGATGTTTATATATTCAGAACCTGGCGCGATGCACGTATGGCGGATGATCAAGGCCGGGCATTGACACAGGCGTTTACGGATATGATTTCGATCGGTGAAGTGGAAGGCATGGCCAACGGCGTGGATTTGACACCGGGTGAAACCACATTCGACATGATTGTTTTTGAAATTCCGGAAATGAATGCCTTATCATTTTCCCTGTCGGCAGAGCCGGTTTTCTGGCGGCGGGCCGGGGAGGAAAGTTTTACGCCCTTTTCCGTTCGTCCGGTTACCGCGCGCTTCAGCCGGGATGAAATAAAAATCAAGTCCGACGAATAGTTTCGCAGATCCCGCAGACGATCACCGAGAGATGAAGCTTAAACAATACCAGGTTGATGCATTTGCCGAGAGGGTATTCGAAGGAAATCCGGCGGCGGTCTGCCCGCTAACCCGCTGGCTGAATGACGAAACACTGCAGGCCATTGCCGGGGAGAATAATCTGTCTGAAACCGCATATTTCGTTCCGGTAAACAATGGTTTTCATCTCCGTTGGTTTACGCCGATTGTGGAAGTTGATTTATGCGGCCATGCCACGCTGGCGGCGGCGCATGTTGTTTTTGAAATTCTCGGATACCGTAAGCGGATTGTTGATTTTGAAACACGCAGTGGAAAAATTGCTGTCCAAAAGTCCGGCAACCTGCTGGCCATGGACTTCCCCTCAATTCCCCCCAGGCCGTGTTCGCCGCCAACAATGTTGCTGGATGGGCTTGGAAAACGACCGGTCGAGACACTTGCCGCCGATGACTACATCGCGATTTTTGAAAGTGAAGATGATGTTTGCGCGTTGACGCCGGATTCGGCCATACTCGGCAAGCTTGATTTGCGGGGCGTCGTGGCAACTGCACCCGGCCGGAATGCCGATTTTGTGAGTCGTTTTTTTGCACCAAAATACGGCATACCTGAAGATCCGGTAACCGGCTCGGCGCATTGTGAGCTGGCTCCGTATTGGTCCTCAAGGCTTGGAAAGACGACACTGAATGCCCGCCAGGTTTCGCGGCGTGGCGGAAATGTCCTGTGCGAATTGAAGGATACACGAGTGATACTCTCGGGAACCGCCGTAACATTTATGGTGGCGGAAATAAAAATTGGCGATCAGGTGATGCTCGATGGCGACGGAAAATAATTCATCAGAGTCTATTAATGTATACAAGCGTATGACACCGCGGTGGCGCTCCGTGCTTTCCGCCCGTTGGGAGTGGATGCTTGCCGGCATAAAAGGCCAGCGGCCGACGCCGCTGATTTTGCTTTCCAATCCTCGTTGCGGAAACAACATGCTTCGCACGGCCTTGTCGGAACATCCGGACATCAGCCTGGAAACGGAAATATTTCAGTTTGCCTATGAATCAAGAAATCATCATTTGGTGCCGGAAAGTTTGCGGGAAGTGATTTGCCAAAAACCTGAATTGGGCGCGGTCAGATGTATACAAATGGGTGAGGGGAGAAAGTATGGCGGCTTCACATTGTTTTATTATCAAATGCGTGCGCCGGAGCTGGAATCCTTTTGGCATTTTTTAGGAGGATTTTCAGGAATTAAAATTATCAATCTGGCGCGACGCCTGCCGTTCAAGCAATGGTTATCCTTTGAGGAGGCGCTTGCATCGAAGGTCTGGTATGTGGGTCAACACGAAAACTATCAACAACCACCGGCGATCAGCCTCGATCCGTCCCGCTTTAATGAATGGATCATTGGCGAAGATAATGCCCGTGAATTTGCCATGAATGTCATGGGCCATCATGAAAGAATCGATATCTATTATGAAGATCTTGTCGATGACTACGAGAATACCATGAAATCGATTTTGACATTTCTTGACGTACCATGTCTTCCCCTCGCGCCCAAAAGCAAAAAGATGGCCGATCGGCCTGTTCGGGAGCGGGTGGCCAATTTAAGTGATTTCGAAAAAGCCACTGCTGGTACGAGGGCGGGTGCCATACTGCAGGACGCACTGGCCGATGATGCTGTCCGTTACCGGAATGACAAATAAACAGCCCATAGCGGTTTACTTTCCCTTCCGATCCACAACAACTTGTTCTGAATCCGTTTTTCTGCGATAACTGATCCATGAAAGATGTTATTGCGGTATCATCGGATCCGAAGTCGGCAATATTCCGCAATATTGTGCGCACCGAATTGTGGGTCATCAGCATCATGTTGGTCGTGATAATATTCGGTGGTGCATGGTTGACGTTACGGATGATGCGTCAGACCGATGCCGACATGCGGGATGATCTGCTGGGCCGCGCCCGCCGTATTTCGGAAGGACTAAATATCCGCAATATTACTCCATTGACCGGTTCAGAAGCGGATATGGATCTGCCACAATACCAGCGACTGAAAACGCAATTGATGATTTTAAAGGAATCCGAGCCGGATTGCCGGTTTATGTATCTGATGGGACGGCGCGCGGATGGAACGATTTTCTTCTGGGTGGACAGTGAGCCGACGGATTCCGAAGATTATTCACCTCCCGGGGAGGTGTTTGATGAAGCCGACGAGTTGGAGGCGATAACGTTTATTACCGGCAAGGCGGTGGTGGATGGCCCCACTCCCGATCGATGGGGCGTGTGGATAACGGCCTACGTACCAATCAGAGAGTCGGACCACGGGCCGGTGATCGCCGTGTTTGGAATGGATATTGCCGCTGATGTTTGGAGTCGCATTGTCTTGTTGTCCGTGGCGCCGGAAATCGTCTTCATCAGTACGATTGCGTTGGTAATGTTGATTATTTCTGTTTTGCTGGTGTGGCGCAGACGCCGTGGCGGGGCAGAGGCGCGGTGGCTGGCATATATGGAGCCGGTGGGAGTTACCCTGCTCGGTGTGCTGGTTACATTCTATTTTTCCCGATTGGCCTATGACCGGGAATCGCGCTCGTTGTTCCAGGCATTTGAACAGTTGGCGGAAAGCGAAACCGGACATGTGGCGGAGCGAATCTATCGGCTCCGTGATCACGACCTGCGTAGCCTGGCCAGATTTATGGAGGCCAGCGATGAAGTCACAGGGGTGGAATTTTCCCATTTCGCATCGGACCTGTCCGGTGATCCTGCCGCATCAGCATGGATGTGGATACCCGTCGTACAGAATGGCGGCAGGTCTGAATTCGAAAGAATTCTGTCGTCAAAATTACCGGAGTCGATCGGTATATGGGAGCAGGCCGATTTACATGAGCGGGTCTATGCCGGGCCAAGAGAACAATATTTCCCGGATCTTTATGTTGAACCTTACCCGTTATTTATGAATCTGGTCGGTTATGATCACGGCTCCGAGCCGCGTCGACAAAAGGCATTAATCGAAGCAATCGAATCCGGGCTTCCCACGGCCACCATTCCGGTGCAATTTGTGTTAAATGGTGAGTTGTGTACGATTCAACTGGTTTATAAATCCGTTGGCGCCTCTACGACAGGTTGTGTGGCTTTTATTTTGAGGCCGGATTTGATCCTGCCGGCCAGAGATCCTGAAAAGTTTATAGAATTCAACTTGGAATTATTGCGATTTAACTTGGAACCAATGCTGATGGATCAATATATCGGATTGAAGCATCAGGACTCCAGTTTTTCGATATCTCGAAGTATCAGTGCGTTTAATTTCATTTACAGGGTTAACGCCTATCCCGGTCCGGCCTATAACCTGCAAGGGCCTCGCCGTATTGCCATGTGGACGTTTGGCGGCGGATTGCTTCTGACCGGGTTGATGGCGACAGCGCTTGGCCTTCCGGTCAGACGGCGGGAACGTCTGGAGCAACTGGTGGCGGAGCGCACCAACGCACTGGCGGAAAGTCAACGGTTCCTTATCGATCTTGTGGAAAACAGCGGCGTGTTGATCATAGCCAAGGACCGGAAAGGCGTATATCTGATGATTAACCGTCAATGGGAGAAGGTTACTCATCTTTCGCGGGACAAGGTGCTGGGTCGTACGGATCTGGAATTGTTTCCCAAGGCTATAGCCGATCAGTTTATGGATAATGATCGGGAGGTCATGACGTCGGGGCGAGCGATTGAATGCGAGGAAGTGCTGGATAGTCCGACCGGAAAGCGCAGATACTTTCTTTCCGTTAAATTTCCCATGCATGACAACCGTGGAGAAGTTACCGGCGTGTGTGGCGTGATTACGGAAATTACCCGGCAAAAGGAAGATGAAGTCACATTGCGTGAGCAAATGTCCGAATTGCAACGCGTTCAATTTGAACGGGCGCGCCTTGAAATGGCGATTGAGCAGGCCGCCGAATCCGTGGTTATTACGGACACCGAGGGAACAATCCAATATGTTAACCCGGCATTTTCCTCGGTTAGCGGTTACAGCCGCGAAGAAGTTATGGGTCAGCACACCCGCATTCTGAAAAGCGGTGTTCAAAATCAGGACTTCTACCAACAGTTGTGGAGCACCATTACATCCGGAAAAGTCTGGCTGGGGCGATTGGTTAATCGCAAAAAGAATGGGGAGTTATACACCGAGGATGTCACCATATCGCCGGTGCATGATGAGAAGGGTCAAATCACCAACTATGTTTCGGTCAAGCGCGACATCAGTCGTGAAATCCTGGTCGAAAAGCAATTGATTCAAGCACAGAAAATGGAGCTGATTGGAAGATTGGCCGGTGGCGTTGCCCACGATTTCAACAACATTCTGCAAACCATATTCGGTGTGATAGATCTGGCGAGGTCGGAGCAGAATATTGAGGTCATCCATCGTGAATATCTGGCGGAACTGGCCAAGGCCAGCGAATCTGCCGCATCACTGACACGGCAACTGCTCGCTTTCAGCCGTCAGCAGGTTTTGGAACAGCGTCACGTTGACTTGAATGAGCAAATCGAAAGCATGGGTAAAATGATCCGGCGGGTAATCGGCGAGGATATAACCCTGTCCATCAGCATGACCAATCAACAGGCGTTTGCGCTGGTTGATCCCGGTCAAATCGAACAAGTGATTCTGAACCTGGTTGTGAATGCCCGGGATGCCATGCCTCATGGAGGAACCTTGTCCATATCGACCGGCGTCATATCCATTTTGCCGGAAGAAGTAAACCAACAGGCTGACTCCCGGGCCGGAACTTTTGTACAGTTGGCCATTTCAGATACGGGTACTGGTATGACCCCGGAAACTAAACAACGGATTTTTGAGCCTTTTTTCACGACAAAAGCGTCAGGGCAGGGCACCGGGCTTGGGTTGGCTACTGTTTTTGGAATCGTGAAACAACATGAAGGGTGGATCAATGTTTACAGCGAACTAGGCCATGGTTCGGTGTTTCATATTTATTTACCGGTTCCGGAAACCATGGTTACACAAGAGAAAAAAAATCAAGAAAAACCGATTCCACGCGGCAATGGACAGAACATTCTGGTTGTCGAGGATGAGGATGCCGTCAGGGACCTGATGGCCCGCATGCTGACGCATTACGGATACCGCGTGAAGTTGGCCTCCGGTGTTGAAGAGGCGTATAAAATATTTTCAGCGGCGCCCCATGAGTTTGATTTGGTTTGTTCGGATGTGGTTCTGCGCCAGGGGAGTGGATTCGATCTTGTCGAATCGATTAAAAAACTGAAACCGAACCTTAAAGTGCTCATGGTCAGCGGTTATACCGATGAACGGACCCGGTGGCCCCAGATTCGTGAAAAAGGCTGGCATTACCTGCAGAAACCTGTTTCCCTGCGTATCATGATGGAGACGCTTCACGAGATGCTTCGAAAGAAATAGCCGGCTGTATGTGATCAACCTCGTATTAAGAACGGTTCGGCAGAAACCTTGACCTCCCGGGCGGGATGTGCGAATGGGCGTGATCGGGCTACTTGTCCTCGTCCGGCTCCAGGCTTTCACCTTCCGGTAGTTCGTCGATGGAATCATCCTCGCCCCACGACGACATTGAATGCGAAAGGCTGTCGCGATCGGGCAATTGAAAGCGCTCGCGTTCTTCCACATCCCGCACAAGAAGCGTGGTGCGACTGCGGGAGGGGAATGACTGGAAATCTATATCCTTGATAACCCAGCGATCACGAATCTTCTTGAAGCTCCGAACTTCCATGCGGCGCTTAAGTTTTCCTTCAACATCAAATCCCTCTGCGCGCATGACAATTCCAAGTCTTGTCTCCACCCACAATCGAACGCCGTCAAAGTTCATGACGTGATTCGCCGGAGCAGGCACGTCAATGATTTCACACTCCCGCCCCCGTACGGATTCCCGCCCCCGCCGCTCGCCGCCCGGCCACCACAGAAACGACAAACTCAAGTCGAGCCAGGTGATGTCGGTGTTCTGTATGGTATCATTTAAGGGCGGAAGCGGCGCGGCACGCAGTGGAAAACCTTCAAAGTACTGATATTCTGGTTCACCGGAAACCTGCCATGTGATGGCCAGATGCTGGAGCGTTTGGCCGAATGCATCCCGAATCGTGTAGCGAGCTGTGGGAACATCAGCTTTCCAGTCCAGGACCATATCGACGCGATACGTTGATTCGATACGGCCACGCGCATTTCGTTTTTGCACATCGCCCCGCACCACCAGCGGTACATCGGGTAATACCGCAACAACCCCGGATAACAATGGGTTGGGTTCGGCGGCATGAGCGTTTTTCCGGCCGGGCATGAATGCGGTTAGCGCGATAATCAAACAAATTACGGCAATGCAAGGCCTGGAGGCGAATTTGTACATCATGTTTTCCTTCTTTTCGGAATCGCGGAAAGCAGGGGCGCCGCCTGGTCCACTTGTTCCACAAAAGTAAATTTGGTTTTTTTGCGTATCTCCTCGGGAATTTCTTCGAAGTGCCGTTCATTACCTTTCGGTAAAATGATATGTTTGATGCCGGCGCGCGCGGCGGCGAGGACTTTTTCCTTGATGCCTCCCACCGGCATGACTTTGCCGCGCAAAGTTATTTCCCCGGTCATGGCCACATTGGCCGGCACTGGTTTCCCGCTGAATAAAGACAGCATGGCCATGGTCATGGCCAACCCGGCGGAAGGTCCGTCTTTCGGAATTGATCCGGCCGGCACATGAAGATGCAAGTCAAGCTTGTCGCCCAACCCTCCATTCAACCCATATTTTTCAGCGTTGGCTTCCAGGTAACTTAACGCGGCACGGGCTGATTCCTTCATCACATCACCAAGCGATCCGGTGAGAATCAAATTGCCTTTCCCGTTCATGCGGGTTGCCTCTATAAAAAGAATGTCGCCGCCGACCGGCGTCCAGGCCAAACCGGTTGCGACACCGGGTTCCAGGTTTTTTTCCGCCACTTCCGAATCAAACTTCACCGGACCCAGCCAATCTTTGAGCTTGGAGGAATCCACAACAATGCGTTCGGGATGGCCTTCAACTTTTTTGCGGGCGGCTTTGCGGCAAATATTGGCAATTTCTCGATCCAGATTGCGCACCCCGGCTTCGCGGGTGTAATCGGAAATGATTCTGGCAATGACATCACGCGGGATGGAGATGTCTTTCGTGGTCAGGCCGTGCTCGGCAATCTGATGTTTGACCAGATGCCGCAGTGCAATCTGAATTTTTTCCTCCTGCGTGTATCCGGGTAGTTCGATGATTTCCATGCGGTCGCGCAACGGAAGGGGAATCGTGTCCAGAATGTTGGCTGTCGCGATAAACAGCACGGCCGATAAATCGAATGGAACATCAAGGTAGTGGTCGGTGAATGTATGGTTTTGCTCCGGATCCAGTACTTCCAACAGAGCCGAGGCCGGATCGCCGCGGAAGTCCATCCCGACCTTGTCGATTTCATCCAGCATGAAAACCGGATTACGGGTTCCTGCCTTGCGGATGTTTTGAATAATACGCCCCGGCATTGCCCCGATATAGGTGCGCCGATGCCCGCGAATTTCCGCCTCATCGCGCATTCCGCCCAGCGACATGCGAATAAACTTTCTTCCCAGGGCATGTGCGATGGACTGGCCAAGCGAAGTTTTCCCAACGCCTGGCGGTCCGGTGAAGCACAGAATCGGACCTTTCATGTTTTTCTTCAGTTTGAGTACGGAAAGATATTCGAGGATTCGCTCCTTGATTTTGACAAGGTCATAATGCTCCTTGTCAAGGATGCGGCGAGAGTCGGTGATGTCCATGTGATCCGTGGTGGTTTTGTTCCACGGTAAATCAGCCATCAATTCCAGATAGGTCCGAATGACGCCGTGTTCGGGAGAAATCGCCGGAATCGAGGCCAGGCGTTCCTTTTCCTTCATGGCGATTTTGTGTACTTCCGCAGGCATGCCGGCCTGGGTCATTTTTTCATCCAAATCAGCGAGTGATTTATCCTGATCACCCAATTCCTTGCGTATCGCATTTAACTGCTCGCGTAAAAAGTGTTCGCGCTGGTTTTGCGTGATCGACTGTGTGACCTGGGTTTGAATTTCGAGGCCGATGCGCAATACTTCGCGTTCGCGAGTCAGCAGGGGCAACAACCGATTCAACCGGCCATAAGGATTGGGATCTTCGATCAATGCCTGTCGCTCCTCCAACGGCATATTCAGGTTGGCGGCGATCAAATCCGCCAGCCGTCCCGGCTCCTCGGTGTTGATGACGGCAACTTTCAGTTCATCGGGAAGAGTCGGTGAAAGCGTAATGATTTCCTGAAAGGATTCGGACGCCCGGCGGGCAATCGCCGCCACTTCTATGCCTTCAATATGCTCATCGGAAAGCGCCTGAAAACGGGTGGTCAGGAAAGGCGTTTCCGTTATGGTTTCCGTCATGACCGCGCGGGAGACCCCTTGGACAAGTACTCGAACGGTTTCGTCCGGAAATTTCAACATCTTGAGCAGGCGGCCCACGCATCCATACTCGTACAAATCCTTCCAGTCGACTTTGTCGTCGGGCAGGGCGCGATTCTTGATCAATGTGGCCAGGAAAAAGCGACTGCCCGTCGCGGTTTCATCAATCAGCTTGGTTGATCGTGCGGTATTGATGATCAACGGGACGATCATTCCTGGAAACAAGACAACATCTGAAAGCGGCAAAACAGGAAGCGTAGACGGCATATTTTCATTGTGGGATGCCGGTATATCGATGACTTCCAGTGGCGGCGGCGGTCGCCGCGCTGAAGTCGAAGGCCTGGTTTTACTTTTTGATTTGTTGGATGGTTTTACCATTGGATTTTTACAAGTGTTTTACTTTTGATGTGGGCGCTTGCTCGCGGCAAATCTATTTCAAGCATACCGCCCCGGCAACGGGCTTTCGCCAGTTGATGTTGTATGGGATAAGGTAATGGTAAGACGCGTTCAAACGGGCCGTATTCAATTTCCATCTGGCGAAATCTGTAACCGGCGGCGGTTGAGCCGGAGTGCGGATTTACCCGCATACCGGAAAGCACCAATGCGCCGTCAGTTATCACAATTCGAATCGACTCATAATTGACACCGGCCAGTTCCACGCGAACCACAAGTCCATCGCCATGTTCGATGACATCGGTGTTGGGTAACCACGCCACATCGTGATCAGATCGCACGGAGGGATGATGAAACCCCGCCATTTTTTTCTGAACTTCAATCCATGTTCGATGTCGCGAGTGAGGCATGCCGGCATATTAACATCAGCTTGCCGGGCATGCCATGATTTTCAGGCTACACGAAGGAACAAATGTACTCGCAAATGCCGGACTCCACGGATATGTCAAAAGAGGAATTTCCGGGCACATTGAACGAGGCGCCGGCCGTGCAGGAAGTCCAGTTGCTTTCGCCTTTCAATTTGACGCGGCATTCTCCGGCGACAATTTCCATGATTTCCGGTGCACCGGTTCCAAAGTTATAAGCGCCGGGATAGATCAATCCCAGTGTCTTCCTTTCACCTTTCGCGGTGATGATGGTATGACTCACGACTTTGCCATCGAAGTAGATGTTGGCTTTGGTTATTGCCGTGACGCTTTCAATTTGTGATGGAATGCTCATTTCAGACCTTTCTCGTTATGGTGTAAAACATGATGAATATTCGGCGGTTTTTCAAGACGCTCGGTGAATCCGTCGCCGAGGACGGTAAGATCATCAACCAGAATCCGGTCGCCCCGCTCCAGCGATTCCGAGCGATCCATCTCGTCTTTGTCCAGATGGCGGGTCAACCACTCCTGGGCGTGAATTCGCCCGTCACTGCCGCATGAATGGCAGGTGAATTTGCCTTTTTCCTTGCGCACCGGACTGACCAGTCGCATCCAGGGTGTCACATTTGGTTCAGGCGATTGACGTTGCAACGCCAACATGGAAAATTTCAGCAAGTGAACATCGCGTCGCAATTTCCGGTTGATCCAGCGAAGCGATTCCGGCGGCGTCCATTCTCGCACCTCATGGCACCAACCCCGCTTTTCCGCCAGCATGGGGCAAGGGGCATGATGAGGACAGGGCGCAACGATTTGATAACGGCCAGCTTGAGCGACATAGTCGCGGAGCCGTTCAATCCGTTCCACAACAAACCGCAGTGATGGCTCCAAAACAATCAACAGGCCGCCCGGAACCAATGAGGCCATCATCCGGTCCGTCCATGCGTATAGCTCGTTGTCTTCACGACGTTCCATCCATTCGTTCACCGCAAAACTGGAAATTATCATGTCTGCGGGTCGCGCCGGTTGGAACGAGGACGCATCGGCATACGTGTATGAGATTGACGCGTGAGGCCAGATGGATTTTCCGGAATCGAATATCGATCGCGATAGCGATGCTGTTTCACGTGAGAGATCGACCAATTCAAGTTGTAGCGCGCATTCTGGAAAACGGATGGCGCATTCATGCAGTGCGGCAAGTCCGGCCGCACCGGTTCCGGCGCCGATGTCGCAAATTCGAAGCACATCGGGAGACTTCTCAAAGCGTTTATTTTCCAGGCATTCGCGCACAGCCAGACGGGTGCGGGCATACGCACGTGGAAAGAAAAACAAACCGTAGGCCGCCCAGGCCCGGGTGTCGTTGCGATATCCGGAAAATGATGGATCACGACCCGTGGTAAACGCATCGCTTAGCGAACCGGCCGCACCTTCAAGCCTCTCAACCGCAATCCGCGCATTACGGACGCGTGCAATTTGCATGGCGTGCTCCAACCAGGCTCTTTCCAGTTCAAACGGGTATGGACAAGGGTTACTTGGCATATTCGACGCAACGGGTCTCTCGTACCACGGTGACTTTGATCTGGCCGGGATACTGCATGTCGTGTTCTATCTGGCGGCTGATGTTGCGGGCCAGCAACATGGCCTGATCGTCATCGATGCTTTTCGGTTCGACAAAAACACGGACTTCACGACCGGCCTGGATCGCGAAACATTTTTCCACACCCCGATAGGAGCCTGCGATTTGTTCCAGCTTCTCCAGGCGCTTGAGATAAATTTCCGTGTTTTCGGATCGAGCGCCCGGCCGTGAAGCCGTCATGGCATCTCCGGCGCGAGCCAGGATGGCATAAATGCTTTCAGCCTCGACTTCGTTATGATGCGCGGCAACCGCGTTGACCACCAACGGCATTTCGCCATACTTCTTGATGAAGTCAGCGCCGATCAGGGCGTGACTGCCCTCGATATCGTGATCCATCGCTTTGCCGATGTCATGCAACAGCCCCACGCGTCTCGCCACCAGGGGATCCAGTCCCATTTCCGACGCCATCATGCCCATCAAGTGGGCCATTTCGATGGAGTGCTTCAGGACATTTTGTCCGTAGCTGTGACGGAATTTCAATCGGCCCACCATGGTTTGAACCGCTGGATCGATTCCGTGCAATTGCAATTCGTACACCGCATTTTCACCCGACTCGCGAATGATTTCCTCAATTTCCGCCTGCACCTTGTGAACAACTTCCTCGATGCGCGCGGGATGAATGCGACCATCGCTGATCAATCTTTCCAGGCTTTGCCGGGCGATTTCGCGTCGAAGCGGATCGAATCCCGAGATCACCACGACTTCCGGCGTGTCATCGATCAGAATGTTGACTCCGGTGGCGGCTTCAATGGCCCGGATGTTTCTTCCCTCTTTGCCGATGATGCGGCCTTTCATGTCGTCGCCCGGCAGAGAAACCGAGCAGGTCGTCATTTCATTGATTTGTTCGGACGCATAACGTTCAACCGCCAGGGCAATGATTTTTCGCGCATCGCGCTCGGCGGATTCGTGCGCCTCCTGTTGCAATCGACGGATCAGTGAAGCGGACTCCGCCTTCAATTCGGTCTCCAGCGCTTTCATATATTCCGCGCGGGCGACCTCCGGACTTAATCCGGAAACTTCCTGCAAGCGTTGAAGATGTTGTTTCTTGAGTCCCTCAATTTCGGTGCGGGAAAGGGTCAGCAGAAGTTTTTGTTGTTCCAGTTGTTCGATTTTCTGGTCGAGCGTCTCGATTTTCTGATCGATGGTTTTTTCCCGCTGGGTGAGTCGGTCTTCAATGGCCTTGATCTCCTGCCGTCGCGTACGTGTGTCTGTCTCGAATTGATCGCGCGCCTTGATTACTTCGTCCTTGGCCTGCAACTTGCCTTCGCGAATGATGGCATCGGCTTCGCGTCGTGCTTCGGCCATCACGGTTTCGGCGTTTTTTCCCGCCAGGTGCAGGACCTTGCGGACAATGAATATACGAAGTCCGTAACCGAGGGCAATCAGCCCCAGTCCGGACGCTATGGCTATCAACCAATGTATGGTGTTCATGGTATCCTCCCTCCGTTCCCCCCGGGTTGATGGTTCGGGTGGCTCGGGTTTTATGGTTTATTATTTGAAAGCATGCGTTCATTCGGTCGTGATCCATTTCTGTTCGGTCAGTATTGCCTGCACGCATTCGTCATGCGGTTCACGTGGAAGCGTGTCGATCACTTGTTCATGAAATGCAATTCCGAGGCGGTAGCCCTTCACCGCCGGAAGCAACCGGTCGTAGTGGCCGCCGCCATGCCCGAGGCGGACACCATGAATGTCAAACGCCATGCCGGGAACGAGGATGAGATCAAGTAGCGCCGGATCAACCGGATCGGGGTTTTCCGGTTCGCGCACATTCCATTGGCGCTCCTGGATCGGCGCCGAGGGGTCGAGCCGGCTCATGCCGTAATACTTTTTTTCCGGGATGTAATAGGGCACACACACCGTTGAACCTTGCTCCCAGCAGGCGTGAATAATGTCGCTGGTCTGGATTTCCGTGGGCAGAGACAAGTAGGCGCCGATGCATTGGGCGTTCAGGAACACTTTGCTGGTGATCAGCGCCTCGTATATGGCGCGGCTTGCCGACGTGATTTTGTCGGCGGGACGATTTTGTTCCATCTCGCGAAATCGCGAGCGCAATGTGGATTTGTTCATTTTGCCCTCCGCTGTTTTTCGCGCAATTCGTTCCAGCGCGCGATGCGCTGGCGAATTCGCTGTTCATAGCCTTCATCCGTGGGTTCGTAATAAATCCTGCTGGTGGGCATGTACTCTTGATCCACCACATGTCCTTCAAAATCGTGTGCGTACTGGTAGCCAGTATGCCCAAGCTTGTCCGCCCCTTTATAACTGCCATCGCGCAAATGCTTCGGGACGGGAAGCGTGCGACCTTCCCGGATATCGGTCCACGCCGCTTCGATGCCGAGATACGAGGCATTGCTTTTCGGCGCGCAAGCGAGATACGTCGAGGCCTGGGCGAGGATGATGCGGGCTTCGGGCATGCCGACAAATTCCACCGCTTCCATGGCCGAGACGGTCAAGGTAAGTCCCATGGGATCTGCGTTTCCGATGTCCTCGGATGCCAGAATGATCAAGCGCCGCGCAATGAAGCGGGGGTCTTCCCCGGCATACAGCATTTTCGCCAGCCAGTACAATGCGGCATTGGGATCGGAACCGCGTACGCTTTTGATGAAAGCGCTGATGGTGTCGTAGTGGCCGTCCTCGTTGTCGTAGACCACGGCTTTTTTCTGGATGGATTCGGATGTAACCGCCGTGGTGAGGTGGATAACCCCGGACTCGTCCGGCACGGTCGTCAACGTTGCGATTTCGAGGGCATTCAGCGCCTTGCGCGCATCGCCTTCGCACACCCTCGCGAGGTGGACAAGCGCGTCTTCATCCGCGCGCACATTCATGTGGGCCAGTCCCCGTTCATCGCTTATTGCCCGCCTCAACAGACCGAGGATTTCCTTTTCGCCCAGCGATTCAAGTTGAAAAATCTGGGACCTCGAAGTCAGCGGCGTGTTGATGAAAAAGAACGGGTTGTGCGTGGTCGCGCCGATCAGGGTAATCGCGCCGGATTCGACAAAAGGAAGCAGTACGTCCTGCTGGGCTTTGTTGAACCGGTGGATTTCATCGATGAATAAAATGGTGTCGCGCTTTCGGAACTTTTTGCGTTGGTCCGCCGCTTCGAGCAGGGAGCGAAGAATGGCCACGTTGGCCAGCACACCGCTGGTTCGTTCAAAATAACGGTTGGTGACCTTGGCGATCACTTCGGCCAGGGATGTTTTGCCGCATCCCGGCGGTCCGTACAAGATGATGCTTCCAAGGCGGTCGGATTCAATGGCGCGACGAAGAAGCTTTCCGGGGCCGAGCATGTGTTCCTGGCCCGCGAAGTCATCCAGCGATTGCGGTCGCATGCGGGCGGCCAGCGGCGGCGGCGTGCCGCTATCTCCGGATGTTGTCTGTTCAAACAGGTTCATGATTTCGTTCGCTACAAAAAAATACCCCACCACAAGTCGCTGAGAGCATGAGCTCTGACACCTCAAAATGAGGTGGGCGCTCTGGCCCGAATGTTCCAAGTCCTCGCGAGGAGGCTTTTGGTCGATCCGGGATTCGAACACCCTGTTAATAATAGTATTGGGTCAGAAGGACTTGGCCCTATTGCGAACAAGGCAGGGTAATTCTTTGGCTGTTTCCAGCCGAAAATCACATCCCCGATGTTAAAGAACGAACTCTCGTGAAAGAGAGGATGGCAACTGCTTCAACTTCCGTCGGTCACGCTTGCATTCAGTATCAGCAACCATGGACATTGTATAATGTACACGATTGTCATCGGTATTCAAGGGGCGCATGCGCGAAAACAAAACCGGAACATAAAATTCCGTTTTTCGCGTCATCCACCCGAGCGCCATCACGGCGGAGAGGATCATCAGATACGTATCAAACCATCCTGGATTCAGGGGGCTCATTTTACTGCCTGTTCACATTGCGAAGGTTTTACCCTTCGCGTATTTCAACGTTCAACTCTTGCTTCAATGCCTTCTTTATATGTTCATGATACCCGTTGACAACCTCATCCGTCAAGGTTCCCGACGGAGATCGGTAAATCAAGGAGTAGGCAAGACTTCGCTTGCCTTTGCCCACGGCATCGCCGGTGAAAATATCGAACAATTCGATGTGTTCAAGTTCGGGCGGACTGTTTTTGCGGATGGCCGCGACAATGGTTTCGTGATGCAGTGATGTGTCGGCGACCAGGGCAACATCGCGTGACACTGAAGGGTAGGGCGGGATGGCCCGGTATTGCGCCCGTGTTTGTGCGCGATGCGCAACCGGGGCGGCATCGACTTCCAATACGCCAACCGGCTCGTTGATACGCCACTCCTTGCGAATGGCCTGGTCGATTAATCCCAGCCAGCCGGCGGACTTCCCGTCGATGACCAGGGCATATCCATAACCCGGTTCAAAAAAAGGTTTGGCAACCGGCTCGATGCGCCAATCCTCAATTCCGTTCAATCCGGCGATGCGTTCCCAGAGTCCCTTGATCCATGCGAACATTTCCTCGCGCGTCGGTGGTTTGCGCTGAACGACGCCGCTGGTGCGCGGTCGTCCCATCAGCCCGACGCCGAGGCGACGCGTTTCCCCGTACTTTTCCTGGTCGTCGCGATGATAAATCTTGCCGATTTCGAAGACGGCGGTTTGCGTGACCTGGCGCGCCCGGTTTCGGCCAAGTGTTTCAATCAGTTGCGGGGTCAGGCTGGTGCGGAGAATCGCCTGATCCGTGGTGACGGGGCGCGGCAAGGCGATCCGGCTCGATGCATCACCCGGATCAAACGCATTCAAAAGCGCCTCGGACACCAAACTGTAGGTTACGATTTCCTGAAGACCCAAACTTATGGCGTGCTCGCGCAATTTGCCAATTTGCCGAACGGAAAGATCATCTGCTTTCGGGTTGGGTGATGCTTTTGACGGCTCGTGGGGAATGTTGTCCAGGCCATGCAATCGTGCCACTTCTTCGATCAAATCCACCTCGCGTTCCAGGTCCGGACGGAAGCGGGGAATGGTGACCGCAATGGCTCCGCTGACCGGTGCGCCGGTTTCCAGTTCGATGGATCGCAAGACTTCCACAATGCGTTCATCCGGAATATTAAGTCCGAGCAAAGAACGCACGCGATCAAGCCGCAAGTTTATAATTGTTAATTCGCGGAGCGGCGCCGAAACGTTGATGACATCGCGGCAGAGTGCGGCTCCGGCAAGTTCGATGAGCAATTGCGCGGCGCGTCGGCTGGCCCAATCCACGGTCTCGGCGTTGACGCCGCGTTCAAACCGGTAGGAAGAATCGGTGAATAGCATCAATTTTCGCGAGGCGTAGCGCACAGTTGCCGGATCAAATGTCGCGGCTTCCAGCAATACGCTGGTGGTATCGTTCTGAATTTCACTGCCAGCGCCACCCATCACGCCGGCCAGCGCCACCGGGCGCTCGGAGTCGGCAATGACCAGCATGGATGTTTCCAACTCGCGTTCGATGCCATCAAGCGTCGCCATTTTTTCGCCGGGACGCGCACGCCGCACTTCAATGAAGCGGCCCTTGATCTGCCGCAAATCGAAAGCGTGAAGCGGGTGGCCGGTTTCCAGCATCACATAGTTGGTGATGTCCACGACATTATTGATCGAGCGAATGCCGGCTTTTTCCAGGCGATCTTTCATCCATTCCGGCGAGGGGCCGATTTGGATATTATGCAAAACCCGCGCCGTGTAGCACGGACAGTCGGCGGCGTTTTCCACGCGCACGGTTGCTTCATTGTTGACGCTGGTTGCGGTTTCCGAGATGGCCGGAACCGGCTTGCGCAAGGGTTTTCCATAAAGCGCGGCAAGTTCACGTGCAATGCCGATCATGCTCAAGCTGTCCGGGCGATTCGGCGTCACTTCCAATTCAAACACGGTGTCCGGAGGGCCGAGCAAGGCGGATACCGGCGTCCCCGGGACCGCGTCATTGGCCAGCGTCATCAACCCGCTGTGATCACCGGAAATTCCCAGCTCGGATGCCGAGCAGAGCATGCCGAATGATTCGACGCCCCGCAGTTTGGCTTTTTTGATTTTCAATTCACCGTTGAGCAAAACCGCGCCGATCGGGGCGAAGGGATACTTTCCTCCCGCAGTGACATTGGGTGCGCCGCACACGACTTGAACTTCGTTTGTACCATCGAACACCCGGCAAACGGAAAGCTTGTCGGCCTGTGGATGTTTTTCAACCGCCCGCACTTCCGCAACGATGATGCCATCGGTCTGCCCGCCAATCGACTCCATCCCTTCCAGTTCGATGCCGGAAAAGGTGAGACGATGCGCCACATCCGCAGGCGATGCATCCAACTCAACGTATTCTTTCAACCATGACAACGGTGTCTTCATTTTTTAATTCATTATCTGCGGTTCGTATAATTCAGGTGTTTGCATTAAAATTGCGCCAGAAAGCGCGCGTCGTTTTCGTACAGCATGCGAATATCGGGAACGCCATACATGATCATGGCGAGGCGTTCGACGCCCATGCCGAAAGCGTAGCCGCTCACCGATTCCGGGTCGTATCCCGCCGCCTTGAATACATTGGGATCAACCATGCCCGCGCCGGCGATTTCGATCCATCCGCTGTTTTTGCACACGCGGCAACCCTTGCCCCCGCAGACATGGCAGGAGAAATCCAGCTCCACGCTTGGTTCCGTGAACGGGAAAAAGTGAGGGCGCATGCGGATCTGCACTTCGCGTTCCATCAAGTTGCTCAAGTAATAACCGACATCGGCTTTCAAGTTGGCCAACGACACTTCGCGGTCGACATACAAACCTTCGATCTGGTGAAAACTTGCGCTGTGCGTGGCGTCGGTGGTGTCGCGGCGATAAGCCCGTCCCGGTGCGATGATACGGATCGGTGGTTGGTGTGTTTCCATGTACCGAATTTGCACGGGGGATGTGTGGGTGCGAAGCAATTGCCCGGTCTTCAGGTAAAATGTGTCCTGCGGATCGCGCGACGGATGAATTTTCGGTGTGTTAAGCGCGTCGAAGTTGTGAAACTCGTCTTCGATGTCCGGACCTTCAGCGACGATGAAACCCATGCCGCGAAAGATTTCAATGCTCCGGTCGATGATTTTTGTGATCGGATGCTTCCGCCCGAGGGGGGGCCAGGCGCCTGGGAGGGTGAAGTCCAGCGCGGCGGAAGGCGCTTCCGGTTGTGCTTCCAACGCGAGCCGTTTTTCGTCAATCGCGGTTTGCAGGCGAACTTTGAATTGGTTGGCGGCCTGGCCGAAATCGCGGCGTTGTTCCGGGACTGCGGTTTTCAGCGCGGCCATGATTTCGTTAATCAGTCCGTTACGCCCCAGGTATTTGATGCGCACGGCCTCCAGTGCTGATGCGGTTTCCGCCGAAGTAGCCTCCGCAACAGAACTTTCCGTCAAAGCTGTAATTTCGCCAATATTCATGATTGCCTCAAAAAAGACCAAAGTAAGCCTTATCCATAGCCCTCAATCAATGAAAAAGCTCGAATTGGCACAAAACCGATTTTTTATAAACCGCTTTAACGAACGGGAGGGTTGGGGTATGGTTTCGGCATGTTAAAACGTTTTTATTTCGCATGGGTATTCCTGTTTGCCATCTTATTGACGGGCACGGTGCAGGCGCAATCGGTCCGGCCGGGATGGGGGGCTACGCCTTTTCCTGAAGGCAACGGCACCGGAGTTACATTTCGTGTCTGGGCGCCCAATGCCACCAGTATTCATGTGGCCGGGACGTTTAACAACTGGAATACGAATAATATTCCGCTGGTGAAGGAGATTCCCGCCACCAATGGAATCTGGTCGGTCGATGTGGCCAATGCCAAGGTCGGAGACGAATTCAAGTATTCGGTAAACAACTCGATTCGACGCCGCGATCCGCGCGCCCGCCAGGTATTTCACTCCGGTCAAGCTGGCGCCATTATTTACGACGCCACCGCTTACCGATGGAATACGCCGGAATTCATCCCGCCTCCGCACGAGCAACTGGTGATGTATGAAATGCATATCGGAACGTATGGCGGCGTTACCAACGGAACCTTTCAAGATGCAATCAATCGCCTTGATCACATTTCCGCATTGGGCGTCAACGCCATTCAGTTGATGCCGGTTGCTGAATTCGCCGGCAACAACAGCTGGGGTTACAACCCGTCCGATCCATTTGCCGTCGAAAGTTCGTACGGCGGACCGGATGGCCTGAAGGCATTTGTGGATGCCTGCCATGAACGAGGCATCGCCGTGTTGCTGGATGTCGTGCACAACCATTACGGCCCGGACGACCTGGAAAATTCACTTTGGAATTTTGACGGGTGGTCCGGCACTGGCGGCGGCATTTATTTCTACCAGGAAGCCGCCAAAAAGAACACGAAGTGGGGTCCGCGGCCTGATTATTCCCGACCACAAGTTCGTGAATACATCAAGGACAACATCCGCATGTGGATGGAAGAGTACCGCATTGATGGATTCCGCTGGGACGCCACGTTGTTCATGAGGTTTGCGACCAACATGACCCCGATTCCCGAAGGCGCGAGTTTACTTCGTGAAATCAACGACATGATGACCATGGAATTTCCCGAAAAGATCAGCATCGCGGAAGATCATATCATCGACGGTGTGGTCACCGCTCCTTTAAGCACACCGACTGGGCTGGGTTTTCACAGCGAGTGGATTCGCTCCTTTCATGAAGTGCTGACCGCGCAACTCACCAATGACACCGGACGCAATCTGGAAGTTATCGCCGGACTTATGCATTACACGGGTGGCGTACGGCGTCTGATCTATGTGGAGTCGCATGATGAATCGGGCGATCACAATATCCTCGAAGGCGCCCGGCGTTTCCCGGCGGAAATATCCTCATCCAATCCAACCGGAAAAATCGTCCGCAAGAAATCAACCATGGCGGCGGCCCTGATGCTGACCGCACCCGGAATTCCCATGATTTTCCAGGGACAGGAAATGCTGGAAAATGAATTGTTCAGCGATTTGCTTCCGGTGGATTGGAGCAAAACAAACACGCATGCCGGCGTTGTTCGTTTCTTCCGCGATATGACCGCATTGCGCCGCGATCGCGACGGAGTTTCTTCCGCGCTACAAGGTCACTTCACACAAACCTCCGTGACCAACAACGGAAATTTGTTGCTGGTCCGCCGCGGCATCGAAGGTCAACCCGATCAGGATTTGTTTGTCATCGCCAACATTTCCACCAATTATGTCGAAGGCTTCTGGCTGGATTTCCCGACCAACGGCACGTGGTATACACATGTAAACAGCGACGCAGATATGTACGGGTCTGATTACGAGTCATGGGGAAGTACGGAAGTTTTTGCATGGCCGGGTGATAATCGGGGGAATCCCTACGTGGCGCCGTGGAGCGTGCTGGTACTGTCAAGACAGGTTTTGCCGCCGCTTGATTCGGATGGCGATGGCATTCCTGATGCATGGGAAATCACACAAGGATTGAATGCATTCGATCCGCAGGATGCCTGGCAGAATCCGGATGGCGATGCTTATTCGAATTACCGGGAGTATCGGGCGGGAACAAGCCCGCATGTGTGGAATGATCCTGTTTCAGGTTTCAACCAGATGGCCGTCGCCGGGGATTTCAACGGCTGGAGTACGGGCGATGACGCGATGGCCCGGATCGATGACCATCTTTGGCAACGCGATATTTCAATTGGCGCATCACGTATCGAATTCAAATTTGCGGCCAACAACGGATGGGATCACGACTGGGGTATCGTCTCGCAAGCGGTTTTCCGTGTTCCTTCCACGCAATTTACAGCATACAAGCAGGGAAACATTATCCTTTCCAATGTGACCGCCGGTATCTATCGGTTCCGGTTCCATGAGCTGACCGGACGTTTTACCGTGCGCAAGGTTCCCGTCGCCGATTCCGATATGGACGGTCTTCCTGATGATTGGGAAATTCTGTATGGGTTTGATCCATTGCGTTCCATCGATGCCTATGCAAATCCCGATGGTGACATGTATGATAATCAGGAAGAGTTCCGGCGAGGCTCCAATCCGATTGTGTGGGATCCACCATTGACCGCTTACGACAACATGCGGATACAGGGAAGTTTCACTCCGGCGGGCGGATCTTTCATTAACCAGAACCCGACGTCGCACTACACGTGGACCGTTGTCACCAATCTGGTGCGGACCACCGGTGTCACATTCCGGTTTGTGGCCAATGGTGATCCCAATTTGTTCCGGTGGGCCATGAACGGAAATAACACATTTAATTTGCCGTCCTCGGGAACGCTGACGTTCGGCGGCAACTTTTTTGTCGCGGTTACGCAAAGTTTCAACGGCAACTATCGGTTTACGCTGAACGAACAAACCCGCGAGTTTTCGGTGATATCGGTTGATCCCGACACCGACGGCGACGGCATTCCGGACTGGTGGGAAACCCTGTACTTCGGGGGGCCGACCAATGCCGTTGCCCATGCCGATCCTGATGGCGATGGAATTTCCAATTTGCAGGAGTATCGCCGCAATACGAATCCGCTGGTTTATGACACGCCTCCGTCCAATTTTGCCGCCATGGGTGTGGCGGTCACGTTTAATAATTGGAATACGGCGGCCAACATGAGCTTGATCGGACCAAACCAGTGGCGCGTGATGTTGAGTTTGACCAATGCGGTGAACCCGGAATTCAAGTTTGCCGCCAATGGAAATTGGACTGACAACTGGGGGCATAATCATCAATCATCGCTTCCGATGTCAGGCGTCGGGGTCAAAAATCTTGGGAGCAATATGCGGATATCGGGAACCATCAGCGGTCCGGTGATTTTCATGTTTAACGACAGCACGCTGGCTTACAGCGTCGCCTATGATGCGATGCATTCCGTGATGAATGGAGGGTTTGCGGGTGGGGAAAACGGTGGTCCGATTGTTATTCGCTGGAGCAGTTCGACCGGACAGATTTACCGGTTGTCTCGGGGAACAAATCTTTTGAATGGATTTACAACTATTGCGGCCTCGCTTGCGGCCACCCCGCCGGAAAACAGTTACACCGACCTGGTGCAAAACGCATCGGCGGTATTTTATCAAGTGCTTGTCAATCCGTAAGGTCGGGGCGTCGCGAAGCTTTTTTTGATATAAATGTCCTGTGCAACAGGGAATTGACAAAACCGGTTTCGGTTCATTATTTTTCTTCGTATGACGTCCCGCGTTGCCAAGGGAGGTTGCGCCTCGACCGTTGTTGTCGCTTGTTCCACCGTGTTTGCGTGTCATGAACAAAACGTTTAAAGGGGAAACAGTATGAAGCCGATTATCATTGGAAAGGATCAGGGAGGTTTCTTTGACTTTGGCGGATTGGGTGTTCGCTGGAAAATTGATGGATCACAATCACAAAACCGTTTTTCCATCGTTCATCATCCGCTTGCACCGCGGGCATTGGCCGCGCCTCTGCACTTCCACCACAATGAAGATGAATATTCCTATGTCATAAAAGGAAAGTTGGGGGCTTTGCTCGGCGATGACGTGGTTGTCGCGGAGGCCGGTGACTGGGTTTTCAAGCCGCGCGGCCAGTGGCATACGTTCTGGAATGCCGGGGATGAACCTTGTGAAATTATCGAGGTCATTTCACCGGCCGGTTTCGAGAATTTCTTCCGTGAGGTCGCGGCCGCGTGGGGAGATATGGCAAAATTTGCTGAAATCAACGCCAGGTACAGGCTGGATATGAAGTTCGAAAGTGTACCCGAGCTGTGTCAGCGCTTTAATCTGACTTTTCCCGCCCTTTAAGCCCGTATATCTCGCGATGACCGCGACGTATATGCCCACACACGCTATTACAGTCCAATCCGCCGCTTGATGGATTCCAGTTCTTCGCGCAATTGTGCGTTTTCCTTTTCCAGCTCCGACAACCGCGATGAGACTCCCGAAATCTGATTTCCTGTTTCCATCCGCTGATCAATCGC
The DNA here is from genome assembly GCA_035327305.1 of Kiritimatiellia bacterium. Classification (GTDB taxonomy): domain Bacteria; phylum Verrucomicrobiota; class Kiritimatiellia; order CAIVKH01; family CAIVKH01; genus CALMUP01. The sequence continues at coordinate 16,510 of DAOLDL010000017.1, read as the reverse complement.
CTGGCGATAAAGTCCCTGGATCGCGGCCAGGGCCACGCCGTCGGTGTCGAGCGTGGAAATAGTTCTGCCGTCGCCAAGGTTAAAGGCCGCTTGAAAATCCTGGGCCATCGGGCCAATGTATCGACGTTGGGTTGAATCCTGCTTGTAATTCCATTCGCTAAGTGGCAGATCGGCGACACGTTCGAGAATTAATCCGGGATCGATCGGTGTTATGTTTTCCTTTGCTTCACGATCCGATAGCGCCGCCCATGCCGTGGCATTGGGGGGAAGTTCCACACCCAACGTCAGATTCGTGTCGGAAAAAAGCCGATATCCTCCGGACGCGCGCATAGTGACGGAATTGGCGTTGGTGGATGCCACATCCGCATTCGTGAAATCGCCCCATACGAATGCGCCAATATGTTGAGCCTTGGCCCTACGCCCGGCGGCCAGTGCATTGGTCGCGCGCGGTCCGATTTCATTATTCCATCCACCGGGAATAACGGCGTACCATGCGTTGGATGAAATGATATTTACCCTCCCACCGCTTATGACGCTGTAGTCGGTCCTCATTTCCACTTCATTGCCAAAACCGCCACCGATCTGGCAGTACCGTGAGAAAAATCCTATGACATTGCCCGAGCCTCCTCCGATGGCGCTGAACAGGGCATTGGTGTTGATGACATTGAATCGTCCACCCGCCAAGGTGGCGTGCTGTGCATTTTGCATGATTGAGTTGTTTTCCCCCCCGCCGATGACGCTGAAGTGGGCGTTAAAGTTAATCCGGTTGCGCAAGCCACCATCAACCACGGCATACATGGTTTCGTTGCTGATACTGTTGTCGTTTCCACCTCCGATCACTGATGACTCCGACATGAAGCCGATGTGATTGTCAAAACCGCCGGCAATAAGCGCATATTGCGCCGACTCGCTGATCCGGTTGCCTGCGCCTCCGCCGATCGCGGTATAATATCCGTTGGTTCCAATGATATTCTGGTGCCCGCCTGCGATAAAGGAATGTTGGGCAAAGGAATCAATACGATTGTTAAAACCACCGGCGATAACGCTGGATGCGGCTCCGTTTTGAATCATGTTATCGCTCCCGCCGGCAACAAGAGCGGCTCCGACACTGCTCATGATCCTGTTGTTCATCCCGCCGCCCACAACATTGAAGGTTCCATGATCTTCGATTTCATTGCTGAATCCGCCCGCAATGATGGATCCCGTCGTTTCGGATGCGATCTTGTTGTTGAGACCGCCGCTGATCACGCCAATGGTGGCATTGGTTCCCATGACGTTACCTCCACCTCCGGCAATGACAGAACTGGCGGCGCCCGGCTCAAGAAGATTCAATGAGCCGCCGCCGATGACACTGCGATTGGCAAGCAGTTCGATCTTATTGTTCTCGCCTCCGGCTATAATCGCGTAATGCGAATTATCCCCGATTTTATTGAACCGCCCCCCGCCTATGAGGGTGAATAAAGCCGAGGCTTGGACGTCGTTTTCCCCCGTCGGCAACAAGATCACACTTCCATTGGTGGCGACAAGGAGTCCGTATGTGGCAAGCGCATAGCCCACGGAAACAATACGTTCACGAGGCGACATGGCTACGCCGTTGACGGCGACCTCGAGATACACTTCCGAATTCGTCAAGGCCGCTCGAAACGCGGAACTGGCCGGATGGTCACCGATGAAAGTTGAATACAGGCCATCCACCACGGCGACAGTATTCGAGTCCTCATATAGAGCACTGCCCGCAACTGGTTGATTGTATAGTCTAAGTGATAATCCAACATGGCCATTGACCAGTTCGTCGTCCTGAACAAGACGACCCTGATAGTTAAGCAAAAGCGGCGCTTGCGACCATCCCTGGGAAATCAATGCGCCGCTGATGAACAAACAAACGATATACTTCCTCATGACGCCCTCCTCTCGCATGTGAACGCGATAATTGCCGTTACCATGCCACCCCCCGTCGACTGCTACATTTTGCCTGAAAATATGAATTAACTCAAACCTTAAAATAATGCCGGATGGGCGATGGCGGTCTCGATGGTGGGTTCCACCATTTTTGACTCGATGAAATTCAAGATGCAATAATCATGTCAGGTCATAAAGCTTGTGGTCCTGTTTCGATAACCTTGACCTCAAGGCCGCAAATGGCTATGATCCATCCTGCGGGATGATTCATTCGGGGGTGTGATTCAAGCGCATGGTCGAATGGATGGAATGGTTGTTTTCGGCAAGCTTGATCCGCCAACTTCGTGCTTCCGGTGTTTCGTGAGGAGGAAGTGAAATGAAGATGAAAGCAATCGTCGTACTTTGTCTTATGATGGCTTGCCATCATGCGGGCGCCCGCGCCATTACAAATGCCGTAACCAACGCCACCCTTTCCACCACATCGGGAGCGTCGATCCGCGACACCAACCTGGTGCAGTGGATCAATCAGTATATCCCCACCAATTCAAAAAAACTGGTAGTGAATACCCAGTGTTATGGCGGGGACATGGCGCGGGCGTTCGGGGACGATCCGAACACTGCCGTGATCAGTGGCACCAGCCCGGGTCAGCTGGGAATATATGGGGGCTACGACGACGGAGCAAGCCGGGGGCTTCGGCCCGGTGCGGGGCGGACCGCGCAGGATGTACATACTGCCGGCATCGGCACGAGGAATCAGAGGGAAACGCCGACAGTCGGTGGAGGATTAAGCCCGACAAACTTCCCGATGGAGCCGGTTTCCACGGGCGGAGTAGTGAGGAGCCGGCATGTTATCTTCTACGCCGGCCAACCCGACGACCGGCCGGGACGCGATGTGGATCAGGACGCCCGGATTGCCGGTAATTTTGCCGGAGAGCCGAATACAACCTACGAAGCGGTTGCGGGTACCACGGCAGGTGGTTGGGATCAGAACGGGAATGCCGCCGGTTTGCGCCGGGCCATCCAAAATGCCGGCGCGGCCATCACCAACTCACCCACGCCGGACCAGGAACAGTTTATTCTATACATTACCGATCACGGGGATCTGCATGTTACGGCCGTCGTGACCACCAACATCCCACCCTTTGGTCCGCCGGTGACCTTCAGCAATTTTCCCGCATTCACGACCAACACGCTTCGTCCTGAAGGGATTCTTCGCGATGCCCATGCAATTCCGGGCTTTTCGGTGTTCGTGCCGTTTCCGGAAGGCGGAGATGTCCTCCACATCGTAAACGAGCCGTATACTCCCTTCTTTCCTTCAGGCTGGCAAATGATTGTAACTCCCGAGATTCCCGCGGCCTTGCCGATCATTCTGAATGAGTTCTTCGAATTGCCGTTCGAGCTGGATAACAACGTGGTCGGTGATTTTCCCGATGAAGGTATTGTGTTGTTTTTCCCGGTTGATAAACACTTTTTCGTCGATAGCTTCTTCGATGTGTTTCTCACCATTGATATCATCCAAACTACCGGGCAACCGTGGCCGGTGGAGTGGATAAGCCAGGATAGCGGGTCAATTGCCAAACCGGGAAGTCCAATGATTGAGGTGTTCGAACTTGTGCCGGATAATCCGACCGGTCCATTTTTGATCGGGTGGGGCGGATACGATCCCGTGCGATTGGAATTCAGTCATGGACTTGACCCGCAAGGCTGGATACCGATGACGCCATTTATGCCAGGCGGTCCACAGTATGTTCAGTTTTTCGATATACCATTTCCCGTGGGCATGATCCGGGCGTTTGAAAACTCTGGAGATTCCGACGGAGACGGACCGGATATGCCTCCATAGACGATGAGGCACGATATCTCGCGCTACGACGGTTTGGTGGCGGAAGATTCGTGTCCTACTCGAAACAGCCGGGTTTAATACCAGTACCTTTTCCTGGCATGTGGTGGTGTTGTTTGTTCCTTGCATTCGGCGCTTTAACCACCTTACGTTTGCCGTGAATGAGCATTGTTCACGCCATGATATCCGCCCTTTTGCTTGCCGTTGTGCTTTGGTTACCCGGTTGGTCATGGCGCCGGACATCCCGCGTTCCGGCACACACCTTGGATCAACTGGCTGGATGTTTGAGTTTCAGTTTAATGGTTCAATTGCCGGTCTGGCTATTGCTGGCAGAATGCGGAGTGTTGCGTCTCATCACTGTCTTGTCGGTGGCGCTTGTCCTGTCGTTTGCCGGTTATGCGGCAAACCGGAAAAACAAACCTGTTGTCGGATTAAACTTTTTTGTCCCCGCGTATATTTTTGCGGTTGCAACAGTTTTGTTGATCTTGCCACCGGCTGGTGAATGGGTGGCTGGAGGATGGGATCCCGGGGTGATCATGAATCAAGGAATTTGGGTGGGACGCACCGGCGCCATGCATCCGTCTTCCGGAATACTGGGACCGGTCTTCGCGGCAGACGCGACGGGGTTGATTACCAGGGAGTTATCCGGACTTCGCGAAGCTTTTCCCGGCTTGCCGGTTGATCCATCCACCGGCAATTGGTCGTTTTCCTTTTATCGCATTACGCCGGCGTGGATATCTGCGCTATATTCGTTGGGAGGGCTTTCCCTCGCCCTTCGCGCCTTTACGATTCTTTCTTTGATCACAGTGATTATACTTGCCTCCGGGTTAGCCAGGGTAGTGCCGGGCCGTGGACATGCGTGGGTGCTCATCATTGCCATTTTGATCCAGCCGATATTCATGTATTACACCCGCACACCATCCTTTGAGATGATGCAATTGCTTCTTTTTGCCACGGCCATCTTCTGGATAAACGACGAGCGCCACCGCATGGCATCCTTGATTATTCTGCTGACCGGTTCCGCCCTGATCATCAATCATCCAAGTGCGATGTTATTCGGCTCGTTTCTCGCCTTGTGCATGAGCGTGTACGCAACTTCCATGCCGGATAACCGCCGGAGTTATCATGGATTATTCTTGATCGCGGGCGTCTGGGCCGGATTCGCCTATGTACACTTTTTCGCACCGTTATCGCTGGCCAAAATCGGTCACGTGTGGCCGGAATTAATCAAAGCAGGCATCTTGTGTCAGGTAGCCGCAATCGTTGTGAGTACGACGAGGATTCAGACGGCTCGGTGGAATGTATGGTTACTGCCGGGCGGTATGCTGGCCTGGGTGGCGATCGAGTTGTGGCGGCATGATTCGTTCCGGGAATTTGGTGTGAATTCCGTGGCCTCCGTACAGATGAACGGAATTGTGGTGGCTGTAGCCGGCCTGTTCGTTCTGCTTTGGATGTATTTTCGCCGGCCATCTGTGCGCGCAGTTGCGGCATTTTTGTTGATTGGATTGTTTGTCGTTCTTCTCCGCAAGCATACGGCGGATTTGTATCCTTGGGCATTGAAGCGCGTTTTGCCATTCATGATTCCCGCAGTTGCGCTTGGATTGCTATTTGTTTGGGAGCAGTTGTCGAAGCGCCGACACGGGTTGGTCGCGGCCATCGTGTTTCTGATCGCCTGCACCGCGATAAATTTCAACATGATGCGACATGCGTTAAAAAATGTTGAACTTTCCGGACTGACGGCTCGTCTCGCTGATATAGCCGCGTTGATACCGCCTGATGCCGTTGTCGTAACGGATCATTTCCGGTGGGGGACGCCTCTTGCCGCACTTCATGGATTGCATGTGATCAACGGCGAGCGTATTTGGACCGCTAAATCTGATCTTCATACGCAACGCGCCATGAAGCTTGTCCTTGAAAACATTCCGCCTGAAACACCTGTTTACTGGGTAACTGTTACCGATCGCGGACTGGAGTTGTATGCCGGGCTTTCACACGAGGGAATTCGCCAGATTAAACAATTTGATCCGGTTCCGTTGCGTGAAACACTGCAACACGCACGCAATAGAAGTTTCAAGGAAACACGCGTGAAGAACGTATATTTTTCCGTTCACACTGAAACGGTTAAAACTGGCGAATAGCGGAGCCTGAATCCTGGCGGGCGATTGCCTCTTCTTTTTCGATGGCGATCATGTCGCCAAGGATATTCAATGCCTCCAGCAGAATCAGGTCGTCCTTCTTGCCGGTATCGGGATTTATTTCCTCCATTTGCTTGCGGAGGTCGCGCTCGCTCTCGACCAACTGCTGGCGGTCTTCGAGTCGGAGCGAAATCGAATTGGCGGCCTGGCGTTCGCGTGCCCGTTCAATCAAGTCGGCGAATGATTGATAACGCGGATCGGATGAACGCCGTTCCTTGGATTTACTGGTGAGAAACGTCGTGAGATCGCTCAAGTCACGTATGGGGGTATAGTCAAGCTGGGGAATTGTGCTGTAAGGAAGGGCATTGGGAAGCAGATCTTCGCCTACTTCCAATGTTTCCATGAACGACGGAATAATGATATCGGGAACAACCCCGCGAATTTGCGTGGAACCTCCCGCGATTCGGTAAAAGCTCGCCGTAGTCACCTTGACCGATCCCAGTTTCGGATTGGCACTGCTTAAGTCGGCCAACGTTTGAACCGTTCCTTTTCCGTGCGTGCGAGAGTCGCCCACGATGATGGCCCGGCCGTAATCCTGTAATGCGCCGGCGAGAATCTCGGATGCGGAAGCGCTTAGCCGGTTGACCAGCACAACCAGCGGGCCGTCATACGCGACATTGGGGTCGCGATCATACAACGCACGGACCCGGCGACGATCCCTCACCTGCACGACGGGACCGGTTTCTATGAACAGGCCGGTCATGTCAATGGCTTCCGTTAAAGATCCGCCGCCGTTATTGCGAAGATCAAGAATGATTCCCTGTGCGCCCTGGTCCAGCAGGTCCATCAGAATCCGGTACACATCACGGGTACAGCTTCTTGCCTCGCCGTCACGTCCGCCCTTAAAGTCCGAATAAAAGTCGGGCAGGGTAATCACGCCAATAGCTTTTGTGGCGCCTTCCGGATCCGTAATCGATTTAAGCTCGCCTTTGGCCGCCTGTTCCTCCAGTTTCACTTCGTCGCGGATCAGGTCTATTTTTGTGATGGCGGTTCCAGTAGGATCGCTGTTTGGAATTACCGTGAGCACCACTTTAGAGCCTTTGTCGCCGCGAATCAATCTGACGGTCCGGTACAACGGCCAATGCAAGACATCAACCGCTTCGTTATCGCCCTGGGCGACCGCGATGATTTTATCGCCTGGTTTCAATCGACCATCCAACTCGGCCGGTCCGCCGGGAATCAACCGTTCAACCTTGGCCGCGCCGTCTTCGTTGCTTAACATGGCGCCGATGCCTTGGAGGGAAAGCTTCATGTTGATTTCAAAATCTTCCCGGTTGTTCGGCGACATGAAATCGGTGTGCGGATCGAAAGCTTTGGCAAATGCGGTGAGGTAGCGCTCGATCACCCATGTTTCATCGTTGTCCTGAATGACGGTTTGATAGCGGCGCAATGAGCGACGGACGAATTCCTCCGGGGAAAGCAGGGCGTTAATGGTGTCCGAGTGCGAGCGTTTGTCATCATCTTTCTCCAGGAGCGCGGTTTCCGCATCGTTTTCCTCGGAGGTGATCAAGCGGCTTAGATAAAGGTGTTTTACGCGTTTGCGCCAGAGGTCATCCCATGCATCGCGGTCGGCGGGCCATACCGCCTGTTTTCTTTTCCACTCGTAGTGCTCATCGGCGGTAAAGTCCAATGATTCACTCAACAGGGATTCGGCGAAAGCAACGCGGTCATTAACCCGTTCCTTCAAGATTTCATAAACCGAATGGGCAAAAGCCAGGTCGCCGCGTTTGACCTGGTCATCGAGATCATGCTCCACTTTTTTGAATTCCGCGATGTCGTCGGCAAGAAAGAACACCTTCTCGAAATCGAGGGCTTCGAGGAAGTTGTCCAACGCGCGCGCGGCCAGCTCATCGTTCCATTCGATTTTATTAAGGTGCATCAGCGGCAGGTTGTTGGCCAGCAGTCTGGCCATGCGTGATCCGTCCTGCAGAACCGGATTTCGTTGTGTGGCGACATCGCTGAACACCCATGCCAGGGAAGTCCCAAGCAGAACCAGCGAAAATATAAGTTTTTGTTGTTGCTTCATAATCCGGACCCATCGCAGGGTGAATTCCCCGAGTTTGGAGATGTTATTGTGTTTACCCATGTAACCATACCCTTAAAAGAGACAGCTTCCAGTGTAATTTTGTTCAGGAATAGCTTTAGCTCGTTTCGCCAGTGATGTGTGGTTACGTCAATGGTTGCCGGGCAAAGACATACTCTTCCACGGGTTTGCCGCCAATAAGATGTTCCTGGATGATGAGGTCGATCACTTCGGGGGTGGCCGAGTGGTACCAAATGCCATCCGGATAAACCAGCATGATGGGGCCGTGTTCGCAAATACGCAGGCAATTGATCTTACTGCGATAGACGCCTCCCGCACCGGCAAGGCCGAGGTCATTAAGTTTTTTCTTCAGGTGATTCCATGACGTCAATCCGGTCTCTTTAGAGCAACACTTTGGCTCGGTTTGATCACAACAGATCAGCACATGGCGTTTGAGGCGGTTATCGATGGCGAGTTCCCGGGCGATAGCCTGAAGTTTTTCACGGATATCAGATGGTTGATTGTCCATGAAGCCAAGTTAAATTCGGCAATGGGATTTTGCCAATCTTTTTATTTTCCGCTACCGGTCAAGCCCGGGGAAGGTCGTGACCGACCTTGGTCGGGAGTTCGCTTTTGCCCGTCAAATAGATGTCCGCGCAACGGGCGGCTTCCCGGCCTTCGGAAATAGCCCAGACGATGAGTGATTGACCGCGGCGTGCATCTCCGGCGGAGAAAACACCGGGTACATTGGTCATGTAATTTTCATCGGCTTTGATGTTGCCCATTTTGTCGAGTTCGCAACCAAGACCATGGACAAAACTTTCGGCTTCCGGTCCAATGAATCCCATGGCCAGCAACACGAGGTCGGCTTTCCATTCCTTTTCGGTGCCGGGAATTTCCTCAAGCTTCGGCGGGCCGCCCGGGTTGGGGGCAAATTGCACGTCCACGGTCTTGAGTTTTTCCACGCGGCCGTTTGTGCCGATAAGTTCCTTGGTCAGGATGCTGAATACCCGCTGGCAACCCTCCTCATGGGATGTGCTGTTGCGGAGCCGCATCGGCCAGTAGGGCCACGGTTGATTTTCCGGGCGATCCTTGGATGGCATGGGCAACAGCTCAAAGTTGGTTACGGAAGCCGCGCCATGCCGGTTGGATGTTCCGATGCAATCACTTCCCGTATCACCTCCGCCGATAACGATCACATGTTTGTCCTTGGCGGAAATCTGTTCGGGCACTTTGTCACCGGCCACCCAGCGGTTTTGCATGGGCAGGAATTCCATGGCGAAATGCACGCCGGCCAGATCGCGGCCCGGCACCGGCAAATCGCGGGGTTTGGTTGATCCGATGCAAATGACCACGCTGTCGAAATCATTTTTCAACTGGTCAACGGTTACATCCTTGCCGACATGGACTCGAGTTTTGAAGGAGATGCCCTCCTCTTCCATCAACTTGACGCGGCGATCGATGACCCATTTTTCCATTTTGAAGTCGGGGATGCCGTAGCGCAACAAGCCGCCGATCCGGTCTTCCCGTTCATAAACCGTGACCGTGTGTCCGGCGCGGTTCAACTGTTGCGCGGCGGCCAATCCGGCCGGGCCGGAACCGATGACGGCGACATTTTTTCCGGTGCGCTGTTTGGGAGGCTCCGCAACGACCCAACCATTTTCAAAAGCGTTTTCGATGATTTCCTTTTCGATCTGCTCGATGGTCACCGGCGGCTCGTTGATGCCCAATACGCAGGCCTCTTCACACGGCGCCGGACAGAGGCGGCCCGTGAATTCCGGGAAATTGTTTGTGGCGTGGAGGCGCTCGATGGCTTCCTTCCATAGTCCGCGATAAACCAGGTCATTCCAATCCGGGATGATGTTTCCCAGCGGGCAACCGGTGTGACAGAACGGTACGCCGCAATCCATGCACCGGGCGGCCTGATCCTTTACTTTTTCCTTGGGAAAAGGTTTGTAGAATTCCCGATAATCCTTGATCCGGTCATCGACCGGACGTTTCTTCGGCAACTCACGTACATATTCCTTAAAACCAGTTATCTTGCCCATTGCAATTACCCTTTTTACCACAGATTACATAGCCGCATTAATTATTCTGCCACTTAATTCTCGATGTATGTAAATTACTTCCATTCTGTGCAATCCGCTTTATCTGCGGTTACAGAAATTCTTTTCTTACACCGATGCCAGTTCGCCCGCCGCACTGCCGGCTTCCACGGCGATTTTCTCCTTCGCGAGGCGTTCCAACGCCTTTTTGTAATCATGCGGCATGATTTTCAAAAATTTCGGTAGTGTGGCATCCCAATTGTCCAGAATGCGGCGGGCCACCGTACTGCCCGTCAACGTCGCCTGGTTTTCGATCAGTTCGCGCAGAAGATTGATGTCCGCCTGGTTCTCAACTTTTTCCAATCCAACCAATTCATGGTTGCATCGGTTTTGCGCGAAATCCCCGGCTTCATCCAATACAAATGCTATACCGCCGCTCATGCCAGCCGCAAAATTTCGTCCCGTACCGCCCAGGACCACCACGACGCCGCCAGTCATGTATTCGCAACCGTGATCGCCCACGCCTTCCACGACGGCTTTCACGCCGCTGTTACGGACGCAGAAGCGCTCGCCGGCCAGTCCGCGAATGTAGGCTTCGCCTTTGATCGCGCCGTAAAATGCCACGTTGCCGATCAGGATGTTTTCCTCGGGGACAAAGGTGGCTTCCGCAGGCGGCTTGATTATCAGACGCGCGCCGGAGAGTCCTTTTCCAAAGTAATCGTTGGCATCCCCTTCGACATTGAACGTGATGCCGTGGGCGCCGAACGCGGCAAAGCTTTGTCCGCCGGATCCCCGGGCGTTGATGGTGATGGTGCCATCCGGCAATCCGGCTTCTCCGTGGCGCTTGGATACGTGGTAACTCAACATGGTGCCAAAGGTGCGGTTGATGTTCCGGATGGGCTGTTCGATCACGACTTTTTCACCGCGCTCAATCGCCGGTCTGGCTTTTTCGATCAATACATTGTCGAGCGCCCGGTCGATGCCGTGATCCTGCTTCTGCGAACAGTAAATGCCCACGGAAGAAGCAACCTTGGGTTTGTGCAGAATCGCCGAGAAATCCAGTCCCTGGGCTTTCCAGTGATCCACGGCCCTGGCCGCGTTGAGGCGATCGACCTGACCGACCATTTCATTGATGGTGCGGAAGCCAAGCGACGCCATGATGGCGCGTAATTCCTCGGCGACAAACCGGAAATAGTTCACCACATATTCGGGTTTGCCGGTGTATTTCTTGCGCAACTCGGGATCTTGCGTTGCAATGCCGACCGGGCAGGTGTTCAAGTGGCACACGCGCATCATGATACAACCCACTGTAACGAGTGGCGCCGTGGAGAAACCGAATTCCTCCGCGCCGAGCAGACAGGCAATCGCGACATCGCGCCCCGTCAGCAATTTACCGTCGCATTCCACGACAATACGACTGCGCAGATCATTCATCACCAGTGTCTGGTGCGTTTCGGCGAGGCCGAGTTCCCATGGAAGCCCCGCGTGCTTCAGTGACGTTTCCGGAGAAGCGCCGGTTCCGCCATCGTAACCGCTGATCAACACCACATCGGCTTTGCCCTTGGATACGCCGGCGGCAACGGTGCCGACACCAATTTCGGAAACCAGCTTCACGTTGACGCGTGCTGACGGGTTGGCGTTCTTGAGGTCATGGATCAGCTGGGCCAGATCCTCGATCGAATAAATATCATGGTGCGGCGGAGGCGAAATCAACTGCACGTAAGGCGTGGAGTGACGGGTCCTGGCAATCGGCGGATAGACCTTCTCCGCCGGCAACTGGCCGCCTTCACCGGGTTTTGCCCCCTGCGCCATTTTGATTTGCAGTTCCGATGCGTTCGCCAGGTAATTGCTGGTGACGCCGAACCGTCCGGAGGCAATCTGTTTTATCGCGCTGTTGCGCCAATCGCCGTTTTCGTCGGGCGTGAAGCGATCGACATCTTCGCCGCCTTCGCCGCTGTTGCTTTTGCCGCCGATCCGGTTCATGGCGATGGCCAGCGTTTCGTGCGCTTCCTTGCTGATGGAGCCGTAGGACATGGCGCCGGTCTTGAAGCGTTTCACGATTTCCGTCCACGGTTCGACTTCCTCAATGGGGATCGCCTTCGCATCGGCCTTTATTTCAAACAAACCGCGCAATGTGCAAAGTTCACGGGCCTGGTTATTGACCTGGCGGGCAAATTGATCATACGCCGCCTGTTTGTTGAAGCGTGACGCTTCCTGCAATTTGGCAATGACAATCGGATTGAGAATGTGCCGTTCGCCGGTGCGCCGCCACTGGTAGACGCCGCCGACGTCCAGCTCGAGTTTTTCCGGGATGTCTTGCGTCGGGAACGCACGCTCGTGGCGCATTTGCGTTTCCTTGGCGAGAATGTCAATGCCGACGCCTTGGATGCGGCTCGGTGTGCCCGTGAAATATTTTTCAACCACGGTGGTGTTCAGGCCGACGCATTCAAAAATCTGCGCTCCACGGTAGCTGTGCAAGGTCGAAATGCCCATCTTGGACATGACCTTCAGCAAACCTTTATTTACGGCCTTGATATAATTGTAGATGGCTTTTTCGAGTGTGATGTTGAGCATATTCTCTTCAATCATTTGCTCGAATACTTCGTATACCATGTACGGATTGATGGCGCCGGCCCCGTAACCGAACAGAACCGCAAAATGATGCACTTCGCGCACTTCACCGGATTCCACGACCAATCCGCATTGCGTGCGGCGCTTTTCACGGATCAGGTGATGGTGAACGCCGGCCACGGCAATGGCCGCCGGGATGGGAGCATGATCGCGGTCACTGCCCCGGTCGGAAAGAATCAGGATGGAATGCCCGTCATCCACGGCCTGGGACGCCTTGCGGCACAATTCTTCCATGGCGGCTTCCAACCCCTGGCCGCCTTCACTTACTTTGTACAACATCGGAAGTGTGACGGATTTAATGTCGCCTTCGTTAAACGCGCGTATGCGTTCAAGTGCGTCATTGGTCAAAACAGGTTGCTCGACCCGCAATTGATGCGCGTGGTAATCGGTTTCCTCGAAAAGGTTCAATTCGTTGCCGATGTTGGCCTGCAGAGATGTCACCAGCTCCTCGCGGATGGCATCCAGGGGTGGATTGGTGACCTGGGCGAACAATTGCTTGAAGTAGTTGTAGACTAATTGCGAGCGATCCGACAAAACCGCGATCGGTGTGTCGACGCCCATGGAGCCGGTGGGTTCAATGCCCGTGGAAGCCATCGGGGTCAGGATCACCTTCAAATCTTCAAGCGTGTAACCGAAAATCTGCTCACGCTGGACGCGGGTCGTCGGTTCGGCCGCCGGCGTCGCACTGCCTTTGGGAAGGTCCTTCAGGCTGTAGAGGTTTTTTTGCAACCAGAGGCGATATGGCTTCCGCGTGGCGATTTCGTTTTTGATTTCCTCGTCGTCGATGATGCGTCCTTTTTCCGTATCGATCAGGAACATGCGCCCGGGTTCAAGGCGACCCTTCTTGAGCACATTGGCCGGATCAACTTCCAGAACGCCGGTTTCCGACCCCATGATGACGAAGCCGTCCTTGGTCACCGTGTAGCGGGAAGGCCGCAAGCCGTTGCGGTCGAGCAATGCGCCGACGCATTGGCCGTCGGTAAAGGGAATGGATGCCGGGCCGTCCCACGGTTCCATGAATGTCGAGTGGTATTCATAGAATGCCTTCTTCTCGTCGCTCATGGTGTTGTGATTTTGCCATGCTTCAGGAATCAACATCATCATGGCGTGCGGTAGAGACCGCCCGGTGTGGTAGAGAAGTTCCACGGCATTGTCGAGGGCGGCGGAATCGCTTGCGCCGGGTGCGACCACCGGGAAAATCTTGTTCATGTCATTGCCGAAAAGCGGCGACTTGAAGACGGCTTCGCGGGCGTTCATGAAGTTGGTGTTTCCGCGCACGGTATTGATTTCACCGTTGTGGCAAAGGAAGCGGAACGGGTGGGCGAGATCCCAGGTCGGAAAAGTATTGGTGCTGTAGCGTTGATGCACCAATGCCAGACAGCTGACCATGTCTTCGTCGACAAGGTCGGGAAGAAACGGCTCGATCTGGTCGGCCAGCATCAAACCCTTGTAGACAAAGGTTTGGCAGGACAAGGTGCAGACGTAAAAGAATTTCCGTTGGGGCAGGCCGGATTCGCGAATGGCTTTTTCGACTTGCTTGCGGATGATGTACAATTTGCGGTCAAAGTGCCGGTTGTCCGTGATACCGGCTCCACGCCCGACAAAGATTTGGGCGATGTGGGGTTCGACCGCGCGGGCGATGTCGCCCAATACTTCATTGTTCACAGGCACATCGCGCCAACCGAGGAATTGCTGGCCTTCTGCCTTGATGACACGCTCGAATATTTCCATGCATTGTTTGCGCTGGGCGGCATCAGGCGGCAGGAATACCAGGCCGGCCGCAAATTCATAACCGCCGGCGGGAAGCTTGATGCCCAGTTCGCCGCACTTCTTACGGAAGAACTTTTCGGGCAGTTGCATCATGATGCCGGCGCCATCACCGGTTTTTTCGTCGCATCCGCAAGCGCCGCGATGGGAAAGGTTGACCAGGATTTCCAAAGCCTTGTGAATGATCGTGTGGGATTTTTCGCCCTTCAGGTTCACCACACATCCGACACCGCATGCGTCGTGCTCAAACCGGGGGTCGTAAAGTCCCGTCTGATCGGGCAATCCCACGCTTATATTGTTCCGATAATTCGTCATAATATTATTCCTGATTCCGAACCCAAAATGGCGGCGTAATGTAGGGCTGTTTCAATGGTTTCGCAACATTAAATAGTGGTTTCCGCCACAACCTCCAGCGCATGTTTTGTATGCTCGCCCGTCACCGGATAGGGGTAAGAACCGGTGAAGCAACCGGTGCAGAAATCCGAAGGTTGATCCACCGAGGCGCGCAAGCCTTCGACGCTCAAATATGCCAGGGAATCGGCCCCGATAAATTTGCGTATTTCCTCCACGCTGTTTTCAGCGGCCACCAGCTCGGAGCGGGATGGGAAGTCGATGCCGAAATAGCAGGGGTGGCGGGTGGGTGGACAGGAAATGCGCAGGTGGATTTCCTTGGCGCCCGCTTCACGCAAGGTATGCACGCGGCGACGGGAAGTGGTGCCGCGAATCAGGGAGTCGTCAACCACGACAATCCGTTTGCCCCGGACAACGCCGGGGACAACCGCCAGCTTCATGTCCACGCTGTCGGCGCGTTGTCCAACCGTCGGCATGATAAAGGTCCGGCCCACATAGTGATTGCGAATAAAACCGTAGTCCAGCGGGATGCCGCTTTCCTGCGAGAAACCAAGCGCGGCGGCATTGCCGGAGTCGGGGATGGGAATCACGATATCCGCGTCAGCCGGCGCTTCCCTGGCGAGGTTGCGTCCCAGCTTCAGGCGGACGTCATGGACGTTTTGTCCGAACACCATGCTGTCGGGGCGCGCGAAGTAGACATGTTCGAAAATACACTGGCCGAGTGATCCCATGATTGGCTCGCAAAACGTGGTGCTTCGGATGCCTTTTTCATCGACGGTCACCAATTCGCCGGGAAGCACATCGCGGATGTGGTCGGCCCCGACCTGTTCCAACGCGCAGGTTTCGGAGGCAAACACATACCCGGCGCCAAGTTTACCGATGGAAAGCGGGCGGAAGCCATAAGGATCGCGGGCCGCCATGACGCTGTCTTTTGTCATGATCAAGTAGGAAAAAGCGCCTTGAAGCTCCGCCAGGGATCGTTCGACGCGCCGGGGGCGGGACCGAAACATCGGGTCGGCAATCAGGTGAACCATCACTTCGCTGTCGGTGCTGGTTTGAAATATAGCGCCGGCTTCCTGATAGCTTTTGCGCAGTTGCTGGGCATTGGTCAAGTTGCCGTTGTGAGCGATGGCCCAGATGCCATCAATGCATTCCACCACGAGCGGTTGTACGTTTTGAGGCCGCGGGGAGCCGGTGGTGGAGTAGCGGACATGGCCGATGCCAAGGTGACCCTGCAATTCGGAAAATTCTTTGCGGGAAGCCAATTCCTGAACCAGACCCATTCCTTTGATCGATCGGATCTGCTGGCCGTTACTGACCACGATACCCGCGCCTTCCTGCCCGCGATGTTGCAAAGCAAACAAGCCGTTGTAAATCGTCCGCGCCGGATCAGCCACGCCGAAAACACCAAAAATACCACAATAATGTCGAGGTTTAGCCTGCATAAACAAAAAAACTCCCTGGGTTGCCAAAAACACATCCGGCAACCGTTTGAGCCATTAACATACCCATTATATCAATGAAATGAAGCTAGAATTGTGCCGCAGTTGAAATTAGTCATAACATGTTTAATTGAAGAATAATACACAGCAAATACCGGCGGGATAAAACTGCAAAAAAATACAATTATGTAATATTGCGAGATTGGTGAACTACAAAAGTGTCGTATTTTGGTGGTTGCGTTATAGGTGAATCTACGGGTCAGTAGCTTGAATCACGGATAAGCGCGGATTAAGCCCGAAAACCGAAGTTGCTGGCG
>DAOLDL010000016.1:0-46025 GCA_035327305.1 Kiritimatiellia bacterium | reverse complement strand
AACGTCACGCGTGATAATCTTGTAGTGCGCGAACACTCCAACCGGAATCTTTTACTTTTTCGATGGCATTGACAGTGGCGTAGGCGCCATCCTGGGTCGTGATAATCGGAATGCCCCGGGATATGGCCTCGGTGCGGATGATGATTTCATCGGCGCGTGCGACCAGACTGCTGGGCGTGTTAACCACCATGTGAATCGCGCCTTGTTTCATAAGGTCAATTACATTGGGGCTTTGCCCCTCGACCAGTTTATGCACCACCGAGGAATGCACTCCGTTCTGCTCCAGCGATTGGGCGGTGCCTTCGGTGGCGATGATTTTGAAATTCATGGCCGCGAGTTTCTTGCCGACCTCGACCATCCAGGGTTTGTCGGAATCCCGCGCGCTTAGAAACACACCGCCTTCTTTCGGTAATTTCTGTCCGGCGGCAATCTGACTTTTCCAGTAAGCAAGCTCAAATGTCATGTCGATGCCCATGACTTCACCGGTGGATTTCATTTCCGGTCCGAGAATCGGATCGACGCCGGGGAAGCGGTTGAATGGAAGGACGGCTTCCTTGACCGCGCACCAGGGTACTTCGTTCGCCTGGCCGGATAGTCCGAGGTCCTTGAGCGTTTTGCCCAGCGATATTTTCGCCGCCATCTTGGCCAGTTGCACACCCGTGGCCTTGCTGACATAAGGAACTGTGCGCGATGCGCGCGGATTGATTTCAATTACATAAATTTCATTGTCCTTTACCGCCATCTGCACATTCATCAAACCCTTGACGTTCAAGGCCAGCGCCATCTTGCGGCAGGCATCCTTGATCTGATCAACAACACCGGTTGACAGGGTATGCGGCGGAGTGGCGCAGGCGCTGTCGCCGGAATGAATACCTGCGACTTCAATGTGTTGCATGACCCCGCCGATGTATACGTCGGTCCCGTCGCAAAGCAGATCCACATCCACTTCGGTGGCCCGTTCAAGATAGCGGTCAATCAGCACGGGAAATCCGGGGCTGGCCATGAACGCCGCTTCGACAAACGGTCCAAGCTCATGGTCGCCGTAGGCCACCATCATGGCCCGACCGCCCAAAACATACGAGGGGCGAATCATCACGGGATAACCAATCCGGCGGGCCGCGACGGCGGCCTCCTGCACGGAGGTGACGGTGTCGCTTTCCGGTTGACGAAGACCAAGCTCGTTGAGCAACTCGCGACAGCGTTTACGATCCTCGGCGATGTCAATGCTGTCGGGTGATGTGCCGAGAATTTTACAGCCCGCCTTCATGAGCGGGACCGCGAGGTTCAGGGGTGTTTGTCCGCCCATCTGGACGACAATCCCGAGCGGATTTTCATTTTCATAGATGTTCATCACATCCTCAAATGTCAGCGGCTCAAAATACAATTTGTCCGAGGTGTCATAATCCGTCGAGACGGTTTCCGGATTGCTGTTGACCATGATGGCTTCGTACCCGAGTTCACGAGCCGCCTTGACGGTATGCACACAGCAGTAATCAAACTCGATTCCCTGGCCGATGCGGTTGGGTCCACTGCTCAAGATGATGACTTTCTTGCGTTCGGTCACCCGGGATTGATCCATGGTCTGGTAGCTGGAATAAAAATAGGGGGTGTAGGCTTCAAACTCCGCCGCGCAGGTATCCACCAGGCGATACACGGGTTTGATCCCGACCGTCTTGCGTTGCTCGCGAATGGTTAACTCGCTGGTATCGCCACGCAATGCGGCAATTTGCCGGTCCGAAAACCCGATGCGCTTGGCCGACTTCAACAGATCGCTGGAAAGTGGTTTGTCTTTGGGTTGGGCGAGAATTTCATGCTCTTTTTCAATGATTTGGACAAAATTATCAATGAACCACGGATCGAATTTTGTTAGTTCCGCCACACGTTGGGAAGGAATGCCCATCTTGAGCGCGCGCTTGATCAGGAAGTGCCGGTCCGCGCGGTGTTTTTTCAATTCGCCTTCAATATCCTCAATATTGGCCACCTTGGCTTCCAGTTTAAGATCGTAGCCGTCCACACCGATTTCCAATCCGCGCAATGCCTTCTGATAGGCTTCCTTGAAGTTGGTGCCGATGGCCATGGTTTCACCCACGGACTTCATGCTGACGCCGAGTATGGGTTCTGCGCCGGCGAATTTTTCAAAGGCGAACCGAGGGAACTTCACCACGCAGTAATCAAGCGTCGGCTCAAACGAAGCCGGCGTTTCGCGGGTAATGTCATTGGGGATTTCGTCAAGAGTGTAGCCAACGGCGAGTTTTGCCGCGATTTTGGCGATTGGGAATCCGGTGGCTTTGGACGCCAGCGCGGAACTGCGCGATACGCGGGGATTCATTTCAATGACAACCATGCGTCCGGTTTGCGGATTCAAGGCAAACTGCACATTGGACCCGCCGGTTTCGACGCCGATCACCCGCATGACGCGAATGGCGGCATCGCGCATCAACTGGTATTCACGATCGGTCAGGGTTTGCACCGGAGCGACAGTTACACTGTCGCCGGTGTGGATGCCCATGGGATCGACATTCTCGATGGAGCAGACAATCACCACATTGTCCTTGCGATCGCGCATGACTTCCAGCTCGAATTCCTTCCAGCCGAGGATGGATTCCTCCAGCAATACGGTGTGATTCAAGCTCGCCTTCAGTCCGCCGTAGGTGATGCGTTTGAGTTCCTCCATGTTGTAGGCGGTTCCGCCGCCGGTTCCGCCGAGCGTGAAGCTGGGGCGGATGATGATGGGAAAGCCGATTTCCCCGGCTACCGCTTCCGCTTCATCGAGGGTGCTGACAAGTTTGCTTTTCAGGCATTCGACCTTCGCGTCAACCATCGCCTCTTTGAACAGGATTCGGTCTTCAGCGCGTTTGATGACATCAACTTTCGCGCCGATCAGCTCAACGCCATATTTTTCCAGCGCGCCGGTGGCCGCAACCTCGAGCGCGGTATTCAACGCGGTTTGACCGCCAAGGGTGGGGAGGAGGGCGTCGGGACGCTCTTTTTCGATAATTTTGATAACCGCTTCCGGTGTGATCGGTTCCACGTAGGTGCGATCAGCGGTTTCCGGATCGGTCATGATGGTGGCGGGATTGCTGTTGATCAGTACGACCTCATAACCTTCCTCGCGCAAGGCCTTGCAGGCTTGAGTTCCGGAGTAGTCAAATTCGCAGGCCTGGCCGATTACGATCGGGCCCGAACCTATGATCATGATTTTGTGAATGTCTGTCCGCTTTGGCATGGTCTTACTCTTTGAATGTTGAAGGTTGCAGGTTGTATGTGGTTTCTTTCATCATCATTCCCACTCAATGGTGGCCGGCGGTTTGGAGCTGATGTCGAATACGACCCTGTTCACACCGCGCACTTCGTTGATGATACGGGTGGCAATCCGGTCGAGGGTGTCGTAGGGCAGGCGATACCATTCGGCGGTCATGCCATCCAGACTGCGCACGGCTCGCACGGCAATTACATTTTCGTAGGTGCGGTCGTCGCCCATGACGCCAACGGATTGGACCGGAAGTAATACCGCGAACGACTGCCAGATGTCGCGGTAGTTCTCCAGTTTCTGCACTTCCTCCTGCACCCGCATGTCGGCTTGCTGAAGGATGGCGACGCGGTCCGACGTGACCTCGCCCAAAATACGCACAGCCAACCCGGGTCCCGGAAATGGCTGTCGATCCACGACGCTTGAGGGAAGTCCCAGTTCACGACCCAATTCACGTACCTCGTCCTTGAACAACTCGCGCAAGGGTTCGATCAGTTGGAATTTCAAATCCGGTGGCAGTCCGCCGACGTTATGATGACTTTTAATCGTGACGGAAGGTCCGCCGATGGGAGAAATACTTTCTATAACGTCGGGATACAATGTGCCCTGGGCCAGGAATTGAATTTCACCCAGGCGTCGCGCCTCCTCGGTAAAGACATCGATAAACGTTTTGCCGATGATTTTCCGCTTCATTTCCGGGTCAATCACACCGCGCAAACTGTCGAGAAACAGCGCTCCGGCGCGGGAAATGCGGAGATCGATTCCCAACGCTTCGCCAAATAATCGCTGAACCTGATCGACTTCGCCGAACCGGCAGACTCCGTTGTCGACAAAAACACAGTGGAGTTGATGTCCGATGGCTTTGTGCAGAAGCGCCGCGACAACCGAGGAATCCACGCCGCCGCTTAACCCGCACAAGACATGTTTGTCGCCAACTTTTCCACGGATGACATGAATGCTTTCCTCGATGAAGCTCGACATTTTCCAGTCACCAGCGCAACCGCAAACATCGAACAGGAAATGACGCAACAAATGCACGCCTTGAGGGGTATGTACAACTTCGGGGTGAAATTGCACACCGAACCGACGGTTGGATTGATCGGCCATGGCCGCGACCGGGCAGGATCCGGTTTTGGCGGTCGCGCGGAATCCATCCGGTAACACACCGACTTGATCGCCGTGGCTCATCCATACTTTAAGCCGATCCTGAAGCCCCTCGAACAACGGCGTGCGATCGACCACGTCGATTTCCGCGTAACCGAATTCGCGGTGCTGTCCCTTGTCCACCCGACCGCCAAGTTCCTGGGCCATTAACTGCATGCCGTAACAAATGCCGAACAGGGGAATGTCCAGCTTGAATACGTTCGGGTCGGGTCGGGGTCCCTTGGTGTCATATACACTCGATGGACCGCCGGACAATATGATGCCTTTCGGTTTGCGCGCGGCAATTTTTTCGGCGGACGTATCGAACCGGACGATTTCGCAATACACATGTTGTTCGCGAACCCGTCGGGCTATCAATTGTGTGTATTGCGATCCGAAATCCAGAATCGCGATCCAGTCGTGCGCCATGGATCAACCCTTCCTATCGATGAGTTGTATGAAGCGTTCGAACAGGTGCGCGGCATCGTTGGGGCCGGGCGCGGCTTCCGGATGATACTGCACGGAAAACACCGGCAACTTTTTGTGGCGCTGTCCCTCGGATGTTTTGTCGTTCAAGTTGATGTGGGTGGTTTCCACATCGGAGGGCAGGGAATCCTTGTCCACCGCAAAACCGTGATTCTGCGAGGTGATGTCCACGCGTCCGGTGGCAAGTTCGATTACGGGTTGATTGCCGCCCCGGTGTCCGAATTTCAGCTTGAAGGTTTTGCCGCCGAGGGCAAGACCGGTCAATTGGTGTCCGAAGCAAATTCCAAACGTCGGGATACCGCTCGTGATAATACCGCGCAATTCCTTGACGGTTTCGGGAACGCCTTCCGGGTCGCCGGGGCCATTGGAAATAAAGAAACCATCCGGGTTGATTTTCTTGATTTCTTCCGCTTTGAAACGGTTGGGAAACACGTGCAATTGACAGCCTAACGCACTCAAGATGCGCAACTGATTGATTTTGATGCCGCAATCGATCACGGCAACTTTTCGGGAATTGTTTTCCGAACCGGGGAAAATATAGGGCTTTTGCGTGCTGACTTCCGTGCAGAGGTCGCGCCCGACAAGCCCTTTGGAGTTTTTGGCTTTTTGCACCAGGCTGGCCGGGTTGGTGTCGATGGAGGACATCACGCATTTCATGGCTCCGCGTGAACGGATATGGAATGTGACAGCCCGGGTATCCACCTGGTGAATGCCAAGAATTTGGTTTTTCTGCAGGTAATCGGAAAGCGACATATCCGCACGCCAGTTGCTGTGGATCCGGCTGGCCTCACCGATGACCAAGCCCCGCGCATGAGGCTTGTATGATTCATCATCCTCGCGGTTGATCCCGTAATTTCCAATGAGGGGATACGTCATCGTGACGATCTGGCCGTTATAGGATGGGTCGGTCAGGATTTCCTGATATCCGGTCATTGAAGTATTGAAGACGAGTTCGCCTTCCACTTCGCCCGCGCCGGTGAAGGATTCGCCTTCAAAAGTTGTGCCGTCTTCTAGTGCAATGAGTGCTTTCATATATTCTCAAACTCCACCGCCGCACCAATGAAATCCCTGAACAGGGGGTGGGGGGCCAGGGGTTGCGATTTCAATTCAGGGTGAAATTGTGTGGCGACAAACCACGGGTGATCGGCAATTTCGACCATTTCGACCAGGTTGCCATCAGGGGAAAGTCCGGAAAGAACAAGGCCTTTTTCCTCAAGTTTTTCGCGATAGGAATTATTAACTTCGTAGCGATGGCGATGCCGTTCGCTGATTTCCGCAGAGCCGTAAGCCTCGATTGCTTTTGTTTCCGCCTTCAATTTGCAGGGCCAGGCGCCCAGCCGCATGGTCGCGCCGAGATCGATGACCTTTTCCTGTTCCTCCATCAGGCAAACGACGGGGTGCGGCGTGTCTTTATTGATTTCGGTGGTGTGAGCGTCATTCAATCCGCAGACATTCCGGGCATATTCAATGACCGCACATTGCAGGCCGAGACAAATACCGAAAAACGGCACGCCGTTTTCGCGGGCGAATTTGATTGCCTGGATTTTACCCTCAACACCGCGCGAGCCAAACCCGCCGGGCACCAGAATACCCGCAACTTCCTTCAGTTGCGCCGTGGCGCGCCCCGCTTCAATATCTTCCGCCGCGATTTTTACAATTTCAACGCTTACTTGATGACCGATGCCACCATGGCTGATGGCCTCGTAGAGCGATTTGTAGGCATCCTGCAATTCCGAGTATTTACCCACCACGCCGATTTTAATGTTGGCCCGGGGATTTTTCACAATCTCGACCATGCGCCGCCACGGGTTCATCTTCGGGGGCGGTTTAGCCATGCGGAAATGCACCATGACCAGCTCGTCCAGCCCCTGTTCGGACAAAACCAGCGGCACCTCGTATATGGTATGCTGAACATCCTGTTCTTCAATCACGGCATCGTAGGGAACATTGCAAAACAGCGAAAGTTTCCTGCGTACGTCCTCGGCCAACGGAACTTCCGACCGGCAAATCAAGGCGTCCGGGATAATTCCGATCTCCCGCAATTTCGCGACGCTTTGCTGGCTGGGTTTGGTTTTAACTTCGCCGGCGGCCTTGATGTACGGCACATACGTCATGTGAATATACATGACATTGTCCGGCCCGTCTTCAAGGCCGATTTGCCGGATGGCCTCCATGAAGGTCAGCCCCTCAATATCGCCCACCGTGCCGCCGATTTCGGCAACCACGATGTCCACGCCTTTCTCATCGACGGCGCGGATGGATGCGATGATTTCATCGGTGATGTGCGGTATCATTTGAATGGTGTGGCCTAGGTAGTCGCCGCGGCGTTCCTTGCGCAGAACATCCCAATAGATGCGCCCGGCGGTGAAGTTGGATTTGCGGTTGGTGGCCTGCCCGGTGTAGCGCTCGTAATGCCCCAGGTCGAGATCGGTTTCCGCGCCATCGTCGGTGACATAAACCTCGCCGTGCTGATAGGGACTCATGGTTCCCGGGTCGACGTTCAGGTAGGGATCCATTTTAAGCATGCGGATGTTAAGTCCGCGGTTGATTAAAAGTCTTCCCAAAGAAGCCGCCGTAATGCCTTTGCCAAGCGAGGAAACCACGCCTCCGGTTATGAAAATATATTTTGCCATAAAATTGCCATGAGGA
The DNA here is from genome assembly GCA_035327305.1 of Kiritimatiellia bacterium. Lineage (GTDB taxonomy): Bacteria > Verrucomicrobiota > Kiritimatiellia > CAIVKH01 > CAIVKH01 > CALMUP01. The sequence goes on along the minus strand of DAOLDL010000016.1, from coordinate 38,497 downwards.
TAACGACTGCCCCTCGAATACCAAGACAATTTTGGTCATTAAATTAAGCGCGGTTCCCGGGGAGTTCCAACTGTATGCCGCATGTGCTTTCGGATAGCTTGCAATCGTCACTTTTTCCAGTCATGCTACGTTCGTTTTGTATTCAACGGGAAAGGATTTTGTGATGTTTTTACGCATGTTAATCGTAATCGGTTTGTCACTACCGATAATGGCAAGTCCGGCAAGTGCCGCCAATTCTGACAAGTTGGCAAAACAACTGGAAAAACTTAATGCCGACATTCAAAAATCGCGCACCTTGGCCGGAAACCAGCAGGTGACGTTGGATGAATTGCGTCAAGATTTGTACCGTGCCGCCGTAACTACCCGCGATGCCAAGCGTTTGTCGGATGAAATCGAGCAATTACGCGCTCGGGGACTTCTTGTGGACGTCGAATTGGCGCAATTGAGGGGGGATATTCTTAATGCGGGTGTTTTACTGCGGGACTTGCGTGACCGCATTGAAATACTTGCCCAAATTCATGAATCCACCCGTCAGATCATGGACGGACAATCAGATGACATTGCCCGTCTCCGGAATGCCGTGGTCGATCCGGAAGAGGCGACCCGCCAGGCCGGGGCCGAACTTGTCGCCTCTCTGCAAAAACAACTGGATGCCGCCAAAAGGCAGGCGGCGGAGAAAGACCGTCAAGTGGAAAGGCTTACGCATGAGAACCGGGCCTTGAAAGGCGGCGCCCCCCGCGCCGTCACTACGCCGGTTGTCACCGGCACAGGATATGATAACGTGCTTGAACGGGCGAATAACGAACTCGCCGCAGGTAAAATCGAGGAAGCTTCCTTGTCGTTTAAACAGGCTCTTACACTCGATCCGGAATCCGAAAATGCCCGCACCGGTTTGGCGGCCTGCCATTTTGAGCGCGGAGAATTGGATGCCGCCCGCCGTTTGGTGGATGAAGTGCTGACCAAAAACGACAAGAATACCCGCGCCCTTGGTTTACGTGGCGCCCTGGCTTTCCGGAACGGTGAATTGCGCGACGCTCGCCGAATTCTTGAGCGGGCGGTAAAGGCGGACAAGGATGATCCGTACAACCTCAATTATCTGGGTATTGTTTTTCACGCGCTTGGCCGGCACGATAATGCCATTAAAAATATTAAAAAGGCCGTGGAACGGGACCCCGACTACGTATCCGCGCTTTACAATTTGTCCATCCTGCTTGCCACGGATCGCCGGCCCGATTTTGACTCCGCGCGGGAGCACTATCAGCGCGCGTTGACCTTGGGATCCCCCCGCAATCCCTCCCTGGACCAAATACTTGGTTTGTCTGGTAACTGATTTCGCTTTTCATGAACAGATTCAGTTTATTCCGTTATCTCGCGTTGACGTTTTTTTTCCACTCGTCAATTTCAATTTACGCGCAGGCCACGCCTCCCGAACATGTGGAAGCCTATGTCATGATCGTAAAGGCGGAACAGGCGGAGCAAGTCGGCGACCCGGCTTCCGCTTTTCAGTATTACGGCAAGGCGCTCGAGTTGTACCGGATTGTGGCGAGCGATTATCCGGAATGGCAACCCGCAGTGGTTCGTTCCCGTGTTACAGCCTGTCGCAATCATCTCGACCGATTAAGGAAACTGCTTTTGACCGATACGCAATCAGAGGTGGCGCCCGCGGATAACGGGGCTATGTTGTCGGCGGAGTTGATTGTTGCCGAACGCGCCGCGTGGAATGAGGAAAAAGCGGTGTTCGAACAAGCCATTGAAGATTTGGAAGAGGAGCGCGTATCCTTGATCGAGTCCAACCGGATGCTTCATGCAGGCATTGCCGATTTGGAGGGCAAAATCCGGAATATAGAACGGCGGGAAAAGGTACGGGATCAGCAATCGGCCGACCGTGTCAAAAAAGCGACGGAATCGCTTGAATCACTTCAACGCGAACTTGACGCGTTGAAATCCGATCGCGCTAAATTGCAAGAGCAATTGCTTGATAAAGCCGCGCTAGAGCCGATATTGGCTGAAGTGGGTAGAGTAAACAAGTTGCTGGAGGAGGAACGCCTTGCCATGTTTGCCGGCATGGAAGCGATGTCCAATCAAATTGCGTTATTAAACAGACAATTGGAGGATGAACGGAAGGAAGTTATAAGCGCCACTGGAGCGATGAATGGGGAATTGGAACGGTTGCGCGAAGAAACACGCGCTCTTAAACAGACCATTGACTCCCATCAAGCCGATATGAGACGGATTCGCGAGTTCCGGAAAACCATCAGCTCGCTGGAAAAGGAAAATAAGTCATTGACCAGCCGGTACAATGATGTGCAGAAACAGATGGAGAAGATTCTCCGGGACGACGAAAAGAAACGATTGCAGGCGCAAAATTCGGTTCTGGTTGAAGAATTGCAGGTTTTTCGCAGTCGGCTGGAAGCTTCCGAACGACGTGTCCGCGAATTGGAGCGAAGGGTTGCACCGGCTACCGACGGTAATTAACACGGAAATGTGTGGTCGGTCGGTCAAGATTGTTTGATGGAACAGCAGATTAAAATGACAAGTTACGCAAATGAATGAGGCAGGTAATCCGGCGCAACATACGCCGGCGTACGATTCTTCAAGGTCGGCAGGAGCGATTCCGGATGTTGTCCTCAAATCGGCTTCGATGCCCGTGCTTGCATTAAATGGCGAGGGTGAAGTTGAATGGTTCTCACCGCATGCCGCCGATATTCTGCGAGTAACCAAACATGATGAATTGAAGCATTTCAATTTTTTCAAAACCATGCGGCACCGCGACCGTTCGGTGCTTGCCACACATCTGGATCAGGTCATTCGTGAACATCGACCGGCCCGTTGTGAATTGGAGGTCGTGCTTCCCGATGCCGGGCGACAGTGGGTCAGGTTGATCAGTCACCCGGGGCGGGGGAGCGGCGATGCGATGCTTTGCTGGGCGGTTATTGAAAACCTTACACAAATCCGGCGCATGGAGAAAAACGAGGCTTTTTATCAGCGCGCCGCGGAAATTGCCGGAAAGGCCGAATCGCTTCGCGATTTCAGTTCCCGGATATTCGATCTGTTGCGCATCCTTTTCGGCATTGAAAACGGCTGTGTGGCAATAAAAAATCACCACACCGGAATGATCGATTTTCCTTTTTCCGTGGATGTGAAGAACCCTTTGCCCGTATCCCGCCCGCAGGAAAATGGAATCGCCGATTATGTCATGACCATGGGGCGGATGGTCTGGCTTAACGATGCCCGTTCGGGAGACAAAATCGACCGGCTCGATTTTGATATTACCGGCGCCATGCCTTCCGACTGGATTGGCGTGCCTTTGATGTATAAACAGCAGGTGTTGGGCATGGTGGCGATATTCACCTATGAGGATGGGGTGATTTTTAATACGAAAGACATCGGGTTAATGCTCGGTATCGGCAATTTGTTTGAAGTTTATCTCGAACGGATGGAACTTCAGGAAGCTCATGCCCGGTTGAGCGCCGCTATCGAGCAGGCTGATGAAACCATCTTGATCACCGATGCCCACGGGATCATCCTGTACGCCAACCCCGCGCTTGAAAAAATCACCGGATACAAAATTTCAGAAGTATTGGGTAAAACTCCGGCCATTTTCCAGAGCGGCAAACACAGCGCCGAATTTTACCAGGAGATATGGACGGTTCTCGGCACAGGTCATACCTGGCGGGGCACGTTTATCAATCGAAGAAAAGACGGAACTCTTTACGAAGAGCAGGCTTCTATTTCGCCGGTGCGCAACCATGAAGGAAAAGCTGTAAATTATGTAGCGGTCAAACGCGATATCAGCCGGGAGCGCACCCTGGAACGCCAGTACCTTCAGGTACAGAAAATGGAGGCCATCAATCAATTGATGTCCGGCATTTCGCGTGATTTCCGCAATCTCTTCATGGTCGTCCGGCAAAATGCCGAGTACCTGTCGAAGAATGTCAATCATTCGGACAAAAAGACGGAGGTTGAAGAAATACTTCATGCTTCGAGTTCCGGTGAATTGTTGTTGCGGCAATTGGACTACATCGCCGGAGATAAGGATGAACAACCGGTTCAAATCGATATCAATGGCTTCATTCAGGAATTTGAACCCATGGCGAATCGTCTGACCGGCGCCACCGTACGGTTGGAACTGAATCTGCATCCACGACCGGTCATGACCAGCGCCCGCAGTGGCCGTCTGGCTCATATGCTGTCCAACCTCTTGATGCAATCCATCAAACGTTCGCCGTCCGGCGGATTGATCACCATCAAAACGCATCCGGGTTCCATATACTCCGGCCAACATATTTCGTTTATCGATCAACCCCCGGATGCCGATACCTCGTTCGCAAAAATCGAAATTTCCGATGAAGGCGCGCATCACGACCTTGCTCGTCTTGCCGACATTTTCACCTTCGGGGTGAATCTCGACGCTGAAATACCGGGTGAAAATGTAGGGCTGGCCACATCTTTTGAAATTATCCGACAGCACCGGGGATACCTGGCCGTTGAAAATCATGCCTCCGGCGGTGCGGCCTATGTCGTATATCTTCCACTTTCCAATGGGTCCGAGACGACCAAACGCCCTCCATTGCAAGTGGCTACCACGGAACAGCAGGAATTCAAACCCGGCAATGAAACCATTTTGCTGGCCGAGGATGAGGAAGGTGCGCGCCGGGTCATTTCTCGAATGTTACAGGATCAGGGTTATACCGTGATAGAAGCGGAAAACGGCGCCATGGCCATCAAATCGATGCTGTTTTACCAGGGCGAAATTAATTTACTGCTTACCGACCTGATCATGCCGGATTTTGACGGGCGCACTCTGGCTGATCAAATCCGGGGCCTGAAGCCGGAAATCAAGGTTTTGTTTACGTCCGGATATCAGCAGGATGAACTGGAGGAATCCGGAATATCATTGCCCCCCGGTTCGTTGCTGAAAAAACCTTTCCGCCGCGAGGAATTGATCGCATTGGTTCAAAAAGCCCTCGGAACCACGTAATCGATTCACGGCATTTACTCTCATTTCCCGTGATTTTCCGGAAATCTTCATAATCGGTAAAATAAAACGTTTAACAAAACGTTGTATGTTGGTGTTTTTCCGATTAAGAGCCATGAAATCTATATTTGCGTCATCTTTGTGCAGGTTTGTCGTTTTGTGTTTTAGCCTTTTGGCATGGACCGGCAGGGCCTTGGCCTCGACTTTCCATCCTTCACCTGATGATTGGCGCGATGTCTCCATCTATCAAATCATTACCGATCGTTTCTACGATGGCGATGCGTCAAACAATACGCTGTCTCCCTCAACATACACGCCAACCCATGGATCACGTATCCACGGAGGCGATTTCAAGGGAATCGAGAAAAAGCTCGATTACATCAAGGCTTTGGGCGCGGGCGCCATCTGGATTTCACCCATTCAGTTGAATGTGGGGCATGGAGCGTACCACGGATACCATGCCCGCAACTTTTATGAGCTATCACCGCATTGGGGGACGTGGGACGATTTGCGAAGCATGGTGTCCAACGCCCATGCCCGGGGCATCTATGTGTTTTTGGATATTGTCTGTAATCATCAGGGCAATTTGATTGGCAGTGCCAACTCGGCCTGGAATAGCACGTTCAACATAAATGGATATCCGCCACGTTGGAACAATGCCACCAACACATACCCTCCACCGTTTAATCAACTGACGAATTTTCATAATAACGGCGCCATTCAAACGTTTGTGGACCCAAATCAGATTCTTGGAGAGTTGAGCGGACTGGATGATCTGCGCACCGAAACACAATACGTCCGCACCAACATGGTCAATATTTTCAAATACTGGATTGAACAGGGAAATTTTGACGGATTTCGCATCGATACCGTCAAGCATGTGGAAATGGGATTCTGGCAGTATTTTAACCCGGAAATCCGAGCCTTTGCCGCGTCAATCGGTAAAAGCAATTTTTTCCAGTTTGGCGAAGTTTATGACGGGTCGGATTCAAAGGTCGGCTCCTACACCGGCACACAGGCTGGCGGCGCTTATGCCAACGACTCGGTTTTACACTTCCCGCTTTATTACAGTGTCAATAGCGTATTCGGGCAGGCCAATGGCGCGACCAGTCAGATTGAATCCCGGTATGCCGGTATCGCCGCCAATTATCATGCCGATGCCCACATGCGGCTGGTGACGTTTCTCGATAATCACGATGTGAATCGATTTATGCATTCCTCCGGCGCTAACAATAATACGGGGAGGCTCCATGTCGCGACTACGTTCCTTTACACGTCTCGCGGCATTCCCAAGTTGTATTATGGCACGGAACAGAATTTTAACGGTGGAGATAACGACGCAAACCGGCGCGAAGACATGTTCAATGGTCAGTGGCCGGCTTCGGGTCCTTCGGTCGGCGACAAATTCAACATGACGGAACGGACGTTTCAGCATGTTGCCCGACTCAATAATTTCCGCCGGCTATATCCGTCTCTTCGACGCGGCAGTCATGATAATCAATGGGTGAATCATTCGGGTCCCGGAATTCTTGCCTACTCACGGCGCCTTGCCGACGAAGAGGTTTTCGTCGTGATGAATACCGCCGCCTCGCCGCAAACATTCACCGCCCGCCCGACCATTTATCCGGAAGGAACAAAACTGGTGAACCTGTTCGATACCAATGAAACGGTTACGGTTGCGTCCGGCGTCAATGGCATTCCCGGAATGCTTATCCCGGGAACTTCGTTCAAGATGTTTGTTGCCGACACCAAGTGGCAACCTTTGGATCCCGTCGTGACGCAACAGGTTCCCGTCCACGCTTTCACTTCGTTCAACGCCACCAGCTCACTAACATATCGTTTCAGCAAACCGATGAACACGGCAAGCGTGGAGGCGGCATTCAGCATCAATCCCCCCCGCAGTGGAACATTCCAATGGGCATCCAACGGAACGCAAATGACGTTTACACCCGATGCGCCGGGCTTTGCAGGCTTTCAACGTTATGATGTCCGCATCGGCCCGGAAGCAATGGATGCCATGGACGGAAATAATGTATACGGCGCGTTTGAGACGTTTTTCGAAACTTCCGCCAATACGTTTACTGACAATGTTCCGCCCACGGTCGTAATAACGACGCCGGAAGATCTCACGATAATCTCGAATCAGTTTCAAGTTGCCGGAATCGCGCAGGACAATGTGATGGTTGATCGCGTGGAGGTTCGGTTGGATAATGGGGACTGGCAGATAGCCGATGGAACAGATTCGTGGTCACTTTGGCTGGATTCCGCATTGGCCATCAACGGCAGTCGGGTGCTTTCCGCCCGTTCTGTGGATACCTCGGGCAACGTATCTCCGCCATACCAGGTCAACCTGTGGTTTTTCAATATTCCCGGTGATTACGAAATGCGGATCAGCGCAGGGAATCCGAATACGGTCACCAATTGCGATTTTACGGTTTGGCTGGCCGATCAAGCCTACACGCCGGCATCATTCGGATATCTTCAGGGCGAGGGCGGTTTTATCGGCAATGCCATTTCCGGCATTTGTGCGCAGGCGCAATCACTGTTCCAGCGTGAACGATATGGGCCTGATGGACAGCCATTCTCTTATCGGTTCGATGTTCCACCCGGCATCTACAGAACCACGATTCTCCAGGCGGAAAATTGGGTGTCCGCACCGGGAGAACGCTTGTTTGACGTCGTGATCAATGACCAAACAGTGGCTGAAAATGTGGACATCATCGCGGAATCTGGAGGACGGGCCACGCCGCTGATTCACGTATTCACAAACGCCGCGCCGGAAGGCATGATGAAAATAGATTTTATCGCCAGCGTGCAGAATTCCCGTGTCGCCGGACTGCATGTCAAAAAAATCGCCGATCTGGATTCATCCGGTGATGGCGTTCCGGATTGGTGGATGCTGGGCTATTTTGATTCCATCCTTGGGGATGCCGAGACATTTACCCGACCAGAGGATGACTTCGATGGCGACGGATTTACCAATTATGAGGAATTCATCGCGGGTACTTCACCGGTTGATTCCGCCTCGTATTTGAGCGTGGAGAGCATCGATCTGGAGGGCGACGCGCGTATTCTGTTCGATACCGTGCCGGGACGCCGGTACTTCTTATACCACGCGGAATATCTCGAAAATTCCGAATGGATGCTGACCACGCCGTCTTATTTGGGTGACGGATTTGAGCACTATTTGATTGATACCAACACCGCTATTCAGCGAGTGTATCGCATCGGCGTTGAAATAGACGCGCCGTAATTAACGATATATGAGCATGAAAGCGATGCGTGAATGAATGATGTAGGAATTGGTATTATCGGCCTCGGCAACATGGGGTCGTATTATGCTGACGTTCTGGTCGGCAACAAACTGGAGCACGCACGTCTGACGGCGGTTTGCGATTCTGCTCCGGCTCGTTTGGACCGCTGGCGCGAACACGCCGCGACTTTTGAAAATCCTGACCAATTTTTCCAAACCGGGAAATTCGATGCGGTCATCATTGCCACCCCGCATTACGCACATACCACGCTGGGCATTCAGGCTTTGAATGCAGGGTTTCATGTTCTGGTGGACAAACCGGTATCCGTCCACAAAGCCGATGTATTGAAACTGTTGAGCGCCCATGCTAACAAAAAGCAGATATTCGCCGCGATGTTCAATCAGCGCACGGATCCCTACTTTCTTAAAATCAAGGAAATGATCGACCACGGTTCCCTGGGGAAAATCCGGCGGGTTACATGGATCATCACCAATTGGTTCAGATCGGAAACCTATTATGCTTCCAGCGATTGGCGGGCCACCTGGCGCGGCGAGGGCGGCGGCGTTTTATTGAATCAATGTCCGCATCAGCTCGACATGCTCTGCTGGTTGCTGGGTCTTCCATCCCGTGTCAATGCAGATTGCCGTTTGGGCAAATATCATGATATCGAAGTCGAAGATGAAGTCACGGCGCGCCTGGAATATGACAACGGAAGCTCCGGGGTTTTCATTACAAGCACCGGCGAAGCGCCGGGTACCAATCGGCTCGAAATCGCCGGGGATAACGGTAAGCTTGTCTATGAGCAGGATTGCATTACGTTTATTCGCAATCTGGTTCCGATGAATGAATTTTCCCGCACAACACCGGAATTATTTGCGACGCCTCCATCACAAATTGAAACCTTCTCCGGCTGGTCGCATGGAGATCAGCATCTCGGCGTCATGCGAAACTTTATCGCCGCGATCCGCGATGGTGTCCCGCTTATTGCGCCCGCGCAGGAAGGGCTGGCTTCCGTGGAACTGGCTAATGCCATGTTGATGTCGGCGCTGGAAAAGCGAACCGTGGAGATTCCCATCGATGGCGATCATTACGCCGGCCTTTTGACCAACCTCATCGCACAGTCAAAAATGGATATAAAAAACCAGGCGTCCGGGACCCCTTCCGATCTATCAGGATCATTTCGATGACCAATCAACCGATGAACGATGGAATGAATTATGCGCCGAAAGGTCGCCCTTCACCGGTTTGCGGTCCGGGTGATTTCGTTTTTGCCGCCGCGGCATTGGATCACGGACACATTTACGGACAGGTCAACGGGCTTCGTGAAGCCGGCGGTACGCTCAAGTGGGTATACGATCCCGATGACGGGAAAACTGAAAATTTCATCCGTAATTATCCTGAATGCCGCGTCGCGCGAAGCTTGGATGAAATACTTGATGATACCCATGTAACGTTGGTGACTGCCGCGGCCATTCCCAACGAACGCGCGGGGTTGGGGCTCAAAGTGATGGATTCCGGCAAGGATTACTTTACCGACAAATCCCCATTTACCGACATGGCGCAATTAATTGCCGTAAAAGGCAAGGTCGCGGAAACTGCGCGCAAGTACATGGTGTACTACAGCGAACGATTGCATTCGGAGTGTGCGGAATTCGCCGGTCAATTGATAGAGCAGGGGGCGATCGGACGCGTAATTCATGTTCTGGGGTTGGGTCCGCATAGGCTCAACGCCCCGTCGCGGCCTTCCTGGTTTTTCCAAAAAGAAAAGTATGGAGGAATACTTACCGACATCGGAAGCCACCAGTGCGAGCAATTCTTATATTATAGCGGGGCCGTGAACGGGACCGTATCCGCCGCACGCGCAACCAACCACAATCACCCCGATTTTCCGGAACTGGAGGATTTCGGCGAAGCGAATATTGTGGGCGATAATGGCTCTTCGTTTTATTTCCGTGTGGACTGGTTTACGCCTGACGGATTGCGGTCATGGGGTGATGGCCGGACCTTTATCCAGGGTACCGACGGGTACATCGAGTTGCGAAAGTATGTTGATATCGGATCAGCGCGCATGGGCGATCAACTTTATCTGGTAAATCAGGACGGTGAACAGCATATCGAAGTTGCCGGAAAGGTCGGATTTCCCTTTTTTGGCCGTTTGATTCAGGATTGTTTGTATCGCACGGAAAATGCCATGACCCAGGAGCACGCATTCAAGGCGGCGGAATTGTCGTTATTGGCCCAGGAACTGGCGGATAAAGGGCGGCAGGATATTTAATTCGCTCGAAATTCCTTCAAAAACCATTTATAACCAGCCGCTGAATAAATGGATTGTGAAGATGAGCAGTAAGAAAAAAAGTTCCCAAACCACCGTTGGTGTAATTGATTCGGAAGTGCTGGCGTTTACCGCCGGCAAGGACGTAATCCTTGATTTGGCCCTGATCAAGGCGGACTGTATAGGTTCGGCCGCCCACGCAATAATGCTTTCACGCATGCCGGTTAAACCGCCGCTTTTCTCAAAACAGGATATCGCAAAAATTCTCCCGGTCTTATCGGAGATCATCGAAAAAGCCGAGGAAGGTAAATTTGCCATCACCTTGGCCGACCAGGATGTGCATTTGGCGGTGGAGAGGTATCTTACTGCGGCGCTGGGTGACCTGGGTAAAAAAATACATACCGGTCGAAGTCGAAATGACCAGGTGGCGGTGGACTTGCGGTTATATTCCCGGCACCAATTATTGGATACCTTGTCCGAAGTGTTTGCGTTATCCGCCACATTGGTGGCATTTGGTGAAAAACATGTTGCCGTGCCCATGGTGGGGCGTACCCACATGCAACCGGGAATGCCCAGCTCCGTAGGTTTGTGGGCCACGGCGTTTGCCGAAAGTCTTTTGGATGATGCAGTCATGCTCATGCAGGCTTATGAACTGAATGACAAGTGTCCGCTTGGATCGGCGGCAAGTTATGGCGTGCCGCTTCCGATTGACCGGCAGTTGGTATCCGATTTGCTTGGCTTTAGCGCGCCTTGCCATAACGTGCTCTACGCCAACAATAGCCGGGGTAAAATGGAGTCTATTATCCTCATGGCGATGAGCCAGGTGATGTTGACGCTCTCCCGGCTTGCCCAGGACATGATGATTTTTACCATGCCGGAATTCGGATACTTCAATCTGCCGGCGTCTTTCTGCACGGGAAGCAGTATCATGCCCCAGAAAAAGAATCCCGATGTCCTGGAGTTGGTGCGGGCAAAAGCTACCCGGGTTCAGGCAGATATGATCGCCGCTTTCGACCTGGTGAAAAATTCACCGAGTGGATACAACCGCGACCTGCAGGAAGCCAAGGAAATCTTCATGGCCGGCATTTCCACGACACGGTCTTGCCTCCGGATAATGGATCCACTTATTTCCTCCACCTCGGTAAACGAGGAAAAATTGCTGGCTGGATTCACACCGGATGTGTTTGCCACAGATCGAGCCATTGAGCTGGTCGCCGGTGGCATGCCATTCCGGGATTCCTACCACCATGTAAAGAACAACCTCGATGAATTGCGAAACAGCAATCCCCGGAAAGCCATCGCCATGAAGAAACATCTCGGTGGCACGGCCGGACTGGATTTCTCCTTTTATGAGGGGCGAATTGAGGCAGGAAAGTCGTTTATCGAAAATGAGCGACGGGAAATCTCAAAAATATACAAAAAATTGATGGGCCGGACATATTTTTGACTGGTTTTACCTGTTTTACAACCTGTTGCGGGGTAACGCTATGCGCGTTATCCCGTTTTTTTATGCCTTCAAAGCGCATGTGAACGCCCGCGGCATATCAAAAATGAAAAGAAATATTTGCAAAATCGGGAAAATTCGCGTACTGTTTATTTTAAGAGAGAGGGGTTTATGGCACGAATTCTCTTAGTGGATGATGAACCAAGTATATTAAACGTGCTTAGCACGTTACTCAAGGGGCAGGGGCATGAATGTTTTCCGGTAAAAGGAGGCGAACAGGCCCGTGATCTAATTAGATCCGACTTCTTTGACTTGATGATCAGCGATATTCGCATGTCGCCGATCGACGGACTCGAACTTCTTAAACTCGCCAAAAGCATCCGACCGAACATGGCGGTTATCATGTTGACGGCCTATGGCTCGGTCGAAACCGCGGTTGTGGCCATGAAGGAAGGCGCATTTGATTATGTGACGAAGCCCTTCAAGGTTGATGAATTGATGATTACAGTTCAACGCGCTTTGGAATTCCGTGCCGTTGTCGCGGAAAACGAGCAGTTACGCGCGGAGTTGGATAACCGGTACCGGCTCGAAAACATCATCGCGGAAAGCCCGCCCATGCGCAAAATCTGCGACATGATTCAGCGCGTAGCGCCGACCGACAGCACGATTCTGGTACTCGGTGAAAGCGGAACTGGTAAAGAGTTGGTGGCGAAGGCTATACATGCCAACAGCACACGGTCAAGAAACCGGTTTGTTCCCATCAACTGCGCGGCTTTGCCGGAACCTTTACTGGAATCGGAGTTGTTTGGCCATGTGAAAGGCGCATTTACCGGCGCCGTGGTGAACAAGGACGGATTGTTCGAGGTTGCAAATGGCGGCACGATATTTCTCGATGAAATTGGCAGTATGCCATTGAGCATTCAGGCCAAACTTCTGCGCGTTCTTCAAGATCATCAAATCCGGAAAGTCGGTGGCACCGAATCCGTGGCGGTCAACGTGCGAATTGTGGCCGCAACCAATGACCGCTTGGAGAATCTGATAGAAAAGGGGCTTTTCCGGGAAGATTTATACTACCGGTTAAGCGTCATTCCGATCGAAATTCCCCCGTTGCGCGATCGCCGCGAAGATATCATGCCGATACTTGAATTCGTCATGCAACGCGAGCTGGGACCGAATCGCCAGTCCCCCAAAATCGCGCCGGAAGTTCAGGTAGCCCTCGAGCGCTACCCATGGCCCGGCAATGTTCGTGAGCTGGAAAATGCTGTGCGGCATGCCATTACGTTTGTGGCCGACGGTATGATTACACTTGATGTATTGCCGGCTAAAATAACCCGGCAGGCCACGCGCGATACGTTGGTGGAAATCGCCGGCGAAAAAGATCCGACCAACCTCCGTTCGCTCAAATCCTATGTGCGCAACCGCGAGATGGAATACATCAATCACGTGCTCAAGCAGGTGGGCGACGACAAGGAAAAGGCCGCCAAGATTCTCAAGGTAAGCCTGGCAACTTTGTATCGCAAGATTCCCAGCGCCTGATTCGGTTATGTCCCGGCGCGGCCTTTATCTGGTGCTGATGGTGGCCGCGTGTTTGTTGACGCTGTCCGCTTGGAACTGGTATCAGGCTTTTCAGAAGAAGCAATGGCGTACCTGCGTGAGCCAATTGCACGAAATCGAGGGCGCCAAGGAACAATTTGCCATCGAACATGACGGTCGCGGACCGCTATCATTTGACGAGCTTGTACCCGCCTATTTGCGCGCACGCCCAGTATGCCCCGGTGGCGGCGAATATGCGCTTGGCGATATGCAACAGCATGTCGCATGCACATTGGAGAAACACCGGCTGGACGACGTTATAGAATAGGTTGCGTGTCCCGCACCACGGTAATAAAGGTGCGTTGATTTTGGGGCAGGGGCAGGGATACCGGCACTGAACGCACAATGGCCCCGGACGAGGTTTTGAAATTCACCTGAACGCTTTCCAAATTCGCCGGCACCGGCATTCTGGCGACTTGAAGCGAGCGGGGTAGCGTTTCCCACCGCCGGATGTCCGGTTGTTCGAGCATGTTAATCATGATCAGCCGGAAAAGAAGGCCAAGCAATTCATCTTCTTTTTCAAGCGATCGTGCCGTCACTTCCTTGAGCGCGATCCGACTTACTGTTTTCGCCATGTCGCGAATGGCGTCCTTTTGCTTGGTGGTAAATGCGAGGTCCATGGTATCGGCCAGGGCGTAACTGCGGCCGGCCGGTCCGCCATTCACAATAATTTCCGCATATCCGGCCGGTCGAATCGGTCGCCGGGAATGTTCAAGTTCGTGGCCGGTGGGTGACCTCCCGATCAACACCAGGACTATCAGTTCATGGTCTCCGGGTATGTTTGCAGGAACAGTGGCGTCCGTGGTTGAATTGGTGGAGAGGGAAATGTGGCCGGTTTGTTCGTGTATGGATAGATGCGGGGTCAAGCGTGCGGCGAGTCGGTATTGCAGGGCGGCATTGGACCAATCGCCAATCAAACTTAAGCATAAACCCGCCATGTAACGGGAATAGGCGTCTTCCGGGTAATCACGCAGGGACTCGGGGGCGAGTGACTGGATAATGCGCCGCGCTTCAACGGCCGCAAGCTCCCAATTCGACTGCAACAAGTGATTCTTTGCGGTGAAGGAATGAAGAAGCGTGCGTTCAAAAGGTGCGCCTCGATATTCCTGCACCGAATCATTAATGATCATCGAAGCCGAATCCTGGGTAAGGCTTATTGCGGTCATCGATTCGATCGTGTTGTAGGCGGCTATGAAATCGCGGGTGCTTCCTTCGAAATCACCGGCGGCCTGGCGGATCATACCCCGTTCCATTAGAAATAATACCCGGTCACGTTTTGGAAAGGACTGATCCTCCAGGCGCTGGGCGGCCTGAAGATATGCGCCGGAAAAATAGTCACTGCGCGCACTGTTCAGTTTGGCGCCGGCGCATCCCGCAGTTACGGAAGCGATCGCGAGTAAACATATTGCAACCAATCGATGGGCAGGCATGTCACATGCTCCGGATACGTTCAGGAACTGAGTTCATGATGGGTACACCGATGGTTGCCCGCGGACGGGCACGCGCCGATTACCAACCAATGAGCGGCAAAGTCGCGGCGCGGGCGAATTCCCGTTCCGTTGTCCATGCCAGCAACCCGGTCTCCAAATCCGTAACCTCCAAAGTGAGCTTGTAGTAATTCTCCTTGGTTTTGGATACGCGGACCTGGCGGGGACTGCGCTGGCTCATTTCGATGAGCGAGCCGGTGATCATGTATTTGGCGCCCAATTGGCGACCGATCATAACTTGAGTTTCCGGTGTGACATTCGCCGCCTGATAACCCTGTTCCTTCAGCAGGTCGGCGCGTCGGTCTTCATTTACAAACTGGGCGCGACCCGAACGGAATACTTCGTTGCGCATCCTGTCGGTAAGCGCTTTGGTGTCAACATATTGACTGGTCCGGTTCTGAATCCCTGGAATCATCATGATGGGCGGCTCGCCCTGCCGGGCCAGGAACGTATTGATCATCTCATCGGCAATGCTTTGTGATATTTGCCGCATATCCACAAAGTCAAAATCCTCTTTCATGTGGGTGTCGCGATTGACATCCACGTTGGTTGTAGATGCGCGAAATGCCGCGCAACCACTTGAAGTTAAGGCGATTGCGATCAAAGATATCGCCGCGATGTGCATGTTGCTTGTTTTTTTGATTTTCATGGCGTTATTTCCCCGTTCGTTCATTTAATCCGTCAGAATGAGTTCAAATTTTTGTTACTTTACCGCTTCTTATGCTTTTGACGCAAGTGTGAGTCTATTATTCAATGAAAACCCTGCGATTCGTTGTATAATAGCCCGGTTAGGTATTTCCGCCATGCCTGCTATCGGGGAATCGTTGAAACGTTTCATTGTTTATTGACGATACCGCTTCCCTGCGGTATCAATGCACGCTTGAATTTTCCGGTCAAACTATTTTCCGGACCTTTACCTTATATAGAACAGGAGTATTCATATGGCAGTTAAAGTTGGTATCAATGGATTTGGCCGTATCGGCCGTCTTGTGTTTCGTGCGTCGGTCAACAATCCGGCCGTGCAGGTTGTTGCGATCAACGACCCCTTCATCGACTTGGATTATATGGTTTATATGACCAAGTACGATTCCGTGCATGGACGTTTTGACGGCGAAGTCAAAACTGAAAACGGAAAACTCGTGGTCAATGGCAAGGAGATTGCCATATTCGGCTCAAAAGACCCGGCCGAAATTCCCTGGAAAGATGCCGGAGCGGATTACATCGTCGAATCCACTGGCGTATTCACTGAAACCGCCGGCGCTTCCGCTCACTTCAAGGGCGGCGCCAAGAAGGTGGTTATTTCCGCTCCCTCCAAAGATGCTCCGATGTTTGTCATGGGTGTCAACCACGACAAGTACACCAGCGACATGAACGTCGTCTCGAACGCCTCCTGCACCACCAACTGCCTAGCGCCGTTGGCCAAGGTTGTTAATGACAATTGGGGAATCGAAGAAGGTTTGATGACCACTGTGCACTCCATCACCGCCACGCAGAAGACGGTTGATGGTCCTTCAAAGAAGGATTGGCGCGGCGGACGCGCCGGCGCGCACAACATTATCCCGTCCAGCACGGGCGCCGCCAAAGCCGTCGGTAAAGTTATTCCCGAGTTGAACGGCAAGTTGACCGGCATGGCATTCCGCGTTCCGACCATTAACGTATCGGTGGTGGATCTGACCTGCCGCCTCGCCAAGCCCGCCAAGTACGATGAAATCAAGGCCGCGATGAAGGCCGCTTCCGAAGGCGCGCTGAAAGGCATTCTGGCTTACACCGAAGATGC
The DNA here is from genome assembly GCA_035327305.1 of Kiritimatiellia bacterium. Classification (GTDB taxonomy): domain Bacteria; phylum Verrucomicrobiota; class Kiritimatiellia; order CAIVKH01; family CAIVKH01; genus CALMUP01. Next base: position 21,692 of record DAOLDL010000016.1, on the reverse strand, counting down.
CGTGGTTTCCACCGACTTCATTGGCGAGTCTTGCACCAGCGTGTTTGACGCCGATGCCGGAATTGCCTTGAATGACCGCTTTGTCAAATTGGTTTCCTGGTACGACAACGAGTGGGGTTACTCGAACAAGGTCATTGATCTTATCGTGCATATGGCCAAAGTTGATGGCGGAAAATAATTCAGCAACGTGGCCCGGACGGTTCAACCGTCCGGGCCGTTTGATGTAGATATTCAGCAAAGAGGTTTCATCACCATGGACAAACTCACAATTCGCGATATTGATCTGAAAGGGAAACGAGTCTTGATCCGCGTGGACTTTAATGTCCCGATCAAGGACGGCAATGTGGGGGACGAAACCCGCATCACATCGGCTCTTCCCACCATCAAGTATGTTCTTGATCACGGCGCTTCGGTCATTCTCATGAGCCATCTCGGTCGGCCCAAGGGAAAACGCGCTCCGGAGTTCAGCTTGAAACCTGTTGCGGACCGTTTGTCCGAATTATTGCATCGCCCGGTGTTGTTTGCTCCTGATTGCGTTGGCCCGGAAGTCAAAACCATGGCGGAATCGCTTCGCCGTGAACAACATATTCTTTTGCTGGAAAACCTTCGTTTCCATGCCGAGGAGGAAGGCAAAGCCAAGCTTGCTGATGATGCCACCGACGAGCAGAAAAAAGCCGCCAAGGCGGAAATGAAAACCCGGCAGGAAGATTTCGCCCGTCAGTTGTCCGAGTTGGGCGATGTGTATGTGAACGACGCTTTCGGCACCGCTCACCGCGCACATGCCTCCACGGCCATCATTACCAAATTCTTCAAAGTCAACGCCGCCGGTTTTCTTATGGAAAAGGAAATCAAGTACATGGGGCAGGCGCTGGCTAACCCGGAACGCCCCTTTATCGCAATTCTGGGCGGCGCCAAGGTCAGCGACAAGGTCAATGTCATTGCCAACCTGCTTACCAAGGTGGATGCTTTGCTGATTGGCGGCGCGATGGCGTACACATTTTACCGGGCCATGAATATTTCTGTCGGTAAATCGCTGGTCGAGGAAGACAAAAAAGACCTGGCCGCCGATTTGCTGAAGCAAGCCGAAGCTCGTGGTGTGAAGTTGATGTTACCGGTGGATAATGTCGTGGCGGACGCCTTCTCCGCAGAAGCAAATCATAAGGTTGTGGCCCGTGACGGCATTCCCTCCGATTGGGAATCGCTGGATATCGGCCCCGAAACAGCAAAACTGTATGCCGCCGAAATCAGAAAAGCGCGCACCGTGATCTGGAACGGCCCGATGGGCTGTTTTGAGATGGCGCCGTTTGCCGCCGGTACCCTGGCCGTGGCCAAAGCGATTGCGGAGACGGAATGTGTCAGTATAATTGGCGGCGGCGACAGCGTAAGCGCCATCAATCAAAGCGGGTTGGCCGATAATATGACGCACATCAGCACCGGCGGTGGGGCGAGCCTCGAATTTCTTGAAGGCAAAGAACTTCCCGGTGTGGCCGCATTGTCCAACAAGGCGTGATGGTAATTCATTTAAGGAAAATAAAATGACTGGAACCAAAAGCAGAAAGCCCATCGTCGCGGGCAATTGGAAGATGAATAAAACCGTGGCGGACGCCATTGATCTGGCTTCGGCTATCAAGCGCGACCTTGCCGGATGCAAGGATGTTGACATTGTTCTCTGTCCGCCGTTCACCGCGCTAAAGGCCGTGAGCGATGTTATTACAGGAACTCACATTGACTTGGGCGCCCAGAATATGCATTGGGAAAAATCCGGCGCTTTCACCGGTGAAATTTCCGCGGAAATGCTTCGCGAAGTTTATTGCCACTATGTGATTCTTGGCCACAGCGAACGCCGCACATACTTCGGCGAGACCGATGCCATCGTGAATAAAAAGACAAAGGCCGCGCTCGAAAGCAATCTCACTCCAATTGTATGCGTGGGTGAAACCCTGACCGAACGCGAAGGCGGAAAAACCAACGATGTTGTCGGAACGCAGGTTCGTGGAAGCCTCGCCGGTTTGAGCCCACGCCAATTGGTTGACTCGGTTATTGCTTATGAACCGGTTTGGGCAATCGGAACCGGTAAAACCGCATCGCCGGAGCAAGCCCAGGAAGTGCATGCATTTATTCGCGGTGTTCTGCGTGATATCGCCGATGAAGCCGTTGCGCAATCCGTCCGAATACAGTATGGCGGAAGCGTGAAGGCATCCAATGCCCGTGAATTGTTCAATCTTCCGGATATTGATGGCGGATTGATCGGCGGCGCCGCGCTTGAGGCCCGCTCTTTTGTTGAAATCGTACAGGCCGCGTTATAATAGTCCAATAGGGTTAGGTGATTCGATGGAAATTGTTCGTTACTTTTTAATTGTGGTTGAAATTCTTACCTGCCTGTTGTTGGTTGCGGTTATTCTTCTGCAACAATCCAAAAGTCAGGGAATGGGTGTGGCATTCGGTGGCGGCATGAGTGAGTCGCTTTTTGGTTCCCGTGCCGGAAACATTCTTACCAAGACCACCATTGTGCTGGCGGTAATCTTTTTGGCCAACACCACGCTGTTGGGCATTATGTATACGCAAAGCGAAGACAAGTCGTTGCTGGACCGCGTGACCGCTCCCGCGCCTCTTCCTGTTGCACCGCAAGCGGGTGCGGATATGTTCTCCGCACCACCGGTTCAGCCCCGGGAGGCAGGAATGTTCCCCTCGTTTGAAAATCAGGATGTGTCCGCGCAAGCTTTTGAAGATGTGGCTGATCCCGATTTCGCCCCGGTGGAATCCGTGATCATGCCGGTGGACGTCCCGGACGAAGCGGAGCCGGTAACTCCCTGATCTGGCCCGGCGCCGTGATGCACGCCAATTCATGGCCGGTTAAGCAACTGCCGGTATGGATTGGCGCTTTTTTTTATATTGTTCTTTTCGCCTGCTCGCCCCGGAATATTGACTCCAACCGCGATGGCGACCGTACGACGCTTTATCAGGATACCTTGCGCATACGCGGATTTGACCCCGTAAAATCCGGAGATTACCACAGCGCCATCGCCATCGCCCGGATTTACGAAACACTTTTGCAGTACTCCTACCTGGAACGACCATATCAGGTGGAACCGCTGTTGGCCGAAAACATGCCGCATGTTTCAGAAGATGGACTTGTCTACTCATTTAAAATACGCCCCGGAATTTATTTCCAGGACGATCCATGCTTCGTCGATACCCACGGCAAGGGGCGGGAGCTTGTTGCCGAAGATTTTGTTTATTCGATCAAAAGACTGGCGGATCGGAAAAACCAATCTGTCGGTTATTGGACCCTGAACGGCCGCTTGGTGGGACTGGATGCATTTCGCCAAAAATCCGGTGAATCAGAACCAACAGACTACAACCAGGTGGTAGAAGGCGTGCAGGCGATCGATCGCCATACCCTGCAATTGAAGCTTACCAAGCCTTATCCGCAGTTGCTCTGGATATTGACCATGCACTTTGTCGCCGCGGTTCCACATGAAGCGGTTGCTTTTTATGGTGTGGACTTCGCTCGCCACCCCGTGGGAACCGGTCCTTATATTCTTAAGGAATGGCGTCATAATTATCGCCTCGAATTTGTTCGTAATCCCAAGTGGGAGGAAACCGGACGGGTGGAGTATTATCCTGGTGTCGGAACGCAGGAGTTGCAGGATGCCGGATTATTGCAGGATGCCGGACGTCGATTGCCTCTGGTGGATAGAATAGTGGATTATGTAGTCACCGATCCCGCGACACGATGGCTGATGTTTATGAACCGACAATTGGACTCATCGGATGTCTCCCGCGATAACTGGGATGCCATCCTGGATGACCAACGGCAATTGCACCCGGAAATTCTGGAACATGGCATCACGTTGGTAACCGGCCCATCCCTGCGGCTTGGTTATTTTGCCTTCAATATGGAAGATCCTTTGTTGGGTCAAAATAAAGCCCTGCGTCAGGCCATGACATGCGCATTTGACACCGAAGCGTGGATTAAATTGTATAACGGACGCATCACGAGGCCGGTGGGGCCGATTCCCGAGGGATTGGCCGGCTATGACCCCGATCATGAACCTTTTCCGTTTGACCTCGATCGCGCTCGGACATTGATGGTGGAGGCGGGTTATCCCGATGGACGCGACCCCGCTACCGGACGTCGATTACAGATAACACTGGAATTGGGACGGGCCGATGACGCCGAATTGCGTCAGTCCGCCGAAATGTTTGCGTTTTTTATGAGCCGGATAGGGATTCAAATCAACTTGAGTTACAACAACGGCCCGGCATTTTACGAAAAACTTGAAAGAAAACGCGCCCCCATGTTTTTCTTGAGTTGGATTGGCGATTATCCGGATGCTGAAAACTTTCTCCAGCTGTTCTATGGGCCGAATGCATCGCCCGGACCAAACCGTTGCAATTACCGAAACACGGAATTTGATGAGTTGTACAGAAAAATTCAAACCCTTCCGGATGGCAGTGAACGTACGGAACTGTACCGCAAAATGTCGGCCATAGTGGTCGAGGATTGTCCCTGGATTTTTGCCTATCAAAATGTAAACGTGCGTTTGCTCCAACCTTGGTTCAAGAATTACCACCAGCACGCGTTTCCGTATGGAATGGATAAATATTATCGGATCGATCGTGCCGCGTTTGACCGTCGGGAGTCGTCACGATGATCGGTCGTTACATATTCAAACGCCTTCTGCACATGTTCCCGACCATGTTTGGCGTTATTCTGATTACCTTCATCCTGTTCAATCTGGTCGGCGGAAGCCCGGGTTTGATGATGTTGGGAGATAAGGCTTCGCCCTCCGAACTCGAAGCGTTTGATGAACAAAGGGGATTTAACCGGCCTTGGTTCTGGGGCCGATATACCCAAACACGTTTGTATCCGGAAACGGAATTCACCCATGGCGTCGGATCCTGGACGTCAATGGAACAGGTATCCCATCACCGGGAGCTTGGCGGCTTTATTCGAATCGTCGGCCCTTCTCTTGCGGCATTTCCACTTGCATTTGATTATCAGCCGGGCGTTGAATATGAGTGGCGAATGAAATATCGGGCGATGGGCAATCCCTCCGTTGTTGCGTCAGAGGAAACCATCACGCTGAACGAAGGCGCTGATCAAGTGGTGAGATGGCGTGATACAGCATCCGTGGCGGTATCATTTCGCCCGGCTTTTCACCTTCCCGACGGCGCCGTGCTGGATGTCTTTTCATTGCAATGTGTTCGTGTGAACGCGCGTCCGTGGCAGTCGCAGTGGACCTATTACATAGGTCAGCTTCTTCGCTTTGATTTCGGTATTTCACACGCATCCAATCAACCGGTGCTGGATCTGTTGCGTCAGGGAATCGGACCGACGCTGATGTTGGCAACACCGATTCTGGTGGGGGAAACGGTGGTGAGTCTTATTCTCGCGCTGGGTTGCGCCTATTTCCGGAATCGTTGGTTTGACCGGCTTGCCCTGGTCGGATGTGTCATGTTGATGAGTATCAACTACCTGGTGTGGATTGTCGCGGGTCAATATTGGCTCGGCTTTCGATGGAATCTGTTTCCAGTTTGGGGTTTCGAATCTTTCTTGTATCTCGGGTTGCCGATTGTTATCGGCATATTGCATGGCCTTGGCCCCAATGTACGCTTTTATCGTGCCGTCATGCTTGAGGAGATGCATCGGGATTATGTGCGAACCGCCTTGGCCAAAGGTGTGGGACCAGGCGGTATCTTATTCCGGCATGTCTTGAAGAACACCATGATTCCCGTCATTACAAATGTTGTTCTGTCTTTGCCTTTTCTATATACCGGCAGTTTATTGCTTGAATCGTTTTTCGGAATACCCGGCCTGGGATATGTAAGCATCAATGCCATCAACTCATCAGATGTCGATGTGGTTCGCGCCGTGGTATTGATCGGATCGTTTCTGTATCTCGCCGCCAATTTACTGGCTGATATCCTGTATGCATGGGTTGATCCCAGGGTGAAATTGTCATGAGTGCAGTCGAAGCCATACACGTGAAACCGACGCCATGGCGGCAATTGCTAACAGGTAAAATGTCACGTCTGTGCCTGATCATTGTGGCACTTTACACGTTGATGGCCGGTTATGGAGAAGCCGTCTATCAATGGCATCAATGGCGTGACTCCGTTCCGGCCTATCAGGTTCAACATTTGGATAAACGATTTCAGCCGCCAGGGCAGGAACACTGGATGGGAACCGACGCTTTGGGGCGCGATGTTTTTTCACGTCTGATACAAGGGGCGCGAATCGCATTCCGGGTCGGAATCATAACATCCATGATAGCGATTCCCATCGGGGTTTTATTAGGTGCGCTCGGGGGGTATTTTGGAGGAAGGGTGGACGACTTCATTGTGTGGTTGTATTCCACGTTTGCCGCAATACCCGGGCTTTTATTTATTCTGGCCATCGCCATGATTGCCGGAAAGGGTTTGATGGGGGTCTATCTGGGAATCGGGCTTACCATGTGGGTGGGGGTATGCCGGTTGGTTCGCGCGGAGGTGATGAAACAACGCTCTCTTCCGTATGTGCAGGCCGCGCGTGTTGCGGGCTTTAACCATGGCCGGATCCTCTTTCGCCACATTCTCCCCAATGTGACGCATGTCATTATTGTGGCATTTACCTTGCGATTTCCCGCATCCATTGGAACCGAGGTATTTATGAGTTTCCTGGGTTTGGGCGTTCAGGGTGAACCATCCTGGGGCATCATGATCAACAATGCCCGATTGAGGTTGTGGCAGGGAATATGGTGGGAAATGACATTTGTCACACTGGCGGTTTTTCTTATTGTGTTGGCTTTCAATCTTTTGGGTGATGCTTTGCGCGATGCGCTCGATCCCAAACTCCGCTCGCGATCGGGTTAATTCGATCTTCGTTCAAGCTCACTGGATTATCTCTGCAGAAAATGCATGGTAATCGGCAGGATTTGTCATGAGGTTTGTTTCGACCTCTTTCGTCCATTCATGAAAGTATATCCTTTGAAATATTACCGGAGGGTGTGCTCAATGACAGGTAAATGTTCTATCAACGGGGTCGAAAAGGGTCTTGTCATGCTGACGGCAGTTTCCATGCTGTCACTTAACGCCACGGCGCAAACCACATTCACGTGGAACGGCGGCGGCACTACGGATAATTTTTCCGATACGAATAATTGGAATGGCGCAAATGGCAATCAACATGGAATTCTCGCTTTTTCAGGTAGCACCCGGCTGACGCCTTTTGCCGATGGTTCGGGGACGCTGAATACGCATCGCCTCTATTTTCTCGAAGATGCACAATCATTTGTTATCAGCGGACGTATCCTGGGTCTTAACGACCACGGCGGCGCTGATCCCACGATCCGTAATCTAAGCACCAATGTCCAAACCATCCTGAATAATATCGTCGGCGACAGCACGGTGGGAACGGCCGCTTCCGGAGATCCGTTGCGGATTCAAGCCAACAACGGGGATATTGTACTGATGGGAAACATCACGAATCGTGGTTCGCCCATGGTGATTTCCGGCGGTTCAGCTTCTCGGTACGTTGCGTTGGGCGGAATCATTACCGGGAATCCCAACATCGAAATCGATAGCGCACAGCTTCGCATTCTTGAAGGTGGCAATATTGATCAAGTCGGCGGCGGCGTATTTGTCGGCAATGGTGGAACCACCGCAACGGCGGCATCTTTGATCATTGCCGACAGCGATGGCGGTACCACCATCAACAAGAATATTAACGTCAATGGCGGCAACGGAACTGCGTTCAGTCGTATGGTCGGCGCCAATAATACGAATGGTGTCAATACGTTTGCCGGCGAAATAATTCGTGGCGCTTCCGGTAATCGGGATACGACACTGGCTCAAACAGGCGGTGGCACGGTCGATTTTGACGGCGCTATTTCCGGAAATCACAAGGTGCTTATTGAAGGTCCTGGTACGGTTCGCTTTGGCGGCGTTAATACCTACGCCGCAAATACCGAAATCAATTCCGGTCAATTACATGTCAAGGAAGGCGCGGTTATATCAGCCGCCGGACAAACCGTCTACGTCGGTCATGGCGCTACGCCGGGGGTTGCCGCCGGACTCTTCATCGCCGATTTGGATGGTGGTACGACGGTCGGTCATAATATCAGGATCAATCCCGGGGAAGATGGCAACCGTTTTGTTGGCGGATTGAACACCAGTGGCACGAATATATTCAGCGGTGATATTGATATGAGCGGGAGCGGTGACCGCAGTGCAACCCTTTCCGCGGAAGCGGGCGGCGTCGTTGCTTTTACCGGCGTTATACATGGCGATGGTGGACTCACCACAACGGGTGATGGCGTGGTGGAGTTGTGGGAAGACAATTCTTATACGGGAGGAACCATAGTGGATGGCGGAACCTTGCGCCTTCGCAACAGCGTAGGTTCTGCAACGGGTAGTGGCGATGTGATCGTCCGTTCCGGCGCCGCGTTGGCTGGCAATGGCGGACTGATCACATCGTTCTTGCAGGTTGAAGATGGAGGTACCATGGCGCCCGGCAACAGCATCGGCGATTTAAGCATAGATCTCGGATCTGGTGGCGAGGCGACTTTTGATGCCGGCGCCGTTTTCGAAATTGAAATTGATTTTGGATTGGCAAGCGACCGGATTATTTTCCTGGGTGAAGGTCTGGTCACGTTCAACAACAATGTGATTAACTTTATTGATCTAACCGGTGGAAACCTTGAGTTCGGAACATACTCGATTTTCGTGTTTGGTGACGACATTGATGTCGACGGCAATCTGGTGATTGGAACAGGTTTGGAGCAGTACGAAGGCAGTTACCTGATGAATCAGGGCGATGGATTTATTCTCGAAATAGTTCCTGAACCATCAAGTGTACTGCTGATATTCGTGGGAGTTGCGAGTTTATGGGTTACGCGTCGCCGTCTGCGCGCCTGATTGAGTATAGCATAACTATCTGTATTTGGGCCATGAATAGGGCCATGCATTCAAACAAGTTTAGTATGACCCGGTGAGACCTTATATTTCATGCCCGGTAATGAACGACCAATGCCATTACCCGGACGACGAGTTGTCGACCGGGTTTCTATCCAAGGTGAAGTACAGCCTTGGCCTTCTTCGGACATACGCACCGTAAGCGGCAATTGGCGTGGTCCCGTCCATTTCAGGGTTCACGGCGTTGATTTCAATGCGCGGTATTTGGGTGTTCATGAACATTCAGGTTCCGGAACTTATCCGCTTCATACCCATCCGCACGCGGAATTCCATTTTACCATGACCGGTTTGGGAACCGTACATATTCCGGATCGCCGCTTGACTATCCTGTGCCGTCCGGGTGATTTGGTGGTAATTCCACCTCTGATGGCGCATTCCACATCCTGGAGTTGCGAACCAAGTGATAAGTGGCGTGTCTTTGTATCAAACTTCGATTTGGCCCTGGATGTCGGGCAGATTGTGGAAGGTATCGGTGAGGCTGTGGATATGACGTTCTCGCCGTTTTATGAATGGTTTTTTGCCCGTGAGCAAAATTCCCTGTCGATTAATGGCTCGGAACTGCAAAACGTATCGCCCATCGTGTGGGAAATCGCTTCCACCATTTCCGAACCTGGGTATGGAATCGGCGCGGAAGTGGTCGCGGGACTTATCAGGGTCATATCCTTGTTTTCGCGAAGCTTGAGAAAATCCGGATTGGCGGATGGAAGTCACATCACGTCACCCATGATCAGCAAGGATATGATTCTGCTCAAGGCCCGCGCAATGCTAGAGCAAAGTGAAATGCTTGACTCCGGATGCGTTGCCCGCACGGCCAAAGCCATCGGTATGTCCGAATCGAGTTTTATCCGGGCATTCAAGCAGGCGTATGCCATTACACCCAAGCAATACAGTTTGTATGTGCTGATGCGCCGGGCGGCGGCCATGATGATCCGCACGGATATCAGTGTGAAGGATGTCGCCTTCAGTCTGGGTTATATTGACCCGTCATCCTTTTCCCGCTCATTTCACCGATATTTCGGTGTAACTCCGACTGAATATCAACAGGGTCAGCGGGGGCCGTAAGTTATTTTGGCCGGAATATTGCCGGTTTATGCCTCTTGTTTTATCTGCATTCCGGTCATCGGGATGGGTACGGTTATTGGCGGGAATATAAATTCGGGTTTGGAGCGATAATCATGATAAATACAGTGTTTAAATTCACGGGACTTGTGCTGGCTTTTGCCGGTATTTCAACCGATGTCATGGCTCAAGCCATCGATCATGCCGGTCGCTATTCCCAATCCGAAGGCAATTGGGTGGCAAATACCCATCGTGGTGATTTTCATTTTGGGGATTGGTCGTTTGATGGTTCCGCCTCCAGCTTTGCCGGAAGGTTCATCGGCGACTCCACGTCCGGTGCAGGTAATATCAATGTCGATGGCAAGTCCTTTGCATTATTCGGCCACTCCGGAACGTTCGCCGGTGTAGCCCGCCGCTTTGCCAAACCGGAGTGGACAACCGGCGATACGTTGACATTTCAAATTGCGGTAAATTTTCGCAACGGTGACAAAGGGTTCAATTTGAGAAACAGTTCAGGACAGAACGTCTGGTTGTTTCTGGTCGGGCGACGCAACAACGCCGGGGGATATTTTGTAAATGATAGCACCACCAGTCTGGGGGATTATCATGCCAATACAATATTTACGTTCACGTTTACACAGCGTGCGCGTGACATGGTCTGGACAATTGTCCGGAGCGGCGGAATAAATGCAACCTATTCGGGCACCAATTCCATTCCGTCCGGAGTTATTCGTGATGTGCGATTCTTTTGCGCCAATACCGATAATTCAGAGGCGGTGAATAATTTATATTTTAACAATTTCAGCTTCACGCCGGCAGTTCGCGGAAATGCTCCACTGACGCTCGGCGAGCGCAGGTTCCCGGGTTTTGAGCCAACCTACATGCTTCGATTTGAAGATCCGGTCGCCAATTCTGTAACCTTTCGTTCCAGTCATGATGGATGGACCACCAGTTATCCGCTTGCCAAGGTCAATGGCATATGGGAGCTGGACATACGTGATACGGGATTAACACCCGGGTGGCACACGTTCAAATTTCGCCCGGACAGCCAATACGAAAGCGGGGATAATCGGAGAATTTATATCCGGCAAGATGGAAAAATCACAAAGCCGCCGGCGGTATATGTGACATGGCAACGTGATCCCACCACGACCATGACCATTCATTGGCATGTATACAATGCGACGAACTCCCACGTCAGATACCGGTTGCCGGGTAATGAAGCCTGGTCCAGCCAAACCATTGATTCATCCGTGTTTTTCGGACACACGGAACGATTGGTCCAAACCGCGGAATTAACCGGGCTTTTGCCCGATACCGTATATGAATTCGAGGTCGATGGTTACGATGAGACCTTTTCATTCAAGACCATGCCGGTCAACCTCGATCAACCGGTAAAAGGTATGTTCACCGGTGACATTTTATTCGGTTGGGATTCGGATACCATGGCGGTAACGGCCGCCGCATTTGATCCCGATTTCCTGATGGTTGGCGGCGATCTCGCCTATTCGGATTCGCGAGCCGAACAGTTCTGGCTGGAGTACATGTATTTTGAAAACTGGTATTCGCGGTTTCGAACCGCGGATGGACGAATGATTCCCCTGATCGTTGCCATCGGGAATCATGAAGTTCGCAAAGCATATGTCACCGGTTATCCCTACATAGAGGATACGGATTCCTGGCGGGACCGCGAAGCCGTATATTTCTTTCGCGCCTATGCGTTTCCAGGTCAACCTGGTTACAATGTCCTGGATTTCGGCGATTACTTGAGCCTCATTGCACTGGATTCTGATCATCTCAATCCCATGCTTGGCGTCCAGACGGATTGGTTAACGGCGCGTTTGAATGAGCGCCGTCATGTACGGCATGTTTTCCCGGTCTATCATGTCCCGGCATATCCATCGCATCGCGATATCAATGATCAACGAAACGTCAGTATCCGTCAAAATTGGGTGCCGCTATTCGAAAACGCCGGATTGCACATGGTGTTTGAACACCATGATCATACCTTCAAAAGGACAACCCCGATTCTCGCTCACGCCATGCATCCGGATGGGATCGTCTTTCTGGGGGACGGGTGCTGGGGTGTGGCGAAACGTTCGGTCAAGGATACATACGATCCGTCAAACTGGTATCTGCAGAAGGCGGAATCAAGGCATCATGTATATCTGGTGACTATGACCGATACGGGAAGATATGTGAAAGTCATTGATGCCGATGGAATCATATTTGATGAAATGAGCCAGATCGGCGACGGGATCCCCGGGGTTCCGTTCGGACTATCCATTGAACACGTGACATCCATATCGGCGGGAATGTCCTGGTCGCCATCTCCTCGCGCCGTTCAATACATGGTGGAACGCGATGGCGCTGAAATTGGCATCGTCACCGAGGCCCAATTTACTGACTCCAATCGTATTGCCAACACAACAGCCGATTATCGTATTTATGCCATCAATCGATCGGGAATGTCAGAAGGTTCAACCATTTTATCCATCGCAACTACCGCAACACCGCCATTACCTGGGTTACCATCAGGATTATCTGGATCGGCTCTCGGTCCTCATGCCATACACGTGATGTGGAATCCCGGTGCAAATGCGTATGGCTATACTATATTTCGGGATGGCATTACGGTGGCAAGCAATGTTGTGCAAACGTCATTCAGCGAAAGCGGATTATCAGCCAACTCAACCTACAGCTACCACGTTCGTTCGGATAATGTTTCCGGGTCTTCAAGTCTTGCCGGGCCCATTGACGTGATGACCGGAAGTCCCATCGCTCCATTTACTCTTAATGGACAGCCCGAAAGTGAAGGATACCTGTTGAGCTCCCCGGGAATGACGTTGTATGCGGCGATGAGGGGATCGGAACTATACCTGGCCACTTGGACGCCGGTCGGATATCCCAATGATCATTTCATATTCCTGTCAGACCATGTACTGCCGTCGCCGACTACATTTGCGCCGTGGAATAAAAAAGGATTTACCGCGCATCCTTCCGGCGCTCCATACATAGCCGCGGAAAGCGACTCTGATTACATTGAGTGGTTTAATGCGCCGCCCGGTTCACTTGTTTATCGATCACCAGTTATGGATGCAAAAATTGAAGGTGTGATTGATGTCGTGCAAACGTTTGGGCGGCTACCCGAATTCATATATCTTTCTTCGGCGGCGTATGGCACCGGCGACTTGCATCCGCTCCATGCTCAAGCGCCGCCCGGGAATGGCGATGAACATATCCAGGCTGAAGAATTTCTCGTTATTCCCATCGATGCCATTCAGGATAGTTGGGGGATTGGTGTGTATGACCGGCTCGATCCGGCGAGATCATTCATTGCGGAAGCTGATGAACATGTTGTGCCGGGATCTGGTTTCGTAATACGTTGGCGTTCTGTCCCCGGGCGCGGGTATCATATTTGGCGATTGGAAGATTTTGATGGCGATGCATGGGTTCGTGTGACGTCATCTCCGTTGATTGCTCCTTCCGGCGTCGATGAAATGTCGTATACCGACTTATCAAGCGAATCTCTGGTTCGGGCGTTTTACAAAGTGGAAGTTGCCCCGTGACCGCTCGCTAATTGACTGGCAATCCATGACAACTATCAGTACATGATGGTTGCCATGGGAACCACGCACACCGAAATATCCACAGACTTGGGGCAATGGATCGAAAAACAGAAGGTCTTTTTCGTTGCCACCGCACCTTTATCCCGGGATGGCCATATCAATTGTTCACCCAAAGGCGGCGATACGTTTCGCGTGTTGGGGCCGAGTGAAGCGGCTTTTCTCGATCTGACCGGAAGCGGCGCGGAAACCATTGCGCATTTAAAGGAAAACCGGCGTATTGTCATTATGTTCTGCGCGTTTGAGGGTGAGGCCATGATTGTAAGGCTTCACGGGGAAGGGGAAAGTATTATTCCGTCCGATCCGCGTTTCGCCGAATTGATCAAGAAGTTTCCCGCAAATCCCGGAGTCCGGTCGATCATCCATATCGCCGTCTCCCGGGTTTCAAGTTCATGCGGCATGGCGGTACCCTTTATGAACTTCCAATCACATCGCGATGAGCTAGACCGGTGGGCCGAGGAAAAGGGACCGGTCAAATTGGTTGAGTACCAAAGACGCAAAAATGCGGAAAGCATTGATGGGTTACCCGCGCTGAAACCGTTGTAAAAAAGGTTGTTCCTCCGTTTTGCTCGTATCTGCACCCGCTACGTGACGTATAAAGTATTGTAATCCCTGTTCGGTTGGTTAATCTTGCCGCTCGTTTAAGCGAAAATGGAGTTGTAACATGGAAGAATTGGTAAAACGTCTGGCGGACATCAAGCAAGGGTTGGTCGAACTACGAGGTTATCTTTGACGTCGATGCCAAACGCGTAAAACACGAAGAGCTTGAGGCTCGCGCCGCCGCCGCCGATTTCTGGAATGACCAGAACAAGGCGCGGACGGTTATTGCCGAAACCAATTCCTTGAAAGCGGTTTTCGAACCCTATGACCGCCTCATTAAAGGCATTGAAGATGTCGAGGTTATGGTTGAGCTTGCGGCCGCTGAAACGGAACATACGCAAATCAAGGCGGCTGAATCCGAGTGCCGGAAGTTGATGGAAAAGCTCGAGTCCGACTATCGTCACTTTGAATTGCAGTCGCTACTTTCGGATAAGCTCGACTCCAACAATGCATATTTAAGCATCAATGCCGGAGCCGGCGGGACCGAATCATGCGATTGGGCACAGATGCTGTTGCGAATGTATTCCCGCTATTGCGAGCGGGAAGGTTACGATGTCGCTGTAATGGATATCCAGCGCGGTGAAGAAGCGGGAATCAAAAGCGTGACGTTGCAGATTAGCGGCGCTTATGCCTATGGATACCTGAAAGGGGAGCGAGGCGTTCATCGTCTGGTGCGTATAAGTCCATTTGACTCCAACAAGCGCCGCCACACATCGTTTGCCGCATGCGATCTGGTGGCGGAAATCGATGATTCCATCGATATCAAGGTGGATGAAAAGGATTTGCGGGTCGATACGTTCCGTTCCAGTGGCGCAGGCGGCCAGCACGTCAATAAGACGGACTCCGCCATCCGCATCGTCCACATTCCCACGGGTGTTGTCGTATCCTGTCAGGCCGAGCGGTCACAACACGCAAATCGCGACAAGGCGATGAAAATGTTGACCGCGCGTTTGTATGAATTGGAGCGAGACAAACAAAGCAAGGAAATGGAAAAGTTTTATGGCGATAAAGGTGAGATTGCCTGGGGAAGTCAGATTCGCTCATATATTCTTCAACCTTATCAACTGGTCAAGGATCACCGCACGGATGTCGAGACCGGTAATGTCGAGGCGGTTTTGGATGGCGACCTCCAGATGTTTGTGGAAGGTTACTTGAAAATGAAGAAGGCCCGGAAATGAATTGGCTGGATAAAATCATCCTGAATAAGCGCGGCGAAGTATCCCGATGGAAAGTGGAAGTTCCGATTTCCAAACTTTCCCGGTATCAATCCGTCCGCCCTGACTTCACGCGTGCGCTCCGTTCACGTCCGGTCGGCTTAATTGCCGAGGTGAAGCGTAAATCGCCATCCGCCGGTCCGATTCGTGAACCTTTTAATCCTGTTGAAGTTGCGCAAGCGTATGAGCGGGGTGGTGCGCAGGCGTTGTCGGTATTGATGGATCGGGAGTTTTTTGGCGGGGGACCGGAGGATTTCGCCGCCGTACGTTCCGCAGTCTCTCTTCCGCTTCTATACAAGGAATTTGTAGTGGATGAGTGGCAAGTGCATCATGCCGCGTCTCTGGGGGCATCGGCTGTTCTCCTGATTGTAGCCGCGCTTTCCCGCGACGAGTTGTCACTATTGATGAAAGCGATACTGGACGCGGGCATGAAACCGCTGGTGGAAGTCCATGACGAGGAGGAAGCCCGAGCCGCCGTGGACGTTGGAGCTGAAATCATCGGAATCAACAACCGCAATCTGAAAACATTTGTCACCACGTTGGAAACCACGGAACGTGTCATCAAGATTATACCGGATGACCGCCTGGTGATCAGTGAAAGTGGAATCCGCACCGCGGCCGATGTAAGCCGGTTGCGCGCGATGGGCGTCCATGCGATATTGGTAGGCGAGCATTTGTTGCGCAAGTCCGACCTTGAGTCGGCGGTGCGTGACTTGATGGGATGATTATGGATGTATTTGTCAAAATATGCGGCGTTGCAAATCTTGATGACCTGCGGGAAGTCGCGGCCCTGAAACCCGATGCGCTGGGTTTCGTATTGTGGCCGGATTCACCTCGTTTCATCAATCCCGATGACCTGATAAAGTGGTTGCCCATGGTTTCAACCGATGCCATGAAGGTGGGGGTTTTTGTAAATCCGGAACCGCGGTCGGCGATTGAAATCATGCGCAAAGCGCGCTTGGATGTAATACAACTTCATGGTGATGGCTCAATTGAACCTTATGTGACAGCAGGATTCCGGGTGTGGAAGGCCGTGCATGCCGATCGTATGAAGAATACGGATAATCCCGGTGGACGGATTGACGCCTATGTTGCCGACACCTATAGTAAGGAGCTTCCCGGAGGCACCGGAAAAGTCGGAAACTGGGAGGCGGTGCGAACACTGGTTCAATCCACGGATATTCCAGTCATTTTGGCCGGCGGATTGAACCCGTCGAATGTACGCAGTGCATTGCGGGCGGTGAATCCGTGGGGTGTCGATGTCAGCAGTGGGGTGGAAGCCGGGCCCGGAAAAAAGAATATTAACAGCGTCAGGGAATTTATACTTCAATGTCGAAACATGTAACACAACCGGATCATCTCGGGCATTACGGGCCTTACGGCGGAATGTATGTGCCCGAAACCTTGATGACGCCATTGACCGAACTGGCTGAACAGTACGCCAAGGCGAAGCGCGATGCCTCTTTTAAAAAAGAGCTGGAATACTACCTGAAAAACTTTGTCGGACGTCCCACCCCGTTGTTTTACGCCGAGCGTCTCTCCGAGGAAATGGGCGGTCTCAAATGCTGGTTGAAGCGAGAAGACTTGTGTCATACCGGGGCGCATAAGATCAACAATTCGCTTGGCCAAATCCTGCTGGCGCGTCGCATGGGCAAGAAGCGCATCATTGCCGAGACCGGCGCCGGTCAGCATGGTGTGGCCACTGCGACGGTATCCGCCATGTTCGGTTGTGAATGTGTTATCTACATGGGCAAGGTCGACATGGAGCGGCAAGCGTTGAATGTTTCGCGTATGCGTCGACTCGGGGCGACGGTGGTACCCGTCACGGCCGGTCAGCAAACGCTGAAGGAAGCCATCAGCGAAGCCATGCGGGATTGGGTGACCAATATCCGCACCACACATTATATCATCGGGTCGGCGCTGGGCGCTCATCCTTACCCCATGATGGTACGTGATTTTCAAAGTATAATTGGTCGCGAAGCCCGTGCGCAGTGCATACGCCAAGCCGGTAGGTTGCCGGATTGGCTGATTGCCTGCGTCGGCGGCGGGAGCAATGCCATTGGTTTGTTCCATCCTTTCCTCAAGGACCGGAAAGTTCGGATGATCGGCGTCGAAGCTGGTGGCGAAGGCATCAAGGCGGGACGGCATGCCGCCCGGTTTGCCCAAGGCAAACTTGGCATCCTGCAGGGCACCAAAACCTACGTGCTTCAGGATCGCCACGGTCAGATTATGTTGACCCATTCGGTCAGCGCCGGGCTGGATTACGCCGCCGTCGGGCCGGAACACAGCCAATTGCGGGATATCGGGCGGGTTGAATACCAGTATGCCACGGATTCCCAGGCCATGGATGGTGTAAATGAACTTTGCCGGCTGGAAGGCATACTTCCGGCATTGGAGACAGCGCATTCAATCGGATATTTACTGCACCATCGTGAACGATTCCGCAAAGGACAAATCATCATCATCAATTTGTCGGGGCGCGGCGACAAGGATGTGCAACAGATGGAAGCCTGGGATGCCGCGCGTTCGGGAAAATCCGGGCGGAAGGCTAAATCATGAGTTTGATGAGCATGACGGGATTCGGTCATGGTCACGCGCAGGGTGGGGGCTTGCGTGTTGATGTCGAAATCAGCTCGGTAAACCGGAAGCAATTGGATGTGCATGTCAACCTGCCGCGTTCCCTGCAATCGCTTGAACAATTGTTGGTGGAAAAAGTTTCACATGCGACATCGCGGGGACGGGTAAGCGTCCAGGTTTCCGTCCAGTATGCCGAAAGTCGTTCCGCATCACCGGTGAAAATCAACCACGCGTTAATCAAGACCTGCCTTGATGAGTTGCGGACGCTGGCGGACAAATTCGGAGTCCAGCGGAATATTTCCCTCGGAGATGTACTGCGCATCCCGGGTGCGTTGACCATTCAGGAGGCGGAAGAGCGTGTTGATCTGGTAAAGCCGGTTCTGGAGAAAGCGTTGGATAAGGCATTGAAATCCTTTCATGCCATGCGTCGCAAGGAAGGCGCCTCTCTGGTCAGCGATCTTACCTCGCGACTATCGTCACTGGCCGGTGTCGTGGCGGAAATCGAGCAACGAGCGCCCGCGCTCGTCGAGAATTTCCGTGCAACGTTGCGGGACCGGATCAATCGTCTTGCTTCCGAGTTGTTGATTCCCGATGAGCGGCTGGAAAAGGAAGTGGTGCTTTTTGCCGATCGTTCGGACATCACCGAGGAAATCACGCGACTGAACAGTCATATAAAGCAGGGCATCGGAATGTTGAAGGAAAAGGAACCGGCAGGGCGGGCGATGGATTTCCTGGCCCAGGAAATGTTCCGCGAAATCAATACAATTGGCTCCAAGGCGGCGGATGCCCGCATATCTTCGATGGTCGTCACATTCAAGGCGGAGCTTGAGCGTTTCCGTGAACAGGTGCAGAACATAGAATGATTAACCCTGATCCAAGACCCCTGTTGGTTGTGATATCCGCGCCGTCTGGAACGGGTAAAACCACGCTTTGTGACCGGTTGATTTCCGAGTTCAACACCATGAAGTACTCGGTGTCCTGCACAACCCGTTCGCCGCGCGACGGGGAAATTGACGGGGTTGATTATCATTTTATTACTGAAGATGAATTCAACCGCAAAGTCCAGGACGGCGCATTTCTTGAATTCGCCAAGGTTCATGGCCGCATGTACGGAACACTTAAAAACATGGTCATGGATACGTTGAACAGCGGATGCGATGTGTTGATGGATATCGATGTTCAGGGCGCGGCGCAAATTCGAAACTACCTCCAACAGTTGGAAAATCGCGACGCACTCAAACGCGCATATCTGGATGTTTTCATTGCGCCGCCTTCGCTTGATGTGTTGTATGCGCGATTAAAAGGGCGTGGAAAAGATTCCGATGAAGTGATTGATCGACGCATGCAACAAGTCGAAAAAGAAATTTCGCACTGGCGAAAATTCAATTATTTCATCATCAATGATCGACTCGATGCGACCTACGATGCGCTTCGTTCCATCATCATCGCCGAGCGACATCGCCTCACCTGACGAAAATCGTGTCAAAAAATATTTTCACTTTTTTGCATGTCAATGATTGACGTATTCGAAAAACATTTTTATTGTGTAATCAAGAAATGAGAGATGCGTGAATGAAGTTTGTGAAAGAAAAAATATTTTCGATCGTTTGCTGACACGCAGTGCCATGTCATTTTACTTCACATCGTTTGACAATTTTCGAACAGCATCCAATGAGATCAAACTCGCGGATGAAACGAAAAAGTTTTTTCGTTCATGCCGTAGCGATGATCTCGCAAACCAGATTCCCGTTTTTCACCACCTCATAAGTTAGCGGGTGATTGACATCAAGTTGATTCCGGAAACCAATGTTGGAGACGAAACGAAAACACAAACGAGCGAAGGGAGGGAAAAAGAACATGGCAAAGAAAAAAGCAGCAGCTAAGAAGAAAGCTCCGGCTAAGAAGAAAGCCCCAGCTAAGAAGGCCAAAGCCAAAAAATAAAACCGTAGCCTTATACGGTTGATCCCCCCCCTTGGGGGGGACCAAATGAAATGACGGTCCGAGACCTGCGAGTTAAGGGCCGTCATTTCATGTTTTTACCCTTAACGCACTTTTCCCCCCCTTTACAATAGTTAATCCAACAAACTTGACAGCCCCACGAAATATGGGCTACACCCAATCCATGGCAACTATATGTGGTAGGCTGAAAATGGGGGTGACGGGATGAGATGCCCGAAATGCAGTCACTTGGACGATAAAGTTATCGATAGCCGCTCGGTCCGTAACGGGGATGTTATACGCCGTCGCCGGGTATGCCTCCAATGCGGGCATCGATTCACAACCTACGAAGAAGTTATCAAGACCAGTCTTCGGGTTATCAAGCGCGATGGTCGCCATGAAGAACTTGATCGACGCAAATTGCTGGGCGGCATCGAGCGGGCATGTGAAAAGCGCCCCATCAGTTCCCAACAGATCGAAGCGATTGTCGACACAATCTTGAGCGAACTGGAAAGCGAATACGAACGCGAGGTTCCCACCACGGTTATTGGTCAGAAGGTCATGGATCAATTGGAGGAGCTTGATGAAGTTGCCTACGTCCGATTCGCTTCGGTGTATCGTCGCTTCCGCGACGTGAATCAGTTCTTGAGTGAAGTCGAAGGATTGATCGGACGGGAGTAAGGCCATGGTGTTGAATCTTGATTCCGTGGATCATCGTCATGAATCATTGATTCATGTCGCCACGCAAATGGGACTCGACGCCGCCCATGCTTCCGATGTTCTGGATGCTGTCTATTCGTATTGCCATTATCGACATGGTCACGATCAGGTTGAGGATGTTTACCTGGTTGCCTTGATGGAACGGGCGGCCGGCGCTTGGGCGCATCGCGCGAAATCCATCGATCTTGGAAGCATATCGGCAAATCCCCGACAGCTTAGATTGTTGTCCGCTCTGCGATGTTCATCCGATCCTTTCGCGATTCATGAAGTTTATCGTCGGCGGTTTGTTTATCCCGCGGATTCATCCGTGACATCTTGCGGATGCGCGATGGTGATTAATTTATCCCGACTGTCCGTGGCCAGTGGTGAAGATAATGATTTGTTTTACGCGCCATCGATGAAGCAACTGGCCTTATGGGTAAATACCTGGCTCAACGCGAATCCAGACATCGATACCATCATCATCAAACCGGGAAAAGGCGGAGATGCTTCTGGAATCACTGGCTGGCTGGAAAAATTTCTTCGTCGCGGAAAAAACTCTGAATCAACCTCAAGTATCAAATTCATCGTTGGCGGCTAGACCTTCAATGCCTGAAATGTATTGTTCAGCATGCGGCAAGGAAACCTTGGTGATCAAGGAGGCGGTATACGATGGCTTCACCCGAATTGGCGAGCGCATGAAGTGCGCAATTTGCGGCCAGGTGTTTGATCCGCCATCTGAAGATGATAAACCTGCCAAGCCGCCAGCTTCGATATTTACCGACGCCGATCGTTCGCCCGTATTGGCCATTTTTGGCGAAGGTGAAAACAAGGTGATCTGCCGCTATTGCAAAAATTACCTGGTCAATCCATTCAAGCAATGGTGCGGCATCCACCGCAAGGAAGTGGAAGCTACGGATACCTGCGATCAATTTGAGGCGAAGGAAATCGAATAATACGGATTAGCCCGAAAACCGAAGTTGCTGGCGGCGCCGAGCCGCAGTCATTTCGGCTGCAAGGC
>DAOLDL010000015.1:22607-46973 GCA_035327305.1 Kiritimatiellia bacterium | reverse complement strand
AACGCTCGCCGATGTTGACGAAGTTGGTTTCCGGGCGGATCACGAACGGTTCGAGTCCGCTCAAGCGCAAGGTTTTCTCGATCTGCGGAATCTTGCGCGGGGGCAGGTCTTTCACGGCTTCCGCGATGGCTTTGATGTGCGCGGGCGTGGTGCCACAGCATCCGCCGACCATATTGATCAAGCCGCTTTCCGCGAATTCGCGCAGGATTTTCGCCATGTCCTCCGGCGTTTCGTCGTAGCCGCCGAATTCATTGGGCAGACCGGCGTTCGGATGGGTGCTGATGTAGGTATTGGCTACGCGCGACACATCGTCGATATGTTGGCGCATATCGGCGGCGCCGAGGGCGCAGTTGAAACCGATGCTGATCGGTTCGGCGTGCATCATCGAATACCAGAACGCTTCGGCGGTCTGGCCGGTCAGGGTGCGGCCACTGCGGTCGGTGATCGTGCCGGAGATCATGATCGGCAGGGAGATGTTGTTCTGCGCGAAGTACTGTTTCACCGCGAAGATCGCCGCCTTCGCATTCAGCGTATCGAACACCGTTTCAATCAAAATGATGTCGGAACCGCCGTCGATCAACCCGCGTACCGAATCGGTGTAGGCGGCGACCAGCGCGTCGAAACTCACATTGCGGTAGCCTGGATTGTTTACATCGGGGGAGATCGACGCGGTGCGGTTGGTCGGGCCGATCACGCCGGCGACGAAGCGCGGTTTCGCGGGATTCTTTTTCTCGAACTCGTCGGCCACTTCGCGGGCGATGCGGGCGCCGGCGACGTTCAGTTCGTAGGCGAGGTCCTCCATGTGGTAGTCGGCCATGGAGATGGACTGCGAGTTAAAGGTGTTGGTTTCCAGGATATCGGCCCCGGCGTCGAGATACTTGCGGTGGATTTCCTGAATGATGTGTGGCTGGGACAGCACGAGCAGGTCGTTGTTGCCCTTCACATCGTGCGGGTGATCCTTGAAGCGCTCGCCCCGGTAGTCGGCCTCCTGCAGTTTGTACTGCTGAATCATCGTGCCCATGGCGCCATCGATGATAAGGATACGGTTAGCCAACGCTTCACGCAGAAGCTTTTCGCGTGGATTTATGTTAGACTGCTTGCTCACATTTCACCCCATATGCCTCGACATGTCCAATAGGGATTAAACCACGGATGGACACCGAGTTACACTGATAAAGCCGAATATTTATTTTATCTGCCATACATTGTTTTATTACACTCGGCGGGAGCCTCGCCCTCCCTCTGCGTGTCACACCGGGAGGGCGAGGCTCCCGCCGAGCCGATCCGGTGCATGCTTTTCAGCAACGGATACCCATAATTTCAATATATTACTTTATCCGGCTAAACAGATAAAGCAATTTGTTTTGACCGTGGTAGATGAATAAATATGGTAGCGGGTCATTACAGGAGAGCTTATGTCCCCAGATTTTTTGAAGACGATATTTTTGCCTTTGGCCTTGATGATCATCATGTTCGGCATGGGGATGACGTTGACGGTGGCTGATTTCAAGCGGGTGATCTTGGCGCCGAAAGCCAAAATCCTGGGACTCTTGATTCAACTGGTTCTGCTTCCGGTCGTGGCTTATGCCTTGGTACTGGCCTTTGGTTTGTCGTCGGAATTGGCTATCGGGTTGATGTTGATCGCCGCATGTCCGGGTGGGCCAACCTCCAACATGATCTCACATTTGGCCAAAGGTGACACGGCTCTTTCCGTGACGTTGACTGCGGTTTCCAGCGTGGTGACGGTTTTTACTATTCCGTTGATTGTCGGTGTGGCCATGGAACTCTTTCAACTGGATGGTGCGGTGGTGGCTCTTCCATTCGGCAAGACCGTATTGCAGTTGATGCTGGTCACCATTGTTCCGATCAGTTTCGGCATGATGGTTCACCGTTTCTTTCCGAAATTTTCCGTCCGAATGAGCAGGCCGGTAAATGTATTATCGGTCATTTTCCTGGCGCTGGTCATTCTGGCCGCGGTATTAAAGGAGAAAGATTTGGCGGCGCAGTTCAAAGAAGTGGGTTTCGCCGTGCTGGCGCTGAACGTGATCACGATGTCGCTTGGGTTCGGCTTGGCGGGATGGTTGAAACTTTCGCTTCGTCAGCAAGTGACCATCTCGATTGAAGCGGGAATTCAAAACGGGACATTGGCGCTGGCGATTGCACTAGGCATTCTCGAAAGCGCAAGGATCGCGGTGCCGTCGGTGGTGTACAGTTTGTTGATGTTCGCCTCGGGGGCCTTCATGATCGTGGCTTTCGGCCGGTCTCGACGTGTTGGTGAAAAGTAACCTTATCCCGAATGCTGAAGATACTTTGCGCGGCTCGGCAGAAGCCTCGCCCTCCCGGTGTGACATGGAAAAGGGAGGGCGAGGCTTCTGCCGAGCCGCAGATCACAAAAGCGGCCACTTATCCGCGCGATAGGCACGCCTCATACAAACTCATGTACTGGGCACAAACGTTTTTTCCATTAAACCGCATGGCGGCATCTTTTTTTGCCGCCGATCCAAGGGAAACTCGCAAATCAGCATTCACAATCAGTTGGTCGATTGATTCAGCCAATTGGGAGGGTTGACCAACGGGAACCAGCAGTCCCGTTTTCGTATGAGTG
This sequence comes from Kiritimatiellia bacterium, assembly GCA_035327305.1. GTDB lineage: Bacteria > Verrucomicrobiota > Kiritimatiellia > CAIVKH01 > CAIVKH01 > CALMUP01. The sequence continues at coordinate 44,368 of DAOLDL010000015.1, read as the reverse complement.
ACCACCTCGGGAATACCGCCGGCGTGTGTCGCCACGACGGGTTTTCCGTAAGCGAGTGTTTCGAGAATGCCGAGACCGAAACTTTCCTGCTCCGAGGCGTACACGCCGACGTCGCAGGCGTTTGGGTAGTCGCCGATCTCCGGCACATTTTCCATGATCATCACGCGGCCGCTCAGGCCCAGGCTTTCAACATCCGAACGCCACGGACTGAAATCCCCGCCGGCCAGGATGAGCAATTTCGTTTTGTTCAAATTGCGCAATTGCGCGATCGCCTCGAGGATGTCGCCGACGCGCTTCACCGGGCGGACATTTGACATGTGCAGGAGGAGGATTTCGTCTTCGTTCACGCCGAGTTCGGCGCGCACGGCCTCCCGTGCTTTCTGCGGAGGTGCGGGATCAAAGAAGTTAGGAATCACTTCCACCGGATGATCGATTTGAAAAACCTCGATGGTTTGTTGCCGCAGATTCTCGGACACCGTCGTCACGCCGTCGGAACTTTCGATCGAATGTTTGATGATGGGGCGATAAAAGGGATCCTTGCCGATCAGGTTGGTGTCCGTCCCGTGCAGGGTGGTGATGATGACCGGTCTGCGGCGTCCGCCGAGCATTTGCCGCGCCAGCAGGGCCGCCGTGGCGTGAGGTACGGCGTAATGCACGTGCAGGACATTGAGGTCGAACTGCTGGCTGATTTCCGAAATGCGGACGGAAAGCGGGAGCGTGTAGTCCGGGTATTTGAACAAGGGATATTCATTCACGATGACCGGATGAAAATGCAGATTGGGCCGGTCGGTGTTGAGTCGTACCGGTCGCTCGTAGCTGATGAAGTGAACGTCATGTCCGGCGTCGGCCAGCAGAAAGCCGAGTTCAGTGGCGATAATGCCGCTTCCGCCGATGGTCGGGTAACACACGATGCCGATCTTGAGCGTGCCGGTCATGCTCAAAATCCACGGGCCGTGCGGTTGAAGTCACTGATATGTTCGACCACCGGCGGATCGCCCGGCCACAATGCGGAGGCGTATTCGCAACCCGCCATAAGGCCGAGTTGACGGGCGCGAGAAATTTGCAGGTCGAGATAATCCCGGCTGGTTACCTGGGTGTGGTGACAAGCCATCAAGGTTTTCCATTCTTCCATCACGTTGGAAATATCGACCAGCACCGCCGAGGAAATTGCGGCATCCGACGATGAGGAAAGAGAGTAAAACCAGAGCGAGTCGATCTTGTGCAAGGGCAGGGGTTTAAGCGGGGCGAGGCCGCCGAAACGGGCGAGTCGACATGCATTGCGCGCGATGGTCCCGACGGCGACGTGGTCCGGGTGCTGGTTGGGAAGCGGAACCGGTGCGAATACCATGGATGGCCGGATATCGCGGATGATGCGGGCCAGCGCCAACGCATTACCCGGGGTTGCTTCCTGTTGCCCATCGCCGCCGAAATCCAGGAAGGTCATCCGATCTGCCGCCCCGAGCATGGATGCCGCCGCCCGGGCCTCGGCTTCGCGCAGTGCGGGCGTGCCGCTGGTGCCCGACTCGCCCTTCGAGGTGATCACCAGCGATAGTTCCGCGCCGGCGTCTCGCTCTTTGAGCAATACGCCGCCCATGCCGAATTCGATGTCGTCCGGATGTGCGCCAATGGCGAGAAGTTGTATAGGTTTGCGAACGTGTTCCATTTTCATTGCTGATATATTTCTCATGATAACCAACCTGATACAAAACGTCCAGATTCCCGCGCGATTAAGGTCGGTAATGAGACACACACAAAATTGACGATGTCCTGACCTTGAAAACAATTGACGTAAGGTCCGAATAAAGTATTAAATTCGGACTTACGGAGTACGCATATGAATTTCACTGAAGATATTCGCCCAATTACATACTTGAAGAACAACGCGGCGGATTTGTTGAATCAGATCAACACGACGCATCGACCGGTGGTTATCACCCAGAATGGCGAGGCAAAAGCGATCCTGCAGGATCCGGAAAGTTATGAAAACATGCGAACTGCGATAGGATTGCTCAAGATGATCGCTCGGGGAGAAAAAGACATTCTGGCCGGTCGGACGGCTAGGGCCGACAAGGTTTTCGCCCGGTTACACAAGAAGCTCTCTGCTGAACGGGTCTAGAATGTCCGCGCGGAAAACGTATTCTGTCGAATTTGCCCGCATTGCCGAACAGGATTTGATTGCCATTGTTGAGACGATTGCGGTCGATGATCCTATAGCGGCTGGCCGGGTGCTGGAGAAAATGGAGGCTTGTGGTGAGAGTTTGGAAAACTTTCCCGAGCGTGGACGCGTGGTGCCGGAGCTTGAAGCTATTGGACTGATGACACATCGGGAATTGATCGTATCACCCTGGCGTATCATCTATCGAATTGCCGCGCGTACGGTCTATGTCGTGGCTGTTTTTGATGGTCGCCGCAATCTGGAAGATGTTCTTCTTGACCGAGCCATACGCACCGCAGATGAAACATAAGCTGTCTTCTATATCAAGGATTGGACCAACCAAGCCGCAGAGGACTTAACGATTCGGTTTGGTTTCACGGCACATACGAATCATGCGGTTCCGAAATGTCGTCCCTCGGGATGAGTTCCACTCCCGGAGCCTGAGTCTTGTCCAGATACTTCATTTCGCTCGCTCCGGCGACATAGTGGGTGCATCGGATGACTGATTGCATCCACGGCAATCGGGTGTCACGCGTGGGACTGACTTGCTCGATCTTCCACTCCCGGTCGGGAAGGTCGATGTAGTCTGATCCGCCCTGATGTAGGCGGAGGCGGTCGCCTTCGCACCGTCTGGCGCGTACAAGTTCGCCCTCGTACATCACATCCACGTAATAATCATCCACCGGATAGGCGGCCTTTCGAAATGCGGAGTCGCTGGATCGCATTACGTCAATGCCATCGAGAAGTCCGAGTTTCCGGTACATGCCGAGGCAGAAGTCCGCGGCGTTGTCCGCTGTCACGGATTTGAATGCGTCGATAATTTCACTCCCGCTGACAAATCTCGGAAGGCGTCGGGCGGTGGCGGTTTGCCATTCCGGTTTGATTTTCTTGGCAAACAGCGGCGTGAATTTCTTCTGGATCTTGTTCACAAAAGAGAAGTTGATCCGTTCTTCGTTGCCGGTGGTCCGGTCCTTGAGAATGCACAATGTTTCGCGGTAATCGTGATCACTGTCATGGCAGAAGTAGACGATGCGTCCGCCGATTTCCCTTTGTATGCGTCGGGCCGTCTGGATTTTAGAGACCAGAAATCTCCGTGGCAAAAATCCGCACGGTTGCTGTCCAAAACAAATGACCGGTGCGTCACCCATGTGATTATACTTCCAGGGCTTTTGGGGCATCCGAATTATTCGACTTCACAAACATCTGGAAAATGAGCGCGAGCAGAATGGCCAGAACACAGCCGATCATGTTGAACCAGAGGTAGCCTATCTTTATATCGGAGGCGTATAGCGCGAGCACAATCAACTCGGCCACGACGCCGGCGGCGAACGCGGCGTGCCCGCCGATGCGTTTCAGGAAAAAGGCGATCAGGAACAAACCGAGGATTGTCCCGTAAAAAAGCGACCCGATGATATTCACCGCCTCAATCAGGTTTTCAAACAAGGTCAGCGTCAGGGCGAATCCGACCGCGATCAGTCCCCAGATGAATGTGAACAGATGAGCAACCCAAATATAGTGGCGTTCGCTTTGATCCCGCGGGAAATAGGCCTGATAGAAATCGACCATGGTGGTGGATGCCAATGCGTTAAGCTCCGAGGCGGTTGAAGACATTGCGGCGAGGAAAATGACCGCGACCAGCAGGCCGACTAGTCCGGCGGGAAGATTGCCCAGTACAAAATGCAGGAAGATGTAATCGGAGTCCTCCGTGTCGGCCCGGGCATTGACCTCGGTCAGCGCCGCCTTGAAGGCGTCCCGCGATTGCTCCATGTCCGCGGTCAGTCGTAAAATTTCCGCCTTGGTTTCGGGGGGGAATGCGCCGGTGATCTGCCGCTCTTCCATGGCGGCGCTCAATAGTACGGTCCGGGCCGCGAACGCGGAGGCATACTCGTTTTCGAGGGGTGCGCGAACTTCTTCCGGTACCTGTCCGGTGGCGCCGACGTTGAAGAAAATCGGCGGCTGGTGGAAATGATAAAAAACAAACAGCAAAACGCCCATGAGCAGAATGGCGAACTGCATCGGGATTTTCAGGATGGCGTTGAATAAAAGTCCCGCGCGAATCGCGGACGTGGAGCGGCCGACCAGATAACGTTGAACCTGTGACTGATCCGTGCCGAAATAAGACAACGCGAGGAACGTGCCGCCAATCAACCCGGTCCAGATGGTGTAACGCTTGCCGGGATCGAGCGAGAAGTTGATCGAATCCAGCCGGTCGTACATTCCGGCGAGGTGAAGCGCGCTTCCAAAAGAAATGTGTTCGGTAATTCCGTTCACCATGTAACCAAATGCGATGAACATGCCACCGAGAATAATCAGCATCTGGTATTTCTGGGTGAGGCTGACGGTGCGGGTTCCGCCGGCCACGGTGTAGAGTATCACGAGGGCTCCGCTTAACAGGATGGTGGGGCTTAACGGCCAGTGCATGATGCTCGAGACGATGATAGCGGGGGCGTAAATGGTGATGCCGGCGGCAAGTCCGCGCTGGATGAGAAACAGTCCCGCGCCGAGCACCCGGGTTTTTTCATCGAACCGCCGCCCGAGAAATTCATAGGCGGTGATGACGTTCAAACGGTAATACATCGGGATGAAAAAAGCCGATATGATGATGATGGCGATGGGAAGTCCCAGATAGTTTTGTACAAACGCCATGCCGTTCCGGTAACCCTGTCCGGGGATGGATAGAAATGTGATGGCGGAAGCCTGGGTGGCCATCACGGTGAGGCCGATCGTGCCCCATTTGAGATTCCGTCCGCCGCGCATGTAGTCGTTGACCGACTGATGATTCTTGGCCGTCCACAAGCCGTACAGCGCGAGTCCGACCACCGTGGACAACATGACGAACCAGTCCAGCGGACTCATGAAAACACCTGCCCGAACAAGAACATCAGCAGGATCATGACGACCAGCCAGAGGAGAACGCCTCCATAGATGGCCCGCCATTTGATGCGTGGTTCGTCGACGTTTTCCGTCATGGCGCGTGCCCCAGGGAAACGAGATTCGCGAACAAGCGGTACGCGCCGGGCACTCCAGCCGGTAACTGTCGAAACCAGGAGATGCCGGTGTACACAAACCATCCATCGCCGTGTCGCGCGACCAGCAGACCGCCGTCCGACGGCTTGTCGCCGGGATCGTTGGCGGAGAAGATCGGTGTGAATGCTTCATCCCAGGATGAGGCGAAATAAAGCCCTCGTTCCTGCACCCACTCACTGAAGTCGGCTCCGGTGATCCGGTTCGGGAAATTCAGGACCGGATGGTCGGGCGCGAGGATGCGCATTTCCGCGGTTTCGTCGGACACGCGTTCCTGTGAAATGGTGAAAGGGTGGGGACTATATGATGTCGTCTTTAATCCGCGATGCACATTGTATTGAAGAATTACAACGCCGCCCCGGTTCGCGTACTCGAAGAGGGCGGGCATATAGAAACCGATGCGTTCATTGGTGTTCAACGCGCGGATGCCGAGCACGATGGCGGAGTAGCGGGAAAGCGTTTCGGTATTCATGTCGGATTCGGACAGCATGTCCACCGAATAGCCGATGCGCGCCAGCGCCTCGGGGATGGCGTCGCCGGCGCCGGGAATGTATCCGATGCGTTCGCCGGCAGTTTCGACATCAAGCAGGACGAGTTGAATATGCGCGCGCGGGAAAATCGTCTGCACCGGAATGTGATCGTATGTGATGCGCTCAAAACCGCGGTCGTATGTCTGACCGGCGATGACAATTTCAGCGCGCAATGTTGACCGGCCCGGATCAGAGGGCGGGGTCAGCTTGGTCTCGACGCTGATTTCCTCGCCGGGGGCGGCGTCAAATGTGACGGTTGGCGGATCGACCTTCCATCCATCTTCAACGATAAACCGAAGTTGGCCATTGGAGATGGCGGATCGGGCGATGATGCGCGCGGAGATTTTTTCCGGCGCGGCGCGACTGAAAATCCGGGGCGATTCGGGAAGGTTCACCATCACAGGTGGAGTTAGTACAAAAGGCTCCTTCACTTCGCCGTGTACCGGGTCGTTGTATTTGTAGGAAGTCGGAATGGTGTAGTCGAGCGGGTAGCCATCCACGGTGACGCGAACCGACACCGGTACGGCGGGAGGATTCTCCGGTGTGCCGATCATTGAAGGATCGGCGACTTCATACCGCCCGATTTCGTGGGGTTCGATCAGCCAGTAGGGCTGGGATGCCGGCAAATCAGCGGGGATGCTTACGGTTTTCTTGTTCTCCGCCAACTCGTTGAAGGATAGCAACTGATTTTCGATGAGCGGGAATTCATCAAATGGTATTGAGCAGGAGATATGTACATCAAGGGGAGATCGCTGAACGGCGTTGATGGTGAGCGCAACTTCGCCGCCGGGTACGGCGGACGGTTGCGTGGTGACGCTTTCGACATCAAGGCCGAGACAAGCGGCGATGACGCGTTCAAGGTCGCGCCGTTTCTTGGTTTTCCAGAATTGATCCGGCAATGCGGAGAGCGCGCGGTGGGCCTCGATCAAGTGGGGGACGGCATTCGCCGGTTCGCGGGGTGAAAATGCGTCGATTGCCAGACGAATGGCCTCGGCCACCGGTTCGCCTCCGGGCACGCGCGACCAGTTCAGGTCGATACCTTCAAAAAGATGGTTGGTTGTCGGTTCCCCGGCGAGGTGGATGAAGTACTCCATGGATACGCCGAGTTCCGCGGTAGCTCCGAAACCTTGGGTTTTATGGGCGCTCCGACTGCGAGCGGCGATTTCCGAATAAGCCGCGCCGAGCAGTGGATTGTACACGCCGGTATCCACGGACAACAAACCGGTGGGGTCGAACACGATGTTGCGGCGCTGATAGAACCAGTGCGACGTGTTCCAGATCAGCCGTTTGGCCGCCCACGGTTCGACCATGGTCAGTTGTTCCGGAAAACGATTCGGGTCGGCCGCGGCGGTGAAGGCGTCCATGGCCAGCCATGTGGCGGCGGTATGATGGCCGTGGGTGAAATCAGGTTCCATGGCAAACCGCGTGATGATTACATCGGGCCGGGTCAAGCGAATGGCCCACACGGTGTCGGCGAGAATTTCCTCGCGGCCCCAGAACGCCAGTGTTTCCTCCGGTGTTTTCGAGTAGCCGAAATCATTGGCCCGGCTGAACAATTGTTCGCCGCCGTCGATGCGGCGGGCCGCCAGCAATTCATGCGTGCGGATGATGCCGAGTTTTTCGCCAAGGTCGGCGCCGAGCAAATTTTGTCCGCCATCGCCCCTGGTCAGGGACAGGTAGGTGGTGTGTGCTTTTGTTTCGTTGGCGAGGTAGGTGATCAGTTTCGTGTTTTCATCATCGGGGTGCGCGGCAACATAAAGTGCGCTTCCCAACGTCAACAGCTTGTTGAGTTCCAGTTCCAATTGTCCGCTCGGCATGGGTTCGATGGCCCTTGACTGGCCTGCAAACAGGCATGCAGCGATCATGGCGATGGTCGTGCGCATAAATGTAAACTGAAAATCGTGCGGCCCCGGCGGATCACTTCGACCGCGGGGCCGCATGCAAGATTCAGCCTATTTGAGCGTCGAGAGGAGGTCTTCGTTCAATTTGATGTAACCGAAGTCTCCGCCCACGTTGGCTTTGGCGTTGGCGAGGGATTTTTCCGCGGCGGCAATGGCGGCTTCAACGTTGCCCTGGTCGGCCAGCATTTTTGCATAGCGGTGTTGCCACCAGAAGGCGTTCGGCATTAATTCGGATGCCTTGCCCATCCACTCGGTAGCGGTGGCGACATCTTTGCCGGTTTTGGCGTAGATGTCGGCGGCGTTCGCGTAGTCACGGGCGGTCCATGAGTCGATGTTGGCCAGCGATGCTTCCACCGACGCCATGGCGAAAGCATCCGTATCAACTTTCACGGGGACGGAGACGCGGGTGTTGGCCCAGTCGAGGTTCAGGTTGGCGGAGTCATCGCGCAGATGATCAAAACCGATGGAGAAAGACTCCACTGCGTCGTTCAGATCGGATGGGATGACCGTAACGCGGGCCACATCGTTTTCCTGGCTGTAGTGGCCGGTGTTGGCGACGGCAGTGTCGCCATAAAGAATGACGGTCCACTCGGATTCACCGGGGATGGAAAACAGCACATAATCGCCGGCGGGAACGGTTTGGCCGCCGAAATTGATTTCAGTGTCGAAAGATATTTTGGTCGTGGCATTCGCGCCGGTGCGCCAGACTTCGCCGTAGGGGACGAGGCCGCCATAGATTTCGCGGTCTTTCACGCTGGGGCGCGAGTAGTTGATCTTGAACTCGGTAACGCCGACCACTTGTTTTTGTTCATGGAACGGGCTGGGAGCCGGCGATTTAATTTGTGCCTGGGTGTAGCAGGCCAAGGTTAATCCGGCGACAGTCGAAAGCAGAAACGTACGCTTCATGTTCATTGTTGATCTCCTCACAGTGCCTCATGTAAAGGCAGGGTTGATGTTTATTGAATGTCGACTACGCCTATCAATATACACGGATTTTCACGACAGTCAACCGGCGGGGGATATCATTTGTCTGCATCGAAATTCGGTTTTCAGCAAGGAAGTCAAGAGCGGCGAAACTTCATGCTCCCGCCGCGTAACTTTCGCGAACCCACTTTGAAATTTCCTCAACGGAATTCTCGACGGTTTGGCGTGTGATTACAAATTCCTGTTGCCCGGTGTTCTTGTTGATCAGTTTCAAGCCGAATTCGTAATCACGAAATCGCTCCTCGCAAATACCCCGAACGGTTTTGTGCGTCTTGAGGCTTTCTTCAACAATGCGTTCCGCCGCATCATCCGTGAATTTTACGGTGAGACCGGTTTCTTCCGCGAAACGTTCGGCGTATCGCGTTACTTCTTCAAGTAAGTTCTGGCGTTGAGCCGCTTCGTTTTCCTTGAATATTCGCTTCATGACTTCAGCAGGATTGCCGAGGGCCTCGTCATCGATGGTCAGCTCCTTGACGGTGGTGGACGGCAACTCGAATTTGAAGTCTCGCAGGATGTTTTCCAGCACGGTCATCAATCCGCGAGCGCCGGTTTTTTCCAGCGCCGCTTTTTCGGCGATCTGCCGCAACGCCGAAGGTTTGATGGTCATGGAAATGCCATAGCCATGGAAGTCCTGAACATATTGCTTGAGAATGCTTCCCTCCGACTGCAGAAGGATTTTTTCAAGGTCGTCAGCATTCAGATTTTCACAAACCACCCGGACCGGCAGGCGCCCGATGAATTCCGGTTCAAATCCATACGAAATGAAGTCCGATGTGCTGGTTGCTTTCAGCAGTTGATCATCATCGGCGGTGTTTTGTTGTGCGGAACCAAAACCGATGGCGCCCGAGGCGACGCGTTTGCGAATGATTTCGTGCAATCCGTCAAATGCGCCGCTTACGATAAACAAAATGTGACGGGTATTGACGGTGCGTTTGCGTGGTTTGCCGCCGCGTTGCATTTCCATGATGGCTTGCATTTGTCCGACCAGGTCGGTCTGGCTCTGGAGGTTGACTTCGGTCTCCTCCATCAACTTCAAGAGATTGGTTTGCACGCCGCGCCCGGATACATCGCGCGCGCCTGCGGTGGCTTTGGTGGCGATCTTGTCGATTTCATCGATATAGACAATCCCGTATTGGGCCAGGTCGGGGTCGTTGTTGGCGGCGCGAACAAGATCGCGCACGATATCATCGACGTCGTAACCGACATAACCGGTTTCGGAAAATTTGGTCGCATCCGCCTTCACGAACGGCACGCCGATTAATTTTGCTATGCACCGCATCAGGTAGGTTTTGCCCACGCCGGTCGGGCCGAGCAGGATGACGTTCTGTTTGGTGTACTCTTCCTGTGCGGCATGTGTGTCGTCGAGACAACGGCGTACGTGGTTGTAGTGATCGCAAATGGCGACGGAAAGAACCTTTTTGGCTTCATCCTGACGGATGACATAGCGATCCAGATAGTCGCGGACTTCGCGCGGTTTCAACTGAAACGACCGGATACGATCCATGGCGGCCTCCGCCTCGGCGTCTTCAATATCTTCGCGATCAGCTTCACCGGCTGAAGTTTCTCCCATGCCGGGAAATTGCATGAATTGAATTCGGGCCTGCTTCAGCATGTCCTGAAGCTGTTTACCCACTTCGTCGCGGTCGAGTTTCTTTTCTTCGTTTTGGTCGGTCATGCAGTCAGTATACATGACGGACGGCAATTCGCGAATCAGAATGTGAACTGCATGGAGACGTACGCAAAATCCACGTCTTCGGACGGACCCGATTCCTTGATGAAATCACCCGCGAAGAATCGGCTGTATCCCGCCGAGGCGAGCTGGTGCCGGTTTATGCGATATGTGATCGTCACGTCGATTTCGGATCCAACATCACTGGATGATCCCGCATCTCCCGCGCGCAGTATGCCTCCGCCGACATTATAAACAGCATCGGCTTTTTCCGCCCGGCGAAAAATATGGTGGTCAAAGCGGACTTGCACTTTATTCTCAATCGGCCACAGGGAAACACCCTGGCTGAAGGCTTCGATGTTTTGCCGTCCGAGAATATCGATGTAACCAAGGTAGGCGTGTCCAAGCGGGAACAGTTGATGAAAGGTTTTCACTTTGTCATCGGCGGGATTGTCGTCACCGCTTGCATAATCGTATCCGGCGTGGATTCGGGGTTTTGTGGTGGTTTCGGCGAAGGTGTAACCCAGCTCACCGGCGAAGAACCATGCGCGAATGTCGTTGTCGCCGGAATCACCGAATTGCCATCCGCCCTCGACATCGTATTCGATGCCGGTCAGCAGGCATTTTCCGAGCAGGCGAAGTCCGGCGGTGTAGCGTTCCTCATCACCGGTTGGCAGATCATTGCGGTCCAGCCGCAAGATGTAGATGTCGTATTTGAGTTTACATTCTGGAACATCGTGTACGGCGTAGATACCGAAGAATGCCTGGTCGGAGTCCGGTTCGTTGAAGTTATATTTTTCCACGGTCACCGGCCGGGTGGCAAACGCATCGATTCGCCATGTGTCGTTGTTGGCAATGATGCGGGCGCCATCCCAGGTGCGGCGGCTATTGGCCCAGTCCAGCGGGCTGACCAAACGCTGGGCGCCATAGGATAATTCCTGGCGACCGAGACGCAGGGTGGTGGTCCAGTCTCCGACAGAGGACGCAACATCCACAAAGGCATTTTGCAATTCCAGTTCGTCGACATCCAGGGTGCGACGCCCTCCCGGCAGGTCGCGGTCGGTTGATGTTGCGTGTTTGCCCTCGATAAATATCCGGACACTTTCGCCAAGGTGAAGGTCGCCGTGCAGGCGCAAACGAAACAACCCGAAGTTGTCATCGTTGGCCTGATCGAAGCTGAAGTTTTCCCAAAGCTCCCATCTCATCCTGGCTTGTCCGCCCAGGCTTAAAAATACAGTTTCGGAATCTCCGAGTTTAATGTATTTGAGGCGGTCAAGGCTGGCGACCGGTTCCACTTCGCGATAAACCCGCGCCGGTTCTTCGTAGCGAAGATTCTGGAATGATGGAGGTTCCGCGGTGAAGGCCATGGCGGGGGTGATCAACAAAACAAACCATTTACGAATAAACCTTTTCATGCCTGCCTCCTGTCGTTCGTTGTTGTATGTGGTTTCACCGTATCAAATGCGGATCAATAATGCGAGTGTCAAGCTGGTGTGTGTCGGCATCGTGTTGGCGGTTTAAGGCTCCGGGTTTTTATGCGCCAAAAACGGCGCAAATTTTGCCAGCCAAATCAGGGTGATGGCCATCCAGGTTAATGCGGCATATGCGTAGTGCGACCATTGCATGCTGGGAATCACGTCGGCGGATACGCGAGTGGCCATGGCAAGAAGGGCCAGTCTGGCAATCCAGTTTATTGCGCGGTGGCGGGAATATATTTCATCCGTGTTTCCGCTGTGTCCCAGGATGACGCGCGCGGCAATGTTTACAATCAACAAACCAAACCCGCTGATGTATACAATGTGTAACAGTGACATTTGCCATGCCGGCCAGATGGCCATGGTCAGGTATCCGAGCAGAATGGATCCCGCGGCAATCATCAACCCCCTGGGTATGGAGCCGTCGATTTGCCTTGCCCGATAAAGAGGCGCCTCGTGCAGGAGGCAGAATGTGGCGGTTGCAAAACGCAGTGCGAAAGCTGTTCGCGTATAGCCCGCGACCTCCATGGCAAAGCTGATCAGAATCAAGCCGCCGCACGCCAACATGAAATACGCCCGCGTTTTCCACGCCCGAGAAGGGTGGCGGCCGGCGGGAAGCTTGTGCCGGTTGGGAAGTCCGGCCATGCGGGGCAGAAGGTAAACGCCAAGCCCAAGCACGGGAAGCAGAATCATGCCCTGATAAAGCAGAAGTCGGCCCAGGCTATACATGTATGCATTTACCCAGCCGGCTTGGGCAAGCGACATCAGGATGGTTCCTGAAATGCCGCAAATCAAACCTATCGCGGCCAGCATCATTCCGGGCGGAGGCAAATCGTTGCGTTCCGGCCAGCGGTGCAACGCCATGGCGATGGTGGTTGCGACCAGAATGACAAAAACCACGTCGCCCCAGAACGTGCGTTGCATGGCGTGAAGTGCGGTAACGACAAGAACGAGCACGCAAATTATCAACGCGCCTTTCAGGTTCATACCCTTGACTTCCAGCATGTGGGGCAGGGCGGATCCGAGAAATCCGGCCATAAAACAGAAAACAAAGCCCTGCGTCATGATTCGGGCATGTGGAATTCCGGGGTAGAAGGATATCCAGCCCATGACGAAGGCCGGCCAGAGAAAAACCCCGAAGGCGCCGATCATGGCTCCGAGCGGAAACAGAATGCGATAAGGCTCGCCCTGCGAGGAATATTCAAACCAAAGCTTTACAAAATTTTTCATACGCACTATATTAAGACAAGAAACTCTTAAATAGGTTATACATGACGGCGGGAGTTGAATCAAGCGAATTGTCGGCTGTCGTTTTTTTAACGACAATTAAGATATAATAGTCCTAAATAGGACGTGGTAAAAGAATGAGGTGCTCAATTATGAAAACGATAAAGTATGGATGCAGTTGGTTTGGCGTGGTATTTGCCGCGGTCGTAGTTGCGGTTTTTCTGGTTGCGACCAACCCGGTTCTGGGCTGTAAGGCGTGCAATGTGGTATTTGCCGATGAGATCATGACCGCACGCGCGGATTCGCTTTTGGGGCGCGATCTGCAAAGAGCGGCGCAGAACCAGCGTGGACTTCCCTTGGAGGGGTATTCCGACATGGCGGCTTCCGGGCGTTCCTTGGCCGACGTTATCACACCGCGTGTTGTGGACCGTCCCGAACCCGTCGTTTTGGCCCAGGCGATTTCACGCAAAACCGGAATTCCCGACGTGACGCCAAAGGAGCACGTCATGCCGGATTATATGAAGAAGGCAAAATTTCCGGAAATTGTGGCCCGAGATGCGCAACTGCCGATTCCCCCCACATCGTATGTGCCGCAGGATGCGCCGGCAAATGCCCGCGTCAACATCACGTTGCATGAAGGTAAAACCTATATCGGAAATGGCGTAGTGTACGATGGATTTTTGATCGACGGCAAAGTGCCCGGCCCCACGGTTATTGTCGAGGAGGGTGATATCGTGGAGTTTACGGTGAAAAATGACGGCACGGTTCCGCACGGCGCATCCATACACGCCGCGTACACGCAGACATCAAAATATCTCGGCAGTATTGCTCCGGGCCAAACCAAGACTTTGCGGTTTAAGGCGACGTATCCCGGCGTTTATCTGTATCACTGCGCACCGGGCGGACACGCGATTCCGATGCATGTTCTGGCCGGGCAGTATGGGATGATGGTGGTCAAGCCCAAAGCTCAACCGGCGTATCAGCTCGAAAAAGACATGGGACGCAAGCCCGACCTTGAACTTTATCTTGTCCAGCATGAGCTGTATGCCTCGGGAAAGGATGCTATTGAGGGGCGCGCCGCATACACCATGTTCAATGGCCGGTTGTTTCGCTATGTCGAAGAGCCGATTCGGGTCAGGCCGGGAGATTTTGTCCGGATTTACTTTCTGAATGTCGGGCCCAATTTGATTTCCACGTTCCATATTGTCGGAATTATTTGGGACTATGTTTATTGGCAGGGGCATCCCGATGCGCGTTGGCCGGGCGGTCAAACCGTCACCGCCGGACCGTCGGACTCCTGGGTGATTGAGTTTCGTGTTCCGCCCGAGGAGGGCGCCTACACCATGTTATCCCACGCAGTCGGTTCGACCAGTCGCGGAGCAATCGGTTTGTTGGTTGCCGAATCCAATGCGAATACTCCCGCCGAAGTGTTTGCGGACGGTCCGGAATATTCAGACAAGGAAGCGGGGGAAAACCTTGAAAAAGCCACCCGCGTGATAAGCCCGTTTCGTCCGGGAACCCATCCGGTGGACCGCCCGGTTGTTTATGGTCCGGAAGTCGAAGAGGTCATCATATCGATTATTGGAAACTCGTATTGGCCAAAAGTGGTGCAGGTAAGTCCCGGCACGAAAATCACCTGGATCAATGAAGATGTTTTCACTTATCTGGCCGGCGAGTACTCCGGTATTCACAATGTCGCGGCAACAAAAACGCCCGAAAAAGCGGAAGGATTTGTCAGTCCGCTGTTGGCCCACGGTGAATCGTTCAACGCGACGTTGAATGTCGAAGGAGAGTACTCATACATCTGTACGCCGCATCCTTACATGGAGGGAAGGATCATTGTGAAGGGGCGCGCCAAGGTTGCGGATCATCATGAGCATGCGATGGCAATTGAAGCGGAAAAACCGGTGGCCCCGGCGGTGGTCGATCCTGACCTGGTTACCAGTATCTCGATCACCGGTGATGATCGCATGCGGTTTGATCAAACCGCGTTTTCAGTTCCCGCCGGAGCTGACATCACGTTGGTGTTTAACAATATCGGCAAACTTCCCAAGCAAGTCATGGGTCACAACCTGGTTATCCTCGACAAGGGTTTGAACGGCGATACGTTTTCGGCGGCCTCCATCCGGCATCCGGACAAGGAGTACATAGCTCCCGAATACGCCGGACAAGTCGTGGCGGCCACCAGGGTGCTGGGTCCCGGCGAGAGCGAGACGCTGAAGTTCAAAGCGCCCTCGGCGCCGGGGGCTTATCCGTTTGTCTGCTCGTTCCCGGGTCACACGCCTGCCGGCATGCGCGGGGTGATGACGGTCAAGTAGCGCCTGGCTCATGCAAAATTGACAAAAAAGCCAAACACCGGTAGTTTCCGGTGTATGGCGCTTTTCAAATCCACGGTGGCTTTGTTGCTATGGTTCGCAACGCTCTTGCCTTGCGTTCACGAGATGTTTGTACATCACGACGAACCCATTGCCGTTTGCGCGCAGGCTGACTGTACACCTCATCCGCCAGTGCATGATGACTGCCGGGTTTGCCTCGAAGTGCCATGCGGGGATGTCGGCGCCTGGTCCTCGACTGAAACATCCGTGTGGCGGGTGTTGCCGGCGTGTCGGTCCGGAATTATTGAAGTGTTTTCGCCCGCAGGAACAACCGTTCATCTTCGACGGTGCGACCATCCTGTTTCCGGCATCCTTCCGTCGCTTGCATCGATCCAGCTTCTGATTTGATACCAGACCGCGTTCTGCGTTCTGCAACATATCAAACCAGGAGTTTATCATGCCCGCAATTCGAATATTTCTGTCCGTTTTTTTAATTCTATTTCCCGTTTTAACGCGAGCCTTGACGATCGAGGAGGCGCTCGCGCGTGCGCGCCATCACCATCCGGCCATCCTTGCCGCCAATGCGTCGGCACAGGCTATTGTTCACGAGCAACTTTTGAGCATTCGTTGGCCAAACCCCGCGCTCGATCTTGAAGTGGAAGGTCTCGGAGGCGATCGCGAATATACAGCCATGATTCAGCAGGGGTTGACCCGGCCTTCGCACCAGAACCGTCAGCGAATGCTGGGGGCATACGCAAAGCGCGCCGCGGAGGTGTCCATGGTGGCCGCTCTGCGTGACGTCGAGGTCGCATTGCAAAAAGCCTTTATAGAAGTTCTCGCAAGCCGGGAAATTCTCAAAACAAAAAAGGATCAACTGGAAATCGCGGAACGCTTGCTTGATACGATTCGCACCAAGTATTCGGCCGGTGTGGTTTCCGAGTTGGACATATTGCAGGCGGACATGGCGCTGATGTCATCCCGGATGGAAGTGCGCGAGTGTGAAATGGCGCTTGCGCTCAAACAACGGGAGCTTGCGACGCTGATCGGTGGTGATTTTCCAATGGTTGGAAATTTGTCGGGAGAATTTTTCCAATCATTGGAAAATTCCACGGCGTCAGGATCGCCTGAACATCATCCCGCGTTCGTCCGGGCCGGCATTCTGGTGTCGCAGGCGGAGGTGGGGCTTGAACAGGCAAGCGCCGGTTTGTTGGCGGGCATTTCGTTGGGGGTGGGTGTGCGGTACGAAGATGTTTCCAACGAAAGCACGGTCCTGGTTGCCGCATCCGTTCCTCTGCCGCTTTTTTCGAGAGGTCGACATGCGGTTCGTCCCGCATCGTGGCGGGTAGAGGCGGCGCGTGCAGAGGCCGAGTTGGCCGGACGCGATGTAAAAAGACAACACGATGAAATTGTAAATGCGTACGAGTCCGCGCACATGCAATTGA
Organism: Kiritimatiellia bacterium; assembly: GCA_035327305.1. Lineage (GTDB taxonomy): Bacteria > Verrucomicrobiota > Kiritimatiellia > CAIVKH01 > CAIVKH01 > CALMUP01. The sequence goes on along the minus strand of DAOLDL010000015.1, from coordinate 27,646 downwards.
CCGGTTACCGCGATCACTTGATCCCCATGGCGGAAAAGGCGTTCGCCGTTTGTCATCAAGGGTACGAGGCGGGAAGGCGATCCTCGCTGGAACTTTTGGCGGCTCGTCAAACCCTGTCGGAAATGTACATGCGGTACATCGAGAAACAGCGGGATGTGCATATGGCCGCGATCGAAATGCAATGGTTTGTAGAATTTGAAACGGAGCAATGAAAATGAAGTTTAAAATGATTTTTATATTATGCTTTTTAATGAGCGCAATGACGGTGTTGGCGAACGAGGGTCATGATCATGAAAATTGTGATGATGATCATCAACGTGAAGCGATCGTCGTGGCGCCGGATATCGCCGCAAAGCTCGGGCTTACACTCAGGTCCGCGGGAAGTGGAAAAGTCGATCGCCAGGTCACGTTTCCTGCGGAAATTGTACTGAATCGAGATCGTGTGTCGCAGATCAAGCCGGCGTATCCCGCCTTGGTCCGGGAGTTGTTGGTTGAGGTTGGCGACAAGGTTCAGTCCGGTGACCGGCTTGCCGTTCTTGAAAACCGCGAAACGCTTTCGATGTTTGTGTTGATCGCGCCACGTTCCGGGATCGTGACAATAAAAAATGCCACGGTCGGGGAATCGTTGGGCGAGGACGAATTGTTGTTTGAAGTCGCCGATTTGACAAGCGTTTGGGTTGAAATCAGTATTTTTCCACAATACCGGCATCACGTTGCCCGCGGTCGCCGCGTTACCTTGATCGCGGCGGATGGACATGAGGCGGAAACCCACGTTCATTATATCAGCCCGCTCCTGTCCAGGGAAACGCGGACGGTGCAGGCTCGGGGAATTCTGGAGAATCCTGAAGAGGATTTTATGCCCGGCGCCTTTGTTCAGGCGCGTCTGACGGTTGAGTCCGTCGAGGCTGATGTGGTAGTGAAGCGCGAAGCGGTTCAGCGCATCGATGGAGAGTCCGTTGTTTTTGTGCGTGAAGACGGCGGCTATGTGATTCGCGAAGTTCAAACCGGCCTTTCCGATGCGCGATACGTCCAAATAATCCACGGGTTGGAAGCGGGTGAATGGTATGTCGTCAAGGGGGCGTTTGAGCTCAAGGCGCATATTGTGACCAGCGGTCTGGATCCACACGCCGGACATGGTCATTAAAGGACGGAATGTAACATGATGAATCAGGTTATTTCATTTTCTTTGAGAGTCAGAGGCGTGATCCTCTTGTTCATGGTCGCCTTGATGGTGTTGGGCATTTATCAATACCGGAATATGGCGGTGGATGCGTTTCCGGATATATCGCCGATCATGGTTCCGGTGTTTGTTGAAGCTCATGGCATGGCGCAGGAGGAAATCGAGCGCTTGATCACATTCCCGATAGAAAATGCCATGAACGGACTACCTGGCGTCGTGCACATAAAATCAACATCGGCGTTCGGGCTTGCCGTCGTTTATGTTTATTTCAGCGACCGCACGGATATTTATTTTGCCCGGCAATTGGTGGCGGAGCGTTTAGCGGCGAGTCAGGCCGCACTTCCGGTCCTGCATGATCCGCCCATGCTGGGCCCCATATCAACCGGATTGGGGCAGATATTCATGTATTACCTGACGGCGGATGAAAATGTGGATACCGGCGGATTGCCTGTGGATGTTTATCTCCGCGATATGAATGACTGGGTGGTGAAGTATCAACTGCAATCCGTTCCCGGCGTTACCGACATTCTTTCCATTGGCGGTCATGTGCTTCAGTACCAGATTCGCGTGAATCCATTTCTGCTCCAAAAATACAACATATCCCTGGCGGAGATGATCGAGTCGGTGCGGGCAAACAACCGGAACGCCGGCGGACAGTTTATGGTGCTTGGCGCGGAAGAGGCCCTGGTGCGCGGAATCGGCATGATCAGGGATTTGGGTGAACTGCGCGATGTGCCAATCCGGGTTGTCGATGGTGTACCACTGACGGTTGGCGCGGTTGCCGAAGTGACCACCGGTGAAGAGGTTCGCCGCGGCGTGGTGACACGCAACGGGGAAGGGGAGGTTGTATCGGGTCTGGTGTTGAAACTTTATGGCGAAAACACATCTGAAGTTATTCGCGCGCTTCACGAAAAGGTTGACCGGATCCAGTCCGCACTGCCTCGCGGAGTACACCTTGTGGCGTTCTATGATCAGGCGGAACTGGTGGCGAACGCGACCGGCACCGTTAAAAAAGCGCTGATGGGCGGCGGATTGCTGGTGGTGATATCCCTCATATTGTTCATGGGTAATTTTCGAAGCGCGATGATCGTTGTGCTTACACTTCCGGTTTCAGCATTAATCGCCGTCATCATGATGGGGGTTCAGGGCGTGTCGGCCAATCTGATGTCGCTTGGCGGTATCGCGGTTGCCATCGGCATGTTGGGTGATGGCGCCGTGGTGATGGTCGAAAACATTCTACGTCACCTGGGTAAACCGGGAAGCGCCGGACGCGACAAGGTCCGGGTCGTGCTTGACGCCGCATCGGAAGTCAGTCGTCCCATTTTCTTTTCGGTGGCGATTATCATTGTGGTGTTTCTTCCGATTTACACGCTGGAAGGGGTTGAGGGCATTATGTTCAGACCCATGGCTTTTACGATTACGTTTGCCCTGCTGGGTTCGATGGCCGCGGCATTGGTTTTTTCGCCGGTGTTGAGTTGTTATGTATTGCCGCAACGCGAAACAAACGAACATTTCATCATGCGGCAGTTGAAGCGAATCTACCGGGTTGTATTGCTTGGAGTTCTGCGGCGAAAAGTTGCGGTTGCTCTGGCGGCGATCGTGGTGTTTTTGTCCAGCCTTGCGTTGTTGCCGCGTATCGGGACCGAATTCATCCCGACGCTGGAGGAAGGATCGTTGTTGATCGGTGTCACGCTTGCGCCTTCCATATCGCTGGAAAAAGCCACAGAAACCATTCTGCTTCTTGAGAGGGAAATCATGGAGTTTCCCGATGTGCGCGAAGTCGTTTCACGTATTGGACGTCCGGAGGCCGGTAGCCATCCCCACCCGGTCAACACAGCGGAAATGCAGGTGACATTTCGCGACGGTTTCGAGAAAAAAGCTGAACTGATCTCGGCCATCGAGGAAAAACTTTCCGCGTTTCCCGGTGTTTTGCTTAATTTCACGCAACCCATTCAGAATGCATTTGATGAATTGCTGTCCGGAGTCAAGGCACAGTTGGCAATTAAACTGTTTGGCGAGGACCTCTCAACGCTTCAGGCTCTTGCGGATAACGTGCGGGATGCCATTCTGGATATTCCCGGCCTGGTCGACCTTTCCGTGGAGCAAAGCCTGGGACAGCCGCAGTTGCAAATCATTGTAGATCGCCCGGCCGCCGCCCGTTATGGGGTCACGGTGAATGATGTATTGGAACTGGTGGAACTTGCCATCGGCGGCGAACCCATCGATCACTTGTACCGGAATACTCGTCGCTATGGCATACAGTTGCGCTACCAGGAAAATTATCGGGCGGATCCCGACACGATAAAAACCCTGCTGGTTCCCAACAGCAGTGGCGCTCTGGTTGCTTTGGAGCAGGTGGCGGATATCAGGCTGGTGGATGGCCCCATGCAAATAAACCGCGAGAATAACCAGAGAAGATGGATTGTACAGGGCAATGTCCGGGGGCGCGATCTCGGCGGGGTGGCGGATGATATCAAGAACAGGATTGAGTCTTTGGTTAACCTGCCGCCCGGTTACTTTGTCGAGGTGGGGGGGCAATTTGAAAACCAGAAGCGGGCCATGAAGCGATTATCCATCATCATGCCGATCGTATTGGCTTCGGTGTTTTTTTTGTTGTGGTTGACGTTTGGTTCATGGCGCGACGCCGCAGTCATTTTCATCAATGTTCCTCTGGCCCTGGTCGGCGGCATTCTGGGCTTGTATTTCAGCGGCTTGCATTTGTCGGTGCCGGCTTCGGTCGGCTTTATCGCCCTGTTCGGTATTGCCGTACAGAACGGAGTCGTGATGGTCAGCTATTTCAATTACTTGCGACTGCAGAAGCGCGAAGCTATGGACGCGATTATTGATGGCGCGATGTTAAGGTTGCGCCCGGTGTTGATGACGGCATTCACCACGGTGCTGGGGCTGTTGCCTCTGCTTGTTTCCCAGGGCATCGGATCAGAGGTTCAGCGGCCGCTGGCGATGGTGGTGGTGTGTGGTTTGTCCACATCAACGCTGTTGACTTTGCTGGTGCTTCCCGCCGTATACGGCTTGATCGAAACACGAACGCCCGACCGTTTTGAAGCCCTGACAGATTAACGCTGTAGCATGAATCGCATGCGTTGAGTTTTCGGAAACTTTTCAATCGCGTAGCGCAACATGACGCGGGGCATCGTAGCGGCATGCTTTTGCAGGAAATCGATCTCAACCTCACGGTTGCGGTTGCCGATTTCCCGTAACATCCAGCCGGTGGCTTTGTGAATCAGATCGTGGGCATCATTTAAATAAATGGTCGCCAGGCGTAAAGTGTCCTCAAAGTCGCCCCGCTTGATGAAATGAAATGTCGTCATGATGGCGATGCGTCGCGGCCAGATGGATTTGGATGCCGCCCAGGTATAGAGCGGTGTACGATTACGTTCGTACAAATGCGCGCCGATCACGTGTTCGGCGGTGACATCGATCAGATCCCAGTTGTTGATCCACTTCATGTGTTTGGTGTACATCCGGTAAACTGCGTCGCGAGAGGCCGGGTCCTTTTGATGACGCCGGACCAGAATCAGGAGTCCCAGCATGCGTTCTTCGTGAATTTTCGATGCGAGAAGTACGGGAATTTCATCAAGCGGGGCGGTATAATATTGCCGGGCCAGCATGCGGATGTGCGGCATGGTCACGCCGATAAAAACATCGCCTTCCGCATATTCACCGGGTCCGGTTTTGAAAAATCGTTGCATCGCCGGCGCGCGCGAAGCATCGGAGACGGTGTGCAACGATCGACGGATATTCGCGGCTGTCGGCGACGCACTCATCACGAATCGCGTTCTTCCGGCGGAGGGGCATCCGGGAAAATATCCCTGGCAAGATCATCCGGTCCGAACTCCGG
>DAOLDL010000015.1:0-22507 GCA_035327305.1 Kiritimatiellia bacterium | reverse complement strand
CGGTTTGATGTTGAAATTGTGCATCTGGGAGAGCAAAAGGGCCGGGTTGCCGAAGCCGAAGCCGCCGGTGTTAAATCCGTGCCTGCGCTGGTGTTGGGTGGTGACGTTTATCACATCAACTTTGGCGCGGCGCTTTCCGCATTAAAATAGGCAAAACCGTCTGCGGCTGGTTATGCGGTGCGTGAACCGAGCGGTCAGCCGTCCGTCCCGCTTGCGGGCCTTGCCGAAAACCGATATGTAATTATCGGCAGGGATGGTGTATGTTACTCCCATGCGGACGGTTGTGTTCACCACCTTAATGTTGTTGTTGCTTACCGCCCTTGTCTATCTGGGGTTTCGGGCGGGAATATTTTCCGCAAATTCCGTTTCTGAAAAATCCATTGAGAATGTCGAATCAGGCGTCGAATACGTTGCCGTTTCTGATGTTGATCGCGTGGTTTCGTCTGTTGAAGTTGAAGTTCTCGGGCGATTGCGACGGGAGTTTCACCGGGTGGTTCGTAACGTTGGCTCGCCCGGTTCCGCAGATCGTGTACTCGAGCTGGATGGCATACGCATTCATACCGGCGGACAGCCGAAATTAACGTTGCGCGAGGTCGAATCAGGTATCGCGACGCCGTATTTTGTCCAATTCTCTTCGCCCATTATGCCGGAGTGGCGCGACCGGGTGGAAAAAATCGGCGGAGTGATTCACGGATATTTGCCAAGGCACACATTGTCGGTGGATCTCACGCCGGCAATGGCAAAACAGCTGGCCGGGGAGGATTTTGTCGAATGGATTCATCCAATTGAGCCGGAGCATAAATTACAGCCGTTTATTGCATCATTGCTTTCGATGCGTGGCGAGGATTTGCCCAAAACCATACCCGTGACCATCAGCACATTCACGCCGGAGGATGTACATGTTGTTGCGGACACCCTCTCGGGTATGGGGGTTGTGGTCAAAGCCGCAGAGGCCGGACGGCGTTGGGGTTGGATTCATGCGGATGTTTCGCGACAGCACATTGCCGACATCGCCCGGTTGGATCGCATTCAGTGGGTTGAAGAGCGTGTTTCGGCCCGCCTGCTGAACAATGTATCGGTGAAGGATCACCAGATGAACATCACCAATCTGTGGTTTACCCACGGGTTAACCGGTGTCGGCCAGATTATAGGTCATGCCGACACCGGTCTTGACACCGGCAACTACACAAATCTTCATCAGGATTTGCGCAACCGGGTAATTGCCGCGTTCGCGTTGGGGCGCGCGGGTCGATGGGATGATACGCACGGCCATGGCACCCATACCGCCGGGTCAATTTTTGGAAATGGAATTATGTCCACAGGGTTGTTTCGCGGCGTTGCCTGGGAGGCAAGGCTGGTGCATCAATCCCTGTTGGATGGTTCCGGTGGGCTTGGTGGATTACCGCCCAACCTGAACACGCTTTACGGTCAGGCGTACGCACAGGGCGCTCGCATACATGCAAATAGTTGGGGGTCCAGCGTCTTTGGGGTTTATTCAACATCGTCCCGGCAGTCTGACGAGTTTGTTTGGGATCACCCGGATATGCTTCTCGTTTTTGCCGCGGGAAATGACGGCCGCGATGTCAACGCAAACGGTGTTGTCGATCCGGATTCCATGGCCGCGCCGGCCACGGCGAAAAATGTGCTGACGGTCGGCGCTTCGGAAAACGACCGAATTCCGGGAAGCGGCGGTTTTTCTGCTTCCACATGGTTTGGCAAATGGCCGGGTTCCTTTTCCGCCCAACCGATCCGGGGCGACTACATATCCCAATCGGCTGATCTCACGAATCAGGGTATGGCCGCGTTTTCCAGCCGCGGCCCGACTGATGACGGGCGCATCAAGCCCGACGTGGTGGCGCCGGGCACGGATGTGGTTTCCACGCGCTCGCGGTCGGGCGCCAGCTCGGGGTGGGGAATAAATGCCAACACCAACTACAATTTCAACGGCGGCACCAGCATGTCCACCCCGCTGGTCGCCGGCGCCGCCGGACTCGTGCGCCAATATTATCAGGAAAAGCTCCACGTAACCGAGCCCAGTTCGGCATTGATCAAGGCCACGTTGATGCATGGGGCGCGAACATTGTATCCGGGACAATACGGCGATGAGGCATTTTTGGAAATTCCCGCCGCGACACCGAATCATGTGGAAGGGTGGGGGCATGTGGATTTAGGCGCCACGCTTTATCCGGCCACGACCCGTCGATTTCACGTCGATGAAAAAACCGGATTGGCGGCGCCCGGTGATTTTAACGACCACGAATTTTTTGCCGACCCCGGCAACATTGTCATTACATTATATTATAATGATTATCCAGCCACCGCCGGCGCGGGCATCAAGCTTGTAAACGACCTTGCGGTCAGTTTGATTGGCCCGGATGACGACGTGTTGGTGTCACACGCGGATTCTGATTACACCAACAATCACGAGCGGGTGGTTTACTCCATTGCAACATCCGGCATTTACCGGGTTCGTGTGCAAGGGATGTCGATTCCCCAGGGTCCACAACCCTATGCTTTTCTGGTGAGCGGCGAGGTTAACGATGCGCCGGTAATTGTGCACATACCGCTGGCGAATAGTTATGACACCAATACGCCCTACACGGTGACGGCGGTGGTGTTGTCCTCCCTCATGTTGTCATCAAATGATGTTTCCCTGTATTGGCGCATGGTTGGCGGAACTTCGGATTTTCAGCAAGTTGCCATGACCGGTGGCGTGGATAATGTTTTTGCCGCGCACATTCCTGCCCATCCCGTTCATTCAAAAATCGAATATTACCTGGAAGCCGTGGCGCCGGGATTCACGACCTTGCATCCGCCGGACGGACTTCATGTGTTTAATGTGACCGCGCCGGTTACACTTACGGTGTCGGCGACACCGGCGGAGATATTCTCCGTGAATCCTGGTTATGGCGTTCACACCTATGCCTCCGGTAATGTGGTTAGAATAAGCGCGCCTGCTTACACGAACACTTCGCCGGGTATTCGCCTGGCCATTGCCGGTTGGACCGGCGGCGGAAGCGTCCCGTCGACCGGCGACGACTTTGTTGTCGATGTTCAATTGAACGAAGACTCGTTAATTACATGGGAATGGGTTACCCAATACGCGCTTGTACAGACATCGTCGGTAAATGCCATTGTATCCACCACCACCTGGTGGAATGCGTGGAACTCCGCCGCCACCATTACCGTGGTTTCCGAGCTGGTGCACACCGGCGCCGCGTACGGTTTTGCCGGGTGGTTGGTGGATGGTCAGCGGTTTCCCAATGCAACATCCGTTGCGCATAATCCTGCGACCGGCTTGATCATGTATGGCCCGAGGTCCGCCGTGGCGGTCTATCTACCGGCAACACTCGACGCCAATGCCAATGGCCTGCCCGATTGGTGGGAACAGTTTTATTTCGGCACAAATATCACTTACGCATCCGTGGACTCCGACAATGATGGCTTCACCAATATCAAGGAGTTTCAGGACCGCACCGATCCTCGGAATGCATCCAGCGTACCGCAACCGCCGGCAATTGCGCACATACCACTTGCCAACCCGCAGTCAATGCCCGCGCCGTGGAGCATTGCGGCGGTGATTACGGATAATTACGCGGTCAGCAATGCCTCGGTATTCTGGCAACGCAATGGCGGCGCATGGACCTCCATGCCGTTGGCGGTTTCCACCAAGACCAACTATACGGGAGTTATCGCATCGCCGGGCACAAACGGCGACTTGTTTACGTACCGGATCGAGTCGCAGGATTACGCGGCACTGACCGCGATCAGTGGTCCGTATGTGTTCTCCGTCGCTTATCCGCAAGTTGACACCACGCCCGAATCGTTCGGGGAAATCGGGGTTCCGGCCGACACGACAACCAATGTATTCATCACCATCACCAATCCAGGCCTGGCGACGCTGGAGTGGTCGCTACATCGGGCCTTGTTTTATGATCACATGGAACACGGAACGGGCGTATGGGTCAGCGCGGGCAGAAGCAATGTCTGGCACATCCAGACCAATCGTGTTGCGTCAGGAAAATATGCATGGCATTTCGGCAACGGACCGAATGATTTGTATCCGGACCACGCGGATGCATGGCTGATAATGCCCCCGATTTATCTCTCTGCCCCGGCGCGGTTGCGGTTCGATCATTGGGCGCGTATGGAATACGATTCCGGCCAGATGGACGATCATTACTGGGATGGCGCGGTGGTGGAGCTTGCGGTCGGGGAAGATGGTGAATTTGAAATTATTGATCCGGTCGGAGGTTATCCGCATCGTATCACGGAAAATGAAGCATCGCCATTTCCTCCCGAAACGCCATGTTACGGCGAAACCGATGGATGGGAACCTGCCGAATTCGATTTGACGGACTTCGTCGGCGAAACCGTGCGCATTCGTTTCCGGTTTGGCGCCGATAAATATGTACGCGAAGAAGGGTGGTACATCGACAATGTTCGCGTCGAATATCAGGACGACATTTCGTGGACATGGTTGGATGTGGCGTCGCCAACGGGCACACTTGCCGCTGGCTCAAGCGAAGATGTCGCGGTGATTCTCGACAGTCAACCACTTGAACTTGCCGAACGGCGGAGCGCTGTGTTGGCGCTTCATCATAACGATCCGGAAAACACCGCCCCAATTCTTACTCCAGTCGAAATGCACAACATCAGCCGCGAAATATTTGTGACTCATGGAGAAAATGGAACCGTCACGCCAGCCGGCGTCGTGCGAGTGGCGCTTGGCGGCGAGCAGGCTTTCTGGATTCAATCCGACATGTTTTTTGTAATCGGCGGAATTTACACCAACGAAGAAAGCGCGGTCGGACCGCTCGGTGCGGATGCCGCGTATTTCGCCTGGACCAATATTTCTGCCAGCGGAACGCTTCATGTTTCCTTCACTGAAAAATGGATATCCGGGCTGGTTCCGGAATGGTGGTTGCATTATTACGGATTGACCAACGATGCCGCGGAAGTGGAGGCGGTGACCGATCATGATGGTGACGGGATGCTGACCTGGCAGGAATATCATGCCGGGACGGATCCGCTGGATCCGGGATCCGTGGCACTGCCGGTCTTGCGTGTATTTCCTGTGGATGAGTTTACCGTTGTTGAGTGGTTGAGTTATACCAACGAGATGTTGACGTACGATGTACACATGACCACCAACCTGGTGGACGGATTCCTGCCGGTTGCATCCGGGCTTCCCGCCACGCCTCCCGTGAATGTCTTTACCAACGAAAATCCATCGCCGGGTTTCGAGGTATATCGTGTCTTGGCAGTTCCGTAACCGGAGGGTATGCTCGCTCCGGTTTTATGAACAACGCTGACATTCGCGAAGCCATATCCGATTTTTCGCACCTGACGCCGGATCACGTGATCGAACACGTGGAAGAGGCACTGGGGCATCGTTGCTCCAACATGTGCCGGCAGTTGAACAGTTACATCAACCGCGTATATGAATTGCAGGCGGAAGATGGTCGCTGGCTGATTGCAAAATTCTATCGCCCTGGTCGCTGGTCGGTAGATGCTTTGCGAGATGAATTGGAGTTTCTTCACGAACTGGCGGAAAAGGAGTTACCCGTCGTATCGCCCCTGATCACGGAAAACGGCGGCCTACTCGAAGACACACGGGGCGTTCATTTCACCGTTTTCCCAAAAATGGGCGGACGACCCCTGGTCGAACCGTCGCCCGAGCGATGGCTGGAGTTGGGGCGGTTGCTGGCCCGGGTTCACGAAGTTGGATCTGCGCGTGAACCGCGCGATCGCATTGTTTTGCATCCGGAAGAATCCACCGTCGACCACCTCGATGCCATTCTCGATGTCGGTTTTCCGTATGCGGGCTTGCGTCGGCAATACGAAGACCTGGTGCATGACCTGATCGATGAAATCGCGCCACGTTTCGACGATATTGAATTAATCAGAATTCACGGTGATTGCCATGCCCAGAATTTGCTGGATCGCCCGGACGAGCCGTTGCGCCTGATCGATTTTGACGACATGGCGCTTGGCCCTTCGGTGCAGGACGTGTGGATGTTGCTTCCCGATCGCGTGGAAAACTCGCGGCGCGAACTGGATTTGTTGCTCGATGGTTATGAAACGTTTCGTCCCATGCCGTTGAACGAAATGTGCCTCGTGGAGCCGTTGCGGGCCATGCGATTCATTCACTTTGCCGCATGGTGTGCGCGTCAAAAAGCGGATGGCGGTTTCAACCGGCTTGCCCCGGATTGGGGATCGGAGCAATATTGGAAGCGTGAAATCGACGATTTGCAGAAACAATTGGCGCTGATTCGCCGGGCGGCCGGCCGTTCAACGGAAATGTGAACACATGAACGAAGACTTTTATGATATCGCCGTCGACCCCTCCTTCTGGCAGGTCGTATCGGTTTCGTCGATCCTGCACATCGCCGCTTTTGTCTGGGTTTTTATACACATCAACCGCAACCGGCGGGACCCGGTATCGGCGATGCTTTGGTTGATGGTGACGTGGACATTGCCGGCGATTGGCATTTTGCTGTACATTTCGTTCGGCATCAACCGCGTGCAGGCGAAAAGCTGGAAAAAAGAATTTGCCAATCAGAAGTTCCGCGACGAACGAAGCGCCCGCGAGTCGGCGGAACTTCCTCTATCCTATTGGCGCTCCATTCGTGAGGCGGTCGCCCGCGAGCCGGATGATCCGGTGGCCAGGACGATTGATCGCGCCGTGGCATCGCAAGTAACCGATCACCCGTTGATCGGCGGAAATTCGATCAATCTTTTGATCACCGGAGACGAGGCGTTTCCACAAATGTTTGCCGCGATTGAAAAGGCAAAGCATCACATCCACCTGCAAAGTTTTATCATCGGGCATGACGACGTGGGGCGCAAACTTATGAATCTGCTCGACGCCAAGGCCCGCGAAGGTGTGACTGTTCGCCTCTTGTACGATCGTTTCGGGTCGTCCTTTGCGGTGGTCGGGGGATTGTTTCACCGCCATAAGCGTACACCCAATTTCAACATCGCCGGCTGGACCATGGCGCGCCTGTTGAAGCGGCAATTCCAAATCAATTTGCGAAACCATCGAAAAGTATTGATTGTTGATGGTGAGGTGGCGTTTACCGGCGGTATCAACTGGCAGGCCGCGCACACGTCGAGAAGCCATCAGTCGCCCATTCAGGATTACCACTTTTCACTTTTCGGTCCGATTGTTTCCGAACTGCAATACACGTTTTTGCGGGACTGGTATTACATTACGGATGACGATCCCGCCAGGCTTTTGTGTACGGAGCACTTTCCGAGGCTTGAGCCAAGCGGAAACGTCCCTATCCGGTTGATCAACGGGGGGCCGGCTACCGAGCTGGATGAGATTTGTGACTCGCTTTTCGCCTGCCTGGTCGGGGCGCAAAAGCAGATACTGGCGGTAACTCCATATTTTGTTCCGACCTCCGACATCATTCGTGCCTTGCGCAATGCCGCGCTTCGCGGCGTGGATGTAAAAGTGGTGGTTCCCGCAAAAAACAACCACTTCTATGCCGGGATGGCCGGGCGTGCCTATTATGAAGAATTGCTGGAGTCTGGAGTTCGTGTTTACGAACGAAAGCCGCCGTTTATGCATGCCAAGGGATTGATTGTCGACGACGCGGTTGCATTGGTCGGCTCCGCCAACCTTGATGTGCGAAGCCTGCGATTGAATTATGAAACCAACCTTATGGTGTACGATGTTGATTTTATCAATCGGTTGAAAGAGGCGATGCTGACGGAAGTTTCGATGAGCCATGAAATTGAATTTTCGGTGTGGCGCAAGCGTCCACTGACCCGGCGGATGATGGAAAACGCCTGCAGTATCTTGACGCCGATCCTTTGAGAAACTTTTGGCTTTTGGTCTTAAAATAATCGAGGTGGTGAGGTGGCTTCAATCCGCAAGCGTTCGCCGAAACGGCCATATCCAACCAGAAATGCCTGCAAATCCCAGATGCCCGGTTCTCGCGGCGTCCAGCGAATTCGTTGACGTCCTCCGGCATGGGACGGCGTCAGGGTTATCCATTCATCGGCATGCCCGGCCTGGCTGGCTCTCAACCAAACCGATCCGTTAATTCGTTCGCCGGCTTGCGACCATCTTACCGTTCCGCTGTTGATCAGCTCCATTTCAATTTGACGCCCGGTATACGTGCGGACGCTTTCTCCCGGTGCTCGCGGGATGTTGTTTCCGCCGGCGGCAATGACGCCCCACTCGGAATTCAGCATGGTCAATCCGTCAATTTCAGACCACCGGCGTTCGCCGCGGGGATTAAGCAACGCCGATGCTTCCATGCCTGTACCCGGAGGCATCCATTCAACCGCGGTCGCGCCGTCGGCTCGGTCGGCAAACATTCCGCTTCGGGCTTGTTGCATGTCACGCCATTGTTTTGCAGATTGAATCAAGGAAGCGTTTTCCCTCGACACGGTGGTTTGACGGGGGCGATTTCGACGCAGGAGCAACCGGCTCGATCGAAAAACCTCTTCAACCGGCCGCCATGTGCCATCCGGATTAACCATGCCCCAGTCCAATTCTGCGCGTGCGGATGGTCCGGGGGGAAACCACCACGAAAATGCTCCGGAGGCGCCTTGTTCGATAAAGGTATCGATAAAGAATTTGTACACCTCTTTTTGACGTTGGCTGGATTGTGCGGTCAAGGCGGACCCGACATGATGACCATACTCTGACCACATAACCGGCTTGCCGCCGCTCAAGCCGCGCGCATAGGCATAAAGGATCCCGCTGTCCGGACGCTCCTGCCGCAACGGATGAAAACTCCATGCATCCGGAAACATGATGTCGAGATGATGTGTTCCGACACTGATATCAAGCGTGTCCAGGATTCCGGGCGGTTCGCGGTCCGGCCAGGAATATGCTGATCGGGCGGTCAATAACTGGTTATACCCTTGTTCCCGCAGAATCTGGCGGGTGTAGCCGATGTTGCGGCTGGCATAATCACGCAGAAAAGAGAAGTACAATGCAATGGCCGGATCGCGATGGGGGCCATTGCTGGTCTGGCGGTCGGGCGGTCCCGACACCCGTCCGCGCTCCCGCCAAAGCGTGACGCCAAGTTTTTGCTCCGCCTCGATAATGGAATTGTAATGCTCATCAATCCATTCCCGCCACGCCTTGTCGAGATGACGCCTCTCCTGCGCGGTACGCACTCCGAGTCCTCGCGCAAGTTCAATGCCGAACACTTCGGGCCAATCGGATAGTTTGACGGCATTCAGCATGCGAAGCCCTTCGTCGATTCGCAGATCCAGCGGGTGCAACGCGGGAATGTAGATTATCGCCCATAACGAGCGGCGGCGCAATTCGTCCAGAACAAACAACAACTGCGGCGCTTGCGATAATTCCGTATATTCCAGGGCAATGGAGTTGATGCCGGCCGCCTGTATCAGGTCAAGGTCCGCCTGCAATGTTGCAGGGTCAAATCGTATGGCGTCAAGCCAGTGCGTTCCATCGCCGGCGGATTTCATGTTCATATGGCGCGGCCAATAATTGACTCCCAGCATAAAAACCGGATGGCGACCTTGAACCAGTCTTCCGGTTTGCGCCGAAATGGGATCCCTTTCGGATGGGGGATTGTTTTCCGCAAACACCTTGATGACCTGGTCGGATTGATCATGCGTCCGTTGATCGTTGCGATCGCGAAGAAGTATTCGAAGGGTATATAATTCCGGATTGCCGGGAACATCCGGCGCAAGGCCGGTATTCAAAACCATCGGAGTGGCCAGGGTGTCGAATGGCGCCGAAACATGACGGCGTATTTCGATCCCGTTGCGATTGATCCATTCCGCGGCCAGCCGGAGAGGCGCGGTATCGCGCGTCCGGCGATCCAGAACCCGTGCGGATATTCTGGTTGGCGCGCGCGAAATCACGCTGTGATATTCAGCGCCGTAGCGAATCAGGTAGATTTCCCGGGACATTTCCTCCAGCACGGCTTCAAACATTTCCGTGAACGCCTCACCCTCATGGCGTGTCGGGTTCAATCCAAACCATCCGCGAATGGAGTGAATGCCGCCGGTCTGGGGGTTCAAATAAACCGCGGCGGGGAAGCCGGCGATGTTTTGTCCGGACGACAGCGCCGAAACAACCGGAATCCAGCGCGCATCATCCGCCGACTCGCCTCCGATACCCGGGGGTGAAGGTGTCAGTCCCGCGATGACACGTGATGCCGTGTCGATGTTTTTTCGTGAACTCATGATCCGAAACGTCGAGGAGGTCAACATGGTGCGGGGCGGGATCAGGGTGGTCGGTGATGTTATTCTCGTTGCCATGTCGGCGTCGGGTGCCGTCCTGATGCCGATGTCGAGGAGGCGTCCCCCGCGATCCAAATAATCATTAAGCGCTGAAATGGAGTCTGAATTCAGTTCAACGTTATCGCTTAACAGCAGGACCTTGTCCTGCTCAAGGCAAAGCTGGATGGCGGTGCCGAGTTGGTGTTGTGAATAAAACGCGGCTGCAGTCAATCTGGATGCCAGCCATGCAGGCCATCCGGTCGCCGGCGGAGAAGCTTCCTGCACGACGGTCGTGACGATCACCACTTTTTCCGCAAGGTCCTGACGGATTGCCCGATCAGCTTTTTTGCCGCAACCTGCCGTCATCAACATCAGGCAGGCGATGCCGCCGATCAGTCCGGCGCCGCATGACAAGCGATTTATCATGATGTTATGGTAGCGGATATTTCATTCGCTTGAAATATGAAACCCCAGCTTTTTAAGAGATTCCCCGATGTACGCGATTTGCCGGGGAATGGATACGGTGTAATTGGAAAATTCATGCCTATCCGGATAATTTTTGCGAAGGTTTTGAAAGTGATTTTTCATGGGAACGCCCACCGGAAGGGCGCGCAACTTCTGGTCGTCTATTTCAGGGTTGTAGGCGGAGAGGATGCATTCATGGATCAGGCGTTCGCCCTGGCTTTTGTTGGCGGAGAGGGAAATTAATAGTTTACTCTTTTTGCCGTTGGGTTGCCAAATCGGTTGAGCTCCCAAATGTCGGCATGCGGCCCGATAGATCACATCCGTCCCCTTGAGCCGGGCATCAAGGGAGTAACCGGCAATATGCGGCGTCGCCAGCGTGGATAGTTGCAGGGTGTCGATATTGATATCCGGCTCATGGTTGAAAACATCGAGGACGATGGCGGAAAAGACCCTCTTGAGCGAAGCGTAATCCAGCGCGTATTCATCCACGACTTCCCCGCGACTTGCGTTGATGAACACGGCGCCGGGTTTCATTGCGGCAAAAAATAATTTATTGGCCATTTCCCTGGTCGGGTGATCGCCGTTATCGGTCAGGGGAACATGAAGGGACACAACATCCGAGCGGCCAAGCACGTCATTCAAATCCCGGTAAATATCAGCTCCGGTTTTGTCCCTCAACGGAGGATCGTTCAATAGTACATTCATGCCCATGATTTCGGCCAGCATGGCAACACGCGAGCCGACATGACCGGCGCCGATGATGCCAATGGTTTTACCCGCCCAGCTCAACTGGCGATTTACGGCAAGCCAGGAAAGGACGGCCATGATATATTCAGCCACGCTGTTGGCGTTGCTTCCTGCCGCCTCGGACCAGGCAACTCCCCGGCGCTCCAGCGCGTCAATGTCCATGTGATCGGTTCCTGCGGTGGCGGTTCCATAAAATTTCAGGTTGGAATGTTCCAGCAGGTCGTTTGTAATTTTCACTTTGGAGCGGGTGATTAACATATCCGCCTGGCGTACAACTTGCGGGTTGATTTCCGGCTCGGGCACCATCAGCGTGTTTCCGAGTGTGCTGAACGCCTCAAATCCTCCGGCCACACTGGTGGCGCAAACGATTCGCAGGGAAGAATCAGGATGACGTTTCATGGGTTTTTGCGTCGAATGATAAATTTACGCCGGGGTTTTTCCGGCGGAAGGCCAAGGTTGGGTGGCAATTGAATCCTTATGGTTGATCCTTTCAGCGCATCGTCTTCCGGGGGGGGGACTTCCTCGGGAAGTTTTTTGCCCTGACCTTTCAATTCGGGCTTTTCACCTTCGCGGGGGACCTTGATGATCGCTTCACATTTGGGGCATTCAACAAACAGACCGGCCATGTCTACGGGCGCTTCCAGCCATTGCCCGCAATGAGGACACTCAAATACTGAATCGTGGTTCATGCGCACAGTATGAGACAGTTTCAGGTCTATTCAAGCTTCGTAATGGCATTTGTTTGATGTGCGGCCGGATATAAAAAACTTGTACTGATGAGCTTGCCTCGTCATTATGGAGAAGAGGTCAAGGAGATTGTCAGCCATGAAAAAACAAGCGCATCCGCTGAAGTGTGCCGTTCATCTTTTACTTTCATCATTACTGTGCGCGGCGCAAATGCCCGTTCCGGCCAAAGCGGAAACCATGACCGAACGGCAATTGGAAACAGAGTATGAGAGAGCGCTTGAGCGGGCGAGGGGGCGGTTGACCATCGGGACGCGCATCGGTGAAAGCGCCGAGGGTTATCTGGATATTTTACAGCCCATTTTATCCGGCGAAAACAGCCTGATATTTTTAAACCCGAAGTTAAGTGGCAGTGACAACGACGAGGAGGAAATCAGTATTGGACTGGGCGCCCGCCTCCTGATCCCCGATCATGGTGTGATCTTTGGCGCCAACATATTTTACGATGAACGCCGCACCAGCCGCGACAACACGTTTGATCAGATCGGCGCCGGCGTGGAAATGCTGACCGAATGGGTCGATGCCCGGGCAAATTATTATTGGCCCGAAGACAAGCAACGCGAAATTGACCGGCGCGGTGAAACGGATGTCGACCGGCAAAGTTTTAATTTTTTATCCGATATCTACGCGCAACAACATCAATTGTTGCAGGATCAGACCTTGCGAACCGTCACCACAACCACATCGCGGGAATTTGTCCGCTATGAAGCGCCGCTGGAAGGGTTCGACGCCGAAGTCGGCATCCGGCTTCCCGGTTTGCCCGAGTGGCTCGAAACCCGGGTTTTTGGCGGATATTACAAGTTCCGTGGCGATTTCACCGAAGATATTAAGGGGGTCCGGGGGCGCTTGGAAGTGCGCGCATTGCCCGCCCTGTTTCTGGATGCCGAAGTCTACGAGGACAAAAAACTTACCGGAAGCGATTACTTTGTGGGCGCAAGGGTGAATGTTCCGTTTGATCTGGCCAATCTGGCGCGGGGCCGCAATCCATTTGCCGGGATTACCGATGACGTCAAGGCCGGAAGGCGTGAGTTTCGCGAACGCATGAGCGAAATGATCATCCGTGATCCGCATGTTCGTATCCACGAGTCGGGATTTATGGAAGATGTGGCGGTTCGCGATGTGAAAACGGAAGTGCGCGGATCAAGTCAGACGTTACTGGTGTTGGATGATGTGAATTTTGTCGACAATCAAAGCGCCGGTCCCGGTGATGGCACCGCGGAAAATCCTTACCCGACCGTACAACAGGGTGTGGACAACGTATTCGGACTTAAAAATGTCTACGTGTTTCCGGGCGCCGGACCGTACCGGGAAAATATTGTAATTGCAGAAAACGGTGTTCAATTGCTTGGTTCCGGCAAGGGAATTCAGGGCTTTGGCGGCAAGGTCTTCGGCGGCGCCATCTACCCGGTGCTGGACGGAAATGTCGCGGGAGTCAACAGTCCGGTAATTCGAGTATTTGGAGATGATGTGCTTATTCAGGGTTTTGACATTG
Source organism: Kiritimatiellia bacterium (assembly GCA_035327305.1). GTDB lineage: Bacteria > Verrucomicrobiota > Kiritimatiellia > CAIVKH01 > CAIVKH01 > CALMUP01. The sequence continues at coordinate 8,838 of DAOLDL010000015.1, read as the reverse complement.
CCCGTTCACCTGGAGGTGCTAACCCGGGGGCAATTGATTTTCTGGGGTATGGAATCAATGTCGATCGAATTGGAATACTTGCCGAGAACGCGAATAATCTGAATGTCATGCACAACCGATTCCGTGACCAGGTTCTGGGCATGACCGTTCTAATGGATGGATATCCATTCTATAACGCCACGATCGCAAACAATGATTTCACAACCGGTATGGATGCCGCCATATTCGGCGCAGTACGCAATTCAGCACAGGTTGACTTGAACATATCCGACAACCGGATATCGGATGCCGTGCTTGGCATAGAGTTGTACGCGTACATGCTGGATGACGTAAATCTGACATTGAGCGGTAATCGCATCGCCGATCCCGCTTCATACGGCATTTACATGGAGATGGGTCCGACAATCAACAATGTCGATGTGTTGTTGACGGGGAATGAAGTGTTCGGCGCTGGTGTCGCTGGTGCGGAATTGAAGGTCACCGATATAGCCGGGGATGTCAGCATCTCCCTGCAAAACGAGCGTTACTTCGACAACAATGCAGGGTTCAATCTCGACATCAATCAGGTGGGTGGCGATGTTGATGTCAGTGTCATCGACAGCCATTTTAATGGCAGTACGGGTGGGGCCGGTTTTAACTTGCTGATCAACGATGTGGGGGGCGACGTTTCCGTTTATATTGATCCTACGGAGTTCAATAATAACGCGGCAAATGGACTTTTCGGCAATATTTCTGTTGAAGGGAACATTTCCGTGGTGCTTGAAGATGTAACGGCCAACAACAATTCCGCGGGCGGGGTGTTCCTTTCATTGTTTTCCCAAACGGGAGTTGTCCAGACATTATTCCGCGGTGTTGAGGCAAACGATAATGGTGGTGACGGCGTGAGTGTCACCGCTTCATCAGATGAATTTGTCATATTTGGCCAGCTTCCTTCATTGTTTTCCCTGGATGAAGCGGTGGCCAACCGCATTACCGCCAATAACAATGCCGGTTCGGGCATATCGATGATTGGCAACAGCGTTTCCGGGGCCGTAATTCAGATTTCCGATTTATTGGTGGCAAACGGTAACAGCGGGAATGGTGTTGCCCAGATTTTAGTGGCCGAGCAGATTGTGATGTCGCTTGTTAATGAGATTGAGGCCAGCAACAATAGCGGCAACGGCGCCTTTATTCTGGTAAACAGCTCGTTGGGCGGCGCCTTTATCGACATCGGGCGCGCAAATGTAAACAGTAATGCCGGAGGTTCGGGGTTGTTCCTGTCCGCCAACAGTCTTGAAAGTTCTGTTGTCTCGGTCGGTATGGGCGAAACGCTGTTGGGCGGACTGCCGAAACCCAACCCCGGCCCGGCTGTTGCAAACGACAATATGTCACAAGGTATTTATGCTGGTTTGAGCTCGGTTAGTGGTTCGGTAATTTTTATCGCTCAAGATATAGAAACGAAACGGAATCAGTCCGGAGGTGTGGATTTGATGTTGCTGGCCCACGAGGATATTCAGGTGTTGTTGGGCGCAGGCCTTGTCGGTACAAATCTCATAGTCGGCACGGTGCATGCAGACAACAACAACGGCCCCGGCATTCAGATCAATGCAAACGCGGAAGTGGGCGACGTCGGAATAAACCTGGTGAACGGAACGGCCAACAGCAATGTCGTGGGTGTTTTGGTAAATGCCATCGCGGGTGAAGATGTCCGGACATTCATAGGCGCCGGTATTCTGGAACTGTCAGATGCAAATCCCGTATTCGGAAGTTTTCGCGCCGATGGAAACAGCGGCGGCCCCGGAATGGCGTTGAACTTGAACGGGCTTGATGGCGATGTCTCGGTATTATTTGCCGGTGGCGGCGCCAACAACAATGCCGGGGATGGTTTGGCGGCGGTATTACATTCCGGACATGACGTGTGGATGTATATGGGAGGCGGTATTTTCGGTTCAACCAGTGAACCGCTAACCTTCAATAACAATCAGGGTAGCGGGATTTCCGCGGTCATGTCTGCGACGAATGATACGGTTTCCATGATCAGTGGCGGTCTGGAGTTGAATAACAATGTCGGATCAGGATTGAATTTAATCGTAAACAGCCTCGATAATGCGAATATCATCCTCGGCATTTCGTCGCTAGGCACCAATTCCACTACAGCAAAGGTTTCCGCCAATGATAACGCCGGCCTGGGTATTTCGATCTCGGCAGTATCTGAACAAAGCGTGACTGTTGCCATTCCCCTGGTCGAAGCCAACCGAAATAATACGGGAGGCATTCTATTAAACGCCAATGCGATAAGCGGCGATACGACGGTCATGCTGGGTTTGACTCCGGTTCCGGTTGTGATGGATACCGATGCCTTTTCGGTAAATGCAAGTGACAACCAGGGCTTTGGCATACTTGCCTTTGCAAATTCAATATCCGGAGAGGTAAATGTTGTCCTGGGGCAGGGTTCAGTAACAAATAATGCCGGACCTGGCATAAACCTCTTCAGTTCTGCGGAAAGCTCCATTCAGGTGTTTATGGGCGTGGTTTTTGAAACGGCTCAAGGTTCCGGATCTTTGAACGTGTCCGACAACATTGGCGGAGGCGCGTTGGTTCAACTCATTTCGAACGAGGATGATACCAGCTTGATTACAGGTGCGCTTGATCTAAACAACAACAACGGCGTGGGCATGAATGTGTTTATGAACGCCGGACGCGACGCCCAGGCGTTTTTGGGTGTCTCCTCTGCGGGAGGAACCAATTTACAATCAGCCCAGATCAACGCCAACAATAACCAGGGTTTAGGACTTAACATGACGCTTTCCGCGGGCAACGATGTCCAGGTGTCGATGGCCGATGTAACGGCAACAAACAACATGGATACCGGGATATTCATATTGGGAAGCGCTGTATCGAATCTGAACATGTCGATCGGCAATTTGTCGATTCTCGGATCGCCGTTTGATGTGCCGGGCCAAATTGATGTTTCCGGCAATGACGGATATGGACTGTATGTTCTTGCCATGTCCGCCGGCGGCGCCAGTACGGTTCGGGTTGCCAATGTAACCGCAAATGGAAATCTGGGCGGGGTTCTGGTAACGCCGGTTTCGGGTAATAATAATGTGACCCTGGATATGGAAAACATCACGGCGAATAACAATACCGAATACGGCTTGATCGCTATTGGTGCAGGTGAGGATGTTGGAATTAACTTGTACAACATCACGACCATATCCAACGGAATCGGCGGCATGAACGTGCAGGCAAACGGCACGACCTTCGGTTCGCTTGGCGCTTCAAACATCGTGGCAAGCTTCAACCAGGGAACCGGCGCGCTGTTTCTGGCCCGGGGTGGGGATATCGGCGTAGTAAACGTCAATCAAATTACCGCCAGCGGCAACACTGCCGGTCATGGCGTGTTGGCCGCTGTCGACCATAGCGCGACGGGTCTCGTTAATGTTCTAGATGCCACTGTTGACGATAACAGTCGATATGGAGTGGTTGCCCTGGTGGTTGCCACAAACTTTTCCTCTATAGCATTCAACTTGATCAGTTCGGATGGAAATGGGCTGGGGCCGGTGTACACGGACTTTACTCATCTTGCCACAAACTGGTACGAAATACAGCCGTAGCGGCTGACGGAATTGCGGGGCGGTGTTGACCGGCGTATAATTTCGATTGGCCATACTCCTCGGGATTGGCATACTGTTCCCGATGGAGCAACGGAGCAAAATAAAGAAAACGCGCCTGCAAAAGCACCGGAAGCGATTGTCGGTATTGCTGGTGGTCGTCGGTATTCTCTGTCTGATCATTGGCGCCATCATTCTTCTTTCATGTTATGGGCTTTACGAGCATGAACGGGCCAGGTTCTTGCGGCTCGGTTTGTATTTTGCCGGCGCCGGCGCCGTTTCGTTTCTCACCCACTTTTGTTTTATCTCGCTTCCGGATATTATAAGCGAGCGTAGTTCTGAAACGGCGCGCCGACGCAAAGAGTTTTTCCGCCTTCATCAACGCCCGAAAAATGCGGCGCGCCAGGATACGCCAAACCCGGAAGCTGGAAGCGTTCTGATTGTAGCGTTGATTCTGCTGGGACTGGTGTCTGCCGTGGCTCTGCGGGTTACTCTTGAATCACGGCGCGCCCAGAAAGAGGCCGCCGCCGCTTTTTCCATGGGCATGTTGAAGTTGACCGCCGTGGATACCGCCCGCATGGCCATGCAGAAGTTGGCCGATGATCCTGACCTCCGAGTGGACCATCCCGGCGATGATTGGGCTGAATTCTCCGAGTTCAAGGATCCTGCCGGCATAACCCGCATGACCCGTATCGTCGATGCCCAACGCATGTTTGACCTGAACAATACCGTTGTGGATGTCACCGGTAACATCGAGTCGCCATCATCCATCCTCGCCGGAATCATGATGCTTTCGCGCCACTATACGCCGGGTCAACGTATTGATGCTCTGGCGGACTGGGTCGACGGCGACGACGCGGGCAGTTATGAGTCGGCATTCTACCAGCGGCAGAATCCGCCGTCTTATCCGGCAAATCGAATACTTTTCGGCGTCGATGAGCTGATGAGCGTGGCCGGCTGGGATATGTCAATGCTGGAAAGCCGGACCGATCGGCCCCGCAATTTTCTGATCGATGCCGACCTGGTCGAGACAACCACCATTCTGCCGGTGGCGCGCAACCGCGTGATTCCCTTGAATATCAACACCGCTCATCCGGTAGCTCTGTTGGGCGTGCTGGGAATTGGACGCGAAGCCGTTGTGGAGCGGATCATGGCGCGCCGCAAGGACCAACCCATATACAGCATCGCCATGCTGGCCGATATACTGCCTGCATCCGAGTTGAACAGATTGTCCCCTTATTTGGATGTAAAAAGCCGGTTCTATCACATTCAGGCGACCGCCTATCAGGATGGGCGGTCCGCCCGGCTGTATCTGCTTGCCGAACGCGAAGACAATGGCGAGGTCAGGGCCGTTCAGGCCTTCTTCTAACCGCATGATCGCCCGCCCCCGTCATGTTTATGGTCTCGATGTCGCCGGCGGACGGGCAACCGTGATACGAATGGATCGATCCGGTCGATCCGACGTGCTGGCTCGTGATATAGATTTCGGCGGGAACGATGGTTGGTCGGCTGTGGCCGGAAAAATAATGGCCGAACAGGTTGCCGGTGTAGCATCCGTGGCGGCGGCGATTCCCGCCTACGACGGTTTCTTCCGTGCGGTGGAGGCGCCGTTTTCTTCTGAAAAAAAAGCGCGATTGGTTTTTCCCTCACTGCTTGATGTGCAAATACCCCTGCCGCTTGAACAATGCGCCGCGGTCTTTGTCGGGTTGGGAACAACGTCCGCCGGTTTGGTGCGCGCCATGGCCGTAGCGGCGCCGCGTGACAAGGTAAAGGAGCGTTTTGTCGCACTGAATGCCGGTGGCGTGGATCCGGAATGGCTGGTCCATGAGTCACTGCCGTTATGGAGCTGGGCGCAAAAAGCACATCCGTCGGAAGGTAATCGGTCGAGGGTTGTATTGTATCTCGGGCGTGATCGCTCTGTGGCGGTGGCGGGTGATTACGGTGGTCCTCGCGCCACCACGGGCGTTCGTATGGTCTGGATGCCGGCTGATCAAAACGCAAGTTCTGACAAGCTGTTGGTTCGCCTTAAACAGTTTCTTGCCGGAGCTTTTCATGACAAAGGCGGTGACGAACCGGAATATATAGTTGCCGGGCCTTTGGCGCGGGAGGGCGCGGAAAGCCTGAAGGATGCATTGTCCGCGAACGCCGTAAACTGGAAGGTTGTGGATCAGCCGGAACTGTTTATGGCCTCGGCTCTAGCCGGCTATATTGTGAAACCGGATAAATGGACGGAAAACTTGCGTCAAGGTGATCTGGCTCACCGGAACACCACGTTAAGGCAGGCGCGTGAACATGATCGTGTGTGCGCTTTGCTTGTAATGGCTTCGATTGCAATTGTGGTGGCCTGCGGCGTTGCCCGTTACACGGTGGCCGGCCATCACGATGAACTGCAAACCTTGAATCGAAAACTTGCCGCTGAAATTACCGGAATTGCCTCGGTTCCCCGAGGTCAGGAAGTCTTTCTGGTTGGAAGGCACCTGGACGAGTCCGCGATGAACTACCGCGCGTTTCAGGATTGGTTGACACCTTCCGCATATCCGGAGTTTTCACGCGTGGTTCGACAGGCCCACGCGCGCAATATTGCGCTGGACACTTTGTCCATTCGCCCCGGATCAATGCTGATTCGGGGGCGCGGCACGGACTGGAACGATCCCGACCACCTGACCAGGACGCTTTCGCAGGATGGTTGGAAAGTGGATATTGAACGCGACGATGTCGGCGCGGACGAGCGAATCCCCTTTGTTGTGAGGGCGCAACGATGAGTCCGGCGCGTATGAAATGGTTCAAGCCTGCACTTGCCGCGATTGTTGTGATCGGCGCGCTCTGGTATTTCGAGCAAAGCCGCCGCACGCTGGCGTTTTACGAGCGCCAGATTGCCATGCGCCGGGTTGAGCATCGCCAGTTGTCGGATAGCATGAATAAACTGGAAAACCTCCGCGCGGCTCATGATTGGATTCTGGGGCAGGCGCGCGAATCGGGAGGAGAATCTGTAACCGCTCTGATGCGAAGCCGGTTGAGTGGCGTCAAGACGGACCTGGTCGCACGTGAAAAGAGCGACGCCGGCCAGGGGTGGTCCATTCAAGTCATGGACTTGCGTATCGACCAGATATCAGCCCGGCAGTTGTCTTCGTTTCTTGCCGCATGCGAAAATGCTCGTCCGCCGGTACGGCTATTGGATATCCAGGTCACCGCGTCGGCAAGTGGCCGTCAGATGCTCGTTGCACAACTCGCTCTTGCCGAATTGAATCCTCCTGCCGTACTATCAAATCCGTGAATCCTTTCTCTGTAATAAAGGAGCGACGCGAGCTCCTGTTGAATTTAACCAAGCGTGAATTGAAAATCCGTTATCGCGGATCGGTGCTCGGCTTTCTCTGGACGTTGTTGATCCCTTTGTTCATGGCGATGATTTACGTGGGGTTTCTGCGTCTGTTGGCCGGACGTGGTGTGCCGTTGGCGGAAATCATTATCGGGGTCTTTGCCTGGCAGTTTACCGTGCAATGTGTCAATAGCGGCCTGCACAGCATCACCGGCAATGTCAACCTGGTTAAAAAAGTCGCCGTGCCTCGCTTTATTATGCCGTTGGCTTCAACGCTGGCCAATGCCGTAAATTACGTGCTTACGCTGCTGGTGCAATTTCCTCTCGTCTTGATACTGCTTTATATGAATGATCAGACCATGAGCGCCTGGTGGCCGGCGCTTCCCATGGTGTTGGTTTTACATTTCACGCTTAATCTGGCCATGGCATTGTTTATGTCCGCCAGCAATGTGTATTTCCGCGACACGGAACATTTGGTGAATGTCGGCCTGACGGCGTTTTTCTTCATCAGCCCGGTTATGTACAATCTGACCTTTGTCGAGCGGACCGCGTCTGCCGTGCCCTGGTTGATGGATGTCTACCTGCTTAACCCGGTCGCCGTGATCATCACCGGATATCGATCACTGCTCATGCCGGATGTCGTATTCCCCTGGACCGCCTCCACGATGACCGCCATTGCAGTGTGCCCCCTGTTAATGATCATCGCCTTTCGCGCTTTTCAACGTGCCCAACGCAATTTTGCGGATATGTTATGACCGACATCGCCATCCAAGCAGTAAATCTGGGAAAATCGTACCGCATCCAGAACGTTGGAGCGCCGACATTGATGAGTCATCTCACCCGCCGCCGGAAAGCGCCCCATACCCGCGAGCTGTTCTGGGCCTTGCGAAATGTAAACTTTTCCATACCCAAGGGCATGACGGTCGGAGTGGTCGGGCCCAATGGATCCGGGAAAAGCTCTTTGCTGGGTTTGACCGCCGGCACCATTTTCCCATCCGAAGGCGAGATCATAACCAACGGACGGATTTCTTCATTGTTGGAGTTGGGTGCGGGTTTCCATCCGGAATTGTCCGGTCGTGAAAATGTGTTTCTAAGCGCATCGGTAATGGGAATTGCCCGCGAGGATATTGCCCGCCGGTTGGATCACATCATCGAGTTTTCAAATCTTGCCGACTTTATCGACATGCCGGTGAAGTTCTACTCCAGCGGAATGTATGTGAGGCTTGGTTTCGCGGTGGCGGTGGAGATGAATCCCGACATTCTGCTTGTCGATGAAGTTCTGGCGGTGGGCGATATTGCCTTTGCGATGAAATGCTATGAGCGGATTCGACAATTCCAGAAGGAAGGCAAAACCATTCTGCTGGTAACGCATGACTTGACCGCGGTCGAACAGTTTTGCGACGAAGTGAAATTGATACATCAGGGGCGACTGGTTGCGGAGGGCGATCCTTCGGATGTCGTGCTGACCTACCTGAAAAATTACATGGCGCGAATCGGTCACCTTCACATCGAAGAATATGGAACCCGTGATGTTGAATTCGGTGACGTCATGTTGCGTGACGAAACCGGCGCGGAAGCGGCCACCTTTGTCACCGGACAACGCATGACGGTGGAAATTCATTACCGGGCCAACAAGCGGGTGGAAACGCCGATTTTTGGATACTCGGTCAAAACCGGAAATGGATTTTACCTGTTTGGCACCAATACCCAGATCATGAACGTGCCGATTCCCTGCATCGAGGGGGCGGGGATGGTGCGGCTGACCATTGATCCGCTCACGCTGATGGAAGGCAAGTACTTCCTCTCGCTGGCCATTCATTCACCCGACCATCTGACGCAATACCATCGCCGCGAAGACTGGTATCCGTTTGCGGTTAAAAATGCCGACGCCAAACATGCCGGCGTTTTCCAGATTCCCTGCCGTTGGGA
>DAOLDL010000014.1:0-47702 GCA_035327305.1 Kiritimatiellia bacterium | reverse complement strand
TCCGCTCTAATTCTGTAAACGCGTGTCGTATATTCGGCCTCCAGACGAACAGGCAAGAAGGTGGATAAAAGCGGCCACTGATTGGTTGGATTTACAATTGACCAGGCGGGTTGACCCTGGACATCACCGGTCACCTCAACCCAATACCGATACGCAGGACCGAGGTTGGGCCATACCAGCGTAACAACGTAATAATCGTGATCGGAAGTAACCACCCGTAAAATGCGGAAATCATCTGGATTGGCGCCGATCAGACAGGGTTTTAACAAGAACGCCCTTGTTCGCCCCATATATGAACCATAGCCGACAATCCATCCATTATCATTAATTGACATCGCGGTTTCAAGCGTCCAGCCAGAGTCGGAATCAATCAATAAATTCAGGTCTACGATTGAGTTGTTTTTGTAAAGGAAGGCACGGAACGGACCAGTACGGAAGCCTGATCGTCCAACCACTACTTGATTTTCGTTTATGTCGAATCCTTCCGCCCATAAATGACCTGGTAACGTGCCGATATCCTCCATCAAGTCATTCATTGAATCGTTGTCATCATCAACGAACCATACCGTACCGGTTTGCGTTTGAATGGGATTGATAATAAATGCATGCCGTACATTGGCGGTTGGTTTATCCGCGCCGCCGGTAATCTGCATTTGATCGTTGATGGCGAATGCCACACCATGATTGCCGCCAAATGTTCCAAGGGGTATCATGTCGCCCGGGTCGTCTTTCAGATTTCCATTCACATCCCGCCAAACGAACGGGAGAAAACCGTTAACGCCGGCGGGCGGATAATAAGCAAATGCAAACCCGACTACTTGCGTATGATTATTCAATCCATAAGCCTGCCCGGAGTCATCGACACCATTGAACGTTTCCAAATTTATATTTGTTCCTTTTGTATGAAGCATAGGATTAATATTAAAGTTTTGAAATCGTCGGTATGCCCATCCCGCGACATCTCCAGCATCATTAATGCCCCACCCCGCACTCGCCTTGCCACCCAAGGTACCCAGATCCATCATCACTCCATTAGAGTAACGAAACGCATGTGTTTCTATTTGTTGTCCATCCACCACTCCAGTTCGATCCGAGAAACCCGTGACTTCACCGAGGTTGTTTATTGCCGTGGCAACGGAATATAATCCGCCGGTTAATACCCCCAAATCCGTAAACGCACCTTCTTCCCATATAAACGCCCGCCTTAAACCAAACTCATTTTCTGCTGATCCGGCGATCTGCCCGATTGAATTTATTCCATATGCCCAACTATTCGAACCGCCAAAATCGCCAAGATCGATTACTTCGAATGGATATTCGCACTCTGCCGGCGGAAAGATCCGCTCGACTTCCGCGGTGTTCGAAAATACCTGTTCTTCGTTATTGATGTCATAACCTGTGGCAAATGCCGTGTTGATCATGCTCGCCGTGATCACCGTCTCCACGTAGATCGCCACGGACTGGCCGTTGGTCATGGCGCCAATGTACACGGGCGCCATTCCAATCTGCGCATCGATTATCTCAACATCAAAAAGCGGCGTGTTGCCGTCGTTTTCCACCGTGATGCAATAGGTGATGGGCAATCCATTCGTACCTTGTATGAATTGCAGACCCGGGCAAGACGCACCGTTGTCGTGCCCGATGTAAACGGTTTTCTCCACACGCAGTGATGGCTCGATGATGATTACGACGGCTGAATCTTCGACCAACAGCACTAGCCCCGCCGGTGGTATGGCCGTGACCGTTGCGATGTTGGTATGGGAATCCAGTGCATATGTTTCCATATATACCGTCATATCCTGCCCAGCCAGCAATGTACCGAGGTTGGTCGTCCCGAAACCACTGATGCCGCCATCCGACAACATAACGTTATCAAGCGGGATGTCGCCGTCATTCAGCACATAAAATCCAAATGTGATGGCGGAATTATTCGTAGCGTAAATCAAATCCATGCCCGGCAATGAAATCCCGCTGTCATGGCCGTGATATACCGTTTTCTCGATAAGAAGCGATGGTGTTATCTGATCAACAACAGCGGACGCCAACGCCATGGCATTCGACCCGAAAGGAGGTATTCCGACCACGCTGGCAAGATTGGTTACATCGCCGCTGATAAATGTTTCGTAGATAAAATTTGTCACCGCCCCGGGCGCCATGCTTCCCAGAGTCACCGTTCCGAAACCGGGAAGAAACGGATCGGATAATTCCACATCGTTCAGCATAACCGAGCCGGAATTGCTGACTGCGAAACAAAACGTAATCGGATCACCGCTCAACCCCTGAATAAACAATCCGCCCGGGCAGGTTGTACCGCCATCATGGCCGGCGTAGACCGATTTAAATAAAACCAACTCCCCGCCGCATGCATCTATTTGCTGGCCGGCATTTAGCGTGCCGCGCGAATGCGGCCGAGGTCCCGCCCAGGTAAAGGCTGAATAGGTGGAACCGGTTCCTATGAGTTGCAGTGAATACCCTACCGGCGTGGTTCCGCTTTCGGCCACGCCAATGTCTTCCGAGGTCATACCGTCGGCTGGCCCGCCAATCGCAGTAAAACTACCTTCATAACTTAAAAATTGAATGACCTGATCGCCCTTGATCAAGGCAATTCCTTCGCGGTCATTTTCAAGTTGATTGACTCCGAATGGAATCCAAATTGCGCCGAATCCGCATTGTTCATTGGGAAACACGTAACCGCTTAAACTGTTACTGCGCGCCCACTCGGGCTGGAAGTCCGTTCCATCGTATGGCAACAGCCAATACGAACTTAAATCCAATCCGACAACACCAACGATCTCAATGCCTTCATCAATATCAGTTCCTTCATTGTCGTAGTGAATCTCATTGATCCAGATGATTTCCACGACATCGGTACTCAATACCGTTACCGGGAATGTCAACAGATCGAAACCGTCCACATCCGACGCATAAATATCTATATCGTACGTCTGCCCCACCTGGCTGGAGTCCGGCGTGAAATGAAAAGTCCCATGCCCATTGTTTGAAGATAGATACGCATTTGCGGGCATGTTGGATGCCGTCATGGTTATCACGTCGTGATCTGCCGGGTCGTACGCGCGAATGGGGAAAGACAAGGTATTGCCGTCGGATACGGTTTTGGCTGATACCGGCACCAGAATGGGGGGTTGATTCGTCAGAAAGTGCAATCCATCCGAACGGCGCCCGGGCGAGGCGCGCGATGCATTGGTCGTGGCAATCAGATGGCTGATGAATGGACCTTCGGCCTCCGGATGTCTCGTTGCGGATACTGCACTCAACGATGAGCTGTAATCCACGCGGTCCACCAATGTGGTCGCCGGTGAATGCAGAATAATTGAATCGCCGCTGTTGGCGAGACCAAGTCCGTCAACGCCGCCTTGGGAAACTATGGCCGCTGGCGGATTGGTAAAGAACAGGATATCTCCACCTCCAAACACTACAATGGATCCGCCATCCGGAATGATTTGCGGACGAAACACATGCCGAAGCGAGGTCGCATCGGATAGACGGAATCCTCCGACATTGACAGGTCCTCCGGTATTATTGACGATTTCAACAAACTCATCCTGTACGGAATTGGTTACACCGTCATTGTTGGCATCAATACTTGAACCACCCGGACCGATCGGATTTGCAAGGTATTCGTTGATAACCAAACCGGTATATGGCGCCTCCACAACATATAATTCAAACGTCAGGGACGCTGTATCCTCGCTATCGCTGGCAAACACGGTGATGCCAAATGTCGCACCGGCATCAACCAGTTGGCCGGTATAAATCAATAATCCGGTGCCGTTCATATTGTCGATAAACACAGCCTCTGCCGGCGTCCCGCCCACAGAAAGCGACACTGGTTGGCCATCCGCATCAACAGCGCTTACCACCACATCAACTCGACGTCCGACCTGTGTAAAAGCATCCGCCACAGGTTGAATACAAGGAGGCGCATTGGTGACCGGTGACCCCGGAAACGGCTTTCCGTTGAATTGAGTTCCGGGAGAGAAACGTCTTGAACATGGATTAACGGTAGTGTGCCGGACAAAATTGGTGCCGGCTATTTCCGGAAACCGTGTGATGGATTCATTTATATTTGCAGGGAATGTTGAATAGTCGACTGCGTCATTGGTTACGCCGGAAAAGGGATTGAATAAACTGACCACGCCCCCCGTGTTGGGCAATCCGGAAGACAGGCCTTGCCATGATCCGCCGGACGTAAATACCAGCGCTCCGCCAAACGTGCCGGATGGCGAGCCTCCTCGAAAAACCACGGCGGCCGTCAAACCGGACAACACGGCGGAAGGAAATGTGAACAATGCATTGGTGTTATGACGAAGAATCCAGCCGGATATATCGATGGTATTTGTCGTGGTATTTACAATTTCCACGAACTCGTCATTGAAGATATGAGACACGCCATCGTTGTTCGCATCACCTTCCAACCCCACTTCATAGGGATCATATAGAATCTCACTGATTAAAACTCCTGCATCAACATTGAGGATTGAAAAGCCTGCGAATAAACAAAGGATTAGCCGGGTTTTTTCACGAAGCGAACAAAATGTCCTCCGCAAAATAGCCGCTCCATGCCGGTATCCAGAGGAAGTCGTCACAAACGGGGTGGCACCATGTTTAATTTGTCGAGTTGTTAGATTCGACAAAGCTACACGGGTCAAGACACCCCGGGAAAAGGGTCGTGATTCGAACCGAGTCTCCATAATGGAATAGTACCCCGATTTCATGATTTAATACAACCCGAGTCCTGACTGAACAACAAATTCAATCGCATATCGCCATGCTTAACAACTTTTGCCACAAAACCACCGCATTAGCATCGACTAAAGAGACCGGAACCAATACGGCAATCGATGCTGTGCAGGTTCTACCTTAATTAGCCATTCGCGATAGGCAAGGTGTCACGTGCCAGAACTAAGCCAAACCTGCGGCACGGAGTGCCGCTTCCGCCTTGGGTACATCATCAGGAGTATCTACTCCGAGTCCGGCTTCATGGGTCGTGACAATTTTGATTCGCCCGCCAATATCCAATGCACGCAACTGCTCCAGTTTTTCAACTTTCTCCAACATGCACGGCGGCGTCTTGACCAGTTTTTCGAGAAACGATTTCCTATACCCGTAAATCCCGATGTGCCGCCAGTGCTGGAAATCACCTGGCAAATCGGATGGATCACGCGGAAAGGGAATCAACGACCGTGAAAAGTACAAAGCTTTTCCATCTGCCGCCCAAACCGCCTTAACCACCGCCTGGCTATGCAAATCATCCGAGTTATGGATTGGACAAACGGCAGTTACCATGTCCCAGGTGGAGTCGCGCTCCAGCTCGGCAACAAGTTGATCGATCAAATTCGGGTCAATCAGCGGTTCATCACCCTGGATATTAATGATAATGTCCACGTCGTAACCACTTACCGCCTCTGCGATTCGATCCGTTCCGGAAGGATGATCTTCACGGGTCATGACAGCATCGCCGCCAAACGCAACAACAGCATCGGCAATGCGTTGATCATCGGTCGCAATGACCAGTCGGTTTAATCGACGGGCTTTTTCAGCTCTTTCGTACACCCATTGCACCAATGGTTTACCGCAAAGTTTAACCAGACTTTTCCCGGGCAAGCGGGTTGATCCGTATCGGGCGGGAATGACGCCTGTCGCGCTCACGTGTCTTCCGGCATCCAGCCAAGCAATTCATTTGGCGAGCAGGTGGCCGTACCCAATTTCCCGACCACAACACCTGCCGCATAGTTGGCAATTTCGGCCGCTTCGAGGAACGTCGCACCGGCCGCCCGGGCCAGTACGCATGTGGCAATGACGGTATCTCCTGCGCCACTTACATCAAACACCTCGCGCGCCCGTGTTGGAACATGTACGGGTTTTTGATTTTGACCAAGCAACAACATACCATGTGCGCCCAACGTAATGATCAGTAATTCCGGACGCCATTTTTCAAGTAAAATTTCCCCCACCTTAAGCAAAGCGCCATCTTTCAACGGATCGGGCAAAGGCCGGGACTCCGCCACGCCGGCGGCGCTGAATGCTTCCTTGCGGTTTGGAGTAGCGAGGGTGATTCCCGCGACATCGAGAATGTGATTTTCCTTGGGGTCCAAACCGATGGGTATTTTTTTGTCCCGAGCGGCCTTGATGGCAATGTCCACCACGCTCTGGGTCATAACACCTTTGCCGTAATCCTCGAGAATTACTCCATCGGCGCTTTGAATGGCCTCGTTCAATTTCTGCTCGAACGTGTTCAAAACATCACCAGCGAATTCAAATGCATCTTCCCAGTCGATTCGCACCACTTGCTGACGCTCGGCAATCACCCGGGTTTTAACCGTGGTTCGAATCGAATCGGATTCCACCATCGCCGAGACATTGACGCCGCGATCGGTTAATAACCGGCAAAGCATTTGACCGTCACTGTCTTTTCCGATAATGCCGGCAACGGCTCCGGAACCATTCAACGAACCCACATTCAAGGCAACGTTGGAAGCGCCACCTGGCACAGCCTTTTCCGAGTGAACATGAACCACCGGGACCGGAGCTTCAGGTGAAATACGACTCACCGATCCCATGATGTAGCGATCCAGCATTAAATCGCCGATCACAAGAATGCGCCTGCCCTTAAAGTCTCCAAGTAATTCAGATGCCCGTTTTCTATTAATCGTCATAGTTGGATAAATCCTGTATGGGCGGATACTAACACAACACGACTTGATTTGAGAAGTCCGCGAAAAAATGCCGGATTCGATCTCATCGGGACCGCGGAATTGGAGTGCTTTCCGGCGACCCCTCGGCGGAACGACCAACCCAGAAGTCCTCCCCCGGTCCTTTTACGTCCGCCAATTGAATCCGGATACTGGCCACCGGCACGGTGGCGGTGATTTTGGTGCAGATCTTGCGATCATCGTCGGATACCCATAAATTCATTTTTCCTTTGCGAACAAACAAGCCGTTGAACGCGGCTTCCGGATCGATCAAAAAACTGGTTACCGGCCCGTATTTTTGAAGTTCAACCCGCTCTTTGCGGGGAAGCCGCAAGGATAAATCATAGATTTTTTCATCCGTGTAAACTTGAAGCTCCTTAGTCGCCCCGACTTCAAAGTCCAGGGACCGCATGAAATACATCAAGGTGATCAAATCGCGGGTATCGGGCTGTATATCCAACTCCATGGTTTTCTTTTTTGTAAGCGATTCCCATTCGGCTTTACCCGTAGAATGATAAAAACGGGTTATTTCATGCTGGGTGTGCCGACCTTGCCGGCTGTCTTTCATAAATTGAACGGGAAGAAAAGTATCCGGATCAATGAGCGCCTCCTGAAGATCGCTAACCGGATATAATTTTTCCACCACACGGTTGGTGCGCGTGCGGAATCGAATACGCAAAAGAGTTCGACCATCGTCATGCACCACCCAATCGGTTGTAACCACACTCTGACCGACATGTATCATTCCCCAATAAATATTATAGCGCAGTTCTTCCCCCACTTCGAACCAGAGGTTGGTGGCAGATGGCGGAGGAACCGGAACCGTGGTTGGTTTTGCTTCAACCATCGCGGGAATGGTTGCCAGGAAGAGTGAATATAGGAAGAACTTAAGCATGCTGTTTTACTCCCAGTGATTTAATGATAGCCCACTCCAGCAGAAATTCCGCCGGCGCCGAGCCGTCGGTCATACGGCCGTGCTCATCGACCAACAGGCGGTATACCCGTTGCAACTCATGCGTGGTGAATCGGGCGGCTCGACCGGCGAGTTTTCCCGCCCAAAACGGATTGGCCTTCCGGGGATCTTTTTCCAGCGACGAGAAAAATGTCTCGGCTTCCGGCGAGGAAGTCCACTCCACTTTGGGCCAATCATCCGATCCGAAAACCCGCAACCATTTTCGATCCATTGCCGTGCGATACAAGAGTAATTCCCTGATACGATTTTCGAGGCTGATCATCAGTCCAACCGGCTGTTCCTTCTGATGCATCATTTGTCTGAATATTTTCAACGTACCGGCAAGGTCTTTTTCGCAAAATGCATTGGCCAATTCGCCATAGCCACGTTCGCGCGCCGGTGAAACGATTTCCAGAACATCATCGATGCGAACGTCTTTTCGATCTTTCAAGTAGATGGAAAGTTTTTCGACTTCACTAGCCAATTGACGGGTTTGATTGCCTGCACGTTCAATAATCAATTGGATGACATCGTGGCGCGCCTTTAGTCCTGCCGCCTCCAACATATCCCGCAAGGCATCCCCGGCGTGGGCATCCCACTGGTAATCCTTCTCCGGGAAGTCGTGCCGTAAAACCTTGCCTGACTTCTCAACGGCCTTGTAAAACGCAGTGCGTTTGTCAACCTGGGCGGCGCTAACCACCAGTTGAACCCCCGGCATGAACCCCCGCTTGATTTCATCCGTAAGTTCAGCGACGGCCTTTTTTACATCCTCAAATTTTCCGGGTTTTCCCTCGTTGAAAAATGAGGCGTCACGAAGCCAGACCAATTTTGCCGAACCGAAAAAACCCACTGTACATAAAGCGTCCAGACATTTTCGCATGGCCAGAACCGCCTCCTCAATGGTGTCGCATGCACCATCCACGACTTCCATGCCCAATGTTTGATTTTCCGGCGGACATAACCTGGCTACGATTTCCCGGGCATTACGACTGACCTCAAATTCATCGGTCCCGCAGATCAGGAAAATCGACCCGGTCATTTCAATTGCGGATTTCGAATCCGTCCTGGAATTCTTCACCGCCATGGTCAGGATCTCCTCGCGGCAAGACAACGGGATTTCCACTCCTTCAATACGGCTTCCATTTCCAGCGACATGGCGCTTAACGCCCGTGGCAATCGATCAGCGACGGCAATGGACGCATCGGTCATTATGGAAAGAAAGGTTTTCCAATCCCCGGGCAGGAAGTGACCGGAAAGAATGCCGATCATTTCATCCGCTTGCCGGTAAAAGGCCTTCACATTTTTTTCACTTAGAGGGTACTCGTTCATCACAAAAAACTTTCCCGACGGAATCAAATCCCTTTCCTCAAGCGGCGGAAAATTCCTGAATAATAAGACGTCACGGCGGCTATGATATTCAACCGCAAATAACCACCCATAATATTCCGCCAACCCCTCATCCAGCCATAATGGAATATGACCGGAAAAGGCATCCGACAATCTCAAATGGATAACTTCATGTGCAACGCGATCCGGACGCCGTGCCTGATCTTTGTCATCCTTCATATACAGCTCACGCCCGATGTGCATGGCGAGGCCATCCCGCCGCACGCCATAACGCCCAACCAACCGTCGCCACTGGCGATTGTTGGTTACCGAAATCACATACGCGCGGTTTGTGCTTCGCGTTTCAAGCATCAGGGCCTGCCCAATTCGCCGATGCGCGAGTTCAGCCTGGCCAATCATACTTGTCAACTCGGAAGGAGTACCGGCAAATACATAAAAGTTGTCCGAACGACCGACATGCCACTTGTCCGCGCGGCGCAGGACGTCACGTCCGATTTCACTTAGCCTGCTGATTTCTTCTGGTGTGGGACCGACAAGTTCATAGGTAAGCCGTGGATCGGCGGCCGATGCCGCAACCAGCCCCTGCCCGGCAAGTATTACCAGAACCAATTCGATCCATACCACAGATCGCCTTCGGGCGTTTGCCATCATGCCGGTCTTACGCCTCGGATCAAAACCACATTTGCGGCATCACATTCATGGCGAATCAACTTAATGGTTTTCATCGCGGCCGGGATAAGCCAAGTCGTCCCGGGTTGCGCCAGGGTTTCGCCTTCCGGGTAACGAATGATTACATTGCCTTCTTCGACAAAAACGATGGTACACCCCTTCAACGGATCCTTCACGTTAACCGGACGGCGACCAATGCTCAAGACTTCCAAGGTGAAATACGGTGTAATGCAACGCCCTCCCTCGGCCGGTTGATGCATTTCATCCGTTTCCCATGAAACAACTTTTTTTGCTTCGTCAACATGCAAGGGGCGGGAGTTTCCATCCGCGTCTTTTCGGTTCCAATCAAAAACACGATAGGTGGTATTGGAGTTTTGCTGGACTTCCAGCAGGAGACATCCCGCGCCAATGGCATGAATCGTGCCGCCCGGCACATAAATCAAATCTCCCGGCGCCACCAATTGTCGATTCATCAATTGATCGACGGTTCCCGCCGCCAAGGCGGTATTAAAATCGGCCTCCGTTACACCGGGCAAAAATCCCCGGTATATGCAGGCGCCGGGTGCGCAATCGATCACGTACCATGCCTCCGATTTAGCCTCACCGTATCCGGACTTCGCCGCATTGTCGTCAGGATGAACTTGAATGCTCAACGAATCCCGGGCATCGATAATTTTGACCAGCAGTGGAAAAGGTCCGGTTGTCGTATTTTTACCCAGGATTTCCTCACTGTGGGAATCCATTAAATCCCGCAAAGTGCGGCCTGCAAGCCATCCAACCGCGATTATGCTCATCCCGTCGTTTCGATCGGAAATTTCCCATGACTCCGCGATTGGTCCACTGGTTGGACAATCCATGCGACTGTATTTGTCCGGCAGGGTGCGTCCACCCCAAGGATAGGCACGATAAATCGGATTAAATCGTATAGGTGTCCAATTTTCCATCCGTCCATGATGTAAGTTTTAAGAATAGCAAAACAAGTCAATTGTCGTTTGATGAAAACAAATCTTCCGCAACCAGCCTATCCGGGTTGCCCCTACCTATTTTGCCTCGAAAGTCATTGCCTCACCCGTGCCAATACGGTACTCTCTACTATCGAACAAGTTGCACACATGGCATATGCAATTGCCATGACAACGCGTGGGGGATGGACATATGAATGACAACAGCAGTTCGCATCGCATGGTCATTAAACGGGACGGTCATGTGGTTCCTTTCGATCGAGAACGCATAGCCACGGCAATTTTCAAGGCCGCCGCCACGGTTGGAGGCACGGATCGTTCGATAGCGGAACAACTTGCTGAAGAAGTGGAACGTCGTTGCGAGGCGACATATTCGAAAGGCGCCATTCCCTCGGTCGAAGATGTGCAGGATATGGTGGAAGCAACGCTGATTGAAAACGGCCATGTACGGACATCGCGCGCCTATATTATTTACCGACACCAACGTGCGCAATCTCGCGCCGCCCGCATCGACCGTTTTGAAGCCACGGACAATATTCCCTACAAAAAAATCTATGAAGTGTTGCGCTGGAACATGGCTCATGATTGCGAAACCGTTGAAGGGCTGAACAAAATCATTGCCGATGGAAAGTTCGCAGCGTTGGTACACGCATCCAACGAGCGCTACCACAACGAAGTCGTGCGCGGAGCCGAAAAAATCATCGAACGCCTGCCGGATATCCGAATAGCCATCATTGCCGGGCCTTCATCATCCGGTAAAACGACCACCACAATCAAGGTCGGAGAAGCGCTGAAAAAAGCCGGCCGTGAATTGGTGGCGATCAATATAGATCATTACTTCTTTGACCTGGAGATGCATCCCAAGGATGAATTTGGCGACTATGACTATGAAACACCCCAGGCATTGGACCTCGACCTTATCAACAAGCACCTGGTTCAACTGTTGAATGGTGAAACGATCAAGACACCGCATTACGACTTCAAAACGGGTACACGGAAGCTCGATGTACACGAATTATCGCTGGCCCCTCATCAAATTCTCCTGATCGACAGCCTGCACGGCCTGTATGGCGACATGACCCGTGACGTTCCGGCACGGCAGAAATTCCGCCTGTACATTGAAACGCTGGGGCAATTACGGGATGAAAACGACAACTTTATGCGATGGGCCGACAATCGGCTTCTGCGGCGTATGATCCGTGATAGCTGGCATCGCAACCTGCAACCGTTGCAAACACTTACTCACTGGCACTATGTCCGGCGAAGCGAATTGAAAAATATCATCCCCTTCATCGGTACCGCGGACTATCTGGTCAATAGCGCCCTGCCCTATGAAATCCCCATTCACAAACACAAGTTGTTCCATTACTTCCCCCAGGCCATGGAGCAGTTCCGCGATGAACCAAAACGGCAGGATGCATACATACGCGCCAAACGCGTGTATGAGCTTCTCAATCAAGTTACGGCATTCGAAGATGACAACGTGGTGCCCAAGGATGCGCTTTTGCGTGAATTTATTGGCGGAAGCGTTTATAAATATTGATTACTGACGCCGCAATATAGTCAGGTTATTGAAAATCAACCGGCACATCGACAACCGTTGTGCAAACGAGGTATCAACATGTCCACACATGCATCTTTGGTCGATATGCTCCGCCAATCCGAGCGCGATTACTCCACACACCGGGCAATAGTTTTCAATGGGAAAACCATCACGCACGGCCAGTTTGGAGTATTAACCGATCGCGTCGCCACCGCCCTGGCCATACGCGGAATCAAACCAAATGACCGGGTCGGACTTTATGCCATCAACAGCGATCACTTTGCCGTCGCCTATTTCGGCATATTGAAAAGCGGCGCCACCGTTGTCCCCATCAATCTACTGCTTAATCCGAAAGAAGTGGCCTACAACTTGAAAGACGCCGGTGTTACGGCGGTAATATATTCCGATCCGTTTGGCCCATCCATAAACGAAGTGCGAACCCTGCTTCCCGACGCGACCTGGTATTGTTGCATTGGAAACGGAAAATCCAGCCCGGAAGATGTCGACTGGACGGCCTTGCTTCAAACCGAGCCTGATCCTCCAACTCTTACCATCAATTCCACTGAAGATATTGCCGCCATTCTTTACACATCCGGCACCACCGGCTATCCGAAAGGCGCAATGTTGACGCATCGCAATCTGGCCGCTAACGCAAAAAGCATCAGCGAAGCGCTGAAGCTTGAACCCGGCCACGACGTATTGCTGGTAGTTTTGCCGATGTTTCATGCATTTGCCGCCACCGTGGGCATGATATTTCCGCTACTCAATGGATGCACCATGATCCCCCTGGTCAAATTTGACCCCCAACTGGTTGCAGACACCGTCGAACACGAGAAGGTTACTATTCTTCCCGCCGTACCAAGCATGTACAGTGTCTTGTTGAGATTGCCTGATGAAGCGGTAAAAAAATTTGCCACCGTAAAATATTGCCTCTCCGGGGGTGCGGCGCTTCCAGCCGCTGTGATGCAAGCCTTTGAAGCAAAGTTTGGGAAGTATATATACGAAGGCGACGGACCGACCGAATGTTCTCCTTGTACTTGCGTTAACCCGATCGGCGGCGAACGCAAAATCAGTTCGGTCGGCAAGGTTATTCCGGATGTAGAAATGATGATTGCGGATGATCATGGCAAGGAAGTTGCCCAAGGTGAAATCGGCGAAATTTGCGTACGCGGACCGAACGTCATGAAGGGATATTGGAATCGCGAGGAAGAGACACGCGAGTCCTTTTGGGGAGAATGGTTCAAAACCGGAGATTTGGGATATGTGGACGCCGACGGATACTTCTACATTGTCGACCGCAAGAAAGATATGATCATTGTGAACGGCATGAATGTATACCCCCGGGTTATCGAAGAAGTTTTATTCAAGAATCCGGCGATCAAGGAAGCCGCTGTTGTCGGTGAGCCGGATGAATTGCACGGGGAAAAAGCGATTGCTTATGTCGTTCGCAACGATGATGCCCCCATTACGGAAAACGATGTCCGCTCCTATTGCCGGGAACATTTGGGTCGACACGAAATTCCCCGCAAAATCATTTTTATGGACAAGTTGCCGCGCAATGCCGCAGGCAAAATCTTGAAACGCGAACTTCGGAAGTCCGGGGAAATTGATCGCGGAATAGACTAGTTCCGCGAATTTCGCCGTTGCCTTCACCATAAATAAGCTTTATGTATTCGCTACAGGTGCTTGTACATCACCAAAGCGAGGTAATTTATGGACCCAAGACGAGAAATCGGTTTTGTCGTTTCTTTTGTCGGAAGCATCACATGTGTCCTATTGTTGGCGGTTCTGGTAACAGGATGCAAACAGCCATCGATCCTGATGAAACCGGAAATCATGCGAACGGGCGGCGCCATTGATGAATCCACCGGCGAATTAAAAGACATTCGGAATGCATTCTCGAGCGATGATGCACAAATCGTTGCCTGGGTTTCTTTTTTGCAGGCCCACGGCAATCAAACCGCCCGCTTCAAATGGTACAACCCTGAAGACTATCTTGTTTTGGACTCCGGGCCGATTGCCATCAGTCCAGATAACATGCTTTATGAATGGCGAAGCGTGTGGTCCGTTTTGCCGGTGAAAAATACATCTGCGGAACATATGCCGGGGCGGTGGAAAGTTTTCACCTACATGAACAATAAAAAAATCGGCACCCTGTACCTTACCGTCGACCCCCAATAAAAGGATCCATCATGAAACTTTTTCAGATTTCCACCTTGTTATCTGTCGGTTTGATGGTTTCCAGCGCACCAACATTCAGCGATGAAAAAAGTGATGGACCGGAAGTAAATCATTTCCCGACGCTTGTCGGCATCAGGGGACAACCGATTCCCATTTACGCACAGGTTAAACAAAGTCTTGAACCAATATCGGAGGTGAATCTTTATGTGGCGGATTCACCTGAAGATATAACCACAAAGACGCCGATGGTAAGTACTCGCGAAAATCATTACCAAGGCTCCATCCCGCCCCTGCTTTTCGCTGAAAAAGATAAAATTTGGTATTTTATAGCCTCAACGGATACCTCTACAAATCTAACTCAAACCCGCTGGTACCCGGTCAGCATTCGAAATCCCGACAATCCCGCCACCGAGGCTGAACATATCCCGGTGACCGGCAGTGCAGGCTCTACAGGCAACCCTATTCCCGCAGGCGAAACCACCGGCATATCTTATGGCGGGTTTGGTTATCGCGAAGGCGCAATTCTTGGCGGAGCACTGGTAGGTGGGGCAATCGTGGCGGGAGCTATGGGCGGATCCGGCGGTGGATCAGGCTTTGACGATAGCAATACCGTATCTGTACCAGCCTCCGGGGGCTCATCGGGTGGTTTTTCGAGTGCGCCCCAAGATCGGGTTATCGATGGATCAGGCGCGATTCGGGGTCGCACAATTAAAGGTGTTCGAGTTACCGTGAATTACAGGGCATACACCATACCTGATCGTTTCCAGATCATATACAATGGTTCCGTTATAGCCGATTCCGGCGTAGTTAGCGGCAACGGTTCCATACAGGGTGTAAGCCGTGGAACGTCACCACTTGTTACAATACGCGTAATTACACCTCAAGGCGGAACCGCTTGGGACTGGTCGGCCACCATTGAGTATTCGGTGGTCGAATAATCCCAAATCAAGGTGCGGCGGCGCCGGTTTGCAGATCAATCGATTGACCGGTAGGCGACACGGTTTGCTGATCGCCGCGGCGAATGTAAATTTCGGTGCGGCGGTTCCTCTGCATGTTCTCTTCCGTGTCATTGGGTGCAATGGGTCGATCAAATCCATAACCGACGCTGGTCAGGCGCGCACGGTCAATTCCACCCACGTTTGCAATGTAATCCAACACCGCTTTGGCGCGCCGTTCGGACAACCGAATATTATAATCACGCTTGGACGTCCTGCGTCTATCCGCATGGCCTTCAATTCTCGCCGTTGCTCCCGGATCTCGTTGCAGAACTTTGACGACCACATCCAGTTCATCATGGTATACGGAACGCAGAATAGCCTTGTCATAATCAAATTCAATGTTGAGCCTGAACAACTGCAGATCATCCGAAGGATCAAGCGGATTGGTACCATCCTCGATTACCTCATGACCATCCATCACGCCACCGCCATCCGTATCCGGATTTAACGGATCTGTTCCATAGATCAGGACTTCGGCGCCATCGGACAATCCATCCCAATCAGAGTCCGGATTCAGAGGATCGGTTTTGTAAATTAATACTTCCTCGCCATCCGTCAGGCCGTCTCCATCCGTATCCGGATCAAAAGGGTTTGTTCCTATCTGGATTTCATAAGCATCGCTTAAACCATCGCCATCGCTATCCAGTTCCCCGCCGCTAACCGAATATTTCGGAGGAATCGAGGTTCCCCAACGGTAGTTCACGCCGACAAACAGCAACGAACTGAACTCGGTGTTTCCACTTCCAACAAACGTCCGGAAGTCACCACGAACCGACCATGCGTCATTGAAATGGTAAAACAATCCGGCTCCTGCCTGAACTCCGAGCACATCCTTATCGCCCGAGCTATTGATGGCGTCATCAAAGCGGAGCCAGCTTCCGCCAATGGACAGGTAGGGATCCCAACGCAAATTGCGGGTATTCCGCAAGTGAAACAATGCATCAAGCGAGAGTCGAATCGCTGAAGAATCGCTATCAAGGGAAAATCGATCGTCACCCTCCTTGAAAACCGTATTGTCGAGAGAAGGAATTACATCAAAACCAAATTCCAAGCCGAAATATTGATGAAGATCATAACCGAGTCGAAGTCCGAAGAAATAATCATCCTGAACAACCGCATCACCTTCAAAATTAACATGACCCACACCAAAACCAACATACCATGGCGCGTCATCGAATAAATCGCGTTCGGCGGCTTTTGTCAAACCGGCAGGATTGAATGCAAAAAGCGCAACCAATAAACCCCTGAACAAAACATTTTTCATATAAAAACTCCGAAGCAAAAGCACTAAATTAGAGATAACCGTATAGCGCGATTAAACGAGGAAATCAATGTAATTGCGATGCTGAATTCGGGATCGATGTAACTGAAAACAAATCGGGCTTTATCGAGCATCAGCCGGTTTTGGAATCCACAGGCCGGCTAGATCTTCAGCAACCCGAATATCAGCGAAACAAGTAGAACACCGCATGCGACACACAGCGCAAGCGAAGCTTTCGGATATGGACTTCCATCCTGTTTCCGGCGCATCAGGCGGACAAAAAGATTTAGCCCTGACAATGCGCATGCCACCAGCAAAAAGAACATAAACGTGATGAAATTGAGAACGTAATGTTCCGTTTGCGCTCCCGCCTTTCCAACCAGTGGCAACAACATGCCCACCAAAAGGAATGCCAAGCCCGACAAAATGGCTAAAACATTTCCAACGGTTGGATTGACCAACAACTGCGAAATATCATCATTGTTCTTTTTCTGGGCAACAGCCATTACATCATCTCCATAAACATCTGATTACCTGCACCAACCAAATGTTCAGATATCTTGCTGGAATTAATGATACTTACAAGACTTTCCCGCATACATTTATCCGGCCTCCCCGAGGCAAGCACATGATCATTGACAATTGTTGAAAACAAAAAGGCACGTTTAACACGTGCCTTTTGCTAATTCCATATACGCCAGGGAAATTATTCCTCTTTTTTATCGACCGCAGGTTTGTCAGCTTTCGAGGACTTGAGTTTGGCCGACTTTTCATCCGCTACTTTTTTCGGTGCTGGCGGAACATAATTTACCCACTCGAGCAAAGCCATTTCCGAGCTGTCGCTCGAACGTTTGCCAAGCTTGTAGATACGTGTATATCCGCCATTACGGTCCTTGAAAGCCGGCGCCAAGGTTGAAAACAACTCGGAGACCGCCTGCGTATTCTTGATCGTGGCAATGGCCCGGCGACGAGCCGCCAAGTCACCCTGCTTGCCCAAAGTCACCATCTTTTCAGCAAGGCTTCTCGCCGCGCGAGCTTTGGGCAACGTGGTTTTTATTCGTTTGGCCGCAATCAAACTGCTGACCAAATTGGCAAGCAACGATTCGCGGTGAGCCGTGGTGCGGCCCAACTTGATTGTTTTCTTACGATGACGCATGACCAGCCTTAACCTTTCTTGCCGACTTCATCCGAGGCGGAGCCGGCGGGCTTGAGAACGTCCGCATCAAAAGTCATACCAAGACCCAGGTGCAATTCTTCGAGTTTGGCCTTGATTTCATTGAGCGACTTCTTGCCGAAGTTACGGTACTTCAGCATTTCCGCTTCCGTCTTTTGAGCCAATTCACCTACCGTGGTGATGTTGGCATTGTTGAGACAATTTGCGGCACGGACACTAAGTTCAATTTCGTTGACGCTCATCTGGAGCTTCTTGCGCAATTCCTCACGCTCCGCATCAACCTGCTTTTCGCTTTCCTCAAATTCCACGAGGTCGCGATCCAGACTGACGAACACATCCAGGTGATGACGAAGAATCGCCGCCGACATCGTCAATGCTTCTTCCGGCGTAACCCGTCCGTCGGTCCAGACTTCCATGATCAACTTGTCATAATCGGTGCGACGGCCCACCCGGGTGCTATCCACCGCATAGGCTACGCGGCGTACCGGAGAGAACAGGGAATCAATGGGAATAATTCCAATGTCCTGTTCAGCCTTTTTGTTCCAATCAGCCTGGCAATAACCGCGGCCGATTTTAACTTCCATATCAACGGCGAATTTACCGTCGGAATCAAGCGTACAGATATGTTGATCGGGGTTGAGAATTTCAATGGTGCCGTCGGTTTTTATGTCCGCGGCGGTGATTTCACCCGGACCGCTGGCCTTGATCGAAATAGTTTTGACATCCCGGGTATAGGATTTGAGCAGTACCTTTTTAAGGTTCAGTATTATTTCGGTTACATCTTCCACAACGCCGGGCAATGAGCAAAACTCATGCATCGCGCCTTCGATTTTAACCGAGGAAATTGCCGCTCCTTCGAGCGAGGAAAGCAATACACGGCGCAATGAATTCCCGATCGTACGGCCATAACCGGCCTCAAACGGCTCGGCAATGAACTTCCCGTAGTTTACTGCGGAATCTTTTTCGTCCTTCTGAATACGCTTCGGCATTTCGAAGCGACCTAGTCTTCTTGGCATGACACTATTCTCCCAGATCCGTTCGTTAGCCGGATCGTATGGTGGTTGTGTGTTATTATTTTGAGTACAACTCCACAATCAACTGCTCGTTGACGGTGGGGGCGATTTCCTCGCGGGTTGGAACGTGAATGACACGCCCCTCCATTTGCGCCTTGTCCAAGGCAAGCCACGGCACAATGCCGCGGCTTTCCGCGTTTTCAACAAATTGTCCGGCATAAACTCGGCTGTGTTCGGCATCCTTGACGCGAACCACATCACCAGCCTTCAGCACCATGGATGGAATGCTGACCTTGCGACCATTCACCTGAATGTGGCCGTGTTGGACGAATTGACGTGCCGCACGGCGTGAAGGGGCGAAACCAAAGCGATAAACGAGATTGTCCAAACGCAATTCCAGCAATTGAAGCAATTTCTCACCGGTAACGCCACGGCCCTTGAGAGCACGTTGGAAAAACAAACGGAATTGAGTTTCCTGCATGCCGTATGTACGGCGAAGCTTTTGCTTTTCACGCAACTGCACGCCATAGTCCGACATTTTACTGCGACGTTGACCATGCATACCCGGAGCGGCATGCCCCTGTTCAATCGGACATTTTGCCATGTAGCAACGATCGCCCTTCAAAAAGAGCTTCATTCCCTCACGACGGCATTGTTTGCAAGCTGGACCAGTATACCTACCCATAGATTCCTCAATAATTGAAAGACAGAATTACACGCGACGGCGCTTGCGGGGGCGACACCCATTATGCGGCATCGGCGTAACGTCCTTGATGGCCGTCACATTGATGCCGGAGGCTTGTATTGCACGAATAGCGCTTTCCCGACCAGCGCCCGGCCCCTGCACACGCACTTCAACTTCCTGCAAACCATGATTCATCGCCTGGCGAGCCGCATCTTGAGCGGCCATAGTGGCGGCAAATGCCGTGCTTTTGCGGGAACCCTTGAAACCGGAACGTCCGGCTGTGCTCCAGCCTATGACATTTCCCTTCAAATCGGTTATAGAAACAATGGTGTTATTAAAGGTGGATGTAACATGAACGATTCCGAGGGGAACGTTCTTGGCACCCTTGATCTTGACGCGTTTGATCGGCGCCGGCGTACTGTCCAACAGACTCGCCGCCGTAACATTATCTGCACCGGCATCAACCGGTGTTTCAGCGGCCGCGGCCTGCTCTGCTTTAGATGCTTTTTCTTCTGCCATAATTCCTATTGTCCTATTAAATCCTGATTACTTGGTAGCCGAAGCCTTGACGGCTGAACGGGCTTCCTTGCCACGCACTGCGCCCACGGTCTTGCGAGGACCCTTGCGGGTCCGGGCATTCGTTGATGTACGTTGACCACGCACCGGCAAGCCTCGACGATGACGCGAACCGCGATAAGAGTTGATACTGATCAACCGGCGAATGTTTTGGGAAACTTCCCGCCGCAAATCACCTTCTGTCCGGTAAACGGTTTGCAACAAATGTGTAATCTTTGCGATTTCATCATCGGTCAAATCATCCGCTTTTTTGCTTCCGTCAATTTCCGTTCGGGCAATAATCTCGCGTGAAAGCGCGGGACCAATGCCATAGATGTATCGCAACGAGTACTCGACTCGTTTCTTCCCGGGAATGTCTATACCAAATATACGCGGCATACCTTCAATACTCCTATTAACCCTGGCGCTGTTTATGGCGCGGATTTGTGCAAATAACCCGCACGACACCTTTGCGGCGAATCATTTTGCACCTTTCACAAATTCTTTTTACCGAAGTCCTTACCTTCATGATCAATTTTCCTGCAATGAAACTATTGCTCCGCGGCCCATATCAAATGGCGACACGTCAACTACAACGGTATCGCCTGCTTTAAATTCAGCGGAATGCTCACTACCGCGTGGGATATAAACTACCAGTTTATGCCCATTACCTAGTACGGCGCGAAAAGCCCGCTTATCTATCATTTCCAATAATCTGGCGTCCAGCAGAATATTCTCTTTTTTTTCGACACTCTGCTCATCATCGCCGACAAATTCATCCATAACCACATGCCATCAAGCCAGATACGCAACAATGGCTTGCTCGGTTTTGAGCCGATCTTCCGCATCTACCCTGACCAGAATCTTTTTACGATCGTAATAATCGATCAATTCCGCAGTTTGACGCTCATATACATCCAAACGGTTGTTCAACGTCTCTTCCGTGTCATCCGCCCGTTGATAAATATCTTTACTGCCACAATGATCGCACACTCCATCCACCGATGGGCGTTTCGTATGTATATTGTAAACCGCGCCACACTGACGACAGATACGACGTCCGCAAATTCGTCTCACCAGCACGGGTCTGGCCACTTCCAGCAAAAATACATACTTCACACTTGAGCCGTACGAAGACAATACTTCGTCAAGCCGTTCCGCCTGGGCAAACGTGCGCGGAAAACCGTCAAACATATAACGCGCATCCCTGGACCCGCTATCGATCAATTCCTTGACGATATTGATAATCACTTCGTCAGGAACCAATTCACCGCGCTCCATGTAACGCTTGGCTTCCTCACCCAATGCACTGCCGGCCTTTATCGCCGCGCGCAACAAGTCTCCGGTCGATACATGCTGGTAATTGACTGCATTCCGGATATCTTCCGCAACGGTTCCTTTTCCAGAACCCGGAGCTCCGAGCAGTACAATCGCATCCATGTTTATTTACGCCCCCGCAACTTGCCTTTTTTCAGGAATCCATCGTAATAACGCGTTACCAGATGCGATTCAATTTGCCGCATGGTATCCAACATAACACCAACAATAATCAGCAAGCTGGTCCCGCCAAAAAACTGCGCAACTATCCACGGCACCCTAAACTTGACTGCCATGATCGAGGGTATGACCGCAATAATAGCCAGAAATATGGCGCCGGCCAAGGTGATCCGGGTCATCGTACGGTCGAGAAATTCAGCGGTCGGCCGCCCGGGGCGAATGCCAGGCACATAACCGCCATGCTTTTTCAAGTCGTCAGCGATCTGTACAGGGTTAAACTGCGTGGCGACCCAGAAGTACGAGAAGAACAGAATCATCAAGCCATAGATGATGTTATGCACTGCCGTGTCAGGACGGAGGTGCAACGCCATTCGTTGGAAGAACTCCAGTGGAATTAATTCCAAAATCTTGGGCGGAAACATCAAAATCGCCTGCGCGAAAATAATCGGCATAACACCGGCATAGTTCACACGCAACGGCATGTACGTGCTTTGTCCACCATATACTTTTCGCCCAACAACACGCTTCGCGTATTGAACCGGTATTTTCCGTTGCGCCTGGGTCATGGCGACGACAGCGGCAATTACGGATAAAATCATGACCAACAGGCCGGTGGCATGAAAGATGGTGAATTGAACCACGCCATCCACAGGTTGGAACATGGCGATTGCCTTTTGAATGGCGCTGGGTAAAGAACTGACAATGCCCACGGTGATGATCAACGAAATACCATTGCCGATGCCGCGCTCCGTGATTTGTTCGCCAAGCCACATGAGCAACATGGTTCCCGTGGTCATGGTCACAATGGTCAGCAGGCGGAAGCCCCACCCTTCCATGTGCACAATTTTGCCGGCAACACCGAAAGCTTCGGGATTCTCCAGGGTAACGGCCATGGCATATCCCTGCACGATGCAAAGCAAAACAGTAAGATAGCGGGTGTATTGGGTGATTTTCTGACGACCGGTATCACCCTCTCGGGCAAGCCGTTCCAAGGTCGGCACGACCGCCGTCATCAGCTGAATGATAATCGAAGCACTGATATAAGGCATGATGCCCAATGCACCGACCGCGCAATTTTGCAACGCACCTCCGCTGAACAGGTCGAACATACCGACAAAACTACCACCGGCCATATTGTGCAACTGATCAATGAATGCCCGCAACGCAACGGCATCCACGCCCGGTGTAGGCACAGCCGCGATCAAACGGCATATGAAAACCAGGCCGAAGGTAAAAAATATGCGCTGGCGAAGCTCGGGAATTCTAAGGCTGTTTGCAAATGCGGATAACATTTCCGTACAACCCGTTACTCGACCACGATGCTTTCACCACCAGCCGCCGCGATTTTTTCACGGGCGGTAGCGCTGAATGCGTTGGCTTTGACGGTCAATTTCCTGGTCAATTCTCCATCACCGAGGATCTTGACGGGATGTTTGTCCGAATGAATGAATCCGGATTGCTGAAGCAACGTGGCGGTTACTTCCGTACCATTTTCATAGGTATTCAGATCGGCGAGATTGACCGGTGAAAATACAACTTTAACCGGGTTGTTGAAACCGCGCTTGGGTATCTTGCGAATCAAACGCATTTGACCGCCTTCAAACGTGGCTTTCCGCTTGTGACCGGAACGGGACATTTGCCCCTTCGAACCACGGCAGGACGTTTTTCCGTGACCGGAAGATTCACCACATCCCACCCGCTTCTTCTTGCGGGTCGCACCATCGACATTTTTTATACTATGCAATTGCATGATCAAAATCCTTACTTGGCCGCGACGGTAACGCCGCGTTCTTCAAAAATCGCCTCACGAGACGACAACTTCTTTAATCCATTGATCGTAGCGCGAATCACATTCAAAGGATTGGTGCTACCCATGGATTTGGCGAGAACATCGCGAACGCCTGAAAGTTCAAGCACCGCGCGCATTCCGCCGCCGGCAATTACTCCCGTACCTTCGGAGGCGGGCCGCATGTAAACCGACGCGCCATCAAACTTGCTGGTCACTTCATGAGGAATGGTTTTACCCTTCATGGTGACACGGATCGTGTTGCGCTTGGCCGCTTCAGTGCCTTTGCGAATGGCATCCGCCACTTCATTGGCCTTTCCGAGAGCAAAACCCACACGACCATTGCGGTCACCCACAACAATCAAAGCGCTAAAGCTGAAGCGGCGTCCGCCCTTTACCACTTTGGCACAGCGGTTGACGTGAATAACCCGCTCTTCAAAATCCGATCTACCTTCTTTTTCGATAACTTGATTCACCAGCATCTCCTTGAGCGGTTAAAATACCAGCCCGTTTTCCCGGGCGGCTTCAGCAAGAATTTTTACCCGGCCACGGTAGGGAAATCCTCCGCGGTCAAAAACAACTTCCTTAATACCGGCGGTTTTGGCCGCATCCGCCGCCAGAACGCCAAGACGGCGCGCCGCGTCGCTGTCGGCTCGCTTCACGTCGCTCATCGCCGGACTTTTAGTAGAGGCCGATGCGAGGGTTCGCGATGCATCATCGTCAATAAACTGCACATACATGTGCTGATTGGAGACATAAATGCACATACGTGGACGCGCCGCAGTACCAACCACCTTGCGCCGTAAACGCAAGTGGCGGCGTACCCGAAATTCTGATTTGGTAATAACTTTCATGATTATGCAACCGCCTTGCCGGCCTTACGCCGAACATGTTCACCCTTGTAACGAACGCCTTTGCCTTTGTAAGGCTCTGCTGGATAAAACGAACGTATACGGGCGCTAACCTGGCCAACCATATGTTTGTCGGCACCACTTACATTAATGTTTGTACCGTCGGTAACCTTAATGGTGATACCCGGCGGAATTTCAAAATCAATCGGATGTGAATAACCAAGCGCCAGGTTCAGCTTTTGTCCCTGGACATTGGCCTTGAAACCGACGCCCTGGATTTCCAAATCCCTGGAATACCCCTGATGCAATCCCTGAACCATATTGCCGATCAAACTGCGAATTGTGCCATGCATTGCCCGTGCAAACGGGGTTGTCGCAACCGGCTCAACCAAAACTTCATTTCCTTCGATTTTTACATCGACTTCCGCCGGCAACGTAAGAGAAAGCTCACCCTTGGCGCCCTTGACCTTTACGGCCTTGCCATCCCGGGTTACCGTTATTCCCGCCGGCAATACAACCGGCTTTTTACCTATACGTGACATAAATCTCTCCTCACCAAACGTAACAAACGACTTCGCCGCCAACCTTGGACCGACGCGCTTCCTTGTCGGTCAGCAAGCCCTTGGAGGTGCTGATGATCGCCATTCCAATTCCGCCAAATACCCGCGGTATTTCATCCGAACCGACATACTGGCGCAGTCCGGGACTGCTGATGCGGCTCAATCCACGAATGACCGCACGTTCACCTCGGCCATACTTCAGGCGCAGACGCAACCAACTGCGGCCACCATCCTGCTCGACCGAGAAATCATTAATAAAACCTTCCCGCTTTAAAATCCGGGCGATTTCCGCCTTCATGCGGGAATGCGGAATGTCCACGGTGGCATGCCCGGCGGCAACGCCATTGCGTACACGGGTCAACATATCGGAAATAGGATCGTTTAAACTCATAATACTTGTTCCATTTTACCAACTGGATTTAACCACGCCGGGGATACGACCTTCCGAAGCGAGTTCGCGAAAGCAGATACGGCAAAGTTGAAACTTGCGAATATACGCGCGGGGACGGCCGCAGTTGCGGCAACGATTATAGCCGCGGGCCGAAAATTTCGGCGGGCGGCTTGCTTTAACTTCTAGCGATGTCTTGGCCAACGTGGTTCCTCCTGAAATTATTTCTCAAACGGCATGCCCAATAGTTTCAACAACTCATGAGCGCCCTTGTTGTCTTTAGCGGACGTCACGATCGTGATGTCCATTCCCTGTGTTCGTTTAACGCGATCCGGATCAATTTCCGGAAACAACGTCTGTTCATTCAATCCCAGCGTGTAATTGCCGCGACCATCAAACGACTTGGCCGAAACACCGCGGAAGTCGCGAATGCGAGGCAACACAACGTAAAGCAAGCGCTCGAGGAACTCATACATCAACTGACCGCGCAACGTCACCTTCGCGCCGATCGGCATTCCTTCGCGCAATTTGAAGTTCGATACGCTTTTCTTGGCCATGGCAATAACCGGGCGCTGTCCGGCAATCTTGGCCAATTCCTCGGTCATCAGCTTGAACTGGTCCTTATCGACAGAAGCATTCACGCTCATGTTGATGACAATTTTCTTGAGACCGGGGATCTCCATGGGATTTTCGATTCCCAACGACTTCTGGAGAGCAGGACGAACCTCCTCTTTGTACTTTTCCCGTAAACTCTTAATTATAGTAGTGGCAGACATATCATTTCATCCACGTTGGGGCGGAAGGCAATTACGCCTCCTTGCGACCCGGCTTTTCCTTGTTCGACTCGATCACGCGCAAATTTGAAATCGCGATCGATGCTTCCTTTTCCACAATCCCACCCTCGGGATTGTCCTGCGTTTTGCGCATGTGTTTTTTGACAAAATTCAATCCTTCAACAATCGCACGTCCTTGTTCAGGAATGACCTTGAGCACTTTGCCGGACTTGCCGCCGGCCGCGTCGTCGCCGCTGATGGCAACCACGATATCGCCCTTCTTCACATGCACGGATGGTTTCTTATTCAACACTTTCATCACAACACCTCGGGAGCGAGCGAAATTACTTTCATAAAATTCTTGTCCCGCAATTCGCGAGCCACCGGACCAAAGATGCGGGTTCCCTTCGGATTCTTATCCGCATCAATAATCACTGCCGCGTTATGATCGAATTTCAACTTCGAACCATCGGGACGGGATATGGTCTGACGGGTGCGAACGATCAATGCATCATGAACTTCACCCTTTTTTACCATACCGGTAGGAATCGCTTCCTTTACACTGACCTTGATAACATCGCCGATCCGGGCATAGGTCTTCTTTTGCCCGAGCACATGAATGCACATCAGGGAGCGGGCACCGGTATTATCGGCTACTTCCAAACGTGTTTGCTTGGTAATCATGTGTTTTCTCCCCGGACTGACTTATGTACAATTTCCTGGAGACGCCAACGTTTCTGGCGGCTGATCGGACGGGTCTCGACGATTTTCACTTTATCGCCGATGTGCGCCTTGTTTTCCTCGTCGTGCGCATGGAACTTCTTCACCCGGGTCACGGTCTTGCCGTACACAGGGTGACGAAAGCGATCCGTGACCGCCACTACGATCGTCTTGTCCATTTTATCGCTTGTCACCAAGCCGGTCCGCACCTTGCGAACGCCGCGTTTTACAATCTCTGCCATGACATTACCTCTTGGCCAACTGCTTTTCCCTCGCAAACGTGTGCAATCGCGCAATCGTGCGACGCAATTCACGTAAACGGGAGGGTTTTTCCAGCCGCCCTGTTGATTGTTGAACCTTTAAATTAAAATATTCCGTCTGCGAATCGCGGAGTTGTTGATCGAGTTCCGCGTCTGTCGACTCCCGCATGGCTTGTGTCTTTTTCATCTTATAAACCTCGCGTTACGAATCGTGTCGGTATGGGAAGCTTACTTGCGGCCAGGCGGAATGCATCACGAGCTATCGCTTCCGGAATACCATCCAATTCAAACAACATCGTGCCGGGACGAACAACGGCCACCCAACCTTCAACCGGTCCCTTTCCTTTGCCCTGACGAACTTCCAAAGGCTTTTTGGTGTAAGGTTTGTCCGGGAAAATACGCACCCACAATTTTCCTTTACGCTTCATGGCGCGACTGACCGACACGCGGCATGCTTCGATTTGAATGTTGGTGATCCAGGCGCGTCCAAGCGATTGAATTCCGTACTCGCCAAAGGCAAGCGTGTTGCACGATGTCGCATTACCTTTGCGGCTTCCCCGCTGAACCTTGCGGTACTTTACCCGTTTAGGCATAAGAGGCATGTGATGTCTCCTTCAAAGCTGGTTCTTCATTTTTGCGGCAGATCCATACCTTCACGCCAATTTTTCCGGCTACGGTATGCGCCTCGGTAAAACCATACTGAATATTCGCGCGAAGAGTATGCAAAGGCACTTTGCCTTCCTTGTAACCTTCAGTTCGAGCGAGTTCAGCTCCATTCAAACGACCGGCAACACGGACCTTGATGCCCAACGCACCCAAGTCCATCGCCAACTGCACCGCCCGCTTCAAAGCGCGACGGAACGAGACACGGCGCTCCAACTGGACGGCAATGTTTTCCGCGACCAACTGCGCCGTGGTATCCGGATCCTTGACTTCACGAATCTCGACATATATTTCCTTGCCGGTCTTTTTTGAAATTTCCTCTTTGAGCTTCTCGATGTCCTGCCCCTTGCGTCCGATCACAATGCCAGGACGGGCTGTAAACACCGTGACACGAGCACGATTCGCATAGCGCTCGATGATAACTTCAGGCACGGCGGCTTCCTTCAAGCGGGATTTGACCATCTCGCGTATAAGAATGTCTTCGTGCAAGAGGTTACCAAATTCCTTCTTGTCGGCAAACCAACGGGAACGCCAGTCTTTGTTAACTGACACCCGCAAACCATTTGGATTTACTTTCTGTCCCAAGTCATGCTCCTTTCGGAAAATGAAAATCGCTTATTCTGTAGCTGTGTTATTATCCGTCAATACAATCTTGATGTGGCTCATCTTTTTCTGAATCGGCCCGGCGCTACCACGGGCGCGGGGCTGAAAACGTTTCATCATGTGGCCTTGATCGACAATCGCCGACTTGACGACTAGGTCATCCGCCGACAGACCATTGTTGTTTTCGGCATTGGCAATCGCTGACTTCAGCGTTTTGCCGATATAGTATGCGGCCTTGCGCTCACTGAATTGCGTGATTTTCAACGCATCAGAAGCGGAGCGACCTTGAATTGTCCTCGCCAGATCACGCGCCTTTGAAGGCGAAATCCTTGCATCTTTCGTTAATGCCATCACTTCCATATCAACCTCATCCATCCTGCATACGACTTAAAACCAATCGATCCCCCACCTCGGGGAACCGGTTACGGTCCAAAACTTCCACCAATCCGCCGGCAAAATTCTCACGCACCTCGATCAGGCGCACCGACGCGATTACTTCATCATCACGCAATACTGAAAAAATCATACCCACCCGCATGCCGGCCCGTAAGCCGCCGCTGATGACCACGGCCTTCATATCGCGGTTGACGTTCAAAACCTGCAACCGTGTGATGTCATCATGCATCACAACGGGTTGCACCGTTTCAATCGACCAATCCCTCACGGCGCCGCCGGACTTATACAAATCCAACTGCACCCTGGTTTCAGCCAACTGCCGCTGAAGTCTTTCAACTTCCGCGCGCAAACGGGCGATTTCCTCACCCATCTCCCGATTGATGGTGAACAATTCCACCACCATCCGGGCCGGATCTTCAGAAGCATCCAGCCCCTCGGTATCCGAACCACTCAAATTTTCCGGCGAGCCGCAACGTCCGACCGGACCCACCAGCAATCCAAAAATTGCGGCAAACGAACCGATCAAAAACGCCAGACGGCTCATCGCATCTTACTTCAACGCCACCGTCTTATCAGTAGCCGCACCATGGCGACGAAACGTACGGGTGGGAGAAAACTCACCCAAACGGTGTCCAACCATATTTTCTGTCACAAAAACGGAGAGAAACGTCTTCCCGTTATGCACGGAAAAAGTATGACCGACAAAATCAGGAATAATCATGGAACGACGCGACCAGGTTTTGATCGGGCGCTTCACGCCGCTCAAGTTCAGTTTTTCAACTTTCTTGACAAGCTTTTCCTCGACAAAAGGACCTTTTTTGAGTGACCGAGCCATCGATTATTTTCTCCGTTGAATGATAAAACGACCTGAAGTTTTGCGTTTCTGGCGAGTCTTCTTGCCCTTGGCAAGTTGCCCCCACGGCGACCGGGCCAAACCGCCCGACGCACGTCCTTCACCGCCACCCATTACGTGGTCGATCGGATTCATTGCGACACCGCGAACGGTCGGGCGAATACCCAACCAACGCTTGCGGCCTGCTTTTCCAAGCGAAACATTCTGATTTTCGGCATTACCGACCTGGCCAACCGTTGCAATGCATTTTTCATTAACCAGCCGAATTTCGCCGGATGGCAACTTGATCTGGGCAAAACCACCTTCGCGCGCCATGATTTGCGCGGACATACCGGCGCCACGAACCATCTTTGCACCCTTGCCCGGCACCATTTCAATATTGTGCACGGGAAGACTCAAGGGGATGCAATCAAGGGGAAGAGCATTGCCCGGTTTCGGTTCGGCTTTGGGTCCGGAAGAAACCTCATCGCCCACATTCAAACCAACCGGAGCGAGAATATAGCGTTTTTCGCCATCCGCATAATGCAACAAGGCAATACGTGAAGAACGGTTGGGATCGTACTCAATCGCCGCCACTTTCGCAGGAATTCCGGTCTTATCACGTTTGAAATCGATAATCCGATAACGTTGCTTGTGACCGCCGCCCTGGTGACGAACGGTTATGCGACCATACATGTTGCGTCCGCCGTTTTTGGATTTGGCCACAGTCAACGACTTCTCGGGCTTGACCTTGGTAATCTCGGCGAAATCAGGCAACAACGTGAAACGTTGCGATGCTGTATAAGGTTTGTGTTGTTTCAAAGGCATGACGACATGATTCCTTATGTTAACTCGATCTTGTCACCGTCTTTTAGCGTGACCACCGCACGCTTCACCGATGCGCGTCGACCATATTTAAACTTGCGATCACGTTTAAGCTTACCCAGCCGGTTCATGGTATTAACCTTGACCACGCTGACCTTAAACATTTCCTCGACGGCTTTTTTGATTTCAATTTTATTGGCGTCGGGATGGACGTTGAACAGGTACTGGTTATCGCTCTCGGTCAGCCGGGTGCCCTTTTCCGTCAACTTTACTTTTTCAATGACAAATTGCGCCGCTTTCATTATGCGTTCTCCTTAACGCCGCCTGCCCGGTCGTTGAGAATCGACAAAGCATCCTTGGTGATTACCAACCGGGGATACCGGGCAATTTGATAGACATTCACATGCGATGCACGGGCCAATTCAACGCCCGGTACATTTCGGGATGCCAGAAGGAGGTTTTGCGAAACATCATGGGTAACAATCAAAACACCTTTGGACAATCCAAGCCTGGCCAACCAGGCGACAAAATTCCTGGTTTTGGAATCGGCAAGCTCAATTTTATCGATCACGGTGACCGCATTTTCACTGATCCGATCGGCCACAATCTTCGCCAGCGCGAGCTTGAGCATCTTGCGATTTAAATCTTTGTTGAAACTGCGAGGCTTGGGTCCGAAAACCACACCACCACCGCGCCAGATAGGAGATTGGCGATAGCCGGCACGCGCGTTGCCGGTGCCCTTCTGGCGCCAGGGCTTTTGACCATTACCAGCAACTTCACCTTTGGTTTTGGTGCTGGCTGTTCCCAACCGTTGATTGGCACGGTATGCGACAATCGCATCACGAACAACTTGTCCGCCGCGGGATGTGTCACTTAATCCAGCCGGCACTTCAACCGTGCCGACGGCTTTACCTTCCATGTCACATATTGAAAGACTGCTCATGATTAATCCCTTTTAACTGCCTTGGAAACCACAACAATGCCGCCGGTCGGACCAGGAATCGCTCCTTCGACCAGGATTGCATTGTCATCTTTGCGCACTTGAATCACTTTAAGGTTTTGAATTGTCACATTGACGTTACCCATATGACCGGGCATGCGCTTGTTCTTGAAGATACGGCCGGGTTTGGTTCTCATTCCGATCGATCCCGGACGGCGGTGGGAAGTGTGACCGTGCGCGGCCGGTCCGCCACCCATGCGGTGACGTTTTACTACACCTTGAAATCCACGACCTTTGGTGACGCCGCTTACGTCAACAAAATTAACGCCTTCAAAAATCTCGGAAGTTAACGTGTCGCCTTCCTTCGAAGCGTGAGCGGAGTCAACGCGGAATTCACGGACAATACGCTTGGGCGCTACGCCGGCCTTTTTGAATTGACCCAGCAAAGGCTTGCTTAAACGCTGTTCCTTCTGGTCGATAAAACCTACTTTAACCGCTTCATAGCCATCGCGAGCCGATACTTTGCGTTGCATTACAACGCAAGGACCCACCTCGATAACCGTGACGGGAACATGACGACCCTTATCGTCATAGACTTGCGTCATTCCTAATTTTTTTCCGATTAAACCTTGCATGATCGTTCTCAGATTTTAATGGTGATATCCACGCCGGCCGGAAGATTGAGCTTCTTCAACTCATCCACCGTCTTGATGGTCGGTTCAATGATGTCGAGAAGGCGCTTGTGCGTCCGGATTTCGAACTGTTCCATCGACTTTTTGTCCACGTGAGGACTGCGGTTCACGCAGTAACGCTCAATGCGGGTGGGCAATGGAATAGGTCCGGCAACCCGTGCGCCTGTGCGCTTGGCGGTCTCAACAATGTCGCTGGCCGACTGGTCCAGAACACGATGATCATATGCCTTCAACCGAATTCTAATTTTCTGTCCATTCATGTTTTACCGACTCAATATGATGTTTTTTAAATTATCTGGAACCACGTCAAACAAACATGGCTCCATGCTGTAACTTGCCCTACCCCGTGTAACCGAGCGCAGACTGGTAGCATAACCGAATAATTCCGCGAGGGGGACCTCTGCATGAACGATTTGCGTACCATCCTGCGCGATCATTTCTTTAATCTTGCCTCTCCGGCTGTTTAAATCACCCAGCACATCGCCAAGGTGCTCGTCCGGAGCAACAACTTCCACCTTCATAATCGGTTCAAGCAACTCAGGTTGAGCG
Organism: Kiritimatiellia bacterium; assembly: GCA_035327305.1. Taxonomy (GTDB): domain Bacteria; phylum Verrucomicrobiota; class Kiritimatiellia; order CAIVKH01; family CAIVKH01; genus CALMUP01. The sequence goes on along the minus strand of DAOLDL010000014.1, from coordinate 15,314 downwards.
GCCCGAACCGCATCACGAAGGGCCATGATCGCGGCAGACCGGAATGCGACTTCCGTCGAGAATTCCGGATGGAAGCCGCAGTGTATAACACTTACATTCACGTCAATCAATGAATAATTTCCTAAAATTCCAGTTATTAATCCGGATTCAAGGCCCTCGAGCACGGAAGTCTCAAATTCCTTCGGAAAATTGTGATTTTTATGCGGGAAGGTTATGTGATTTCCTTCCCCCCGGGGTCCGGGTGAAACTTCTACTTCTACTACGGCAAATTGACGGGTTCCCGCGAGTTCACGATCAAATTCGTGCTTCGCAACTCCTTTTGCCGTAACGGTTTCCCTGTATGCGACCATCGGTTTTCCGGCGTTTGCCTGCACTTTAAATTCCCGCAACATGCGATCTTTGATGATTTCGAGGTGCAATTCACCCATTCCGCTGATAATCGTTTGCGCCGTATCCACATTGACGGAAATTTTGAAGGTTGGGTCTTCTTCACTCAATAATCGCAAGGTATCTAGCATCTTTTCCTTGTCGGCCTGTGATCGCGGCTCGATGGCCATGGAAATAACCGGCTCGGGAAAAGTTATACGCTCCAACGCCACCGGTTGTTGCTCCAGGCACAGGGTGTCTCCGGTAGTAATTTCCTTTAATCCGAATATCGCGCCGATTTCGCCTGAATACAAAGCGTCAACATCTTCCCGTTGATTGGCATGTACACGCAGTATTCGCATGAGTTTTTCGCGTTTTCGTGTCCGCGGATTAAACAACGATGCACTTTTTTTCAATACGCCGGAATATACGCGTACATAAGCCAACCGTCCGACATAGGGATCCGTGGCTATTTTAAATGCCAGCGCGGCCGCCGGCGCCATATCACTGGCTTCCCGGGTGATCTCTTCGTTTGTTTTTGGATGATGCCCGACCACGGATGGTACGTCCAACGGAGAGGGAAGATAATCAACCACGGCATCCAACAATGTCTGAATGCCTTTATTGTGCAGTGCGCTTCCGCAAGCCACCGGCAATATGTGCCCACTGATAACCAGGCGGCGAATGGCCGCCCGCAACAATTCAGCATCGACGTCGGGATTTTCGAAATAAGCATTCAGCAAGGTTTCGTCTTTTTCCGCGACCGCTTCAACCAACGCCATTCGATGGCGCTCGACTTCGGCGCTCATTTGCTCCGGCACCGGAATCTCCACAACTTTTGCGCCCAGACTTGAATCTTCAAATTGATAGGCCTTGATGGATACCAAATCCACCACACCGGCGAATTCAGCCTCTTGCCCTATCGGCAAATGTATAGCGATGGCCGGAACGCCAAGCTTGGTGCGGATATGGTCGATGACCCAGTGAAATCGGGCGCCCATGCGATCCACTTTGTTGACAAAGGCAATGCAGGGAACTTTGTATTTTTTGGCCTGCCGCCAGACTGTTTCAGATTGCGGCTGAACTCCTGCAACACCACAAAAAACGCCGACCGCACCATCAAGCACCCGCAATGACCGCTCCACTTCCACCGTGAAATCAACGTGTCCAGGGGTGTCAATAATGTTGATCTGGTGATCACGCCAGAAACATGTGGTCGCGGCGCTGGTGATCGTGATTCCGCGCTCCTGTTCCTGGATCATCCAGTCCATGGTTGCGGTACCCTCATCGACACTGCCCATTTTATACACCTTTCCGGTGTAATAGAGCATACGTTCGGTAGTTGTGGTCTTGCCGGCATCAATGTGGGCCATGATGCCGATGTTACGGATGGTTTTTAAGGGATGGAGGCGACCGTCAGCTTCCCGCCGGGCATGCTGATGCAAAGACGATTGATCTGAAGAGGGGTCGGCCACGGCTGACATGTATGAACCAAGTCACGATTACCATCGATAATGGGCAAATGCCTTGTTTGCCTGCGCCATCTTGTGGGTGTCATCGCGTTTTTTAATCGCGTTACCCTGATTCTTCGCGGCATCCATGATTTCCAGCGCCAGCGCCCGTTTCATCGGGACGCCTTTGCGCGCCTTGGAATATTGGACCAGCCAGCGCATGGCCAAAGCCGTTTGACGGGCAGAATCCACTTCGACCGGCACTTGGTATGTTGCACCACCTACGCGCCGGGATTTAACTTCAAGACGCGGCTTGGCGTTGTTCAAAGCCTGATTCAAAACTTCCATCGGATCCGATCCGGTTTTCTCCTGCACGGTATCCAATGCGCCATAAACGATGGTTTCAGCGGTGGAGTACTTTCCGCTGGACATGATCTTGGAAATCAAAAGCGAAACATCCTGGCTGCCAAAGCGAAGATCTTTGCTAACGGGGCGTTTTTCTGCTCTACGACGTCTTGCCATAACTGATTAATCCTTCTGTTTCTTGGGGCGCTTGGTTCCGTACTTGGAGCGTCCGCGACGACGCTGACCCCACCCGGGTTGTTCATCAACCCCCTTGCAATCCAACGAACCACGCACAATATGATAACGAACGCCGGGAAGATCCTTCACACGACCTCCACGTACCAGCACCATGCTGTGTTCCTGAAGATTATGCCCCACCCCCGGAATGTAAGCCGTCACCTCAATGCCGTTGGTTAATCGGACACGAGCGACTTTGCGCAACGCGGAGTTCGGTTTCTTCGGCGTCTGCGTTTTTACAAGCAAACAAACACCGCGGCGTTGGGGACAACGCGACAGCGCGGGAGATTTGTTCTTTTTACGGGCCAATTCACGGCCTTTTTTCACTAATTGGTTAATTGTCGGCATAATTCTTACCTATTTCGATTAAGAGCGTGGGAAAATATCAAAGCCTTTTCGCTCTTACAACCATTTACTTATTTTTTATGATTTCGTCTCGAGGAACGTGTCTCCAAGCATTTCTTCCACGGAAATCGGCTCCGCAAGCGGTACCAACCGTATATTTTTGTACATATTGAAGCCGGTACCAGCCGGAATCAAATGACCCATGATCACGTTTTCCTTGAAACCGCGCAAATTGTCGACGCGGCCCAATGCGGCGGCCTCCGTCAATACCCGCGTGGTATCCTGGAACGATGCGGCGGAAATAAAACTTTCCGTTTCCAACGAGGCCTTGGTGATGCCCAGCAGTACCGGGGAAGCTTCCGCCGGACGTTTTCCTTCCGACATGGCCTTCTGGTTGACATCCAGAAACGCCTGCTTCTCCACCTGCTCGTTCCACAAAAATTCGGTGTCGCCGGGGTCGGTGATGCGAACTTTGCGAAGCATCTGACGCACAATAATTTCGATGTGCTTATCGTTGATTTCCACACCCTGCAGACGATACACCATCTGCACTTCGTTCACGAGGTACTCCTGCAACTCCTGGGGACCGCACACTTCGAGGATTTCCTGCGGCACCACCGGACCTTCGGTAAGTTGCTGGCCCTTCTTCACGCGGTCATTACGGAATACCACGATGTGTTTGCCCATCGGTATCAAATGTTCTTCTTCGTCATTGGTAACCGGATCGCGCACAACCAACTTGCGGCGGCCACGAGCAGTTCCGGCAAACTCCACAATACCATCAATACGGGCGATTTCCGCGGCATCTTTGGGACGGCGGGCTTCGAACAATTCAGCGACACGCGGAAGACCACCGGTGATGTCCTTGGTACGGACAACTTTTCGCGGCGTCTTGGCCAGCATGGCGCCGGCAATGATATCGGCGCCCTTGGCAACCATCACATGCGCTCCGGCCGGAATCGAGTAGTAACTCACGACTGCACCGGTTTCCTTGTTCTTCAGCACAATCTGCGGATGTAAATCCTCTTTGTGCTCCAGGACCACGGTACCTTCCATTCCGGTGGCTTCATCCATTTCCTTCTTGACCGTCACGCCCTCAATAAAGTCGTGGAAGTCAATCACACCGTTGTGTTCGGAAAGAATCGGTACGCTGTACGGATCCCATTTGACAAAGCTCTGACCCTTCTTGACCACTTCACCATCCGCCACGGAAATAACCGCGCCAATGACTGTCGTGTAGCGTTCGAGTTCGCGTCCTTCCGGATCGTAAATACTGATGTAACCATTTTTGTTCAGCGCAATGTAATTGCCGTCAAGCGCACGCACAGTACGCAGTTCCTGATATCGAACAATACCTTCGTGCTTGGCGATAATTTGCGGTTGTTTAAACACCGAACTGGCGGTACCGCCGATGTGGAAGGTGCGCATGGTCAACTGCGTTCCAGGCTCGCCGATGGACTGCGCGGCAATAATACCCACGGATTCACCCAATTCAACCGGGCGCCCATTTGCAAGACTGCGGCCGTAGCACTTGGCACATGTACCAACCCGCGATTCACATGTCAGCACACTGCGAATACGAACCGACTCCAGATCCGACTTGGCAATGCGCGCTTGAGCTTTTTCATCAATCTCCTGCGAGGCCGCAACGATTACATCACGGGTATGGGGATCGCGAATGTCATCCAGCGCGGTGCGACCGAGGATACGGGCGCTCAGGGGAACCAATTCTTCGTCGCCTTCGTAAATCGCCCGGATTTCGATACCGTTAAGGGTATTGCAATCCTGCTCGTAAATGATGACATCCTGTGCGACATCCACAAGTTTGCGGGTCAGGTATCCGGCGTCGGCGGTCTTCAGCGCGGTATCGGCCAGACCTTTGCGCGCGCCGTGCGTACTGATGAAGTACTCGAGCACGCTCAAACCTTCGCGGAAGTTCGACAAAATCGGTCGTTCGATAATTTCACCGGACGGCTTGGCCATCAATCCGCGAATACCCGCCAACTGACGGATCTGCTGGCGATTACCGCGGGCGCCGGAGTGCACCATCATATACAACGGATTTACTTCGTCGCGGTTGTCGTTGAATTCAATCGCCCGGAACATGACGCCGGTAATTTCATCCGTCGCATGGGTCCAGATGTCGATGATCTTATTGTAGCGCTCGCCATCGGTAATAATACCTTTGCGATACTGGCTTTCGACGTCGGAAATCTGCTTGTGGGCCGCATCCAGCACCTGGTTCTTTTCGCCCGGGATGATCATGTCGATCAAACCGATGGAAATACCGGCGCTGGTGGCATGTTCGAATCCAAGCGCTTTCAGACGGTCAAGCACCTTGACGGTTTCATCATGGCCGGTGATCTGATAGCAACGCCATATAAGCTCTTCGAGCTTCTTCTTGGTTACCGTGTCATTGACAAAACCCATCGCGGCAGGCCAGATTTCGTTGAAGAATACCCGCCCGATGGTGGTGACAATCGTGCCGTCCTTTTCGTTTCCGTAAAAGGTCTGGCGTTGAAAATCCGGATTCTTGAAACGGATTCGGTCATGAATGCGCAATGCGCGTTCATCGTATGCGGTATGCACTTCCGCTACGTCGGCAAGAATCGGCAAATGCTCGATTTCCTTGTCGTCAGCGCGTTTTTGCACACGACGCAAACGATCGCGTTGGGATTCAATCGTCAAGTAGTAGCAACCCAGGGCGATGTCCTGGGTTGGCGTGGTCACCGGTTTGCCGCTCGACAACGAGAATATGTTGTTTGTAGCCAGCATCAGCAAACGGGATTCAAGCTGTGCTTCAATTGAAAGAGGAACGTGCACCGCCATCTGGTCGCCGTCGAAGTCGGAGTTGTAAGCCGTACAAACCAAGGGATGAATACGAATTGCTTCGCCTTCGATCAAGACCGGCTCGAACGACTGGATACTCAAACGGTGAAGCGTAGGCGCGCGGTTCAACATCACAGTATGGCCGCGTGTAACTTCCTCGAGAATATCCCAAACCTGATCGGCTTCTTTCTCGATCATTTTCTTGGCGCTACGAACCGTGTGTGCGACGCCCAATTCCTTCAGACGGCGAATGATGAACGGCTCAAACAATACCAACGCCATCTTCTTGGGTAAACCGCACTGGTTCAACTTGAGGTTTGGCCCGATCACGATAACCGAACGACCGGAGTAATCCACACGTTTGCCGAGGAGATTCTGACGGAAGCGTCCCTGCTTGCCGCGCAACATGTCGCTCAACGACTTCAGCGGGCGATTTCCGGCGCCGGTGACAGCGCGACCATGACGACCGTTGTCAAACAACGCGTCCACCGCTTCCTGCAACATGCGCTTTTCATTGCGGATGATGACATCCGGGGTTTTCAATTGAAGAAGATTGCGCAAACGATTGTTGCGGTTAATAACGCGGCGATACAAATCATTGAGATCCGACGTGGCGAAACGTCCGCCTTCAAGGGGAACCAACGGGCGAAGATCCGGCGGAATAACCGGAAGAACTTCCAGAATCATCCATTCCGGACGGGTATTGGTGCGAAGAAACGCCTCAAGAACCTTGATTCGTTTCGTCAACTTTTTACGCGTCTGCTTACTGCGGGTTGTTTCCATTTCCGCTTCGAGCTGAGTCATGACTTCCTGCAGATCGATGCGTTTCATGAGGTCGCGGACGCCTTCGGCGCCCATTTTGGCCACAAAAGACTCGCCGTACTTGTCCTGCGCTTCCCGGTATTCAAGTTCGCTCAACAATTGCTTTTCCTGCAATGGCGTATCACCAGGATCAATGACAATGTAATCCTCGTAGTACAGCACACGTTCAAGGAAACGAGCCGACATGTCCAGAACCAGCCCCATACGGCTGGGCGTACATTTGAAGAACCAAATGTGGGAAACCGGCACGGCAAGGTCGATATGACCCATACGTTCGCGACGAACCCGCGACAAGGTTACTTCCACACCGCAACGGTCGCAGATCACACCCTTGTGCTTGATTCGTTTGTATTTTCCGCAACTGCATTCCCAATCCTTTGTAGGACCGAAAATTCGCTCACAAAACAGACCGCCCTTTTCAGGCTTGAACGTGCGGTAGTTGATCGTTTCCGGATTCTTGACTTCACCCTTGCTCCAGGAGCGGATGGTATCCGGCGCGGCCAGCGTTATGCTGGCACGGTCAAACTTGTCCTCGCTGTCAAAACCCAAAATTTCCACGGCATTTGTATTCTCAACCATTGGTTATCTCCATATCACCGAGCATCAAGTCAGACATCTATCAGGCGTTGTTCCGATGAACACGAATATCAAGCGCCAAACTCTGCATTTCCTTCATCAACACATTGAACGATTCCGGCAATCCGGCCTCGAGCGTGTTCTCACCCTTTACGATGGATTCATAAATGCGGGTTCGGCCACTCACATCGTCACTCTTGACGGTCAACAACTCCTGCAACGCGTAAGCGGCGCCATAAGCTTCAAGCGCCCACACTTCCATTTCACCGAACCGCTGTCCGCCGTATTGCGCTTTTCCGCCCAACGGTTGCTGGGTGACCAGGGAGTAAGGACCCACCGCGCGGGCATGAATCTTGTCGCTGACAAGGTGATGCAGTTTAAGCATGTAGATGATACCGACCATGACTTCCTGATCGAAAGCTTCCCCGGTCCGGCCATCGTACAGAACGGTTTTTCCACGTTCAGGAATGTCGGCCTTCACCATCATTTCACGGATGCTCTTTTCCGAGATCCCGTCGAACACCGGAGTTGCGGCATACATGCCCAATCGCTGGCACGCCCAACCGAGGTGGGTTTCCAACACCTGCCCCACGTTCATACGCGAAGGCACACCGAGAGGATTCAATACGATGTCGACCGGAGTTCCGTCCGGAAGGAACGGCATGTCTTCATCAGGAACCACGCGGGCGATTACGCCCTTGTTACCATGGCGACCGGCCATCTTGTCGCCAACGGAAATTTTCTTTTTGCTGGCAACGTAAACCTTCACCTGTTTGATCATGCCAGGATCGACATCATCACCACTTTCCACCCGGTCCTGGGAACGATCCTGTTCCATTTCGAGTTCGGCAAATTTATGGCTGAACTCATTGATGATGTTGTGGATCTTGATCTGAATTGGGCTGGGGTCGATTTCAATATGATCGTACGACGCCGCAAGTTTGCGCAAGAGGGTCTTGGTGATTTTGCGATTGGCCGGGATGATGACTTCACCGGTTTCCGTATTCATCACATCCAGCGGGATCTTTTCACCCAACAAGATGTTGCTCAACGCTTCGGTGAGGTCCTCGGTCAAGCGTTCGTGCTTTTCCTTGAACTCATCCTGCAATTGCTTCAACTGACGGCGGCGTTCGGCCGGCGTCATCTTGGATTTGCCATTGTCCTTGCGGGAAGAAACCTTGACATCCATGACAATACCGGACGTTCCCGAGGGAACCGTCAACGAGGTGTCGCGGACATCGGCGGCTTTTTCACCGAAAATCGCGCGCAACAATCGCTCTTCCGGAGCAAGTTCCGTTTCGCTTTTCGGCGTGATTTTACCGACCAGGATATCACCGGCCTTGACTTCGGCGCCGATACGAACCACGCCGTCATGGTTGAGATTCTTAAGCGCTTCTTCGCCAACGTTGGGTATATCGCGGGTGATTTCTTCGGGGCCGAGTTTCGTGTCACGGGCGCCGCATTCGAATTCTTCAATGTGAATCGAGGTATAGACGTCTTCGCGAACCAGTTTTTCACTGATCAGGATGGCGTCTTCAAAGTTGTATCCGCACCACGGCATGAACGCGACCAGCACGTTGCGACCCAGTGCCAATTCGCCTTGATCCGTGGCCGGTCCATCGGCAAGAACTTCGCCCTTGGCAACTTTCTGACCAACCTTGACGATCGGCTTCTGATTAATGCAGGTACCGCCATTGGAACGGAGGAACTTCCGCAATTCGTATTCTCGATACTCGGTTTTTGGTGTCTTTTTGTTGGGCGCAGAACCGTCCTTGGAAACAATGATTTTCGAAGCGGACACGTATGCCACAATGCCGGACTCCTCGGCGTTGACGATCACGCGTGAATCGCGGGCGACGCGTGCTTCCATGCCCGTCGCCACATAGGGGCGCTGGGTTTGAAGCAACGGCACGGCCTGCCGTTGCATGTTCGATCCCATCAAGGCGCGGTTTGCATCGTCGTGCTCCAAGAAGGGAATCAAGCCGGCGGCAACTGAAACAAGTTGTTTCGGCGACAAATCCATGTAGTCGACGCGATCTTTCGGCACTTCGAGGAAGTCGCCGCGATACCGGACCGATACGGTTTCGCCGGTGAAGTTGCCTTTATCGTCGATTGCGGCGTTGGCCTGGGCGATGACAAAGTTTTCCTCCTGATCGGCGGTCAGATATTCCACTTCGGAAGTTACCCGGCCCTTGTTTACGCGGCGGTACGGACTTTCAATAAATCCGAATTCATTGATACGGGCATAAATGCTCAATGAAGAAATCAATCCGATGTTGGGACCTTCGGGTGTTTCAATCGGGCAGATACGTCCGTAGTGACTGCTGTGTACGTCGCGGACTTCGAATCCGGCACGATCACGGCTCAAACCGCCGGGGCCGAGTGCGCTAAGGCGACGCTTGTGAGTCAATTCGGCCAACGGGTTGGTTTGATCCATGAACTGACTAAGCTGACTGCGTCCGAAGAAATCGCGAATAACCGCGGAAAGCGCTTTTGGATTGATCAATTTTTGCGGCGTGAGTTTTTCTGAATTGGTATCGAAAATCGTCATGCGCTCCTTGACGAGGCGCTCCGTGCGGGCCAGACCCACACGGCATTGATTTTCAAGCAATTCACCCACGGTACGGATGCGGCGACTGCCAAGATGATCGATATCATCAATGGTGCCCTCACCCATGCGCAGGTTGACAAGGTATTTGATGGCGGCAATCAGATCCTCTTTTTCCAGGACCCGGGATTCGGCATTTTCCGTCAAACCGAGCTTTTGCTGAATCTTGTAGCGTCCGACGCGACTAAGGTCATAACGACGGGGATCAAAAAATACCCGTTTGAGAAGCTGTTTGGCGTTCGACGTGGTCGGCGGGTCGCCGGGACGCAACTTCATGTAGATGTCTTTCAGCGCTTCTTCCGTGCTGTGGGTCGGATCCTTCTGAATGGTCTTCAGGAGAAGGCCTTCATCCAGAGCCACGTTGGCAATCTTTATTTTCTCTATTCCAGCCGCTTTGATTTGTTTGACCAGATCCTTGGTCAACGGCTCGAATTTGCGGGCAAGCACGCTCTGGGAATTGACATCCACCACGTCTTCACGAAGCACCTTGAACTTGATATCGTCATCGGAAAGCGATCCCTTCAAACTCAAGTCGCCCACCTGATAGAACAGACCCAGCAAATCATCATCCGTGTCAAAACCCAAGGCACGCAGGAACGTAGAGGCAAGGAATTTGCGGCGGCGGCGCGTGCGGTCCAGATACATGTGAAGATTGTCGGAGGTATCAAACTGGACTTCAATCCAGGAGCCGCGATCCGGGATGATGCGGAACGAATAAAGCACGGTCCCATTGGGATGGATATTCTGTTCAAAACAGATGCCGGGAGAACGGTGAAGCTGACTGACAATGACGCGTTCCGCGCCATTGATGATAAAGCTTCCCTGCTCGGTCATGAGTGGAACTTCGCCCATGTACACATCTTCCTCCCGAACTTCGTCGCCATCCTTAAGACGGAACGTAACGTACAGAGAAGAGGAATAGGACTGGCCCTCGCGAATGCTTTCTATTGGGCGGAGCTTGGGCTCGGACACTTCGTATTTTACGAAGTCGAGAACAATTTTTCCATCGTAGCTCTCAATGGGAAATACTTCCTTGAGAACCGCCTGAAGACCAACCGGCTTGCGACGATTGGGGGCGACATCCAACTGAAGAAAATCCGTGTATGAGTTTTTCTGGATCTCGATTAGATCCGGGGGTTCAATAATATCAATCAGTTTGCCAAAATTCGTACGTTGTGCCATTGTCCACCTTCAGGCTGAACCAGCCTTTGAGACTTCACTTACCCAAACCAACCCTATCCGTCAGACCACACAAAAATACTCCGGCCCCGGCACACCGGGACCGGAGTTTTTGTCGATTACTTGATTTCTACTTTAGCGCCGGCCGCTTCGAGTTTAGCCTTGATTTCGTTGGCTTCCTCTTTGCTGACGCCTTCCTTCACCGTCTTGGGGGCGGCTTCAACCAAGTCCTTGGCTTCTTTCAGGCCGAGGCTGGTAACAGCACGCAATTCCTTGATGACGTTGATTTTCTGCGCACCTGCGCTGGCCAGGACCACGGTGAATTCGGTCTTTTCTTCAACCGGAGCCGCCGCCGCACCGCCTGCGCCGGGAGCCGCCGCCACAGCCACGGGGGCCGCCGCGGAAACACCAAGGCGATCTTCGAGTACCTTGACCAGCTTGGATAATTCAAGCACGGAAATGGACTCAATCCACGACACAAATTCTTCCATCTTGCCCGTGGCTTCAACTTTATTTTCTGTTGCTACTTCTGACATGTTCTTCTCCTCTTCACGCTTTCTTTCGAGATCTTAATTTTACTGATTACCTTTTTTATCTGCCGCGGCCTGCAGTACATATAGCAGGCTGGCGACCTTCTGCTGGAAGACACCAACCAACTGGCTCATGGGCGCCGCAATTGTGCCCACCACCATGCTCAACAGCACTTGGCGTGAAGGCAGTGATGCCAACTGCTCCACATCCGCGGCTGTAAGAACAACTCCCTCCATCGCACCCGCCTTGATTACCGGCTTTTCGTGCTCACGGATAAATTCCTTCAGGATTTTCGCGACTTCAGAAACATCCCCCTTGCCGTAAACCATGGCGGAAGGCCCGGCGAGATGATTGCGCAACGAGCCGATTCCCTGTTGTTCCGCCACATGGCCAAGGATGCGGTTTTTTACGACCTGCACCCGCGCATCGGCCTTTTGCAGGCGTTGGCGCAGAGCATCGGTTTTTTCAACCGTCAAACCCTGATAATCAGCGATGATTACAAATACGGAATCGGAAACCTTGCCCCGTACTTCTTCGATAATGGATTCTTTTTCTGGTCTCATGTTCGTAAACTTTCGTCAGCGGATCAGGCCGCAACCGCATCCTTCACATTGACATGCAATCCCGGTCCCATGGTTGAACTCAACGTACAACGTTTAATAAAAACGCCTTTGGCCGTGGGTGGGCGGGAATGCGCGATGGCTTCAATTACCGCCCGGCAATTATCGGCCAGGTTTTCTACGCTGAAAGACAACTTTCCAAACGGCACCTGAACGTTGCCATTTTTATCCATGCGGAACTCAACACGCCCGGCTTGGAACTGTTTAACGGCGTTGCCGGTATCATCGGTCACCGTGCCGGTCTTGGGATTCGGCATCAAACCGCGCGGACCGAGCACTTTGCCGAGTTTTCGTACTTCCTTCATTGCCTCCGGAGTAGCGATGATCACGTCCATGTCCGTCCAACCACCCTTGACCTTTTCAAGGAGATCATCGTACCCGACGTGATCGGCGCCGGCGGCGCGTGCGGCCTCGGCGGCCGGGCCGGTTGCAAATACCACAACACGGACTTTTTTACCGGTTCCATGCGGAAGAGAAACGGTGCCGCGGACATTTTGATCGGATTGCGTGGGATCGACGCCCAAACGGAAAGCGATTTCCGCAGTTTCGTCAAACTTTGCGACTTTGTTTTCCTTCAAAAAAGCAATCGCTTCCGGAATCTCGAAGATTTTCAAGCGGTCGAGCTTGCTTTTGACTGCCGTTAATTTTTTACCGTGTCGTGCCATGATTATATTACCTCAACGCCCATACTGCGCGCCGTTCCTTCAATGATTCGGCAGGCATGATCAACATCGCGGGCATTCAAATCTTTTTCCTTGGTCTTGGCGATTTCACGCACTTGATCGCGCGTTACTTTACCGACTTTGTCGCGGTTGGGTGTTGCGGAACCCTTGGCGATGCCGGCCGCTTTTTTCAACAGCGCGGAAGCCGGAGGACTTTTTGTAATAAAGCTGAATGATTTGTCCTGATAGACCGTGATTACCACAGGAATCACGATACCGGCCTGGGACTGGGTGGCGGCGTTGAACTCCTTGCAGAACGCCATGATGTTTACGCCCTGCTGACCGAGCGCAGGACCCACCGGGGGCGCCGGATTTGCCTGACCGGCTGGAATCTGCAACCTGACTATACCTGTTACTTTCTTTGCCATAAACGTTTTCCCGCGGGTTAAGCCCGCTCTACCTGCCAATATTCAAGTTCTACCGGAGCGGAACGACCAAAAATCGAGACCGACACCTTGAGCTTTCCTCGTTCCGGATCAATTTCGTCAATCGTTCCGTTAAAGTTAAGGAAGGGTCCGTCATTGATTTTAACGGTTTCGCCAAGCGCAAAACTGACTTTGGGCGCTACTTTTTCCTGTTTTTCTTCAATTTGATTCAAAATGCTGTTTACTTCATCCTGACGCAACGGCACCGGACGATCTCCCCCCACAAAACCAATGATGCCCGAGGTCTGTTGAATGAAATACCAGGACTTCTCAATCAGATTTTTCTTTTCATCATACAACTGGATGTTGATCAGCACATACCCGGGGTAAAATTTCCGGGTGGTTGTGGTCTTTTTGCCGCGCTTGACTTCCGACACTTTTTCCGTCGGGACAAGCACGTCGCCAATCAAGTCGCCCATTTCCTCAAGTTTGGCGCGGCGCTCGATATTTTCTTTTACCCGAGTTTCCTGACCGGAAAGGGTATGCAATACAAACCACTGTTTTTCCATGATAACCGTCATCCCTGTTTCCGCGATCAACGAATAACCAGCTTCATAATCTGCATGAGAATCAGATCACTCACACTGACTACCGCCGCCAGGATAAACACCGAAACTATGACCACTCCCGTGGATTGGATGAGTTCGGATTGCGTCGGCCAAGCACACTTTTTCAGCTCGGTTTGAACCTCGCCGACAAAAGTGCGCGTATTTGTGACTGCATCCTGAATTTTACTCATGTACTCACTCCAATTCGACCATTCAAACTAACTGGCAGGCCAGGAGGGACTTGAACCCCCAACACCCGGTTTTGGAGACCGGTACTCTGCCAATTGAGCTACTGGCCTAACTCTACATCGTCTGATTACTTGATCTCGCGATGCACCGTATGCTTCCGCTCGGTTGCACAATACTTTTTCAGTTCAACCCGCTCGGTGCTCAATTTTTTGTTTTTTGTCGACGTATAATTTCGACGCTTGCATTCCGTGCAAGCCAACGTGATCAATTCCCTGGGCATGTAATCCTCTTCGGATACGCTATCAGCTCGACGCGGTTTGCACCGCGTCGAGCCGCATCGTTGTCGCTATTATTTGATAATTTCCGTTACACGGCCCGCACCCACAGTGCGACCACCTTCGCGGATGGCGAAGCGCATGTGCTTCTCCATGGCGATAGGCGTGATCAACTTCACATCGAAGCTGACATTGTCGCCCGGCATGACCATGTCAACGCCTTCCGGCAAGGTAATGTCGCCGGTGACGTCGGTCGTGCGGAAGTAGAATTGCGGACGGTAACCTTTGAAGAATGGCGTATGACGTCCACCTTCGTCCTTGCTCAACACATAAACTTCGGCCTTGAATTCCGTGTGCGGTGTAATGGTGCCGGGCTTGGCCAATACCTGACCGCGCTCCACGTCTTCTTTCTTCAAACCACGAAGCAAGCAACCGACGTTGTCGCCGGCTTGACCCTGGTCAAGCAACTTGCGGAACATTTCGACGCCGGTGATGGTCGTCTTGGTCGTGTTGCGGAGACCGATAATTTCGATTTCTTCACCGACCTTGATAACGCCACGTTCAATACGACCGGTCACCACGGTACCGCGGCCTTCGATCGAGAACACGTCTTCGACCGGCATCAGGAACGGCTGGTCAATTTCGCGGACCGGCTCCTTGATGAAGGTATCCAGTGCTTCCAGCAAGTCAGCGATGCATTTGGTTTCGGGAGCGTCTCCGCTTTCCGCCTTCAAAGCGCCCAGCGCGGAACCACGAACGATCGGGGTGTCGTCGCCGGGGAAATCATACTTGCTCAACAATTCGCGAATTTCCATTTCAACGAGGTCGAGCAATTCCGGATCATCAACCGTGTCAACCTTGTTCAAGAACACCACAATTGCCGGCACACCCACCTGACGGGCCAACAGAATGTGTTCGCGCGTCTGGGGCATCGGCCCGTCGGAAGCGCTCACCACCAAGATGGCGCCATCCATTTGCGCGGCGCCGGTGATCATGTTCTTCACATAGTCGGCATGACCCGGACAATCAACGTGCGCATAGTGACGATTGGGTGATTCATATTCCACATGCGAAATGGCAATGGTCAGAATCTTGGTCGGGTCGCGACGACCCTGGGATTCGGAAGCCTTGGCAACTTGATCGTAACCGATAAAGTTCGCCATGCCTTTTAGCGACTGCACACGCGTCAATGCCGCGGTCAATGTGGTTTTGCCATGGTCAACGTGACCGATGGTGCCGACGTTGA
>DAOLDL010000013.1:0-48152 GCA_035327305.1 Kiritimatiellia bacterium | reverse complement strand
GTGTAGTAGCGCCACCGTGTGGCGCATTCAGATAACGTTGGTCGCACCGGCAAGATGGCGTGACCGGTTCCTGCATCTTAATCCTAATCCTGATCTTGAGCTTAATCCCCGAGATTATGAGCACGATCAGGATTGAGATGGACTACGGGGAATCCAATCCCGCAATCTCACCATCGGAAATCAATAATTTACGTGGGCATATGGAGGTGCTGTTGAACCCAGCAAACTTCTGATACCGACATCGTGATCATGTACTCACGAGTCGTCGACCCTTAAGGACAAAAAAAACAGGAGCAGGTTTTCACCTGCCCCTGTTTTCGCAACGAATGAATTCGCTTACTTGAGGATCGCGTCCTTGGCGGCTTTCGCCACGCGGAACTTCACGACCTTCTTGGCCGGAATCTTGATCGTTTCGCCAGTGGCCGGATTGCGGCCCATGCGGGCTTTGCGATGAACCAACACGAGCTTGCCGATGCCGGGCAACGTAAAGCTGTTCTTGGCTTCCTTGTACGCGAGCGCGCTCAACGCATCAAAGAATCCGTTTACATCCTTTTTCGACAGTCCGGTTGCGTCGGACAATTTCGCCGCAGTCTGAGACTTGGTCAATGCCATATACTATGCCTCCTGAATATGTTGTACACTTATGTTAAAATCGCCCAATGCGACTTGAACTGTGATGGATTTTGCGCGTGTTTTCCCGCAATACAAGGATTTTTTATCGAAATCTCACTATTTTTTCATATTGCATCATCGCCGCTTAACACCATTCCGCGCGCGATTTCATTTGCTTTTTCCCTCCCGTCTCGAATCGCGATGATCGCCAAAGCGAATGAAAACGTCGTGCCGGGACCCTGACTGGTGACAATATTTTCCGTCACCACCACACGATCATTCAGACGCACGGCCGATGTGAGTTGCGCGGCGGCAAGCGGATGACACGTAATGCGTTTTTGATCAATGATACCAGCCTTTTCCAGCACGAGCGGCGCCGCGCACACCGCGGCAACCAACCGCCCCAGGGCATGGTGTTCACGCAATGCGTCAAGCACCCTTTCGTCTTCGGCAAGATGCATCGTTCCGACATTTCCTCCCGGCAACGCGATTACCTGATAATCACCAGGATTGATTTTGTCCCACGTCATGTCGGGCACGATTTTCACGCCCCGCGACGCCACCACCACCCCCGGCTTCAAACCAACGGCATCCACGCGCCAACCCGCCCGCCGGAAGACATCGATCATGATCACCGCCTCCATTTCCTCCACACCATCCGCCAACGGAATCAATACCCGCGTCATAAATTCTCCCCAAAAAAGTTCCAATGACTGGAAAAAACCCTACCCGTTTTTTCCAATGATTGGAAGCCCGACGGGAGAATAGATGACACGTCACTTTCGCCGGCAACACATTTACCTTTATCCTCAATTCCGCGACTTGTTTGTTTTACGCGGCTGTGCATACTTTCGTGCAGATGAAACGACGAGATACTTTTGATGTGATGTGCGGACTGGCCGGTCTGGTCGGCGACGCGATCGCGGTGTTTGCCGGCTTCCAGCTCGCGGTGTGGTTGCGCTTCGACAGCGGCATGATTCCCATGTTGCACGAGGGATTTCCTCCGGATGAACTGTACCTGCAGGCCGGCATCGTGGTTACCATGCTTTTCTGTTTCATCTTCCAGACACTCGGATTGTATGCCCGCCCGCAACTTGGAACATTCAGCGAACGCATTCCACGCCTCGTCCGCGCAACCGGACTCGGCATACTGTTGACCACGGCGCTGGCTTTCGCCATCAAAACCGATCCGCCCCTCTCGCGTATTACGGTCGGCATTTCACTTGCCACCATTTCATTCATGGTCCTTTTGATTCGTTTCATTTTGTTCCGGGTTGAATTGGCCATGGCCCGCGGCAAACGCATTTCAAACCACGTGATAGTCATCGGCACCGATCATGTGGCGGCGCGCCTGCGCCACGCCCTGGAGAAAGAACCGCGACTTCGCACCGCTGTCGTCGCCTACCTCACGGTGGGCAACGAACCGGCGGATCCGGACATTCCGCCCGACATGATCAAAGGCACCGTCGACGACCTGAATCGTTTCATTGAAAACGGCCAGGTCAACCAGGTGATTCTCTCCACCCCGGCCAGTCTTACCCACGCGCGCATGACCGAAATTATTCTCGATTGCGAACGCGCCCTGGTCGCTTTTAATTTCGTGCCCGACCTTTTCCGGTTGCTGACCATCACCATGGACATTCAAAGCGTGGATGGAATCCCCATCCTCGGCACCGCAAAGTGGCCGCTCGACTACTTCTGGAATCGCTTTGCCAAACGTGTTGAGGATATCGCCGGCAGTTTGGTCGGCCTGTTGATCTCCGCGCCGATCATTGCCGTAGCGGCCATCGCCGTTAAAATGACATCCCCCGGCCCCATTTTCTACCGCCAGGAACGTTGCGGTGAAAAAGGCGGTACATTCAATATCTACAAACTGCGCACCATGCGCGTGGATGCGGAAAGTCAGTCCGGTCCGGTGTGGGCGGTGGAAAATGATCCGCGCCGCACCAGGGTCGGTTCTTTTCTCCGCGCCTATAATATAGATGAATTGCCGCAATTCTGGAATGTGCTGAAAGGTGAAATGAGCCTCGTCGGACCGCGTCCGGAACGCCCGCATTTTGTCGAGCAATTCAAGGAAGACATCAGCCGCTACATGTGGCGGCATTATTACCGCCCCGGCATGACCGGCTGGGCGCAGGTGAATGGATTGCGCGGCAACACCAGCATCACTGAACGCATCAAATACGATCTGTACTACCTTGAAAACTGGTCGCTGGCCTTTGATTTCAAAATTCTCGCCCGCACCATGTTCGCCCGCGCCAACGCATATTGATATCCCGCCCACCATGAAGCCCGGAGAACGCAAACCGACCCTGCGCCTGTTCGATTACTACTTCATTGAAGGCATCAGTTCATTTGCCGTCACCCTGCTTTTATTCAGCGTCTACTTCTGGACGCGCGAACGATATCAATTCACCAATGTGGAAAACCTCGCGATCGGCGCCGTGCTTGGCGCCAGCCATATTATCTCGTCCCGAATCGGGGGACGACTTGGCGATCGCTGGGGATACAACCGGTTGTTGTTGGTTGGTCTCGCCGGAGTTGCATGCGTGGCGTTAAGCGCGTGGATACCGGATTACCGCCCCATGCCTTTTATCGCAATGGGATTGTACGCGGCATTTATCGGCATCACCTGGCCGGCGCTTGAAGCCGGCGCAATGCATCTTCCCGGCAAACTCAACATGCCGCAACGCCTCGGCATTTACAATCTGGTCTGGGCCATTTCCGGCACAACCGGCTTCTTCGTCAGCGGGTTTTTGTTCGAGTTGAATCCGAACACGATTTTCTGGATACCCGGCGCACTGCATCTTTTTCAAATCGCGTGGATACTGTTTCAGAGAAACCGGCATGACATCACCGGGTTCACCGCCATGTCGTTTCCCCATTTCGGCGATCACACTTCGCCGGAGGAAAAATCGCTCATGGTCAAAATGTCATGGTTAACCAACAGCCTCGGGTATTTTCTGGCCGGCGGTTTTGCCGCGTTGACGCCGCACCTCGGCGAGCGTCTGGGCCTGTCCCAGTCGTGGACCATTTGGCTCGGATGTTCCCTGCTTGCGGCGCGCGCAGTGGGCTTTACGTTTTTCTGGCGGTGGGATGGCTGGCACTACCGGCGCGGCTGGGGTCATTATGCCTTGTGGTCGGCGCCGCTTTATCTGGCCGTCATCTTTTTTGCCCAGGATATCTGGCTCGTCGCGTTGTCATGCCTGTTGCTCGGTGTTTCATTGAGTTTAAGTTACTACATGTCGATTTATTATTCACTCGATGCCAGCGACAACAAAGGCGAACAAGGCGGGTTGCATGAATCCATCATCGGCATGGGGATACTGATGGGGCCGCTGACCGGAGCGGCCGGCGGCTGGCTGACCGGCACCACATTCGGCGCCAAATCCACCATTATCGCCGGCGCATTCATAATCGCGGCCACCGGGTGGGCCGTTATTTTGCGCAGTGCATCGCAAAAATCCAAATAAATCAACCCGCATATTGCGCATGAAACGAAACGGAACCTGACCGGATCGCCTTTCCGAAATGTCGATTCCGGGGTATGGTATGTGACAGCCATGGGGGGCATCATACATTTGTCTATTTTGGGGCGATGGCAACTACCGGTTATAGCGGTGATCTGCTTGGCGAATCTGTCATCTGTTTCCGCGTCCACCATAAGCGGCAGGGTATGGCATGATTTGAATTGCAACGGAATTCAGGACGAAGGCGAACCCGGCCTATCCAACGTCGAGGTTGGCGCGCGCAGTGTTCCCTACAGCCACACCCTCTCGGTCAGCGCCACTACCGATGTAAACGGCGTTTATACATTAACACCGCCATCCAACGGCATCTATCACGTCTATGTTTCGATTCCTCCACAATATCGCCCGACCGTAAATGGAGCCGGAGATGATGAAACACTGGATAGCGATCTTCTGCCAAACACCCGCACCGACGATCTTTTGTTTATTGGCATTCCGATAACGCATGTAGACGCCGGGTTATGCCTCCGGGTCGCATCCGTATCGCTTGAAACCAGCATAGTCGGTGCGTCGCCGGGCCATCCGTTTTATGTCACCAACGGGACATGGGTCACGTTCAAGACATCGGTTTCGAATGACGGTGAAATGATATTATCCAACATTTTCGTTTACGACGAAGTAGCCGACGGCATCATTGGATTTATCGAATGCCCCAACTTGCTTAATCCGTCACATCCCGGTTATGTGGCCTTCACCAACCAACGCGCCGTTTTTTCCAGCGAAACAAACTTAATTGAAGTTATCGCCGATTCCGTTTCCCTGTTTTGCGAAAACATGGATATCGACCCGGTAATCTATTCCGTTCAAACCGTGATCATTGTGCTTTCAGACACCCTCGACGAAGATGATGACGGCTTCACCGAATGGCAGGAATATCTGGCCGATACCGACCCCGCTGATCCGCAGTCATTTTTTCCTCCTGCATCAGGGGACGTCCAGGAAGACGGGTTTGTGGAAATTCATATTTCCGCCACATCGACGCAACGTCTTTATGGGGTTTTCCATTCGACAGATTTAGTCGAGCACGTGGAATCGTGGGAATTGATCACACCACCGCAAGCAGGGACCGGAGAAGGGCTGTCCTTTATTTTAACCAACCCGTCACCAAACGCATTGCTTCGCACCGGCGTCTGGCCGCCCTGATCCAGCGACGCGAATCATTCATCCACAGTGGAGGAATGCGCAAGCGCAATTTCCTCCACCGCGCCATCCAGGTCAATCAACAACATCTTTACTTCAAGTTCGGGGTACTTTTCACCGATGCGCTCCTTAAGTTCGGCAAGATGATTGCGATGAATTTCAAATTCCCGCTCCGGATTCACGGAAAAATCCTCGTTGTAAACAACCTTGTAAGCGCCGCAATCCCGATGATCAAGCAACACCACCTTGTGAATTCCATGCAACTGAATGGCGATATCCAAATGTTCCATGAAGGTTGTTTGCCATGCGGGAAACTGCTCCGCAGTGGCGCCGAGTGATGCGCCGGCGAGAATAACGTGGTCGTAACGACCGTGAAGCCCTATCCCGTCAAGGAATGCATGCGTTTTGCCGATCAACCGGTAATCCATGCACGACAACAACAAGGCATCCGTCCCGCCTCCGGCCCGCACCGATTGAGCCGTTACCCCTTGAAACAATATTGCAACGATCAACACCGACAACCAACCACCGCGTGACTGCTTTTGCATAATCATTCTCCAATTTAACGCAATATTAGCCGCGTAAATGAAACTTGTCCATGCCGGGCATAAGTTCCGACCAATTTACGGCAAATTGACTTCGATCTTGTACACGCGATTGGTTACGGCGAACGGATGCGGCGTTGTGGCCGTGCCATCATCCAGCCAATCAACATTCATGCCGGTTCCGGGAATCGCCGACGTCGTCGCCGGCAACCAGCTCGGACTGATCAACCCGTTGTTCAGATACCAGATCCAGTAATTGCGCAATTGCTCGGTCGGGAAGCTGATCATGACGCCTGACCCGTTGGTGGCCATCTGCTGGGTGAAGCGCAAAAAGCTGTTCGCGTTCTGCATGTCGGTGCCCATGATATACTCCTCCCAGTTCAAAACGCCGTCACCGTCTTCATCCAGTAGCCCATCCAACGGATTCAGCGGATCGAGAAACGGCAATTGATCCTCAACGATGTTCGGAATTCCATCGCCATCCCAATCCGACAGCGACGCGGTGAACCCAAGCGCAAATGAAAAACCGTTGGTTCCGAACAGCTCGACCTGATGCGTCTGCGCTTGATTGCGCATCTTGACGGTCTGGAAGTCCACGCCGAACGCAGGGTTGTCATCCACCGCATTCGTGTTGAAGTTGGCGTTGAATCCGCCGGTTGCATACGGAATGAATGCGCGTACCGTGGTATGGTAGTTTGTGTTCGCCAGCGACATCATGCCCGCCGCATGGCTTTCCCGGCCGAGCGTCTTCTGCCCGTTGAGCAACAAATCAAACAGGTTCGGCGACAATCCGTTTCGCACGTACAACGTCTGGTTGGTCATGGCTCCGAAAAAGTCGTACTTCACATTGAACGCGGAACCTTGCGGGGCAAGCGTCACCGTCTTGCGAATTTCGCCGTCGGCCGATGTGATACGCCAGCCGTTGGTCCAATTGACAAAGTTGTAAAGACTGTTGTTGTAGGCGGTGGTGCCACCGCCCTTGGTCGCGTACCAATCCTTGAGACCCGATGTGCGAAACGCAACAATTGTTCCGTTGGTCTGGACGCTGATGTCTCCCTCCCACTCCGTTTCCGATCCCGAATAACCGGCCTGGTTTCCGACAACCTGGTAGACGCGACCGTCCAGGACATTGCGCACCCACGCCGCGACCATGCGCCCGCCGATGCGTTCGAAAATTGCGTACAAGCGGTCATTATAGAGAATGTATTCATCCTCGCCGTCGAGGTCGACATCCAGCGTCGTCACCTGCGGCGTGGTGACCGAGGCGGCAAACCCGGCCCACAAATCAACGGAGGCGTATATGGCGGATTTGCGGCTTTGCGATTGCGCATTTTTGCTGAAAAAGGCCAGCGTGTTGAAGTCGGTATCGGGATTGATATAGTCCCCCGTGCTGAACTTTCGCAGATCGTTGTTCTGCTGGTTGTGGAACGCGGTTTGGAACGTGGACGCATGCTTCACACTGCGGGCCAGACGGGCGAGGTTGGTATCGGCCACGCTGGTTACCTTATACCATGCATCGGACACCACGCCGCCGGTTTCAATTTGCCCGAACGGTTTGAACACATTGGTGCCGGATCGGATTTCAAACACCTTTCCGGCCAAGCCCTCCTCATTGGCCGAGCCGAAATACCAGTTGTCATAATTCAACTGGGTGGCGTGGTGAACCCAGTCGTGCGCGACTTTGGCAACCGTGGGCGAACCGCGATCAATGACAAACCACGAATCACCGTTGCCGTCACCATTTAGATCAACTTCACCGGCGGCAATCTGCTCCAGCGCGACCACATGCGTCCACGGTCGGTTGGCCAACCAACGCACATTCAGGTCATAGGAATTCGCCTGGGAAATATTGCCGAAATCCTCCCAGTTGCTCATTAACACGACAACCTGATCCTGAACGCCGCTTCGCGCCTTGCGGCTCAACAAGCGGCGCATCGACATGTTGAGTCCATTGTCGTGACTGACAAACCGGAAACCATTTGCCTGGTCGTTGATGGCGAACGTGTTGACGCCGTGAATCCGATTGATCCGGTATCCGTCGTTGCCCAGCGCGGTTTGACGCCCGAACCAGTTTCGCAAATGAAGCATTTGATCCAGCACGGTATACTTGTATCCCATGCCGCTGATCTGCTGGAAGGTTGCTCCGTCAAGCACGCGCTCCGGCGTCCAGAAAATGGCATTGGTGGAAAAGTTCACATCGTAGATGTGTTCGAGGAACTCGCGAGAAAGTTCGGCGTTGTCCTGATTATACGCGGATGAGAAATACGGGATCACATGATCGGAGAAGGTGCTTCCCATGAAATACACGATGCCGGTTGCGCTCAAATCCGCGATCCACTTGTTGAACAGCGGGCCGTCACGCCATATCGGGCCGGCATTGGTATCGACGCTGGCCCATTGAATGGCCGAAGCCAATGTCGGGGTCACATGCAAATTAAACGGTCGTGAAAATGTTTGATGCGCCAGCAAGGGCCGGTGATACCCGGCGCCAAATCCGTTGTTGATCAAATTCATCGTGGTGCTTCCGGGCTGGATGGTTTGATTGCCGTGGATGATGGATGACACTTTCGCCCGCCCCGCGCTTGCCGACGCCGGAATCCAGAATTTCAGCACGCTGTTGGCGCCGGCCAGACCCGGTTGCGCCTGCCAGTAATTTTCGGCAATGTAATCGTTATAGATCGCATCGCGAATGTCACTGCGACCGCCAATGTCACCGGCGCCGGGACCTCCGTTGATGCAACTGTTGCAGGTGCCGTCCTTGGTGGTGAACACCTGGAAATTCAAGTTGCTGAAAATTCCGTTCCAGCCGATGCCGGTCAGCGCGGTGCGATCAATGGCAAACTCAACCGCGTCGAGTTCGGAATTGAAATAGGCGCCAAGAAATGCGCCGGGCTGAATCACCACACCGAAGCTGGATAAATCCTGACCAAGCAAGGTTGAGTTGAGTCCGGGATTCGTGTCGACATAGACACGTCCGGAAGCCGAGTCGTACACGGCCACGACCGCCTCCCATCGCATATCGGTCAAGGTGTCTACATCATCCGGAAGCACCCGCTCACCGGCGCCGGGGCTACCGATGTCAATCACGACATAAATGTCCAGATTCGCCTGTTCGGCAAACGGCTGTAAGTCGTGAAAGTCGACGCGGAAATACAATTTACCGTCCACCGGTCCGCCGTCCCGCGCATAAAACGCCACCATGTCGCGTGACGTGTCCCAACCATCAAAAGCCATATAGATGTCGCCCTGCTGGTTGTTGCTTCCGTCGCCATCATAAGGATCCAGCGCCAGTAGATCGTCCCATGTCCAGTCCATGAATTCTTGATGATTGGTCACGCCGTTTATGACACCGATGACCGGACCGCGTCCGATTACGATCGATCCCTCGGGCGGTGGCGGCACATTGTTGGGAACCAACGGATGGGTGCCATTGAGAAATTCGGTGAGGTTGTCAAAGCCGTCGCCGTCCGGATCACCGGAAGCACCCATGTCAGGATTGCCCGGTCCGCCGGTGCGCAGATTAATGATCCCGTTATCGAGCGGATCAAGCCCGTATTGCACTTCCCAGCCGTCCGGCAGGCCGTCGCCGTCGGTATCGGGATTCAACGGATCGGTTTCGAACCAACGCAGGTCGGCGGCATTGTACCAGTTGGTGAGAAGCGCCCGGTTGATCGCACGGGAAATGACGCCGTTGATGTTGGTGCCGTAAAGCGGAAGCTGGGTGTAAGTCAGAATGTTTGTCACACCGCCGGTTACCAGGCCGATATCCACCATGCCGTTTCCATTGACATCTTCCTGTCCATCCGGAAGCCCGTCGCCATCGGTATCCGGGTTGTTCGGATCGGTTTCGAGCATGACGGCATTGGAAGGAATCGCATCGCGATCGATACGTGACGTGGCGCGGATGGTGGGCGGATTTGCGATAATGCCGGTCACAACACCGCTTCCGTTCAACAATCCGATTTCAAGACGTCCATTGCGATTCAAATCCTCCATGCCATCCATGAGACCATCAAAATCCGTGTCCGGATTCGTCGGGTCGGTCATGGTTCCCTGCAGGAGATCAGTGCGCGGACGGGTCAAATCATAGCGCGGATGCCACCAATTATCCGTTGTATTAAACAAGGGCGGGTGCGCATCGGCGATGAAGTTCTTGAAGCCATCGCCGTTGGTGTCGGCATTGAGGTCGGTGTCGTTGGCGATCGCGGAACCGAGACCAAGCTCGGTCGCGTCGGGAATGCCGTCACCATCGGTGTCCGGGCTTAATGGATCAGTGCGCCCGCTGAAGAAGTGGCGATGTACATCGCCATTGCTCCACGATTCGGGATTGCCGCCCGGCAACGGAACAATGGTGGTTTCGTCGAGATCGGAGAGGCCGTCGTTGTCGTCATCGTCGGAGTTCGGATTGTCATCTACGATCTGGCGCAATTGAACGCGGACATTGCGTGTGGCCACGGCCTCCACCGTGTTTGTGTCGTTATCCGTGTCCACGTTTGCGTAAAAGGTGAAAAACCCTCCCGTCATGTTCGTCCACAACAACGACCATCTTAAACGATTTCCATTTTGAGACGGATTCGGATCGATGCGGTAGCCAATCTGATTGGTGGCGGTGGCGCCAGTGAATCCCGCCGTCAACGTCATATTTGAAGGAGACGATACCAACGCAACCACCGCTTCATTGGTGCCGACTTTGAATTGCTGTCCGGGTTGAAGCTCCCAGTCAAATGACGGGCGCACAAATGCGCTTAATCCCGATCCGGTTGCCCCCGGATACGGCGCGGTCAGGGTCAGGGAGGTGTTCGATTCAATCGAAGCCACGATGACGGTGTTGGTGCTGATGCGAAGTCTATTGCCCGGTTTCACATGCGTCAGAAAAGCCGTGCCGGTTCCGGTGACCACGGTGTTGCTGATGGTGACGGATACCGTACCGGAAATTTGCGCGTCGCGACCCACCACGGCCGTCGATGCCGCCGTGACGTCCACGCGCCCGGCCAGTTGATTTTCAACGGCAGAAAGAAGGGTCGCCGTTCCCGCATTGTTCAGAAATTCAACCCAGACATTGCTTGCGGCCAGGTCGGATTCCACCAGGATCGTGAATTGCCGTTGCTCCGGTGTGGGCGATGCGACATCCGGCAACGTGATGACAAAAGGCCGGCCAACCGAATCCACTTCCGGCGGCGACACAATCGCAACATAAGGACCAAGCACGGCGGGAGCGGCTCGCACCAGGCGCGAAGCCTGAAGCACGACATTGCCGGCGGTGGTGTGTGTGATTTCAAGATTGTGAAGAAAATTCGGATCGCCATTGAAAAGATTGGGCAATTGAATGGCCAGCGCGTGGTAGGTCGGGGTTTCATCGTAAGCGATCGAATAAATGGAAGGTGATTGCGCCGAGCCGTTGATGCGCACGGCAAAGCGCGCCTTCAGCGTTTCCTCGTTGGTTCCATCGGCCAGCGACTTGCTGAAATACACTTTCGCCACGTAATTGGAGTCCACCACGTCGCCATTGTTGGGCGGGAATGCGACAAAGACTGCCTGGGTGGGCGCGAGCGTGTTGACGGTTCGGGTGAGTGTCGTGTAATGCCCCGCCGAATCGGACAGGTTCAAATTGGTTGAAGAGGAAATCTCCAACAGCTTCACATAAATGGTGGCGCTCCCGGAGGCGGGAATGTTGCGATACGTGAACCGCCATTCATCGGGATGGGGATTGTTGATGTTAAGGCTGGGCACCACACGGTTGGCCCGCGCCCAGGATGCCTGCCCCAGAAGATTGGTCCCGTTGCCGTCGTTGACACCGGTTTGTCCATCGTCATTCAGCGGATTGCTGTCCTCGATGTTATACCAGACTTCGGTCACGGTCGGGTCGGTGCGAATTACCAGACCGTATTCCTGCGAAGGCAGGTTGTCACCGTTGCTGGCCGGGAATACGATCTGTCCTTCCGGCGTCTTCGCGTCGTAATAAAAGGATTGTACGAATGTATTGTAAAGAGACGCACGATTTTCGCGTTCAAGAAATGCGCGTGCCCGCAGGACATGGAAACCCTCGACCAATCCGGTCACACTGGCTCCGTAATCATTGTGCGGCTTGTACACCACGGTGGCGGCATTGAAGTTCGTGACCTCCCAGACGCCCATGCGCGTCTTTTTCAAGGCCACCGCGCCAGGATCGGAAGGGAATTGGACAAGAAATGGTGCGCCGCACCCCGCGCCTTGTTCGCGATATACGCCAATCTTGTAACGCAAAACCGTACCATTGGTCATCGGCGGAAGCACACCCCGCCACCAATCCGGGACACCTGTTCCATCGTTCGAATCGTTGTGATGGAAATTCATGACCGCCACCTTGGTATTTCCCACGCCCTCGCCGCCCGCCCCTTCCGGGAAGCTGACACCGTCGGTGGTATAGTAGATAAATGCGCGACCAATATCGCAGGCATAACCGACCTTTGCCCATATCACGACATTCGATCCCGCCGCGCTTTGCGGAGGCGGACGGAATTGCTGTCCGGAATTGGTGCCACCGGTAACATTGTCGAAGGGGTCGTGATAAACCCAGCGGGCGCCCTCCGCATCGCTCCAGTTATTGACGCCGTTACCTATATTCGTGACAAATCCCGATGTGCCGATGGTCATGATGTAGGTTTCCGCGCCGGCCGATCCGATTTTGTTGCGGCTCGAATCCTTGGCGGCGAATTTTTCCTCGTGTTGGCGATGTTTGAATCGCACCTGCTCATACCCGAGAAACAACTCCGTTCCCTCGAGCGGATTGATGCCGGGGCGATTGTCACGCTTGGCAACCGCGTAGGAATCATTGGTGGGTCCCAACCCCA
Organism: Kiritimatiellia bacterium; assembly: GCA_035327305.1. Classification (GTDB taxonomy): domain Bacteria; phylum Verrucomicrobiota; class Kiritimatiellia; order CAIVKH01; family CAIVKH01; genus CALMUP01. The sequence continues at coordinate 35,495 of DAOLDL010000013.1, read as the reverse complement.
TGTGCGAATTGATATCCACGCCGCCGTCCAGCTTCATCAGCACGTTGACCGCCGATCCGTCCACCCGGGTCACGAAACGCAGGTTGGTCGGCGACGTCACGCGGGGCATGGTATAGCGATAGGTGAAGGGTACCGGAATCTGGTTGGTCGGATATCCGCGGTTGGGCAGGAAGTACGGATTGAAATTCGGATCGCCATCCGGGCCATCGCGGCGGGTCACGGTTACCGTTCCGGCCTGATTTCCGTTTTCATAGATCGTGATGGGTTTGCCGCCGGCGACGCGCCAAAGGTCTGATTCCTCGGGTGTGCGCCATGAAAACACAAAATAGCCGCCGGGCGGAATAATCACGGAGCCGTTGGCGATTTGGGATCCCCACACGTAAAACGGACCGCCATAGGAGGAGTAATTGTGGAGGTAGGCATCGTTGACGAACGGAGTACTGCCGAACGTGGTGGCGATTGGACGCCCCTGCCCTGCGGAAAAATTGTCATTCATCATGAAGAGCATCACGGTGCCGTCTTCATCCGTCATCGCGCCATTTTCGCGTTTATCGCGGCGTTCGTATGCGACCACGTCGCTGTCGCTCCATTTGGGTATCTGCTGACTGCGCGCAAACTGCTCATGAATGTAGACAAGATTTGGAATTCGCACATCGCCGAATTGTCCGAGAAACGCGGTGTTGGCATGACGGGGGAACGCTCCGCCGCTTTGCGCCAGCGTTTCCGACTGATAGTTGCCGTCGGTGTAGATGTTTGCGATACCCGCGCGGGTCAGGTGAAGCGCATAATGCAGTTCGGGGCGGTTGGCGAAATCATCGTCATGACTTTTGGCGAACATAACACCGGTATTTTGATTGAAATTTGGATTGCCGCTGAATCCCGGTTGATCAAGGCCAGCCAGGCTTGCGCTTGGATTGCCGAGCACATTATTCAGAAGAGAATGAAGCGGCGCATCAATCAAACGCATACCGGCATCGATGTATTCGCCGAATCCCGGAGGCGCGCCGAGATGTTCGCCAAAGATCATCAGGTCGTCACGAGCCTGATCCAGGTTAAATACGGAATCGCGGTGATTCGGATCTGAAAAGCCGCGAGTAATGTTGAATTGCTCCTGCGCCTGCCCGGTGTATCCGGCATTGCTGGTATCTTTGCCGGCTCCCTGATCTCCGAAAAAATAACTTGGCACATGCTTCACCGCGTCGAGCCGCAATCCGTCAAGCTTGGTCCGGTCGACCAACCAGCGCAAAGCACGCATCAAGTACGCGCCAACATCTTCCTTGTAGAAATTTTCATTGGCCGCGATCACGCCGGCGGTGATGTTGGTGTTGTGAAAGCCGACGCGACCCAGCGTGGGATGAAAATCGTACCATTCGGGATTGTTGGGATGGCGGACCAGGCTGATTTTGGGATGGGTACTGCCTTCGGTAAATCCGAAGTTGGCGTTCGGTGTTTCCTGGGCTATGTCGATGAGGTCGGAAAAGTTGCGGTTTTGCACCTGCCACGCATCGTTCCAGTCGGACACATTATCCCATTTGCGATAAAAGCCGTCTTCCGTGACGCGTAAGTGAAAATCTTCGGGCACCATGCCGGGGTAGATGTCAATCGGTGTAAACTCATTAAAGCCGGGCACATCAAAAGCCCGGTGGTTCATGATGTTATCGAAATAAACGCGGATACCAAAACGATGTGCGACACGAATCAACTCCAACAGCTCCGCTTCGGTTCCGTACCGGGTTTTGACGGTATTCCGTTGGTCGCGTCCGCCAAGATCAAATGGATCCCATAAGTCATAACCAACCGACAGGCCGCCGCTGGCTTTTGTTGGCGGGGGGAGCCAGAGAGAGCCGTAACCCACCTCCGCCAGCTCCGGCATTTTCGCGGCAAGGTCACGCCAGGAAAGATTGAAATATTGCAAAATGACCTCCGCGCGCGCGGATGCCGGCAACAAAAGCACGGTCAAAACGGCTAATCGCAAACAACCCCTGATCAACATGGATAAAACTCCCCGGTAAAAAAACACCTTAATCAATCGCTCGGGCATTGTATAAATTAACCCAAAATCAACATTCGCTCAACTGGTAATGAGTTTTTACTGGTCGATTTCCGCTACATGACTACACTTGGGCCGGAAATAAGTAATTATGAAAAACACCGTTTCGATTGATCATCCGTTGGTCCGGCATCATCTCAAACAATTGCGCGACAAGCACACCTCGCCCCAGGATTTTCGCCGGCTGGTACACCGATTATCCATCCTGCTTACCTATGAGGCGACCAAGGATCTCCAACTAAAAACCGCTTCAATTGATACACCGCTTTGCCCGACCACCGGCGAGACATTGAGCCAACGAATCGGCCTCATCCCCATTTTGCGGGCGGGTCTGGGCATGGTTGATCCGGTGCTGAACCTGATTCCCGAGGCCGAAGTCTGGCACCTCGGCTTTTACCGGGACGAACAGACCCTGAAACCAGTGGAGTATTATAAAAAGCTTCCCCCCGGAGACGCCGTCGATGTTGCCTTGATTCTGGACCCCATGCTTGCCACCGGAGGGTCCGCCATCGCCGCGCTGGAGGCCATCGCCAACTGGGGTGTTAAACAAACCAAATTGCTTTCCATGATTGCCGCGCCTGAAGGCTTGAATCTGGTAAACAAACATTTTCCCGAAACCCAAATCTACGTTTGCGCGATCGACAGCCACCTCAACGAACACGGCTATATTGTTCCCGGACTCGGCGACGCCGGTGATCGCATTTTCAACGCTTGCGCGGTGTAAACCGCAACCATTGTGCATGACCATCAACCCGCCCAGTACGCTGGTGTTGTTTGACATCGACGGCACGCTGTTGGATTTGCACGGAGCAGGTCGTAAATCCTTCGCGCTGGCGCTTGCCGAGGCTTTCGGATGGATGGGTGACATCGACTATATTTCATTTGCGGGGGCCACGGATATCGATGTGCTCGATCAGATATTCCGTCGGAATCAACGAGCGCTGACACCTGATGATGTTTCACATTTCTTTACAACGCTTCCGCGCAAACTGGCGGATTCGGTAAAAAATGTAGAAGCCACCATTTACCCCGGCGTGCCGGAATTGATCGAACAATTATCCGCACATCCTGATGTCATCATCGGACTGGTTACCGGCAACATTGAGGCGTGTGCATACATCAAGCTGGAGAAAGCCAATTTGCATGGCCATTTTCAACTTGGCGCATTTGGACACGAACATGGCGACCGCAAGGAAATTGCCCGGCTGGCCAAGTCACGCGCAGAAGCACAACTGCCACCCGGCGCATCTTTCACCAAAATATATCTGATCGGCGACACGCCATCGGATATTGCCGCCGCACGGTATATCGACGCCACCGCCATTGCCGTCGCGACGGGAAGTTATACCGTCGATCAACTTCACGCCGCCGGCGCAGACCATGTAGTGACCACACTCGAGCCTGTTGCGGATCTGATATTCCGAAAAAAGTGACACAGACAGCTATGCCGGCTTGTGCCGCACACGGTGCGGCTACACCACCAACTTATTTTGGCGGGGCGAGCAACCGCGAGCCTTTATCCTGCCCGCACACCGGATAGTTACACGTTGAGCACCTTGATCGCGGCGGCAGGATCCGCCACCCGCACAATAATCATACTGGATGTCGGCGTCGGACTGTCGGCGGAATAAGCGTACTCTACATTGACGTTGGCGGATGCCAGTCGATCAATAGCCGCGGCAAGCCCACCCGGCTCGTTGGCGACCTCCAACAACAAAACCTCACGGTCCAAAACCAGGTGACCAGCCTTCTGAAGGCATGCCTTTGCCTCATCAAGTTTGTCGACCGTTACGCGGAGATATCCAATTTCCAAGCCCTCGGACAGTGAAATGGCCAGCATGTTGATGTTGTTTTCTCGAAGCACATCAATCACCGCCCCCAAGGTTCCGGGCCGGTTCTCAATGAACACTGAAATCTGATGCCCGATGCGCGCTGAATATTTTTTTGTATTTGCCATGCCGCCAGTTTAGCGAATTCCACGCGGAAAACAATTCATAAGCCGGAATTGAAAAGCGCGGTCCGGGGAAACTTCTTGACCTTTCGTTTGATCGGCTTGGATAGTGCAATACACATTCGCCTATGACGACCTTGCGCTCAATTTTAAAAATCAGGGAGTCCACCCTTCGCACAACCGGGCGGACCATGGCGCAAATTCGAAATCTTCGGAGCAACTTTCCATACGAATTATCCGTCTGCGCAATTTTCAAAAACGAAGCGGATTATCTCGATGAGTGGCTGGCCTTTCATACCGGTATCGGTGTCGATCATTTTTTCCTGTATAACGATCAAAGCGTCAACGATTACAAACGCGTCCTCGCCCCATGGATGAAAGACGGAAAGATTACACTGGTCGACTGGCCGGGACATGGCCAAGTGAAGGCATACAACCATTGCCTGCAGTCCATGCGAAATCGATCAAGATGGCTGGCCTTTATCGATATTGATGAATTTTTGTTTTCGCCGGCAAAACAAGATATCCGCGAGGCGCTGGACTCATTCCGGAATGAATCCGCAATTTTCGTCTACTGGCTTCTCTTCGGATCATCCGGCCATAAAACGCGGCCATCTGCCCCGGTGCTGGAGGCTTATACCCGTTGCATGGACAGGGAGTCGGCTGTCCGCGATAATTTTAATCATCGTTTTGAGGGCGGATTGGAACATTATGTGACGGGGTGGGCGCAGGATGGCAAATCCATCGTAAATCCGCGCCTGGTCCGATGGCAAAATGTACATCAACCCGGCGAACTCTGGACCGGTAGATTGGTTGATGAAAACCGCCGCATTCCGGCCAGGCGCGGCGCCACACCGCCCACCTTGAGCATTTCGACGTTGAGGATAAATCATTACTGGTCAAAATCCCTTGAAGAGTTTGCGGTAAAAATCGGCAAAGGCGATGTGTTCGACCCGAGCCGCCCGCCAAGAGTTCTGGAGGATTGGTTGAAACGAGAAGCCATGCTGAATATAAGCGAAGATAAAACCATTCTTGAACGAAGAAGGCTTCCCGCAAACAAAGGAGCGACAAATGAGTCTTCGATCGTTATTGTTTAAACGAACACATACGACAGCGCCGACACCATCCTTGCCGACGCCGCCCCCGGATATGCCATTTGTTTTTATTATTGGTTTCAATAAAACCGCAACCACATCCCTGCATTATTTCTTTGAGGGAAACGGCTTCCCCGGCATTCACTGGGACCACAACCGCCTTGCCATCACCATGATGGACAACTGCCTGCACGACCGGAAAATCCTGACCGGATACGATCAGCACTACCGCGTGTTTTCCGACATGATCGCGCAAACATTAAGGATACGCCTGGAGGCCAACCACCTGTTCCGAATTCTTGACACTGACTATCCCGGGGCTTTTTTCATCTACAACAATCGCCCGATGGAGGCGTGGTTGAATTCCCGATGGAACAAACCTTGCGGCAAATACAAATGCACGAATGTCGAACTTGAAATGAAACTGCTGAACACACGGAACCCGCAAGATGTGCTCGACACGTGGCAACGGGAAAGATTGGCCTTTGAACAGGAGGTCCGCGCGTATTTTGCCGGCAACCATCGATTTCTGGATCTCGATATTACCGACCCGGATGTGCCCGGTAAAATTGCGGCGTTTCTCGGACGCCAGCTCGACCCCGCCCACTGGGGACACATTCGAACAAACTCCGTTATAACCGATTCGGAGCGAAAAGGTGAGTCGAAGGTCAAGGGTCCATGAATCCGTTCGTGTGGCGCAATCGTTTTAGCGCCCGGCCCGATTCCTCCGCGATTTTTGCAAGGTGAACACGGACCCGCTCACGGCATGATGCGGGAAGCTCCAACCCGGCCGCAAGGTGCGCCAGCACATCGATATCGTAATAACGTACCGCATTGGCCAACACATACATCTCCGCCATCAGGTCGGGCGTTCCGGCGGGTGATGTGATATCACAAACGTTGTCCGAACCAACCCGCACGGGAACTCCCGCCGCAATCAACTCCAACACGCGGGCAATGGAATTTCCCGTGGGCGTGTATTCCTGCCGCAATTGATTCATGCTGATCGCCGCCGAGGGACAACAAATCACACCGACGCGATGTTTCAACAGACGATCCAGCAGTCGCTGAAATCTGGACTCTTCATACGTGGACGGGGATATGAAATGCACAAACCAGACGCGCGGCTCACCCGTGGACATGGCGGGAACTTGCAATTCCTCAATTACATCCAGCGCGATTTCCGCACCGTTCTCCAAGGGATGATTACGCTGATCTACGTGCATGTGCACTCCTCGGTCCAAGTCCATGGCCAGGCTTAAAATCCGACGGCAATGCTCTCGAAAACCGATGTGGTCCGGATAATCCACGTGATCGTCACGTTCAGGCAACGAACCGATGAGATCAGCGCGACGCGCCGCCTCACACAACAACGCCCATCGCTCCGGCTCGGAATCCTTAAACCCCAGCGGAGAATAGGCGCCTACACGCAAATCAAGTTTAGCGGCAAAGCGCGCCTTTAATTCAAGAAATACCTCCAGGGCGGATGTACCGACCCGATCCGCAGTGACATCGACCAGGGTGTCTGCACGGCAGGAACGGGTGGCCACCAAGGCATCCAGGTATTCGCTTACCCGGCGTTCCAGATTGTCCGGATCATAAGCAGGTCCGGCATGAATGTGGGGAATAAGCTGGTGTTTGGTGGAAATGGAAAGGTGACAACTTCCTGAAAAGCCTCCATCAAAAGCAAGCGTGCCGGATCGGTCGAGGTGCAGGTGAGCATTATACATGCCGCCCAGCGCTTCAATCCGATCACGCAGTAACTTGAAATAAGGCGTATCCAAAATCACGACCGACCCATCCTCCCGGCCCGTTCATAGCGTCGCCATTTCACATAGGCGCGAAAAAGCATGGGCTGACCATGAATCCAAGTCAATATTCGGTCGCGAAGATTTTGCATCGCACGATCGGGCAAGGCAACACCGTCCATGAATTTCATGATTATTCGCGCCAATACCCGTGCCGCCCCATGCCGAAAATATTCGCCATGCTCGCCATCCAGCCATCGCACAGATGGCGCATGTGTAAATTGTTTGCGCCAACCGGGCGATCCCCATCGAAATGCCAGATGCGCCCGCATATCGCTTTGTTTTCCGTACAACAAAAGCTGGTCGGACGGATAACGGAACAAATATGGATCAAAGTATTCAACGACGATCAACTTTTCAGGAGTTCGTCCCGACTCAACAAAACGTCGCGCCACCCTGGTTATCACCGCCCCACCCCGGCAATTTCCACCCAGATACAATGGCCCTTCTGGATATATGTCCTGGATCACCTTGAAGTAGAGATCGGCAAGATACTCGTGCACACCCTGTTCATAATCCAGTATCACACCTCCGGAAAACAAGCCGAGCACCGGCATGCGATCTATTAATGCGTCGGATAATTCCGTCCACTCGACTACCGGTGAATTGAAACACCAGAAAAGTGGCACACTTGACGCCTGAAGTGGAGCGCCAATCAACAGACCATCCCGACCGATACGCGACAATCCGCCTCCTGCGAGCGCATTCATGATCGCAGTTTTGAAGGGGTGACGGACATCGCCCGTCTGCGGCTCTTTCGATAAATTTTCCATCGCGGGAACCAATTCCCGGATCGTAGAGAGCTGAAACAATGCGTTACCGGCCAACCGAACCCCATATTCCCTTTCAATCGCGGCCAGCAATCGCAAGCCGGACAGTGAGTCACCGCCCAAATCAAAAAAATCATCCTTAACACCCACCCGGGGAATTTGCAGGATTTCGCCCCACATTCCGGCCAGCTTCCGTTCCATTTCAGATTCCGGGGCCACAAACTCTTGTTCCTCGGCATGCTCGTAAAAAGCAGAAAGCTCGTGCCGCTTGACCTTGCCTGTCGGACCGCGCGGCAGAGAATCCACAAAGAATACCCGACGCGGTATTTTGAACGGACTCAATCGCCCGTCGAGGTGTGCGCGTATTTCCGGAACCGAAACTTCCGCCCCCGGCCTGCGTACCACCGCAACCGCCACATCTTCCCCCAGTGTAGAATGCGGAATGGGAAAAGCGGCGGCTTGCTCGATCGCCGGATGCCGGATAAGCGCTTCATCGATTTCCACTGGCCACACTTTTTCGCCGCCACGATTGATCAATTCACGGCTACGCCCCATCAAGAACAATTCACCATCTGCGTCAAGGCATCCGATGTCACCGGTGCGGAACCATCCACGGATAAAAGCTTCACGGTTGGCCGCAGGATCGTTTTCATATCCGCTCATGACATTCGGACCGCGAATCACCACTTCCCCGATTTCGCCAGGAGGTAGCGCATCCCCATGCTTATTCACGATTTGCACCTCGGTGGTCACGGCTTTTCCCACGGAACCAGCCTTGGCGGTTGCCGGCGGCAACGGCGTGCTGGTAATCAATGGCGACGCCTCGGTCATGCCGAATGTCTGCACGATCGGAACGTTAAAAAGCCTGGATATCCGGTCGTGAGTTGCTGACGGCAAAGCCGCGGCCACCGAGCGGATAAATCGAAAGGATGAATCGATGCGTTCGATTTTCCGACCGTCCGCATAAAGCAGTATTTCGTGCAAAGTTGCCGGCACGGCTTGAAACCAGGTTGGCCGGCGCGACGCCAACAAATCGAAAAAGGTTTGCACGTTAAAACTTGGCCCCACCATCACGGAGCCACCGGACGCCAACGGCGCCAAAAGCAAATCAACCAGTCCACCCACATGAAACTGTTCCCACAGGCTCAAGGCGCAATCTTTTTCATTCAATTCCAGCGACTCCACAATGTCCCGGACCGATGCGATAATATTGGCATGCGTCAGAGGAACCCGCTTGGGCGATCCCGTCGAACCGGAAGTCAACAACACCATTGCGACATCATTGTTACCGGAAAACTTGATCTCCGTATCGGGCTGAATTACTTGATCCAGCGTACAATCGTGAACAGGAATTCCGACATTTACCGCCGCGACTCGAATTGCATCATCAATGCGTTTGTCTGTCAGGACACCATCCGCCTGCAACAATTTCAAATAATGGATAAACTCATCACTGGTGCATCCCGGATTCAGCGGCAATGCTATGCACGTCGAAGAAACACCCAACAATGTCAACGCCATATCCGGCCCGTTGGGCATAACCACCGCGAGGCGCGACTTCGATGAGACGCCTCCGCGGTGCAAGGATCGAGCCAATGCACACACCCGACGCCACAACATTTCGTAGGTGATGATTTCGCCATCCGGAGAGATCAGGGCGGGAAGCGCGGGGCGTCGCATTGCCTGGCGCTCAAGCAAATCAGCGATGTTGTTGATGGCGGTCGGAAGTCGACGGCTTTTCTCATTATTGCCGCCTGGAATGCTAACATTCATGCCGATGAAATTTTCTTCGACCGCCTGTTTTCATTCCGAAGACCAGACGGTCAGAAGCGCAGGCCGGCCTTCTCGATTCGCCTCGCCAACTCATTCAACACGCGATCATCATCCGCCGGTCCGGCGGACTCAAAGGTCGAGGAAAAGCGCAGGAACGAACCGACATCATCCCACGGGACGGTGGAGACGGAATGTTCGCGGATCAAATACTGCGATGCATCTTCGGCATTTTTGAACACAAGATCGCCCGCGCCGACCGGCGCCTGGGTGTAGAGGAAAAACGTTCCGCCCGGCATCGCGGCGTCAAATCCCGCGTTGCGAAGAATCGCGACCAGTTTTTCCAAACGGCGGCGGTAATGTTCACGAATCGATTCCGACAAAGCCATATCGGCAATGCCCGCGCACGCGGCAACCTGGATTGCCTTGAACTGACCGGAATCGCAATTGTCCTTCACCTCGGCAAATGCCTGAACCACCCGGGCGGGACCGGCCACGAAACCCAGCCGCCAACCGGTCATGTTGTAACTTTTGCTCATGGAGTGAAGTTCGACGGCCACCTCAAGTCCGCCGGGGCGACCGAGAATGGAGAGGCGTTCGGGACCGTAACTCAAGGTCGCATACGCCGCATCCTGTACAATCAAGATGTTATACTTTTTCGCATACGCAATGATCTCATCGAAGAACTCCGCGGTCGGCGCGGCGCCGGTTGGATTATTCGGGTAATTGATGTAGAACAACTTGGCCCTTTTTGCGATGTCTTCCGGAATGGCCTTCAGGTCGGGAAGAAATCCATTTTCCTTTTTCAGTGGAATCTTGACTACTTCACCGCCCAGGTAACGGGCATGGGTGGCCAGCACCGGATAACCGGGTACGGTTTGCAGGACCACGTCGCCGGGATTTACAAAACAAAGCGGCAACATGGCCAGCGCCGGCTTGGAACCTATGCTGTGATTGATTTGCGTGTCGGGGTCGATATTCGTGACACCGAAAAACTTGCTCATGTATTCAGCGGCGGCCACCTTGAATGCACGGATACCATTATCGGCATAACCCCGGTTGCCCGGATCATCCACGGCCTTCTTCAGCGCCTCGCGAATCGCCGCAGGCGCCATCTGGTCGGGTTCACCCACGCCGAAATCCAGCAACTCGACATCGGGTCGCGCGGCCCGGGCGGCGGCTTTAGCCCGCTTTATTTTTTCAAATTTATAAATCTCATTTGATTCGCCGAAAGAGCGTCCGCCGATCCGTTCCGCAAAAAGTCCCTGTAAATCCATAGTTCCATCTGTGTTTTAAAGTTATTGTTCAGTTAGCGATGTGGGAAAATACCGTATGGACGGCAGGGTTCAACCTAAAACGTACCACCAGACCTGTTGACGGCAAACAGCCGAACCTCACTCTTTGTGTTAATTTATAATTTCCATAATGTTGGGAATTTGTGTACGTTATCCGGTTGGTGTGTGGTGTGACCTGTGACTAATGGGGATAATATATGATTTGGCGAACCGCTTTATTTGCGTTTTTTTCGTTGGCTTTGATGGCCTCCGGCAAACCTCCTCTTCATTCCGTTTTATTAACCACATCTTCCAATGTTGCCGCAGGAAGCGCGCTAAACCTCGGAGTGAACCGAACCGAGTTTGGCTCCATGACCACCACGGGCGCGGTGCGCATGCTCAACAGCGGTGGCAATACATGGAATGGGCGCATCGCCATCCAAGGCTCCGCCACCACAACCAACGCATTGATCCGGTACACCGCCCGCACCACGAATAGCGCCACGCACTGCACCTTGGGTAACGGCAACCTCGCCAGCGGCGGATTCACCACCAATCTTCCGCTATGGAATCCCGGTTACACGGGCAAAACCGTTTATTACCATACTTCGTGGACCAATGCGTTCATTCTTTACCGTCAGGGTGAAACCGATACCTTTATTGATGTGCCGATGACCCGGATCGGCAACGGCCGCTCGGCGGGAGAATTTTTATACCAAGTCACAGGCATCAGCGAAGCGGGGCGTCCGATTGAATTTGTTCTTCACGGTCAAAACACCAGCGGCGTCATGCAATGGGACAACCCCGCGGTTGGCGGCATCGGAAATCCGGCAAATTATTACACGTTCATCGATACGTTTTTTGTGCAGGACGGCAACATTTACAATTACTTCCCTCCGGCTACCGTTTCCGCTCCGCAAGTTATAAGCGTGGCAAGCTGGCCCTCAAGCTACACCGGCAACGGTATTCCCACGCGTGGTGGTCGTATTTATCTGCCCCGCGGCTATACCCAGAACACCAGCAAACGCTATCCGGTACTTTACATGCATGACGGACAAAACGTGTTTGATCCCGGCGGATCATTCGGATCCTGGTCGGCCGATGCCGCAGCCACCCGGGAAATCACCCAGGGGCGCATGCGCGAAACCATAATTATTGCCGTCAACAACACCGGAAGCCGCATGCAGGAGTATGGCACCCCCCAGGACGGTTACACCGGAAACTTTTATTTGCTTTACCTCATCAACAACGTCATGCCCGCCATCAATGGCTCCTACCGGACCCTCACCAACATGATGGACACCGGAAACATGGGGTCCTCGCTCGGCGGCTTGATTTCCGCCTATATCGGATTAAGCACAAACAAATTCGGCCTCATCGGCGCGGTTTCGCCGTCGTATTGGTACGGCCCCAATTTTCGCAACTGGATCAATACCCAGCCGACAAAGGGAAAACGCATCTGGCAATGCGCGGGAACAGCGGAAGGCGCTTCCATGTGGGATCACTTCTGGCCGGTCTATAACTACTACATGCAGGACGACTATATAGTTAATGACGACATCATGGTGGCCATTGGTTGTGGACAGGGACACAACGAAGCCGCATGGGCGGCGCGCATTCATGGCGCATTTCGCTACCTCTACAATACGTGGGATGAAATCAACCTGCTCGTAACCAACGCACCGCCGTCTCCCGGCTCCCTGCAATTCACCGCATCGACCACCAATGTTCAGGAAACGGCCGGTAACGTTCGTGTTTATGTCAGCCGCAACGATGGCTCGGACGATGCCGCCAGCGTGCAATACTTTACCTCCAACGGCACCGCGATGGCAGGCGCCGATTACACGCATGTTTCAGGCTCCTTGAATTGGACCAACAACGATGCCGCAACCAAGTTCATCGACGTGCCAATCCTTGATGACGAAATTTTTGAGGGCAATCAAACGTTCACTGTGCGGCTAACCGGCGCCACCGGGGCATCCCTCGGATCACCCGCCATCATCACGGTAACCATTATCGACAACGAAGCGCCGCCACCGCAACTGGTGATAACGAATCCGTCCACCGACATAGTCGTAGACGAATCCATTGACACCTACGACGTGCAGGGCACGGCGATTCTCGCTTCGTGGCAGGGGTTGTTCTGGTCCAACAGCCTGACCGGAAACTCCGGCAACTTCCCCATTACCACGAGTTGGAGCGCCAACGGTATTCCACTTGCTCCGGGCGACAATGTCATCAAGGTCATGGCCACCAACGGAACACCGGTGGTGATTACCAATGCCGCGGACAGTGCGTCGGATCCCGCCTACACCAGTTCCTGGTCAACCAACAATGGCGGGTTTGGTTTTGGAAACTGGATAATTTACACCTCTTCTCCTCATCCGAACAGCAACGGACATTTTATCGGCACCAGTCCGACCATATTCATAGGAACTCCGGCTTGGGGAATGTATGCAAATAACGGCAATCTCGCCGAAGCCAAACGCCCCCTTCCCGCGCCTATGGGAACCAATCAATCGTTTCACGTTTTGTTTGAGAACGGCATCGTCGACCCCGGCGCCGGCGTCGGGGTCGCCATGCAAAATGATTTTGGCGACACGCTCTGGCAGTTTTTCTATAACGGCGGTGATACCTACTACAGCATAAGCGGCGGCACCACGGATGTGGCCAACACGACCAACGGCCTTGATATTGCATTCAGCCTGACCAGCCCGACGACCTACCGCGCCGTAATTACGCCGCTGGGAGGAAGCACAAGAATCTTGACCGGAAACCTGGACGCAAACACGAACTCCATGGACGCCACCATTTTTCGAGCGTGGAACTTCAACGCCGGACCGAATTCCATTCGTGACGTCTTCTTCAATAATATTCGACTGACCACCACTTATCCCGAAGGCTCCTCAACCAGCGTCACTGTAACCATCACTCGTGAGGCATTGGAATTTCATGACGGCATCCCGATGTACTGGTGGAACCAATACGGAATGGGAACCAATTACCTGGCCGCGGACGATACCGATAACGATGGCACAACCAATTGGGAAGAATTTATTGCCGATACGAACCCGGCCGATTCTGACTCGGTATATCCCAACCGGATACTGGACGCAACCGGCGCGGATGCCATGTCTCTGCAAGTCGGACCACCCACCACCAACAGCCGGATATATGACGTATGGTTTGGAACGAATCTTATGGACGGGCAGTGGCTACCCTTGGGGCTGGATACCCAGGGGGCGCTGGACGGAAGCGCCATATTTATTATGGTCACGAATAGCGGACCCGCCGGGATTTACCGCACCGGAGTCAAGTTGCCGTGACGTGGGCCGACTGATCAGCCTGGTACGGACCTATTCTTGAACAATGCCGGCATGAAGCGGGTCATTATGAGGGCGTCAGGCGGTTCTTGACGTTCGTGCCCGGTCAATCTACCTTGCTCGCTTTCACGATTTAGAGCCGGTGACGGAGAAAAGTTTCATGTCCAAGAATATTGATCAAACGTTGCTTGAGCAGGAGTCCAACTTCCTGGATCGCCAAACCGGGCCTTTTTTCCGCAAAGTTGACTGGATGGCGTTTTGGTTCACGTTTATAATTGCCTTCGGCGTATATTTTTACACCATGGCGCCAACGGTTACACTGGAAGATTCCGGTGAACTGGCCGTCGCCGCTGATTACCTCGGCGTACCCCACCCTCCGGGTTACCCCATCTGGACCCTGCTTGCCTGGTTTCTCCAATGGATTTTCCACTGGGTAAAATATTTTGGCGTGCCGGATGAAAATCTCACCCTGTTATGGAAGTCCTTTCTGCATATTTTTGGCGCGGATTTCGGCAAGGCGCACCCGAATCCCGCCTGGGGCGTGACCCTGGCCTCCGTACTGCCGGGGGCGGTGGCTTGTGCCATACAAGCCATGCTGGTAAGCCGATCCGCCGCAGATGCGCTGTTTCACATGAAACGACGCCTGAACAATATGTCTGCAGGGGCGGAAAACATTTTATGTTGGAGCGGCGGTGTAACATCCGGACTTTTGCTGGCGTTCAGTCCGGTACTGTGGTCGCAAAGCACCATCGTGGAAGTGTATTCCCTGAACGCGATGTTCATGACGCTCGTCATGTTGCTCCTCTACCGCTGGATGTGTCGTCCCGGTGAAAACAGCACACTGTACGTTCTGTCTTTTGCTTTCGGCCTCGGCTTGACCAACCATCAAACCCTGGTGTTCCTTGGTCCTGCGGTCCTCGTCGCGATGGCATTGCGGGATCGCCGTTTGTTTGTGGATGCCTGCGCGGCGCTACTGCTTGTCGTCGCCATTTACCTGCTTTACACCGGCTATAAAGTTGACGTGACATCAGCGGCGGCCGCGGCCGGTCGCAAACAAAGCTTGTATGCTTTCGGTGTCATTCTACTTCTGGCGCCGGGTGGATTGTTCATGATTGAGCGTGCTTTGTTTACGCAATGGAAACGCGTGTTGATCTCCGGCGCCCTCGTGCTACTCGGCCTCTCCTTTTACGTCGGCTACATGCCCGTGGCATCCGAACAGAACCCGCCCATGAACTGGGGATACCCAAGAACGGTTGAAGGTTTCAAGCACGCGGTTGGCCGCGGCCAATACGAACGAATCGACCCGATCGAGAACTTCCGCGATATTATGCGGGACTCGAAAAAATATCAGGTTCTCGTGTGGAAAACGATGTTCGATCCCGGCGGACACGACTTGATCGTCATCCGCAACCTGTTCAGCAAAGTCAGAGGCTGGGAATTCATTGCCGAACGCGGCGGCTATAACTCCATTGTGGCGCAGTTTGAATGGTATGTGGCGTGGGTGGGCTTCCTGCCTTTCCTATTCTTTGGAAGATTGGGGCGCAAAGCCATCGGCTGGCTGGTCGTAACATTGATTGCATTCTTTTTCCTCACGTTTGTGTTTCTCGTTTTCCAGTATCTGTCACCCGACATTCAAAGCCTGTTTATCGGCCGGGTTCAATGGATTCAGGCGCATGCGGTATACGCCATGTGGATAGGATACGGGCTGATATTTTCCCTGGCCTTCCTCGACTCCCTGCTCGGCGGCAATAAAGCCGTGACCTACACAGCGGCCGCCGCCATTCTCGCCGCGCCAATTCCTCAACTTTACCGCAATGCCTACGACGAATTGTTCCTCAAAGAAGTCGGCGGATGTGAACAAAACGGACACGATTTCGGCTGGCAGTTCGGACACTGGCAGTTGGAAGGCGCACGCGCGATCCTCGCGGAAATTTCCGAGGAGGAGCGGGCCACCTATCCGAACCCTGAATACCCCCCGGCAATGACCACCAACGCGGTATTCTACGGAGGCACCGACCCCGGACGTTTTGTGCCGACGTACATGATATATTCCGCGCATGTCCGCGAGGACGTTCACCTCATCACGCAAAACGCGCTGGCCGACAACACCTATATGAACGTCATGCGCGATTTGTATGGAGACCAAATCTGGATTCCATCCCAGCAGGACAGCAACAAAGCCTTCCAGCAATATGTAAACGACGTGCAGGCCGGACGCATTCAGGCCGGCGCCGCAGTCAGCATTGAAGGCGGACGCGTCAGCGTGCAGGGCGTGCAAGGCGTTATGACCATCAACGGTATTCTCGCCAAGGAAATT
The DNA here is from genome assembly GCA_035327305.1 of Kiritimatiellia bacterium. Lineage (GTDB taxonomy): Bacteria > Verrucomicrobiota > Kiritimatiellia > CAIVKH01 > CAIVKH01 > CALMUP01. The sequence continues at coordinate 19,138 of DAOLDL010000013.1, read as the reverse complement.
TTTGAAAACAACAAGCGCCTCCACGATTTTTATGTTGAGGAAAGTTATGTGATCCCGTGGATGTACCCCTACCTGGAACCCCACGGATTGATCATGAAAATCAACAAGGAACCCATCCCCGGCCTGACTCCGGAGATGGTCAAGAACGACCGAGAGTTCTGGGACTGGTACATCCAACGTCTTACCGGCAATCCGAAGTTCACCCGCGATGTGGTGGCCCGCAAAACGTTCTCCAAACTTCGGAGCGCCATTGCCGGCCTCTATGCCGCGCGCCGCATGTTCGACGAAAGCGAATACGCATTCCGCCAGGCGATTAAACTTTATCCGTTGAGTCCGGAGGCCAACTTCCGCCTCGCCGACATTCATATGCAACAAGGCGAATTTGCCGAAGCGCGTGAAATTATCGAGGCGTTCCTTCGCGAAGACACCGAAAACGATCGCGTACGCGACTTCCGGGACCAGATTATCAAGCTGGAACAAATGAATCAGCGGAGAACCGAACTGGAGAACCTCCTGCAACATGGCGGCGACATCAACATGGCGTTGGAATTGGCCGCGATTTACCGGGGCATGAACCTCGGCGGCATGTTTGACAACCTGACCACCCGCATCCTCCAGCAACCCGACCTGCCGCCGCAATACATTCTGCAAATTGCCCAGTTATACGCGGAAATGCAAAAACTCGATTTGTTCATTACCGCGCTGGAAATGTATGTTCAGCGCGACCCGAGCCAACCCCGGATATGGATTGATCTTGGCGCGGCTTATGTCGCGGCGGGACGGCGTGGTGACGCGATCCGAATTGTGCGGAGAGCGGTTGAAGTTGGCGGCGAACCGGCGCGCGATGCGATCCGAAAGGACAACCGCTTCGATTCAATTCGTGATGTTCCGGAATTCCGCGCCGTTGTGCCGCCGATTCAACCGGCCGCTCAATTACCGATCAATCTGCCGTTCTTTTAAGGTAAGTTACCGACGATGGAGACGCGGCGCCGGGGCTACAATTATTCCGGATACGTTAATTGACCCTGGAATACGTGAACTGCCGGACCAAGCAACGTTACGTTGGTCGCGCCACCCTGTGTGTCTTCGTATGAAACCTCCAGGACATCGCCGCTGGCGGGGATAACCCTGACCGGCGTGTTCACACGACCCAGCTTTCCCGCGATCAATCCGCAAGCCACCATGCCCGTCCCGCAAGCCAGTGTTTCCCCTTCCACACCTCGCTCATAGGTTCGAACATGCAACCGGCCATCAGCATCCAACTGTATAAAATTCGCGTTGGCGCCCTTGGGCGCGAAGACCTTGTGGTAGCGGATTGCCGCGCCCAGCTTATGGACATCCGTACCCGGCAAGTCGGAAACCTCTATCACTACGTGCGGGACCCCGGTATTTACAAAATGATACGTGAAGTCATGATCAAAAAGCCGGATGGCCTGATGCATGCGCCAATCATGCGGCTCGGTCATGGTCAGCTTGACCACGTCACCCCGGACTTCGGCGCGCACTATACCAGCCGGTGTTTCCATCCGCATCGTATCCGGCGCCGCACCGATTTCCCGGGCCAACCGGGCAATACAACGGGCGCCGTTACCGCACATGTCGACTTCACCGCCGTCGGGATTGAAAAACCGCATCCGGAAGTCCGCCCGATCCGAGTTTTGAATCAGCAGGACCCCCTCCGAACCCACACCGGTCCGACGCGATGCAACCTCGGCTATCCACTTCGAATCGCCCACCGGGAATGAACCGTTACGATCATCCACCAGGATGAAGTCGTTGGCCGCTCCGTGCATTTTCCAAAAAGGTATGATCATGATAACTCCAAAAAATAATCGGAACAGTATCCCACCACCCGCCCCCGGTTTCAACATGGAAAGTGCGTAGCCCCCGCTGGTTGACGGCTTGCTAATTCTTCGCAATGTATTCATTATAACAGCCTTAATTTAGATTTTTAATGAATTCACCACAAAAACCAACGGCCGAAAAACCCGCCGCCGCACCTCAATCCACATGGGGGAGAATGGTCAGGCCGGGTATCGGGATTGATTCAAACGACTTGGTGGCCGATTCCGTAAAGGCCAATTTATTTCGCGGCGCCGGACGGAGTTACGGCGACTCCGCGCTTCCCGCATCGCCCGAATCGGTGGTTGTTTTCACGCCCCGGGCCGATCGCATACGGTTCTTTAACCGCGAGACCGGAGCGTTGCGAGCGGAAGCGGGATTGACATTACGCACGCTGAACGAATTGTTTCTACGCGAAGGCTGGTTTGTCCCGGTGTCTCCAGGAACCCAATTCGTGACCCTCGGCGGCATGGTGGCATCCGACATCCACGGGAAAAATCATCACATCGACGGATGCTTCGGCGAACATGTCCGGGCATTGCTTATACGTGTTGCGGACGGACGCATCATCGAATGCACACCGGAGCACGAACCGGAACTGTTCTGGGCAACCGTGGGCGGCATGGGATTGACCGGTCACATACTCGAAGTGGAATTCACCATGGTTCGCATCCCGTCACCCTGGATCATTCGCGAATCGGAGCGCGTGGATGGAGTCGCATCGTTCATTACCGCCTTGAAGTCCTCGGCCACAGAATGGCCTTTTACCGTAGGCTGGATTGATTGTCTTTCGCGCGGAGCGGCCATGGGCCGCGGCGTATTGTTTCGTGGGCGCTGGGCTTTACCCCATGAAGCGCCGGCAAAACCACCACCGCGCCGGAATGCCATCACCATACCGATTGTATTCCCCGAGTGGTCGCTGAACCCCCTCGTTGTAAGGACGTTTAACGCCATTTACTACCACACGCATCGGGTCAAATCACGCGCCGGCATCGTGCATCCCGAACGATTTTTTTATCCGCTGGACACCTTGCGGGAATGGAACCGCATCTACGGTCCGCGGGGATTCACCCAGTATCAATGCATCATTCCCGAAAACGGCGAAACGGACCTGACCCGCCGCTTCTTCAATGTCTTGACGGAATTGGGCGGCGCTTCCTTTCTTTGCGTTATCAAGGACTGCGGCCGGCAAGGCCGCGGCATGTTGTCGTTTCCCAAGCCGGGCATATCGATTGCCCTGGATATTCCGATTCGCTCCAACACCCGGGACATCGTGGATCGACTCAATCAATTTGTGATCGAGGTGGGCGGTCGCATCTACCTCTGCAAGGATACCTTTACGCGGGCCGAACATTTTCAAGCCATGGAACCCCGCCTTGAAGCATGGTCGCACATCCGCCGGAAGTGGGACCCTGAAGCCAAAATTCGCAGTGCGCAATCCGTGCGCCTTTTCGGAGACAAACCATGAACACCGTAATTCTCGGAGCAACGCAGGGCATGGGTCAGGCGCTTTCCCGCCAAATGGCCGTGCGCGGCGACGCCCTGTTTTTGCTGGGTCGCGACCAGAGCATTCTGGACAAATGCGCGCAAGATCTACAGGCAAGATCAAATCGACCCGTAGCCGGAACTGCATTGTGCGATTTATCGGATCCTTCAGGATTTGCCCGTGCCCTCGACCGGGCGATTGACGTTCTGGGGCGCATCGAATGCGTCATTGTGACCGCGGCGGCGTTTCATCAACAAACCGATCTGGAAAGCAATCCGGAACTGACCCGGAAACTTCTGGAAATCAATTTCACCAACACCATTCTGTTTTGCGAAGAAACGCGACGACGCCTCCTCGCAAATGGCGGCGGCACATTATGCGTGTTCAGCTCCGTCGCCGGCGACCGGGGTAGAAAACCGGTGATCCTGTATGGCGCGAGCAAAGCCGGACTTTCCTATTATCTGGAAGGATTGGACCACAAATTCCGCTCCGAGGGATTAAAGGTTGTATGCGTGAAACCGGGCTTTGTGCGCACAGGGATGACCGCCGGGCTGAAACCGCCGCCGTTTGCCGGCGATCCGGAAGATGTCGCACGCCGTGTGCTCGCCGCCATCACCGCCGGAAAGCCGGTGGTATATGCCCCGCCCATCTGGCGTCTGATCATGACCGTGATTTGTTGCCTGCCACGCGCCGTCATGCGACGCATCTCGTTTTAACCTTCATAGCATCCGATGATCGCATGCTGTGTTCTTGACGCACGGGATGCAGTATCCGATAAACAACCGAAAGCAAGGAACAAACTTTATGGCGGCAAAACATATAGGGCTGGGGCGCGGACTCAGCGCATTGATCAAGGATGGCAGTACGGGCGAAGCGCCGGCGAAACCGTCCGAAAATACAAACAAAATCCCGGTGGCCGATATCCGGAAAAGCCCGTGGCAACCGCGCCGGGTATTTTCGCCCGAACCTCTGTCCGAATTGATCGAATCCGTCAAGGAACGCGGTGTGCTTCAGCCGCTGTTGGTGCGAAAGGTCGCCGATTATTATGAACTGATTGCGGGCGAACGACGACTCCGTGCGGCCCAGGAAGCCAATTTAAAAGAAGTTCCCGCCGTGGTTATGGATGTCGGCGACCAGGAAGCCCTGGAAATTGCCCTGGTGGAAAACCTGCAACGTTCCGACTTGAACCTCGTGGAAGAGGCGGAAGGTTATCGGATGCTGGCCGAAAAGTTCAGCATGACCCAGGAGCAAATCGCAAATCGCGTCGGCAAGGCCCGCCCCACCATCACCAATGCCTTGCGTTTGCTTGACCTTCCCGACCCGGTCAAACAATTACTGGCCGAACGACGCATCACGCCCGGTCATGCAAAAGCCTTGCTCGGACTTGAAAACGCCCGCGAACAGGAACTGCTGGCCCTGCGCACCGCTTCCGAAGACATTTCCGTGCGTTCATTGGAGCGTATCGTGGCCCGTACCAAAAACGCGCCCAAAAAACCGCGCGCGGAAAAACCCGACATACCGGCAGGTCATCTGCAAAGCCTCGTCGAACAGCTTCATCAACACCTCGGCACGCAAGTTCGACTAACCCCCTGCAAAACACTGTCGAACGGGAAAAAAACACCCGGCAAACTCGAGATCGATTATTACTCGACGGAAGAACTTGACCGGATCATTCAATTGCTTGGTCTGGGCGACAGCTTTTAGCATGCGCACCCCATGATACGGCATGGCCTTCATATTCTCGGGCTGGCCAAAGGAATTCTTTTGCTCGCCGCCCTGTTGATATTCGTCGCAGGCGGCGGATCGGGCGAATTAATCGCCATGCTGGAGTCCCGATTTGAAAACTGGAAAGTTTTCCTTTATCTTTTTTATTGGATACTTGTGCTTTTTGGCGGACTGCTATTGACCTACCCCCTCGCGTTGATTCAGGACCACCTGGCGCACGCCAACCAGAACCATCACGAAGAATTGGGAACTTTTTACTGGGTTAAAGGATTGTTGGGCGAAATATTTATCGGCGCCATCATCTTGGGTTTGTTTTCCGGCGTCATGGTTTTCCTGCCGTCGCTGTGGTGGCTTGTACTGTCTCTTGTTTGGGTTGGTTATCAGGGATTGCAACCGGTAATGGAAAAAATCATGTTTAAATCCCACGCCGAAACCCGGGAGTCACTGCCGGAGCTTCTCGCCGATTTGAAACCGCGGCTGGAGGCAATTGGCATCAAAACCGTCGATGCGCATCCGCTGGATGAAGATGATGTTCCCTCCATTGAACGCGATGTCATTCTACTTTCACGCGGACCTGAAACATCTGTTTATGTTCCCCGCGAATGGACGCATGATTGGGACCATGACGAAATTGCCTCCGTGGTCCTGCACAAGGCCTGGACCGGGCGGAGCGCATCACATATGCGCGACGTGTTGATACATGCCGTCAGCGCGACTTTTTGCCTCGGAGGATTCATGCTCCTGTATCCGCTCGCGGCAAAACTATTATCGCTTCACGAGCCGCACGTTCTGACCGTAGCCACTGTTTTGGCCGCATGGTTGATACCCGCCATGTTTGTGTTTCGAATCTGCGTCCACCCCCTGTACCGGAAATGGATGTACGAGGCGGATGATTTCGTCGTTGCGCAAATGGGGACCGCCCAACCCCTGATCTCTGTTCTAAACCGGGCAAGCGACATGGCTCCGGCAGATGCGGATGTGCCGGATTGGGCGGAAATACTTTTCTTCGGCACACCCAGCCTGCGCCGCCGAATCGCGCGGCAAAACAAATCCCATACGTGACTTTCCGGCCTGATCGTGCTTTATTATCGGGCCGCATAAGGAATCATATCATGACATTTTGCCTGGGAATGAGAGTTAAAGACGGCTTGGTCGGCATCGCGGACACCCGCGTTACCTCCGGCAGTGAATGTATTGTCGCCCGAAAAATCGTGACGTATCAATCCGAACGCCAATCGATGTTTCTCATGACATCCGGGTTGCGATCCGTGCGCGACAAGGCGCTTACCTATTTTGAGGAACTCTGGGATGAAAAGGCGCCGGAGTTTGACCGTCTGTTCAAAGCGGTGAATGGATTTGCCGCACAGGTGAGAAGAGTGGCCAAGGAAGACAAGGAAGCGTTGGCGGAAAGCGGGCTTCATTTCAACATCCACACACTGATTGGCGGTCAGATGAGCAATGATCACGACCACAAGTTGTACATGCTTTATCCGCAGGGAAACTGGGTGGAGGTCGGCATCGGCACTCCCTATTACATTATCGGCGCGACCGGATACGGAAAACCCGTGCTGGACCGAACCTTGAAATTTGATGACACCATGCGGCACGCCCTGAAAGTCGGATCACTGGCCTTCGACTCCACGCGAATCAGCGCCGCCGACGTGGATTTTCCCATTGACGTGGTATTGTACAATCGCGACAGCTTCAACCTGGTTGAGCATCGATACGAGAAGGAAGACCTCGTTGACAAAACCAACTGGTGGCAGGAACGGTTGCGGAAATCCGTCAGCGAATTGCCATCCGAGTGGATGGAAACCATTTTCAACAAAGCCAGGTGATCCGGATTACTGCGCGGGTTGCGGCACGGAGACAATTTTGTTCGTGTCAAATCCGAGTTCCGTCACGAGGTTCATGATCTCGCCATACTGGCGTTCGGGCATTTGTGGTGTCCGGGACATGATCCACAGGTATTTTTTATCGTCGGTGGATATCGCGGTCGCCTGGTAGTCTTCGTCGAGATAGATCACCAGATAGGGAAACTTCAACGGCCAGATGAACTGGATTCGCCATTCGGCAAAGGTTTCCTTGTTGTGGACGAAGGCTTTTGAGCGGTACGTCTTCAAGGGACCATCAAAACCCCCGCGACGAAACGTGTATGTCGTCGGAATATTCCCTTTTTTATCCAATTGGTAATTTTCAATGGCATGGTAGGCGTCTCTCTCGAACGACGTTAAAATGCCGCCCACGACATACCAATCGCCCATAAAGCGGGGAAGATCAACATATTCCACCGTCGGAGGTGGCTTTACCGTGGAGCAACCCAATGATACCAAGATTCCGGAAGCCATAATCAATACTATCTGTTTTAGTTTCATGGATAACGATACCCCTGCCTGAAAAAGATTCAAGCCATCCGCGAATTTCAGATAATGGGTATCCCAATTCGGAAGTCAGGAGACACGACGCCCTCATCGCGTCCTGAAATCTCCCGAGAGGGCGTGGGATTCCACTTTTCAGCACTCCATACTTGCCAATCTTTCGCTCCTGATTCATGGTTCGGGCGGAAATTCCGGAGTATTTAATGTCAACATTCTCAAAACGCATAGTCGCAATTGTCGGGCGACCCAACGTGGGCAAGTCCGCGATGTTCAACCGCATCGTGCGCCGGCGCATTTCGATCGTGCATGAACAAGCCGGTGTGACTCGCGACCGCATTTCCTGCGAAGCGGTCTGGGAAGACCAGGCATTTGAGTTGATCGACACCGGCGGCCTCGGATTCATTGACCGCGAAGGAACGCAGGATGGAATTGAACACAACTTGCGCGAACAGGCTTTAAGCGCCATCGAGGATGCGTCCGTGATCATTTTTGCCGTGGACATAACCGCCGGCATCACACCGCTGGACCGCGAAGTCGCAGGCATTTTGCATGCCTCCGACCGGACGGTCCTGATTGCCGCCAATAAAGCCGACACCGAAGCGACGGACCGGCTGGGCGATGAATTTCTTTCTCTCGGCTTTCCTGTGTTTCCGGTGGCCGCGCTTCACAATCGCGGATTCGATCACCTACTGGAAGAGGTCCTTAAAAACCTGCCCGAGGAAAATCCGGCGGAAACGCGTTCTGCCTTGAAAGTAGCCGTCGTAGGCAAACCCAACGCCGGGAAATCTTCTTTTCTCAATCGCCTTTTGAAATCGAATCGCCTGATCGTTTCCGATGTGCCGGGAACCACCCGCGACAGCGTGGAGATTCCTTTCACAATTGGTGACGGTCCCTCATCGCGTCACTATGTTTTGATTGATACCGCCGGCATGCGGCAGATACGACGCGAGCACACGGCGGTGGAATTGTTCAGCATTATGAGGGCTAAAGCCAGTATTGAAGCCGCCGATGTTGTGGTTTTGATGATGGACGCCGAAGTCGGTCCAACCGAACAGGACAAAAAGATCGCGGCGTTGATCAACGAAAATCAAAAGGGCTGTGTCATCGTGGTCAATAAATGGGATCTGGCCGAAGGCAAGGTAGAGCAGGAGGATTATTTGTCCGCGCTTCGAAAAGTGATGGCGTTTATGTCGTTCGCTCCGGTGGTTTTTATTTCCGCCTCCACCGGATTGAATGTCAAAAAATGTTTGCGCACCATTGACGCCGTGGCGGCAAATATCGATGCGACGCTGACCACCAGTACGCTCAATCGCGTTCTTCACAAAGCTTCACAAAAAAATGTGGCTCCCGCAGTAGGCGCTAAACGATTCAAATTATACTACGCCACCCAAATTGGAAACCGCCCGATTCGCATCAACATTTTCGCCAATGAACCACGCGCATTAACCCCGTCGTATCGACTCTATTTGCTGAACCAATTGCGCCAGGCTTATGGGCTGGAAGGCGCGCCGATCGTGCTTGCGTTCAAATCCAGCCATGGCGATGCTGAAATAGACGAAAAAAATCGTCGCAAGCGTCCTCCCCGGTCATCAAAAAGCCGCGAACGCCGTTCCCGCCGCTAACCAAAACCACGACCTATTAACAGGTTGTGCAGGCCAAAATTTTTAACAAAATTTTACTTGTTTCACTACTACATGTAGGGGTATTTGTTAAGACCCTGTTAGAAACCGTCAATATATTGGGGTGGCGATTTTCTAACCGGTTCTGATCAAGGTCGTTACGTAGAAATCAAAATTCGGAGGAAACAAGGAATGCTCGACGCCAGCGAAACCGCCCGCACGGTTGTAAAAAACCGTACTGTATCCACTAAAATCAGCGCGTCCCGGCGCGTGGCCAAAAAACAAACCAAACCCACAGATCCAGCCAAAGGTTTATCTTTCTCACGCGTATTCAGCACCGCCGGCGTCAATCCCTTCGATCAAGTCGAATGGGAGAAACGAAAAGCCTCGATTACGGACGACAAGGGCAAGGTCATTTTCGAGCAAACCAATATCGAAATCCCCAAAAACTGGTCCATGCTGGCGACCAACGTAGTAGCCTCCAAATATTTCTACGGCGACCCCAACAAAAACGAACGCGAGTATTCAATCCGGCAATTGGTTCACCGGGTCACCAACACCATCACCAAGTGGGGCATCCAGGACGGTTATTTTAAGTCCAAAGCCGACGCCGACGTTTTCTACGCAGAGTTGACCTATTTGTGCCTGAATCAGTATGGCGCCTTTAATTCCCCGGTCTGGTTCAATTGTGGATTGTATCAGGAATACGGCATCGGCAAGGAAAGCGGTGTCGGTAATTTTTACTTTGACCGTCAGACCAAATCCGTCAAACAGGCTTCGACGCAATACGAATACCCTCAATGCTCGGCCTGCTTTATTCAATCTGTCGATGACACGATGGAAAGCATCATGGAGTTGGCCCGAAGCGAAGCGATGCTGTTCAAGTTCGGCAGTGGCACGGGAACCGATTTGTCCACCATTCGCAGTAGCCGGGAAATAATGAGCGGCGGTGGAAAACCCAGCGGCCCCCTTTCCTTCCTGCGCGTCTACGACTCCATCGCCAGCGTGGTAAAATCGGGCGGCAAAACACGCCGCGCCGCCAAAATGAATACCCTTAAGGACTGGCATCCCGACATCAAGGAATTTATCGAAGCCAAGCAGAACGAGGAAAAGAAGGCGTGGGCACTGATTGAACAGGGATATTCGGGCGATTTCAATGGCGAAGCCTACGGCTCGGTTTGCTTCCAAAACGAGAACTTGAGCGTTCGCGTCACCGACAAGTTCCTTCAGGCCGTCATTGACGACAAGGAATGGCAGACGCATTGGGTGACCAATCCCGCAAAACCCGGCCCGACGTACCGCGCACGGGACATCATGAAATGGATGGCCGACGGCACCTGGTTGTGCGGCGACCCCGGCGTTCAATACGAAGACACCATTCAACGCTGGCATACCTGCAAAAACACGGCGCCCATCAACTCCAGCAATCCCTGCAGTGAGTACATGTTTCTCGACAATACCGCCTGCAATCTTGCCTCGTTGAACCTGATGAAATTCATGAAGACCGACGGCCAATTCGATGTCGAGCGCTTCAAATCCGCCGTGCGCGTGTTTATCACCGCGCAGGAAATCATCGTCGACAATGCGAGCTATCCCACCGAAGACATCGCCCGCAACAGCCACATTTACCGCACGCTAGGGCTTGGTTACGCCAACCTCGGCGGTCTGTTGATGTCGCTTGGCCTGCCTTACGACAGCGATGAAGGACGCTCCATTGCCGCCGCCATCACCGCGATCATGCACTGCCACGCCTACACCCAATCCGCGACCATCTCCGGCAACATGGAGCCGTTCGCCGACTACGAGCGCAATACAGAACCCATGCTGGAAGTCATGGCCTTGCATCGCGATTATGCTTACAAAATTCACAATTCCTGCCCCTCGTATCTTCGCGATGCCGCCCGGAAATGCGCGGATGAAGCGCTGGAACTTGGAAAAATTCACGGTTATCGCAACGCGCAAGTCACCGTATTGGCGCCCACCGGCACCATCGGCTTCATGATGGATTGTGATACGACCGGCGTCGAACCGGATATTGCATTGGTGAAATATAAACTGCTCGCCGGTGGCGGCATGTTGAAAATTGTCAACCGCACCGTGCGCCCGGCCTTGGAACGCCTTGGCTACAACCGCGAACAAATCACCAACATCATCCAGTACATCGATGAACACGACACCATCGAAGGCGCGCCGGACCTGAAAGACGAGCACCTCGAGGTTTTCGATTGCGCATTCAAACCGCGCAACGGCTTCCGTTTCATTCCCTACACCGCACATGTCCGGATGATGGCGGCCGTACAACCGTTTCTTTCCGGCGCCATCAGCAAAACCGTTAACATGCCGACCGAAGCCACGCCCGAACAAATCGCGGAGACCTACCTTGAGGGCTGGCGCACCGGACTCAAGGCGCTGGCCATTTATCGCGACGGATGCAAGCGAAGTCAGCCGGTAAACACCGGCAAAACCGAAGCAAAGAAGACCGAGGTTGTAGCCAAGGAAGAAGATCACCATGGATCCGGCAACGGCTCCAAGGCCCGTCCGCTTCGCCGCCGCATGCCGAATACCCGGCGTTCCGTAACACACAAATTCGACATTGCCGGTCACGAAGGCTACTTGACCGTAGGACTGTACGACGATGCCACACCCGGCGAATTGTTTATCACCATGGCCAAGGAAGGCAGTACGGTCGGCGGCTTGATGGATGCATTCGGCACCGCAATATCCATGTGCCTCCAATACGGAGTGCCGGTGAAGTCGCTGGTCGAAAAATTCGCGCATACACGATTTGAACCCAGCGGATTTACCAAGAACCCGGATATTCCGATTGCAAAATCGTTGCCCGATTATATTTTCCGATGGTTTGGCCAAACCTTTATGGACGGCTTCAAAGAGCCTGCCACCACCAAGGCGCTGAATGCGGATTCTGAAATAAAGTCCACCCCGACCCCGGTGGCGCCCTCTCCGGTAGTCGAAGCAGCTCCCGCTTCAACCCGAACTACCGGTGAAAAACAACGCATAGACGATCAATTCCAACACTTTATGGAAGATGCCCCGGTCTGCGATAATTGCGGAGCGATTACGGTGCGCAATGGCGCCTGCTATCGATGCTTCAATTGCGGAAATTCCATGGGCTGTTCCTGACCAGGTTCTCACCCCACACGGACGGCGGGCAGTGAACGCAAGTTCCTGTCCGCCGTTTTTTTACACGCTCTCTGCTTCACGCGTCATTTTATTCAAGCTATAGTGGTTCCCGTGAAAACTTGGAATGAAACCCGTGAAGTATTGACGCTGGCCCGCAATTGCCTGGCCGCCGGTCAACCGTGCGCCATCGTCATTCTGACCAATGTAAAAGGCTCCGCCTTCCGGCGACCCGGGGCAAAATTACTGATTCAACAAAATGGCGAAATCACGGGCAATGTCAGTGGCGGCTGTCTGGAAAATGATTTGCGCGAACGGGCCGCCCAATGCATCGCCGCGGGAGTCCGGCAAATCGTTCACTATAACACCGGCTCCGATGAAGACGTTATCTGGGGTCTTGGTTTGGGATGCGATGGTGAGTTGGATTTGCTTATCGAGCCATTGCGCCAACCTGCGCCATGGATTGAATCAGCGCTGGATAAAATGGCGCAGAAGCATTTATTTTCACTGTCATGGCCACTGGAATCAGGCACTGAAATACGTCCACGATTAATTCTTGAACGCGATATTCCCGACGCACGCGAGTTCGCTTCAGCATACCTGGATGTGCTGATACCCCCGCGCGAATTGTTTGTGGTGGGGGCTGGAGATGATGCCGTGCCGCTGGTGGCGCTTGCCGCCGAGGCCGGCTTCCATGTGACGGTCATTGATCATCGCCCCGGTTATTTGTCTACCCACCGTTTTCCGCGAGCCGCGAATATTGTGCATGCGCGGCCGGAGTCCGCCACCGGGTTGATTACGGCAAACCATCAAAGCATGGTGGTGATAAAAAACCATGCTTTGGAAATGGATAAAAAGTGGGCGGCGTTCTTTGACGCAGGCGAAGTGTCCTACATCGGCATTCTTGGTCCGCGTAAACGAACCGCGCAGATTCGTGACGGCATGAAATCGGGAAAAGCCGGACGTATTTTTGGTCCGGCCGGACTCGATATCGGCGCGGAAGGCGCGGAGCAAATTGCCATATCCATTGTGGCGGAATTATTAACCGTCGCCGCACAACGACAACCCATTCATCTTCGCGAACGCGAAGGGTCCATTCACGGCACAGAAGTATCGCCCTCCCCATGAAGCGGATTTGTTCCCGTGACCGGGAAGGCGAGCCTCCCGGCGATGCGCATTATTATCGAGGAAATTGAAGGGATGGTCGTCCATCCTGGTTTTCAATTTCGGTTTTCGGATTCATGGTGAAATTTCCACAGACAAGAATGTCTGTGTCACTTTGGGGGGACAACTGCTTCGGGATTGCATCCCGCATTACCGCAATAAAAAAGGCGGCCCGGGGGCCGCCTTTGCACGAGAACGTTTGTTCCGTTTACACGCCGACTTGATAGCGGGTGAAGCGGCGGATGGTGATCGTATCGCCCAACTCCTTGCTTTTGGCCGCGAGCATGTCCGCCACGGTGTGGTCGGGGTCCTTGACAAAGCCTTGTTCAACCAGAACGATCTGGCTGTAAAACTTTTCCAACTTTCCGTCGACGATTTTATCGACGATGTTGGCGGGTTTGCCTTCCACCTGTTTTGCGTAAATTTCGCGTTCCGCGGCGACGACATCGGAAGCGACATCGGCACGGTTCAGAAATTGCGGATTGGCCGCGGCGATATGGAGGGTTACATCCTTCACCGCTTCCTTAAACGCTTCCGCCTGGGTTGTCTCCGCCTTGTCGCACCCGACTTCCAGAAGCACACCGACTTTTCCGCCGAGGTGAATGTAACCGGCAACCGCGCCATTGCCTTGCACCGTGTACTTCACGTTGCGGCGGACAATGATGTTTTCGCCTATTTCCGCGATCTTCGCGACAACCTTGTCCTTGGCCGCTTCCGCCAGGCTTCCGTCAATGCCCTTGGCATGCGCCAGCAAATCGGCGACAAACGCCTGGAAGTTTTCATTCTTCGCCACGAAATCCGTCTCGCAGTTTACTTCGATCATGACGCCGGACTTGCCGCCGTCAAAAATGTCCGCCGCGATTCGACCTTCCTTGGCGACACGCTCGGCTTTTTTGCCGGCGATTGCCAACCCGCGTTCACGCAGGAGACGAACGGCTTTGTCCTTGTCGCCGCCGGCCTCTTGCAAGGCGCGTTTGCATTCCATCATTCCGAGATTGGTTTCATCCCGGAGCTCTTTAACCAAAGATGCGGTGATTTCCATTTCAAATTCCTTTCTTATATTCGAGTCGCCTGACAAATATCAGGCGGATGTATTTTCCGTGCTCGTTTCAGGAGCGGGAGCCGGGGCTTCGGCGGGAGCGGGCGTTTCCGCAGTTTTGGCTTCGGCGGCTTCACGTTTGGCGCGCGCTTTCTTTTCCTTCACTGCGGCCAGAGCCTTGGCGGCCGCTTCGGCACGGGCGGTGGCGGCGGCTTTGGCTTTGGCTTCGGCGGCGGCTTCATCAGCGGCACGCTTGCGAGCTTCCTCGGCGGCTATGCGCGAGTATTCGGAAACGGCTTTTTCCATGGTTTCGCCGGTGATATCGAGAATCAACTGCAAACCACGAATGGCGTCGTCATTGCCGGGAATCGGGTAATCCACTGGATCGGGATCGGAATTTGTATCGACAACCGCGATGATGGGAATACCCAAACGTTGAGCTTCCTTGATGGCGATGGACTCACGGTTGGTGTCGATGACAAACAATGCGCCGGGCAACTGACTCATGTTGGCAATACCGCTTAAATTAAAGCGCAACTTTTCCAACTCGCGACGAAGGCGGGACACTTCCTTTTTGTTCAAAGATCCCCAGCCGTTGTCCGTTTCAAGTTTTTCCAGTTCGCGCATGCGGGAGACACTGCGGTGAATTGTCGAACTGTTGGTCAGCGTTCCACCCAGCCAACGATTGACGATGTAGGGCTGATTGTATTTTTCGGCCAGGGTCTTGATCGGCAAGATGGCCTGCTTTTTTGTTCCGACAAACAGGATGGAGCGACCGTTCGCAACCAAGTCGTAAATGAATTGCTGGGCTTTTTTCAGCAGGTCGAGGGTTTTGTCGAGATCGATGATGTAAATCCCGTTGCGGGCATCAAAGATGTATTTCTTCATCTTCGGGTTCCAGCGCTTGGTCTGGTGCCCGAAATGCAGGCCGGCATCAAGCAGGTCCTGTACAGTAACTTTTACGGTGAGTTCACCGGTTTCCATATCCAATCCTCCGTTATTCGTTTCGCCCGCATTCGCGGTGCAATTACAATCCGCTTTGGTCCAGACCAGAGGCGGCCGGACACTCGCTTCCGTCCCGCACGGCGGGACTAAGGGGTGGGAAGATAGAGGGTGAGCCGGGTTGAAGCAAGAGAAAAAACGCGAATAATAGGGCGCTCCAACCCGGATATTTCCCGAAATACGGCAAAAATCCGCCATCCGGCGGCGGTGATATGGCAACGTAAACGAAAAAGCGCGGATTCTTCGCTATTCAGGTGTAGTAGCGCCACCGTGTGGCGCATCTTTTCGCATTAACCCGGATATGGCATGAGCGAGTGGCGGGCTCGGCTAAAACAGCCTATATATTGCTGGCCATCAGCTGAAAATGGAAACCCGGGTTCCATTTTCCGGCGCTCACTCATGAAATGTCCGGGCTAATTGGAAATCATGGCAAACAGGGGATACCGAACAAACGGCGGGGGGAAATTGCAATCATTCACCTTTCACAAGAGCGGACAGTGCATCCGGCATTTTCCCGTCGGATAAAAATCGGTCCAATTTGCGGTCGCATACGGCCTCAAACTTTTCCGACATGGTTTGGGCGACCTCTTTCACATCCGGGCCTTTGTCACCCAGCAGGCCACGTAGCGACGCTATGGGTTCACCGGTAAGTCCGCAGGGAACAATAAGGTTAAAACCATCCAGGCCTTCCTCCACATTGAAACTCATGCCGTGCAAGGTGACCCAGCGCTGTAGCTTAAAACCGATCGCGGCAATTTTCCCGGCCTTGGTCCAGGCCCCCGACTTGCCTTCGCGACGCCAAGCCTCCACACCATACGTCGCGCACGTTTGGATGGCAATTTCCTCAAGATTGTTCAGATAGCCGTGAGAATCAGCTCCGGCGCCGCCGATGCGCATGATGGGATACATCACCATTTGGCCGGGTCCATGATAGGTAACATCGCCGCCACGGGATGACTCAAACAAATCGACGCCGCGTTGTTTCAGATCATCTTCCCGGACCAGCAGATGTTGGGTGCGGCCGCGACGCCCAAGCGTGATGACGGGACGATGTTGGAGAAATAAAACAGTATCGGGAATGGCGTCGCGCCGGCGCGCATCATGCAGAGCATGCTGGATACGAAGCCCTTCCGCGTAGGCTACCGGTTCCGGAAAAAAGATGGCCCACGCCATCGGAGGTTCCGTTACTCGTCGTCCGGCATGGATTGATCGTACTGATCGGCATCCATGAGGGATTCAAGCTCGGTTGGATCATCGGGCGTCATCTTGAATATCCAACCTTCGCCATAGGGGTCGGTATTGATCAGTTCCGGCCGGTCCAACAATGCATTGTTAATCGCGCTGATCGTGCCGCTGATCGGGGCATAGATATCGGATGCGGCTTTGACGGATTCGACAACCGCGACTTCTTCCTGCCCGGAAAACGAATCACCTACGGTGGGTAACTCCACGTAAGTAAGATCGGAGAGTTGATCCTGGGCAAAGTCGGTAATGCCGACCACAATTTGTTTTCCGTCAACACGAACCCACTCATGTGAATTCGTATATTTCAAGTTGCGCGGTGTATCCATAAACGATCTCTTTTATTGTTTATCATGCCGGTAGTTAGCTCCGGCGTTTGTTCACGGCTCTTTTTTACCATTCGCAACCTTACGTCAAGCAAAGATTATTAAAATTATGTGATTTTGCAAAAGTCGGGGGATATCGACAGTTACGGACGGAAAGCAACCGTCAACGGGAATCGTTGAAGCGGGTCACGATCTACCCGTCGTTTTCATGTAGGGTGGTATGAGGTTGTATTTCGCATGAGACAGGTTAAGCTGGCGTTGTGAACCCGTTTGTAATGCTTCTTTCATGTGTGGCCGCCTTGGGAGGCTTTCTGTTCGGTTTTGACAGTGGAGTGATCAACGGGACGGTTTCCGCGCTCCAGAATGCGTTCGGATCCTCACAGGTTGGGACGGGCTTTAATGTTGCCTCTATGCTTCTCGGGTGTGCGGTGGGCGCCTTTTTTGCCGGACGAATCGCCGACTGGCTGGGGCGGCGATCCGCCCTGCTGGCGGCGGCCGTGTGTTTCGCTATCAGCGCCTGGGGTTCAGGTATAGCCTCCGGCTCACTGGAATTCATCATTTACCGCCTGATTGGCGGCCTTGCCGTCGGTGGCGCCAGCATCATCAGTCCCGCCTACATCAGCGAGATCGCCCCGGCCGCCTATCGTGGACGCCTGGCCTCCTTACAACAATTGGCCATTGTGCTTGGGTTATTTGTGGCATTCTTGAGCAACTTTCTCCTGGCCAATGCCGGCGGTGGCGCGAGTGGCATGCTCTTGGGGTTCCAAGCCTGGCAATGGATGTTCTGGGTGGAGCTGTTTCCCGCGACCCTGTTTTTCGTTGGTTTGCTTTTCATTCCCGAATCGCCCCGTTTCCTGGTGGCCCGCGGCAAAGACGGCGAAGCATCTGCCGTACTTGCCCGGGTTGAACCAGACATTCAGGTCGATGCCAAGGTGCAGGAAATACGCCGAACTCTGGATGCGTCCCACCGCCCGAGTATGAGGGATGTTTGGGACGATAAGCGAAAACGGGTACGTTCCATTGTCTGGATCGGTATTGTACTCGCGGCTTTTCAGCAGTTGGTCGGAATCAATGTGATTTTCTACTATGGCGCGGTGTTGTGGGAAGCGGCGGGATTCACGGAACAACACGCCCTGCTCATCAATGTGATCAGTGGCGCCATCAATATTGGAAGCACCGTTGTCGCCATCGCCTTGATTGACCGGTTGGGCCGCAAACCACTGCTGATCATCGGATCAATAGGAATGACGGTGTTCTTGAGTATTCTCGGCCTCGTATTTGCCGGAGCCGACGTCGATGTGGACGGCAGGTTGATGCTGGGCGATTATTCGGGATTGATCGCCTTGGTATCGGCCAACCTGTATATTGTTTTTTTCGGTATATCCTGGGGACCGGTAATGTGGGTTCTGCTCGGCGAGATGTTCCCCAATCAAATGCGCGGCGCTTCCCTCTCGCTGGCTGGATTGTCCCAGTGGGCGTCGAACTTCGCCGTGACCATGACCTTTCCGATTTTGCTCATCGGGGTTGGGCTTGGCGGCGCGTATGGCCTCTACGCCGCATTTGCCCTGACGTCGATTTTCTTTGCCGTCAGGTTTATCCAGGAAACCAAAGGCAAATCCCTCGAAGAAATGACCAGTGATTAAATCGGCCTTGGAAACTTTGGTAATTACCGATTGAGAGTCCGTGTACTATGCGCGTAACCCGGATATTTCATGAGCGAGTGGCGGTCTCGGCTAAAAACGGTCTTATAGTACTGGCCATCAGCTGAAAATGGAAGCCCGGCAAAGCACCGCTAACTTCTCCCCACCCAGAACACGACCTATGAATTTGATTCTCTCGTCCATGACACTGGTTTCCTTCCACGGCATACCCCACCTCCTGTTGAGGCTAGTATGCCATTGTGTAAACCATGTGCCCGGTATGAACTGTTAACGATGTGACCGGAATATACCCGGGATGGTGGCGGAGGAGGGATTTGAACCCCCGACCAAAGGCTTATGAGTCCTCTGCTCTACCGAACTGAGCTACTCCGCCGCAATGAAGGGGGGCAAACGTAGGAAATGAAGTGGATTTTGTCAATCAATCCCCTTGCCGAGGCCACAAATGTATCCCGTAACCATTAAACCCGAAAACCGAAGTTGCTGGCGGCGCCGAGCCGCAGTCATTTCGGCTGCAAG
>DAOLDL010000012.1:27103-50186 GCA_035327305.1 Kiritimatiellia bacterium | reverse complement strand
CTTGTGTGTATCTTAAAAGCAAATAGATTATGTATTTTGAGATGTAAATCAGTGAATCGGAATATTGAGAACCATAATACGCTTCTGGAAACCATAATGCCTGACCGCGATTTGTTCGGCGCGGTTATGCAACATATTCCCGATAGTGTTTTTATAAAAGACACAAACGGGCGTTATTTAATGGTCAATCCGTCCATGGTTGAACTGCTGGGTGCGGTGGAAATCCGGGATGTGATTGGTAAAACCGATGATGATTTTCTCACACCGGAAAAGGCCCATAACAACCGCATTGATGAACGTCACATCATCAGCAGTGGTATGCCGATTCTTGAAAAAACGGAATATATCCAAACTCACAACAAATCCGGCTGGTACTCATTTACCAAGGCCCCCTTGCTCGATAATCAAGGTCATATCAGCGGATTAATTGGGATCGGACGTGATATTTCCGATCACGTTTTAAGTGAAAAAAGAGAGCGCGCACGCTCGTACGATCTAAAAGCTGTGGTGGAAATTGCCGACCGGCTGATTGCTTCAGCAGATCTTGATACATTGCTTAGAAAAGCTATCGAATTGGCCAGATCTCATCTACGTGTGGAACGATGCTCGATTTTGCTGAATGAGGGCGACCACCTGAAGGGTACGTATGGGACTGATCTGAAAGGCATGACAACCGATGAACGCCACATGGCTCTGCCTTTCGATGCCGCCTGGGAAAATCGATTTAAAATGTGGCACAAAAAAAGTTCCCAATGGATTATTGAACGAGACATTCAACGATCTTCCCCGGATGCCCGACTCGCACAATCTCGTGATTTCTGGGTGGCCACCACGCCCATCAAAGGTTCAAACAATCGGGTAATCGGCGTATTCTGCAATGATACAGTGATATCGGGATCACCTCCCGATGAACGTCTTCAGGACGTCCTGGCTGTGTTCTGCTCTCTTTTGGGTAATATCATCGAACGCCAACGCGGTATGGATGACTTGCGTCGTCGCGATCAGGTGCTGGAAGGTGTGGCGCGGTCGGCCAGTCAGCTTTTGATCGAGGACGATTTCGATGCCGCAATCCATGACTCCCTGAAATCACTGGGTGAATCAACACAAGTCGACCGCGTATACATTTTCAAGAATCATTTGGACCCGCTGACCGGTGAATGGATGATGAGCCAACGCTACGAGTGGTCATCCGATCCCGCCATTTCGGAAATGAAGAATGATGAACTCCAGGATCTTCCTTACGAGCCGACATTCAGCACCATGTTTGAAGCCCTGGCCAATGGCCGCGTTTACGGTGGCAATATAGCATCCCTGTCCGAGCCGGAACGTCAACATCTGGAAAAACAGAAAATTCTCTCGATTCTTCTGGTCCCCATTCATATCCGCAATCAGTTCTGGGGTTTTATCGGGCTGGATGATTGTCATAACATACGTGAATGGAGCACCAATGAAAAAGCGATCCTGCTGGCTATGGCGGGAAATCTCGGCGGCGCCATCAGCCGGGAAACGGTCCAGTCCGAATTAAAACTCCGTGATCGGATTCTTAGCGGCGTGGCCAAGGCAAATCATGAACTGCTCACCAATGTAGAAAAAGAAATTGCCATTCCCAACGCCTTGAGGATTCTTGCCGGCGCGGTAAATGTGGAACGTATCTACATTTGCGAAAACCTCCGCGATCCGGCGAGCGGAAATATCCTGATGTGCCTTCGCCACATTTTTCACAAAGACTCGTATCGACTGGAGCAATTCGGCGGTTTTGAAAAATGCCTCTCTTACAGTGAATTTCTGCCCGGATGGCATGCCATCATGTCGGCCGGAAAACCGATTCATGGTCGTCTGCTTGATTTTTTCCAGCACGATACTCAATCCGTAAGATCCGTCCTGCTGGCACCGCTGATGATCGAAAATAAATTCTGGGGCATTATTGGATTTGATACTTCAGATTCAGAACACAATTGGTCGGAAAGCGATGTATCGACATTGTCGACCATGGCCGGAAGTATCGGTGGCGCCATCGCCCGTCAGCGCGCGGAAGATTCCCTGCGCAAAAGTGAAGAGCACTTCCGCTCCCTGATTGAAAATGCCTCCGACCTCATTTTAGTCGTCAATCACAAGGGCGATATAGTTTATGGAAGCCCTTCGGTTGAACGCGAATTGGGATATCTTCCCGATAAAATCACCACGTTGAAATTCCTGGATATAATTCATCCGGACGACCAGAATGATCTCACGGAACTTGTGAAACAACCGGACAATGTGTCATCTCAAACAAAACTGCGCGAATTTAGGCTTCAGCATCAACTGGGGCATTACCTGCAAATGGAATGTGCGATTAAAAGCTTTCCCGATGAAACCGGCAACACCAGCTGGATTGTAAATTCGCGCGATATCACTCAACGCATCAATGCGGAAAATGCGCTTCGTCACAGCGAGGAATTGCTGCGTCACTCTCAAAAAATGGAGGCAATCGGGCGACTGGCCGGGGGCATAGCCCATGACTTCAACAATTTACTGACGGCTATCCTCGGTTACGGCGATCTGTTGCTGGAAAAAATGACCGATGAAAATGAAATGCGCAGTGAGGTCCAGGAGATCCACAAGGCGGCCAATCGCGCCCACGGTTTAACCCGACAATTGCTCGCATTCAGTCGCCGCCAGATCATGGAACCGATTTGTGTGGATTTGAATAGTATTGTTGCCGACATGGAACGTTTGCTCAAACGGCTCATCAGCGAGAATATCGTTCTGAAAACAGATACGTCGGAACTTCCCTGCACCGTCAAAGTCGATCGAGGCCAAATCGAACAGGTGATTGTCAACCTTGCCTTAAACGCAAAAGACGCGATGATCGACGGCGGTGAACTCGGAATCACTACGGAAATTTGCAGGTTATCGACGTCCTTGACCAAGGATGTGGTTACCATACCGCCGGGCGAATATGTGTTGCTTGCCATTTCCGACACCGGCCATGGAATCAGTGAGGATATTCGCCCCCGTATATTCGAACCATTCTTCACCACCAAGGAAGTGGGAAAAGGCACCGGACTTGGCTTGTCCATGGTATATGGAACCATCGAGCAAAGCGGAGGTTATATCCTGTACGAATCCGTGGTCAATACCGGCACCAAATTTTCAATCTATCTGCCACTGGTTAATGGCGATTCCAATTCCACGATTGAAGTACGTTATGCCTCCCCGCGCGGCGGCAATGAATGTATTCTGCTGGTGGAAGATGAACCCATCGTTCGCGATTTGAGCCGGAGAATTCTGTCCGAACGTGGATACCGCGTCGTAACCATGGAAAATGGCCTGAAAGGGCTTGAATATTTTCGACAGCACCCCGGTGAAATCGATGTTATACTGACTGACATCATTATGCCGCGGATGAGCGGCCTTGTACTCGCAAGATCGGCGCGTCAAATCAAGCCGGATGTCAAGGTGCTGTTTATGTCAGGATACACCGAAGACCAACAACCCGAATTGCACGAAACCGATAAGGGAAAGAATTTTATCCAGAAACCCTTTACCGTGGACCTGCTTTGCGGCAAACTCCGCGAACTTTTGGATAATACCACGGAATCGAACAAGTAAGATCATCGCTTCATGCAACGTACATTTGCCAGTGAAATCGCCCGCAGACGGACTTTTGCCATTATCTCACATCCCGATGCGGGAAAAACGACGCTAACGGAAAAACTACTGCTTTATGGCGGGGCGCTTCATCTGGCTGGATCCGTGCGCGCCAGAAAAAATCAGCGATCCGCCACATCCGACTGGATGGAACTGGAGAAAGAACGCGGCATTTCCATCACATCCACGGTGCTTCAATTTGAATACCGGGACCATTGCATTAACCTTCTTGATACGCCCGGTCACAAGGATTTCAGTGAAGACACCTACCGGGTACTCACCGCCGTGGATAGCGTAATCATGGTGATTGACGCGGCCAAGGGTATCGAGGAACGAACTAAAAAATTATTTGAAATCTGCCGTATGCGCGGCATCCCGATTTTTACGTTCATGAACAAGATGGATCGCCCCGCCCAGGATCCGCTCGCCCTGCTTGATGAACTCGAAAAAGTACTGAATCTGCAGGCATTTCCCGTAACGTGGCCTTTGGGCAGTGGAGCTGAATTTCGCGGTGTATATGACCGTATTACCGATCAGCTTCATACGTTTGAGCGAACCATTGGCGGGCAACACAAGGCGCCGGTTCGTGTATCGGGCATTGATGACCCTTCGATCGCCGCCATGTTGCCACCCGCAGATTATGAATTATGGAAACAGGAAGTTGAAATGCTCTCCATTGCGGGAACGCGCTTTGATCGCGACGCAATCATGGGCGGCAATGTCACCCCGGTCTTTTTCGGTAGCGCCATGACCAATTTCGGAGTTCAATTACTGCTGGATTACTTTATCGAGTACGGCGCCCCACCCGCTCCCCGTCGCGCATCAAGCGGCATGATTTCACCGGATGATGAGGCCTTTTCAGGTTTTGTTTTCAAGGTGCAGGCGAATATGAATCCCAAACACCGTGATACCATCGCTTTTGTTCGGGTCTGTTCGGGCAAATTCGAAAAAGATATGCAGGTATTGGATCCGGAATCCGGGAAAATGATCAGGCTTTCCTATCCCCAACGTATGTTTGGGCAGGAACGCGAAACGGTCGAGGAAGCCTATCCTGGCGATATTGTCGGCCTGGTTGCACATCGATCCTTCCGTATTGGCGATACTTTAAGCGCGCGCACCGAAATCAAGTACCATGAAATTCCAAGATTTCCGCCGGAAGTATTCGGCTATTTGCGGAACCCCAACCCATCGAAATTCAAGCAGTTCAAGGCCGGATTGAATCAATTGCTGAATGAAGGTGTTATTCAGGTGTTTAATCTGCCGGAAACCGTAAGCACCGCACCGTTGCTTGGCGCCGTTGGCGCATTGCAATTTGATGTTGTGCTCTACCGGCTTGAAACCGAATACAATGCTCCCGCCCGCCTCGACCCGGCGCCTTATACGATCATTCGCTGGCTCGATCCCGGATTGCCTCAATCGGAAATTGATCGCATGTTCTTCGGAACCGGCGTGCAGATCGCAAAAGACCTGGAGGATGCTCCGGTTGTTTTGTTTCCCAACAAATGGACGCTCGACTATTTTATCGAAAAGAATCCACGTGTGAATGTACATCTTGTCTCTCCGTCGCAGGAGCCTTTGCATTCGACCAGCAGTCTGGACGACTGAACAACGTATGATGACATGGCGGATATTCCAAACCTGAAGTCAAAACTTGCCCGCGCATCCATGATCACGCTTCCCATGGCGTTGATTGAAATGTCGCAACATGTCACCGGCATACCGGATTTTACACACAAACAAATAACAGCCTGGGGATGGATTATGGCGGTAGCCACAACCTGGGTTGTATTTGAGGCGGGACTTCCCCTGCTTGTCCGTGGCTGGAAGTCTTTTGCAACGCGCAAGCTTAATATGTTTTCCCTGATCGCACCCGGAATTCTGATCACATACTTCTACAGCTTGCTGGCGCTGGTCGTGCCGGATGCATTTCCGGAATCCATGCGGCATGCCCATGGCGTTCCGCTATACTTTGAATCCGCGGCCATGATAACCACGTTGGTTTTACTTGGCCAATATCTGGAAAACCGCGCCGAAAAAAAGACCGGGTCGGCCTTGGAAGCACTCGCCCGCCTCGCTCCGGCTCGTACCTGTGTAATCAGGAACGGCTCTCAACAATGGATTTCCATCGACGAATTGCAGGTTTCCGACCACGTGCAACTCCGGTCTGGTGATCACGTCCCCTCGGACGGGGTAATTCATTCCGGAAGCGTGATGGTTGATGAAAGCATGATGACGGGCGAGTCAATTCCCATTTTGAAATCGGAGTATTCGGAAATAATCGGCGGTACGGTTGTGAAAGAAGGCGCGGCTATGATGTCCGTCACGCGGGTTGGCAGTGAAACCGTCCTTTCTAAAATTGTCGCCATGGTCAAGACGGCCCAGGAAAGCAAAGCGCCGATACAACGCGTTGCCGACCGTGTCACGGGAAAACTCGTGCCGTTTGTGCTGATCACGGCCATTGCGACCATGTTGATTTGGTGGAAGCTCGGTCCATCACCCGCCTTGTGGCATGGCATGATTCATGCCGTTACGGTTTTAATGATTACCTGTCCTTGCGCCCTTGGTCTAGCCACTCCTTTGTCCATTGTGACCGGTATCGGTCGCGGGGCGCTTGACGGAATTTTGATACGCGATGCAGCAAGCCTGGAAAAGCTGGCTTCGGTTGATGTCCTGCTTGTTGATAAAACCGGGACGCTAACCACTGGGCAACCGCGACTGCAATCATGTGTCCCGCGGATCGAAGGCAATGAAACCTGGCTCTTGAGAATGGCTGGCGCGCTTGAAGCATTCAGTCATCATCCGCTTGCGTTGGCCGTCGTGAAAGGTGCGCGAGATTGGGGCATAACACCTCCACCGGCATTTAATGTATTTACGGAAACCGGCGCCGGCCTGGGGGGAGATGTTGAAGGTCACCGCGTACTGGTCGGCAATCTGAATTGGATGGATAAGCATGAGGTCGCCGGTGTGGATGAACTTGATTTTCTTCGCGAAAAATATGAGCGGGAAGGTAATACGGTAATTTTCGTTTCGGTTGACGGTAACTGCCAGGGATTACTGGTTGTTGCGGACGAATTAAAACCGCATGCCCGCGAAGCGGTAAAGTTACTAAAGGAAAGAGGCATTCGCATACTGATTCTTACGGGAGACACTCCTCTTGTGGCTCAAAGTGTGGCGAAACAGCTTCGTCTTGATGATGTAATTGCCTCATTGCGCCCGGAAGAGAAATCAGCGCAGGCTTCTGCATATCAAAAGGCCGGTCATGTTGTGGGTATGGCGGGTGACGGAATAAACGATGGTCCGGCGCTAGCCACTGCTGATGTCGGAATAGCCATTGGTACGGCAACTTCGGTTGCTGTTTCGAGCGGGCAGATCAACTTGTTAAGCGGCGACTTGATGGGTCTGGTTCATGCTGTGGATTTAAGCCGGGCCGTGATGCGTAATATTCATCAAAACCTGTTCTGGGCATTTGCGTATAATATCGTGATGATCCCCGTTGCGGCGGGAGCTCTCTTCCCCTGGACCGGAGTAATGCTCACTCCAATGCTCGCCAGCGCCGCCATGAGCGCAAGTTCGATCACAGTGATTCTGAACGCACTCCGTTTGCGGCGACTTCGTTTTACCAGGCTTTAATCCGTCAACGGACTTCCACCGTCAACAGCGTAAAATCATCGCTGACATCGGATCCTGCGCGATGTTGTTCAACGGCAATCTTAATGGTTTCATTCAATTTCTTGGCATTCATATTTATTGCGCCAGCCACCAGGTCATATAGCCGTTCTTCGCCAAACTCGTCCCGTTCGTTGTTCATGGCTTCGGTTAAACCATCGGTATAAAATACCACCAGGTCTCCGGGTTCAATATGGACTTCCGCCCGTTGGTATTCCTGTTCCGATTCAATGCCCAGGGCAAGTCCGTTGCGAATATCGCACCATTGAGCCGAGCCTTTTTTACTGCGATATATCAACGGTTTGGGATGTCCCGCGCTGGCCATTAACAAACGATTATTCAACAGGTCGAACACGCAATAAATTAGCGTGATGAATTCACCTTCAGGAACTTCTTTGGTCAACAGATTGTTGACGGACCGTAGAAACGCCTCCGGTTTTGTCAGGTCGATAAACAAGGAGGATGTGCCTTCCGGAGTTTGTTGCCGTATCGTTGAAACCGCCATTTTCAAAAGCCCCGATACCAGCGCCGCGCTCACACCGTGCCCCGCGACATCCGCCATGTAAATTCCCACATGATCATCGTCTATTTCAAATGCATCATACAAATCACCGCCAAGGATTTCGCATGTCAGATAATACTGATCAAACACGATACGGTCTCGGCGGGGAAAACGGGTGGGAAGAAATCCCTGTTGAACTTTCTGCGCCAGCCGCAAGTCCGATTCAAAGCGTTCGTTCATGCGGGCCAATTCCTGGTTGGCCGCCCGCAACAACTCATTGCGAGCAGACAACTCGGCGCTCATGTGCGATATTCGCTCATAAGCGTCCCTCTGGTTGTGATAAAGCAGATAAACACAAACAATCAAAGCGCTGATGATAATCCACACAATCAGTATAACGATTTGCAGGGCCAGCAGCTTTTCTTTGACTGTTCGCGCGGTAATATCAACACCCACCAAACCAATAGACTGACCACTCTCGTTTTTGATCGGCGCATAACCGGAAATTAAATCCGGATAAGGCGGATCGGGGGAAATCTCATAGTCGGCGCTCGGAATCATAAAACCTCTGACTAATTCCGGGGAACCACGAGAATCATAAGGAGCGCCGGGAGGCTCCGACATTTCCGATTCGTCAATGATGCCATCCTGATTATAATCGCGCGCAGGCTGATCCACGACAAATTCCACCATCCAGGATGGCGCCAACGGATCGCGTGATCGTTGCATGGTGTATATATACCGCACATCTGGATTGTCCAATGCTATGCGATCGATAAACGATTGAATCAATTTATACTCAATACTGTCAGCGTTGCGTTGATCAGCGGCCAGGGAAAATTCTTTCGGATCGATGCCCGCGGCCACCGCGATGGCGACACCCATGGCATGTCCGCGGACTTCGTTTATAACCGAGTTTTTACTGACTTTATAGAGGAGGAGGAAAGGCAATGACACAGCGAGGCATAATAAAATCAAACCCAACCATTGTCTTTTTTTCAATGTCCGTTTAGCCGGCATGGTATATCTCAACCGGCATGGTTCAATAAGCGCGATTATGCCGGCCTGACAGCCTTGATTATACGCAATATTTCGCTCTCACGGAAAGGGTTATATGGTTCTTTTTTCGAATTAAGCGATTTAACAAGGGAATCCTTGAATGAGGTTGAAGTTGAAATTGAAGTCAATGTGATATCGCGTATCAATTGATCGATGCCGACTTCTTTCATACGAAGATGCAGAATGTGCAAAACGATGCCATGATAATGTTCTTTCTGCATCAATCTGCTCATCAGCGGCAAGGTCCTTACAAAATCGATTTCCGCCAGCGCCTGCAACGCTTCCATTTCCTGTTCCGAATCCACAAACCGCTCAACCGCGGTGTATGCCGTATCGTTTTTGTATTTTCGCAATGCTGAAATCAAAGCCCGGGTGATCTGATTCGGGACATTTTCGTTGGACAATCGCCCGGCCAGGATCGAAACAGCCGACGGAATTGAAAGTACGGAACACAACAGGATATCAACGATCGATCCCTCATCCATCAACCGTTTCATCACAATACCGGCCAGCGTATCCTTATCCCCTTCGCACATGGAATCGGCAAAAGCCCGAATGGAAGACAACAGCTCAAAATCTTCGCTGTAATAATGGGCTTCTATGAGTTTGTTGAGTTCCTGCGCGATTTGTTCGGTCGATTTCATGCGACAAGATACAACACCTTTCACCGAAGGCAAACGGAGTTCAAGCAATGCGTGACATCGGGCGGAGTGTTATTTGGAAAACTGGTCGATCGGCGTGAGGTCGCTGATAATTTTTGTACCCTGCAGGGATGGAAAATAGTCGATGCGAGTCATGCCTTGTTGCATCATGAATGCATCCAGCTCTTTTCCCTTTTGCGGGCAATACAACATGATAAAGCCGCCGCCTCCCGCACCGATGATTTTCCCACCCAGAACGCCGAACTCCTGTTTGACGTGGTCATAAAGCTGGTCGAGGCGAGACAAGCTGATCGTAGCGGACATTCTTCGCTTGTGCATCCAATGTTCGTCCATCAATCGCGCAAATGTATCGAGATCCTCGCGATCAAAAGCAACCTTGATCAGACTGCCGATTTCCTTGATCTGCAACAAGCTGTCCATGACCCGATGATGATCGGGTGATGAAGAGGAGCGCGCGGCTTGATCCTGTACTTTCAGAACCGCCGTGGCATTTCGCTGGACCCCGGTGTAGTAAATGCGGGCTTTCTGGACAAATTCATTAATCAACATGAAATCAACAGGAACCCGCGTCGCCTGCACCGTGCCCTGTTTATTGATTTCAAGGACTTGAAATCCTCCCAATGCGGCAATGTATTGATCCTGCTTGCCTACTGGCTCTTTCAAGATGTCCATCTCTATCCGACACGCTTCTGCGGCCACCTCCAGTGGATTGGCGGGAAGTTGTCTATACGCCCGCACCGCAGTCAATATACCGACCAAATATGACCCGGAAGATCCCAAGCCCGATTTACCGGGCATATCGGCAACACTGGTCAGTTCGATGTTCTCATTTAAATTGTGGAGTCGTAACGCTTCGCGGGCCAATGGATTCTTGATTTCATCAATCGAATCGACCGTCTCCACCTGGCTGTAGCGAATAACAATTTTACGATCCGCCACGGAACGACGATTCAGCATGATGTACATGTACTTGTTGATGGCCATGGTAAACACATAGCCGCCGTGCTGCTCATAAAACGAAGGCAAATCGGTGCCGCCGCCGCCCAGGGTAATTCGAAATGGTGTGCGCGTGATGATCATGCCCGACTCCTAATGAATCTGAAATCCACTGCGAACCGCGTCGTTGTAAAACATCTTTACAGTATCCAGCGACAAGTCCTCGAGGCTCATGCCGAACTTGGCCGTCTTGGCCAGCATTTCCGGCGTAATGGTGATTATATGACAACCTATTTGCTCCGCCTGAATCACATTCAGCGGCTCACGGGGACTTGCCCAAAGCAATTCCGCGGCCGGCAGGTCTTTCAGGATTTTTAATGATTCGACCATGTAGGGTACCGGGTCGCGTCCGGTATCGGCTATTCGCCCGGCAAACACGGATACGATGGAAGGTACATCAGGCTTCAGAGAACCCGCAACTTCCCGAACTTGTTGCAGGGAAAGAATCGCCGTCACATTCAACTTCAAACCGGCATTAACAAGATCGCGAATCAACGGAGCCGCCGATTCGCGTTTGGTGTTGGTGACCGGAATCTTCACGTAAACATTGTCGGCCAACGCGGCAAGTTTCAACGCCTGTCGTTTCATGCCTTCAAAATCATCCGAAAACACTTCAAAGGATACCGGCAACTTGGTAACCACCCGCAAAACCTCCTCGGCAAAAGTCATGTAGTTGGTGATACCGGCCTTGCACATAAGAGTCGGGTTGGTGGTAAAGCCATGAACGATTCCTTTCTGGTAGGCGTCAATGATGGAATCGAGATCCGCGCCATCGGAGAATACTTTTATTTTCATCTCGGACAATGCAGGGACGGTTGAATCAACAGCCATGTTTTACTCCCCGGTTAAACGGACGGTTTAACCGCTGATTCCCATTTGGTTTGTACGGCTTTCAGGCGCGGGTGACTGACCAGCATGTGCCCGACCACCGAATGAAACGATTCCGTGTGCGGTGTTACATGATCGGCATTTACGGTGGGAATGATTACGCAGGCATCAGCCACTTTGGCGGTGTAACCGCCATTGCGACCCACCACTCCAACAATTTTTGCCCCGGTTTGACGCGCCACGTCCAGCGCCGCTACAAGATTAGGGCTGATGTTTTTTTCGGCATCACCGCCTCCCACCGACAATACAAAAACCACATCAGTATTGCGAATGTGGCTTCCTTCCAACCAGGCGGCAAATGTGCTGGCCCAACCTTCATCGTTGGTGCGGGCGGTTAGTTCCGCCACGTTGTCCGTAGGGGCATACGTTTCCAACAAGGTGATTTTACGCAAATCATTGACCAGATGCGATGCGGACGCGGCGCTTCCCCCCACCCCAAGCACAAATACCCGACCTTGTTTTTCCCTGGCCTCGGCAAGAATACCGGCAATGGCTTCAACTTGTTCGACGGGAAACTGTCGCAGAATCGACTCAACTTCACCAATGTATTGTTTTATAAACTCCATAACCCTCAATTAGATACCGATATCGTTAACAATGGTCAAATGCTATGTGCCGATAGTTTGCACAGTTATCTAGCCGACCGCGGGCAAATTCCGGGCGAGATAATCGGGAAGTTCCGACATGGCGCTTAGCCGGACATCGGCTTTGGTCGGGATATCATGCTTGTTTACCAGAATGGCACGGCAACCCGCACGATGACCGGTCGTGACGTCGCTTTCGTTATCCCCGATCATCCATGACCGGCTTAAATCAAGGTTGTGATCTTCCGCCGCCTCCAGAATCATTCCGGGATTGGGCTTTCGTCGAGGATGGTCGTCATCGGACGCGTCACAAAAATAGATTTTCAAAAGGGACAGGCCGCGACCCGCAACTTCGGCCAAAATCCTGTTGTGAATTGCCTCCAATTGTTCCGGGGGAATTTGTCCGGTGGACAGGCCTCGCTGATTGGTCACAATGGCCGCAACGTAGCCTCGTTCCATGACAATTTTGAGGGAATCAAAAAACTCCGGTTGCAGATAAAATTCATCAATGTGTTCGACATACCGCTTGATCGGGGCATGGTTGACGATACCGTCGCGATCAAAAAATATGCAGGGTTTTTTCATTACGCTTTATTCCATCATTCATGGGCGGACTGGACAAGTATTTGATGACGCTTGCCGGCTCGCCAAATAATAGCGGCGCTGAATCCGACTGCCGAAAGCGTGCTGACACCGGCCAACACCCACACCACCTGTTCCATGGTTTCATGCCAGATGACCACACCGGCTACATACAGGATCGCGCAAACCACGAGCAACCAGATCATGGTGAATCGATGCTGGGCAATTTCATAGTTCATCAATAAAAAAGTCAGCGCAAGAGGCGCCATCGCGCACACGATTGTATATAACAATCGCACCAATTCCGGGCTTGGCTCCTTGATTCCGTATATGATCCATAGCGGAAGCCATGGCATGGCAATGGTTACGCCTACCGCAGTTCCGATCAAAATTGCGACCATGCCCAGCGCTTTCAGCAAGGTCAAACGGCTGTCACGCGTCGACGGTCCGCTGGTAATGACTTTGGGGAACATGACCAGCGCAATCGGCATGGGCATAAATATAACGGAACGTCCGATTGTCGCCGCCTTCGCAAATTCACCGGCATCATCGGGATGAAACAAATGCTTGATGAAAATCAGATCCGCATTCATCAGGACGGCATAACTTCCCAGCATGAACAGCGAGCGGACAAAAAACCCGCCTATACCTGTGGTTGGACGAGATACGGGCGTGTTCCGCGTCAACACGTGCAGTCCGTAAAGACTTATCAGCAAGCCAAACAAAGTGGCCAGGGCGTGCGCGGCCAGTCCCGCCAGCGCTGTTGCGGTAAAGGACAGCAGAAACAGGATCAACCCGATTCGAACAATGGTCCAGATATGCATGGATGCTGACATCCAGTAGAAATTTTGCATGCCCTGAAACACTCCGGTCATCAAGGGAAGGAACAATGCGAGGGAAATCAGTCCGCAGGCAAAAACAAACGGCGTTCCGGATTCCAACTGGAAAAAAACCGCGGCATTCGAGCGAAAAATAAAACCGATACCTACAATCAGCAATGCAAGCCAAATCATTCGTCGGCTCCAGGCATTGATCAGCCAGCGAATGGCTCCCGTGTCCCCGGTACGCATGGCGCGTGCGGAAAAGTGAGCCATGGCCGTTCGCAATGCATCAAGAGGAGTGGAGGCAATGAGAAATACGCTCATCATGGTGGCCAGAATGCCATATTCATCGTTGGGGAGTCGCCGCCCGGCGATCATTTGAAACGAAAGATTTGCGACATTGGCGAACTGCGTCGCGACAAACATGAATATGCTGTTCCGCAACATTCCCGGTGCTGGCTGTTTCGTCTCGTTCATGACTTGTTTCTGTGCGAAATTTTTCCGAGGGTTCGATCGTAAGCCGTAACGATCCATCGTAACGGCGAATAGATCAGACGCAAGCGGACGATGGCGATGAACATTTCAATGGATGCGCGCACAATACGAAGTTGCGAGCCTCCTTCGTCGTGCCAAACGGTGGGCCATTCGATAATACGGAAGCCCGCGCGATGAATCTGGAAAAGCAAATCCACGTCGAATGCCCAGCGCGTAATTCCTAAATGCGGCAAGATGGCATGCACGGCATCTCTGCGGATGACTTTTGCGCCGCACTGGGTGTCATGAATATCCATACCGAAAGTGTTGCGGACGAAAAAGTTGAAGATTCTGGAAACAACCCGGCGTTTTAGCGGTTGGCGGGGCTCCACGATTGATTCGGCGAACCAGCGGGAAGCAATTATGGCGCCGGCGTTGCCGATATTCACGACCAGGTCTTCGAATGCATCGGGTGGGGTCGATCCATCCGCGTCGGCAAAACCGACAAGATCACCGGATGCATGCTTGAAGCCCATAATGATGGCTCCCCCTTTGCCAATAGCCTCCCGTTCTTCAATCACACTGATTTGGTTGTGTTGTGCGCTGTAGTTCCGGGCGATTTCCGCCGTTCGATCACGTGATCCGTTGACGACGACGATAATTTCCACATCATCCTGGTAACGCGGAACAAAATAATCCCGGTAAGCATCAAGCATGCGGGCTATACGATTTTCTTCGTTATAAGCGGGAACAACGATGGAAAGCTTCAATTTTCCTCCCCGGCAGTGCGAAGTTCCGAATTAACAGAATTGAAATTCATGCGGTAGAATAAATTCAGCGTAGTTGATGCCTGGCCGAATTTCGGAACTTCCTTCCACAGTTGATACTTCTCCGCAAGCACAGTCAACAATTCGGCGCGTTCTTCTTCATCAACCCTGACAACCGAAGGCGAGGAAATGGCAAATCCGTAACCGCTTATCGCGGCAACACGAGCCGGGGATGCGACAATTGCCTCCCGCAGAAGTTCACGATTCATAAGTCGAAGCTTGAGCGCCCTCTCGGTCGGCATGTCGGGAAAATAACTGAACGGTCCCATTTCCCATCCGCGAGGCACACGCAAACCCGCCTCCACGGCAAGATATGTGTCCTGGGTTAATAATTCGCCCGAATCCTCGGCGATCCGGATATCCCGGGCAACTTCACGTAGTTGTAGAATCGAAGGTTTTTCCTTCATGTTCCACCAGATACGGTCGCGTCCGGCAATCATCCAATCCTGGTTGATCGGGGAAGAAATGGAGGATGCGATACAAGCCAGCAGTATTACCCAGACAAACCACACGGCAGATCGCGGATCACCATGAACCGCATGCGCCTGCCATGTGTATCCAAGCCCGGACCATGCCCGCAAGGCATACGACCACGACACAGACAGCGCCAGAGCCAATACGGGAAAAATCGGCGACTGATAATCGTCATAGGGAAAAGGCGCACTGATATGAACCAACGTGGCGATGGCAATGAAAACCCACAGCAGACGTATAAATGAAAATGTAGTCGACTGATGATATCCGGTGTTTGTTCCACTGAACGGTCGCCAGATTTTCGCGACGATCATGGCGGTCATCAAGAGCACCGCGATTGAATAAGCCTGGATCAGACGCGAGATGAATCCGCCTTTCAGCACGAGCGCTTGCAGTCCTCCTCCGCCATCCCGCAACGTGTGATATTCGAACATTCCAAACTTGAATCCTTCCGGCGCGACAAGATACAGAGGTAAAAATATGAACAATAAACCTGTCGCGCCTCCGAGTCCAAACCAAAGCCAACTCAAGCGACCCAGCCGGTTCGATTGCCATAGCATCCACAATCCCACGATTGGCAACAGCACACCGGATGACACCCGTACACCGGCGGCGGCGGCAAACATGAAACCGGCTAACGGCAGAAAAATCGAAAAGGAATTCACGCGGCCCGGCGATGTGAGCCAACGCGCCATCGCATAAATACCTAGCGTTAAAAATAAAGCGCACAGGGAATAGGTCTTCACCACTGTGGTGAAGTAACTTTGATATACGTTCACAGCGATCAGAATAAACGTCATAACTCCTGCGGCTTGCCCGCCCAGCCGGCGAGCGGCAAATCCGGCCATCAATGCGGCGATAAATCCGAATGACCATGTAATGATGCGCCCACCGACCAGTCCGCATGATTCAATAACCGGGCTGAAAAGCGCATATACCAGCGGCAGTATGGGTCCCTGCGTAAACGCAAAATCACGATAGGGAAGCCAACCATCCGCAACCTTGAGTGCGGCATAGAGGTACCATCCTTCATCATGGTTCAGATCGCCCATGATCAGATTTGCGACGCCAAGGACCAAGGCGGCTATAAACGCAACGGCCGCAGGTGCGGCGTAACGGGGATAAATGAGCTGTTGATCAGTTTGCTTCACGTGCGGTCAGAATAAGAAAACTATCGAGAATGTCGGCTCCTTTTTGCAATTCCGCAAGCTCAATGTATTCATCGGCAGTATGAGCCTGGCGAATGCTTCCCGGTCCGAAAACAGCAACCTCGCGGCATGTGCGCGAAAATGGGCCGGCATCGCTATACCACGCGGCGCCTTCACACACGACCTTATCCACCTGCGTTTCGCAGGCTTTACCGAGGCGACGAATCAATGCGGAGTCCGATGTCGTTTCAACCGGCAAACCTTCCTTGATGCGCCGCACATCACCTTTAAGTATGAGTCCCTCCTGTTTGAGTTGAACAATGGAGGCACGGATGCGGGACAATATATCATCACTGTTCTCTCCCGGGAGGGTGCGACGATCAACTTCAATTACGCATCGTTCCGGAACAATGTTGATTGAATTTCCGCCACGAATGATGCCGACATTAACGGTGGCACGTCCGAGCAAATCATTGTGCAGTGGCACCTCGTTGGTTTGTTGATAAAGCAATTCTATCACTTTGCTCATTCCCCGAATGGCGCTGATCCCCTTGTCGGGATTCGAGCCGTGCGCGGCAATGCCGGAAATTTCCACTTCAAACCAGAACGCACCTTTGTGAGCATGAACGATATGAAGGTCCGTTGGTTCAAGAACCACCAGTTCATCGGCGCCGATATCCATATCGGCCAACTCGATGGCGCCGAGATTTCCGGTCTCTTCGCCAATGGCGCCGACAAATTGCAATTGCACGCCGGCATCGGCCAATTCATTCAGGCGTTCCGGTGTCAGGCAGATCATGGCCGCGGCCATGGAACCTTTCATGTCACAAGCACCGCGACCATACAAGCGACCGTCCTTGATGATTCCTTCAAAGGGTGGTACCGACATTCCATGTATACCCTGGGTATCCAGATGCGATTCAATCATCAACCGTTTACGGGGGTTTTGCGGACCGTATATTCCGACGATGTTGGGTCTTCCCCTGATCCCCTCATGGCGCTCCACCCGGAAGCCCCGGCGATCGAGAAATGATTCAAGAAATTCCGCCATGCGGTGCTCCCCGGATATGGCCGGGTCATCGGTCAAAACCGGATTGACGCTTGGAATCGCGACCAGTTTTTGCGCCAACTCAATTACATTCAAATTGTTAGATATTGCGGTCATGCGTGCCTGCAGGGTATCGGTTTCACCGGGGGTGGTTCAAGACAGATTGCGTTTAATAAATGTAAAGTTTGCCACCACAACGGAAAAGCTAAAATCTATGGAAACCACTAAATATAGTGGTTGATATCCGAACCTGCCACATGGTATGGTTAGAAAATGGTTAATTGGGTAGAGAACTGAACCTGGGGTTGAGGGGATTCCTGCATGTATCTTAAACGTCTCGAAATTATTGGATTCAAGAGTTTTGCCGAAAAAACGCGGTTGGAATTTGAACCGGGTATGACGTCTATCGTGGGGCCTAACGGGTGTGGCAAAAGCAACGTAAGCGATGCCATTCGCTGGGTGTTGGGCGAGCAAAGCGCCAAAGCGCTTCGCGGCGGCAAAATGGAAGATGTAATTTTCAGCGGTACGGATAATTCCAAACCATTGGGGATGGCTGAAGTAAGTCTGACGCTGGCCGAATGTGAAGCAACCCTTGGCATGGAATACAACGAAGTAACCATTACCCGTCGTGTATTTCGTTCTGGTGAAGGTCAATATTTCATCAACAAGGCCCCCTGTCGCCTCAAGGATATACAGAGGCTGTTCATGGATACAGGCGTGGGCACCAATTCCTATTCGATCATGGAACAGGGGAAAATTGATCGGATATTAAGTTCGCATCCTGAAGATCGCCGCGCGGTGTTTGAAGAAGCCAGCGGTATTACCAAATTCAAGGCCGACAAAAAAGAGGCGATGCGCAAACTCGAGCAGACCGAAGCCAATCTCCTGCGCCTCGATGATATTATTCGTGAAGTGAAACGCCAGATCATCTCCCTGCAACGGCAAGCCGGCAAGGCCCGCCGCTATCAGGAACTTCGCGACTCGCTTCGCGGAATCGAATTGTTTTTTACCCGCGAGAAATTGACCGCGCTGGACAAGGATATTTCCGCCATCGAGTCCCGTCTCGCTTCCATTCATGAACAGGAGGAAGCTGTTCGGCACGACATTGCGCAGGAGGAGCAAACCTCGAATGACATGCGTGCGCAACTTGATGCCATCGACGCCGAAATCAACCGCCTTGTTGAGCAGGGCATGCAGGCTAAAGCGGAATTAAATCGACTGAACGAATTGATTCGCACCAATCAGGAACGTATCACGGAACTGCAGCAGTTATCCGAACGCGATTCAAAAAATGCCGAAGAAGCGAAAATCCGGCTCGAACAGCATGTGATCAATCGCGGCGAAGAAGAAAGCCGGTTGGCCTCCACCGTAACCGCCCGCGATTCCGTCGAAAAGGAATTGTCTGAATTCGTGCTCCGTCTTCAGCAGGACGAAAAACGTGTTCAAGACGCGTCGCGTCAAGTCAATCAATTGCGGACGGAACAAATCGACCTCGATTCGCGGCAGGCCCGCCTGCAGAACGATCTCGCGGAAATTGATGCGGAAGAACGCCAGAATGATTTGCGCCGGGAACGTTTGGCCGCCGAATTGAGCGAGTCCAAACGATCTGTTGAAGCTTTTTCCTCACGACAAACGGATATGACGGGACGTCTGGAGGAGTTGGCCAAATCCGTCGATAACGCGACTCAAGCGCTTGAATCCGCCAAGGCCGGTAAAGCGGACAAGGCAGGCGCCATTGCTTCCTGTCGTGCGGATTTGAACAAATTGCAACCACAGGCCGCGGCAATTGAAGCTCAAATTAAAATGTTGGCGGCGGGCCGCGAGGAACAGGAAGGTTATCCCGAAGGCGCGCGGCGCATTTTGAACCGTGACCCGGCCATTCCTTTCGGACCTGAAGATGTTCTGGGGCCGATAGCCGAATTGATCCGCGCCAAAGACGACTATCAGCGCGCCTTGGAAGCAGTCATGCGGCCGTTGACCGATGCCCTTGTGGTCCGTCACGACGAAACCATCTCGTACCTGTTGAAGGAACTTGACCGTCAAGGATTGGGCACCGCTCGCCTGGTCTCACTACGCGGCACGGATAATGTCCCCAGCGACAACCCGGATTGTGATTTGCTGGTAAACCATATTGAATGTCGAGACGAATTGCGTCCGTTGGTTTACCGGTTGTTCGGACACGTCCGGGTTGTTGATCAAAGCGAAAAATTGCCATCCACGCCCGAATCGCATTTCCTGTATGTATCCAAATCAGGAAGTTTCATCACTGCCGGCCATGGCGAGTTCTGGAATCCGGGCGATCAGGCATCCACTCCCCTCGCCCGCCAGCATTTGTTGACAACCTGGCAGGAGGAATTGGAGGAAATCCGTCGTGCAATCAACCAGGCACAAAACCAATTGGCCGCATTGCAACAGGACGAAATCAATGTCGACCGCATGATCGAGGACCGCCGCAACGATCTCGATGCTACCCGCCGCGAATTGGCGCTTGCTCAAGGTGAAGCCCAGGTTGTTGAGCAGGAGGCAAGGCAGGTGCGCCAGCGGGTCGAAACAATTTCGTTTGAACTGGAGGCGCTTCAGCTCAACCATCACAGCGGCGATGATCGACGCGTAAAAATTCAGGAACAACTGGATCAATCGCGCGATCGTCAGGCGGAAATCCGCGCTACGTTGTCAGCGCTTACGGAAACCATGCGCGACCTGGAGCAGGCCCGATTATCCAGTCAAACGGAAACCACGGAACGGCGCGTCCGTTTTTCGGAATTAAAACAAACCGCGGACCATGTTGCCTCCCGTATTGAACAGCTGAATGCCCGCGTCCGTGAACTGGAAAGTTTGATTGATGAGCGTACACGCGGCGTAAACTCGTACCACGACCGGATTGCAAACCTGACCGCAGGCGTCGATGGCGCCCGTCGTAATTTGGAGCCGGTCGAAGTCGAAATCCGCCAGCATGCCGGCGCATTGGAAGAAGCGCGGGGACGCAAGGACGCGCTTCACCGCGATTTCGCGGCACACGAACAGGCGCTCAAACTGAAACGCACGTTGCTGGAAGATGTGCAACGACGAAAGAATCAGGGCGACATCGAACTGGCCCAGCAAAAAATGCGCCGCCAGAATACCATTGAACGAATCACCGGGGATTATCGAATCACTTCCGATGAACTTTACAGTGCCAAGGAACCCGAATGGGAAAACGGGCAACGCCCGGAAGCGGATGCCCTGGAATCCGCCATTGCGGAAATGCACGCCAAGATCGAAGCCATGGGGCCGGTTAATCTGGTGGCGATTGAGGAGCACGCCGAACTGGAAGAGCGTTACGCATTTCTGACGTCCCAGCAAACCGATCTTGTCAACTCGAAGACGCAATTGATGGAAATGATCAAGACCATCAATTCCACCACGACAGAGCTGTTCTCCAACACATTCAATCAGGTCAACACCAACTTCCAGCAAATGTTCACGCAATTGTTTGGCGGCGGTTCGGCCAAACTGGTGTTGATCGATGAAGGCGACGTGCTTGAATCCGGAATCG
Organism: Kiritimatiellia bacterium; assembly: GCA_035327305.1. Classification (GTDB taxonomy): domain Bacteria; phylum Verrucomicrobiota; class Kiritimatiellia; order CAIVKH01; family CAIVKH01; genus CALMUP01. The sequence goes on along the minus strand of DAOLDL010000012.1, from coordinate 29,290 downwards.
AAATCATCGCCCGCCCACCCGGCAAAAAATTGCAAACTGTATCCCTGTTGTCAGGTGGCGAACGGACCATGACCGCGGTGGCCCTGTTGTTCTCCCTTTACATGGTGAAACCAAGTCCGTTCTGTGTATTGGACGAATTGGATGCCGCGCTTGATGATGCCAACATCGGACGTTTTGTGAAAACCGTTCAGGGCTTCCTCAATAAGTCACAATTTGTCGTGATCACGCATAACCGGCAGACCATCGCCGCGTCGCAGGCACTGTACGGTGTAACGATGGAGAAACAGGGAATTTCCAAGATTATTTCGGTCAAGTTTTCTGATTACGAAAAGGAAGAATTACCGCCTTCGAATCCTGTGCGGGAACCGGCAAGCGCCACCGCTGATGCGGAAGGATGACCCTCGGCATTCTTTTGGCCTGAATTTCGGATTTTCTATTGACGAGTTGATGTTTTGTCTTCAACCTTCGCAGGGCAAAAGGCAAAGCTATGGCTCTCAATCCCCAACTTGATAATTTTATGTCGTCATTCCCTCACGAGGGCCTGACATTTGACGATGTTTCCCTGATCGCCCGCTATGCGGATTTTCTTCCCCCCGATGTAGATGTAACCAGCAGGTTAACTTCCCGCATCAACGTTAACATACCATTTGTCAGCGCGGCAATGGACACGGTAACCGAAGCACGGATGGCCATTGCGATGGCTTTGAATGGCGGGATTGGAGTCATTCATAAAAATCTCACTCCACAACGGCAGGCATCGATCGTCGGAACGGTTAAGCATTATTTGAACGGATTGATCTCCACGCCGGTTACTTTTCTTTCCACCCAGACTTTGGCCGATGTCCGTCGCATCCGCGAAGAAAAGGGATATAACTTCAGCGGGTTTCCCATTCTTGACGAGAATGATAATCTGGTAGGAATTCTCACTGCCGCCGACATCAAATTTGCCGCCGATGCCAACGCGCGCATCGAGGATGTCATGACACGTTCGGTCATCACCGCTCCACCCGGAACCGACATCGAATCCGCCTACACATTGATGGTCAGGGAAAAGATCGGAAAATTGCCCTTGGTGGAAAACGGGAAACTCGTGGGCCTCTACAGCTTTGCCGATGTCCAGTCGCTGATGCGAAATGCAAATCCGGTCTACAACCGTGATGGAAAATACCGACTGCGAGTAGCCGCGGCCATCGGGCCGGGCGATTACAAACGGGTCGAGGTGCTTGCGGAACGTGAAGTTGATGTTGTGGTTGTCGATACCGCCCACGGCCACAGCAAAGGTGTAATCGACATGGTTAAATGGGTGCGCGCCCATTACGATCAAATTGATGTGATTGCCGGAAACATCGCCACCGGCGAAGCGGCGACAGCGCTTCGCGATGCCGGCGCTCATGCGGTTAAAATCGGAATCGGACCGGGATCCATCTGCACCACACGTGTGGTCACTGGCGTTGGCACGCCGCAGATCAGCGCGATTTACGAATGTGTAAAAGCTTTGGAGGAAAGCATTCCTGTCGTCGCGGATGGTGGTATCCGTTACTCCGGCGACGTGGCCAAAGCGATCACCGCCGGCGCCAGCACGGTAATGATGGGATCCATTCTCGCCGGTACGGAAGAAAGTCCCGGCGAAAAGATCATATACCAAGGTCGTCAGTATGTCGTGTATCGCGGCATGGGAAGTCTTGGCGCCATGAAGTCCAATCAGGGTAGTCGGGAACGTTACGGCCAAAGAGATGTCAGCCAGGACGAACTGGTTCCTCAAGGCATCGAGGGCATGATTCCTTTCGCCGGGAGTTTGAAACAGGTATTAACCCAGTTTTGCGGTGGGTTGCGCGCTTCCATGGGTTTTACCGGATGCCGAGACATCGACGAACTTCGCCGGAATGGTAAGTTTATTCGCATTACCGCCTCGGGCAATGCTGAAGGTCACCCCCACAATGTGACCATCACAAAGGAAGCGCCTAATTACCGGTCTTAAAATCACGGAACTGAATAGTCCCAGCTACGCACTTATCGGGGATTCCATTAGGACTCTTTAAAGCTTTACCGTGCCGCCGCTTCCTTGACCGCGCATACCGTGTCCCTCATGATTTTAATGTCATGAAGGCTCCTGAACAAATAACGACGAACCTGTTAATCATCGGCTACGGCAATCCGCTCCGCGGTGATGATGGCGCTGGCTATGCG
>DAOLDL010000012.1:0-27003 GCA_035327305.1 Kiritimatiellia bacterium | reverse complement strand
CATGCATGAATTCGGAATAGCGCAAGGATTGTTGGAAACGGTTTTAGCGAAGGCCCGGGATATCCAGGCGGCCCGCATCGATACCATTGCGCTTGAAATAGGTGTTTTATGCGGCGTGGATCAATCGGCACTTGTTTTTGCTTTTACCGCATTGGCGGAAGGTACTCCCGCCGCCGGGGCAACGTTGAAAATGGAAAGTATACCACTCCGTTGTTATTGCAGTCAGTGCAGGACCGACTTCGAGTGCAAACCTTTTCAGTATAAATGCCCGGACTGTGGTGCAAACAGCTCGACCATTCGTTCGGGACGCGAAATGAATCTGATCTCCATGGAGGTAACCTGACATGTGCGATACTTGTGGATGCGCGGTTAATCACGACGATCACCATCATAAACACGATCATGATCACATGCATCATCATCACCATGATCGGGACGAGGTGGATATGGGGCGGCAGTCACTTTTGGCGGTGAATGACCGTTTGGCCGCGGAGAACCGCAGGTTGTTTCGGGAAAAAGGTATTACAGTGGTTAATGTGGTTTCATCTCCCGGTTCCGGAAAAACCGCGTTGCTCGAACAGACCATGCGACGTCTCAAGGATAACATCAGGGTCGCGGCTGTTGTCGGCGATTTAGCCACGGATAACGATGCGGCGCGGTTGAATAGATCCGGCGCGTCTGCGATACAGATCAACACCGGTTCAGCGTGTCATCTTGACGCTCACATGATTCATCATGCCGTGGAAGATTTCAACCTGGATGAACTTGATCTGCTCTTGATAGAAAATGTCGGGAATCTGGTTTGTCCGGCTTCTTTTGATCTAGGCGAAGATTTGTTCACCGTATTGCTTTCCACAACCGAGGGAGAAGACAAGCCGTTGAAATATCCTGTGATATTCCTTAAAGCGGATGCGGTCATTGTGAACAAATGCGACATTGCTGAAGCCGTGGATTTCAACCGGAGTCAGGCTGTCGATAATATCGCCATTGCCGCGCCCAAAGCCCTGATATTTGAAACTTCCGCAAAAAATGGCAACGGCATTGATGCATGGTGCGACTTCATCCGGAAGCTGGTGACCGCCAAAAAACGAATTCACGTATGAACTCAACCATCGAACGTTATAAAACACTTAATCTGCACGTTCAGGGGATTGTGCAGGGTGTTGGTTTTCGTCCATTTATCTACCGGTTGGCCGGTCAACACAACATAACCGGATGGGTGCGGAATTCATCGCGTGGCGTCGAGATAAAAGCCAACGGAACTTCAGATCAACTTGAGACGTTTATCCGTAATATTCATCTTAATGTCCCGGCGCCGGGAAGCATTGCTCAAATGCATATTGCGCCGGCAATCAACTCCGGTGATGAAACCGTCTTTTCCATCATTGACAGTGATGCTTCCGAAATAATATCCGCCTGCATTTCACCGGATATTGCCACATGCTCTCAATGCCTGGCGGAAATCAACCATCCGGACAATCGCCGGTATCGCTACCCCTTCACCAATTGTACATGCTGTGGACCGCGATACAGCATCATGACGGGTCTCCCTTACGACCGTGACCGCACGACCATGCGCGATTTCCAGCAATGCCCCGAATGCCGGAATGAGTATGACAACCCTTCAAACCGTCGCTTTCATGCCCAACCTAATGCTTGCCCGGTATGTGGTCCGCGCCTCTTGCTTTGGGATGCGCATGGCGAGGAAATTGCCGCCCGGGAGGATGCGCTTCAACAAACAATTAAATATCTGCGCGATGGCGCCATTATCGCCGTTAAAGGTCTGGGAGGGTTTCATTTGATGGTTGACGCGACCAATGAGTCGGCAGTTCAACTACTGCGAAAACGAAAATGCCGTTCGGAAAAACCATTTGCGGTTATGGCGCCGGATATGTCAACAATCCAAAGATTTGCACATATTTCGAAACTTGAGGAATACTGGCTGGCATCACCTGTCGCCCCCATCCTGCTTCTGAAAAAGAAGCTGAACACGCTAATGGCGGAATCCGTATCGCCCGGTACATCGACTTATGGCTTTATGCTCCCTTATACTCCGTTGCATCATTTGCTTATGGCCGGAATGAATTCGCCCGTGGTGGCTACCAGCGGAAATCTTAGCGATGAACCTTTATGCATCGATGAGCATGAAGTATTGGAACGACTGGAGAACATAGCCGACATGTTTTTGATCCATAACCGGCCCATTGCCCACCCGATCGATGATTCGGTCATGCGCATTGTGCGAAATCAACCGTTGATCATCCGTGCCGCCCGTGGATTGGCGCCAATAACCATCGACGTTGACCAACCTGAAAATGCGCCGTGTGTGTTGGGTACGGGGCCTCACATGAAAGCAACCCTGGCCCTGGCGCATGAAGGAAAAATCACCGTGAGTCCGCATATTGGCGATCTCGAAACCGTGCCGGCCTGGCATGCCTACGAACGCAATATCGACATATTAACAGAGTTGTATCATTCAGAACCGACCGTGATAGCTTGCGATGCGCACCCGGCTTACGCGACGACCGGCTATGCCCGCCGGAAAAGCCAGAAACCCCACATGGTACTTCATCATGTTGCCCATACCCTGGCGGTGATGGCGGAATTTGGCATCAAAGAACCGGTTCTTGGAATAACCTGGGATGGCACGGGATTTGGCGACGATGGGTTGATCTGGGGTGGTGAATTCCTGGAAGTATCCTTGGATGGATATCGGCGGGTTGCCCATTTACGAACGTTTCCGATTCCCGGTGGTGATTTGGCGGCACGGGAACCATGGCGCTCGGCTCTTGGAGTTATAACCGAGCTTGGCATATCGGCCGAGCTACCCGTTGAACCGTCGGCCATTCACATGGCACAACAAGCGATGAAGCGCAATATCAATTCATTTCGCACATCAAGCGCGGGACGGCTTTTTGATGCGGCGGCGGTGTTTCTCGGTGCTTGTTGCCACTCATCATATGAAGGACAGGCTCCCATGATGCTGGAATCGCTGGCCGAAAGTTATGAAAAACCGGTGTCCGGATACCCATTTAAAATCCAAGATGGCGTTATTGATTGGGGACCCATCATGGAAGGAATGTTAATGGATAAATGCGCTGGTCATCCCGCAAATTTCATTGCGGCACGTTTTCACCAATCCATGATTGATGTCATGTTGGAGGCGACTACATTATGTCCTGGTATCCCGGTGGTTCTGGCCGGTGGATGCTTCCAGAATTCATGGTTGCTTGATCGTGCGGTTGGCGAACTGGCGCATGCTGGTCGCGTCGTTTACCGACCTCAACGCCTTCCACCCAACGACGGCGCCATTTCGGTGGGACAGGCCTATTCGGGATTATATCAAGCTGAACATAACTATTTACGAGGAGCATAAACATCATGTGCCTGGCCATTCCCGGACAAATCATGAGTATCAACGAAGGGGAGTCTTTCCGCCGCACCGGAAAAGTCAGTTTTGGCGGCGTATTCCGGGAGGTCAACCTGGCTTATGTTCCGCAAGCGGCAATTGGCGACTACGTTATGGTTCATGTTGGTTTTGCCTTGAGCGTCGTGGATGCGGAGGAGGCGGCCAATGTCTTTGAATATTTGCGGCAATTGGATGAATTGGGAGAATTATCGGAAGGCGGGGCGCTGAACGATTTATGAAATATCTTGATGAATATCGGGATGCCGAGGGTGTCGCCAAAATCGCGGATGCCATTCATCGCATAACGACCCGCCCATGGAAGATCATGGAAGTATGCGGCGGGCAGACCCATGCCATTGTAAAATTCGGCATCGATGAATTACTGCCTGAACATGTGACCTTGCTTCACGGCCCCGGTTGCCCGGTTTGTGTAACGCCGGTGGGTATCATTGATCAGGCTCTCGAGATTGCCGCGCGCTCCAACGTTGTATTCTGCTCGTTCGGTGATATGTTGCGGGTTCCCGGGACAAAACATGATTTGTTTTCCATCAAAGCGAATGGCGGAGACGTGCGAATGGTATACTCCCCGCTGGATGCTTTGAATATCGCACGCAAAAATCCGGACAAGGAAGTGGTATTTTTTGCCGTTGGTTTTGAGACCACCGCACCCGCCAATGCCATGAGTGTATTCCAGGCCGCTCAAGACGGTATTACAAATTTTTCGCTTTTGGTTTCACATGTGTTGGTGCCGCCGGCAATGGAAACATTGCTATCCGGCGATCAATGCCAGGTCCAGGGGTTTCTGGCCGCAGGGCATGTTTGTGCCATCGCCGGATGTGAACCTTATGTTCCGATGGCAATAAAATACAAGGTTCCCATTGTTGTTACGGGATTTGAACCGATTGATGTCATGCGGGGAATTCATGCCTGCATTCGCCAACTCGAGGAAGGACGAGCTGAATGTGAAAATGCATATCAACGCGCGGTACGAAGCGAAGGTAACCCGCCGGCCATGGCCATGGTCGAAAAAGTATTCACGGTTATCAATCGCAAATGGCGTGGCATGGGCGAAATCCCATCAAGCGGATTGGGACTATCGCCCGAGTTTGCAAACTATGACGCTGAACGTAAATTCAATCTTCGACCGGATACCACCATGGAGAATCCGGAGTGCGTCAGCGGCCTTGTCTTGCAAGGTCTAAAAAAGCCTTTCGAATGCCCTGCCTTCGGCAAACGTTGCACTCCGGAAAAACCGCTTGGCGCCACAATGGTTTCAAACGAAGGCGCTTGCTCGGCATATTACCGCTACCGAAACAAGGGTGTGGCATGAACCTGCAATGCCCGATTCCTTTGTCGGATTATCCGGTGGTAACACTGGCTCACGGCGGTGGTGGCTCCCTGATGAGAAGGTTGATCCGTGACATGTTTACCTGCGCTTTCGGCTGTGACAACGTGCAAGCGAACATGGACAGCGCAATATTGGAACTGGCGTCGCAACGCATTGCCTTCACCACTGATTCCTTTGTTGTGCGTCCCCTATTCTTTCCCGGCGGAGATATCGGCGCCTTGGCGATTAATGGGACGGTAAATGATCTGGCCATGGTGGGAGCTGAACCCCGATACTTGTCGTGCGGCATGATTCTTGAAGAAGGCTTGTCGATGCAAGCGCTATGGCAAATTGTTACTTCCATGAAACATGCGGCCGATCAAGCCAGTGTTACAATTGTGACCGGTGATACTAAAGTTGTGGATAAAGGCAAAGGCGACGGGATTTTTATCAATACAGCGGGCATCGGTGTCTTTGAGCACACACTCGTGATCGGACCGAAATCAATAAAACCGGGTGATGACATTCTCGTAAGCGGGGATATTGGTCGTCACGGTATGGCGATATTGTGCGCTCGCGAAGAATTGGCATTGGATGTGCCGATTCAAAGCGATTGCGCCCCGCTCAATCGTATCGTCAGAGCCATGCTGGTCGCAGGAATCGAATTGCATGCCTTGCGAGACGCCACACGCGGCGGCTTGGCATCAGCCTTGATTGAAATGACAGATGACGCGGGCGTAACCATATCGATACGGGAAAAAGACATACCGGTTCGGGAAGAAGTAAGAGGTGCATGCGAATTACTGGGAATCGATCCGCTTTATGTTGCCAATGAAGGCTGTTTTGTCATGGCTCTACCGGCTGAACAATCAGACATGGCCCTTGAGCTTTTGGCCAAGCATGGTGCTACCGGAGCTTCGCCCGCCAAAATCGGAAAAGTGGAATCCAATAGCGGCGGACGTCTAATACTTCACAGCCTGATAGGCGCAAAACGTTATCTCGACCTTCACCACGGGGAACAACTACCTCGAATCTGTTAATACCGCATTTCATAGCTGTTGCACGTTCCTCGCGCTATACATGCGTTCTATAGTCATCATTACGCGCGTCTTGAATGCCGGGATCGTTTCATGATACCCTTTTCATAGCGTAATCCCTTGTACGCATAACCACTTTATATGGTTTATGTTATGAAATACTTGCTTGTAATCGTATTGCTTGTTGCACCGAATCTGCGGTCCGATGGAACGTCAAACCGCCGCACTCCGGTGGTTGAAGCCGTGGAAAAGGCCATTCCCGCAGTGGTCAACATCGGCACGGAACGTATGGTCCGCCGGGTATATTCCGACCCCCGAATGCGGCAACGCGGGGATATGTTGGATTTATTGCTTCGCGATATGTTCGGCACACCTCCTCCGCCACCTGATTACCGCATGAAACACTCTCTTGGCTCCGGTGTGATCATAAGTTCTGATGGTTACATCCTCACCAATTTTCATGTGATTGAACGGGCATCCCGGATCAGGGTGATGTTGTCCAACGAGGAAACCTATGAAGCGCGGGTGCTGGCCGGGGATGAAGTCAATGATCTGGCCCTTATTAAAATTGATACAGAAACGCCACTACCGGCGGCAAAGTTTGCCGAAGACGATGACTTGATGCTGGGTGAAACGGTTATCACATTGGGTAATCCATTCGGGTTGGCCCACACGGTAACTGTAGGCGTCTTATCCGCAAAAAATCGCGAAGCCCGCTATAACGGACAGGTTCTATATCGCGACATTCTTCAAACCGACGCGGCCGTGAATCCCGGCAGTTCCGGAGGACCGTTGCTGAATATAGATGGAGAAGTCATTGGCATCAATGTCGCCGTTTATCAGGATGCCCAGAACATCGGATTTGCAATGCCGGTAAAACGCGCGAAGGCCCTGCTAACCCGATGGATGACCCCGCGATTGATTCACAACATCTGGCCGGGATTTGATCTCGAGGAAATTGAAGACAAAATCATAATTCGCCGAATTGATCATCAAAGCGATGCATTTGAAAAGGGACTTCGCAACGGTCACTTTGTAGAATCCGTCGAAGGCGCTCATGCCAACAATCTATATGAGATCAATCGCAAATTGTTGACGAGGGAGGTGGGCGACACCATAACGATGTCGGTTAATAAAGATGGTATACTTGACACAGTCACGCTTACCATCAGTGCGGTGCCCAAACCGTCGGGGGAGAGACTTGCCCGGGATCTTCTGGGCCTGGTTTTTGATTGCAGTGAAAAAGCCGCCGAAATCACCGCCCGCTATCGATCCTGCCTGTTAATCAAGGAAGTAATTGCAGGCAGTCCGGCCGACAAAGCGGGATTACGACCCAACATGATGGTATCAACGATCAACGGCAAGGAATTGATCACGATCGACGACGTCGGCATGACACTTGAACGGGTAAACCGGGGTGACCCGGTTAGAATCGAAATCATGAGCATTGTCGAACATGATACGTTCATGCTGGCGCACACCACTGCATTGAATTTGATTGCTCAATGATGAAACGGCCATGATCACGGTTTCCCACCTGACCAAAAAATATCCCGGACGACTGGCCGTCAATGACATTTCCTTTCATGTCGGCCACCGCGAAATCGTCGGCTTTCTTGGTCCAAACGGTTCCGGAAAAACCACCACCATGCGTATTCTGTCCGGCTATATGCCGGCCACGGGGGGGACGGCAAAAGTGGCGGGTTATGAAGTGCACCGATTTCCGATGGAAGTTCGCAAACGCATCGGTTATCTGCCGGAAAACTGCCCGCTTTATCCCGACATGCGGGTGGATGAATACCTCAAATTCCGAGCCTCATTGAAAGGCGTGCCGCGAAAGCGTCGGCGATCCCGTATGGATGAGGTCAAGGAATTATGCGGTTTGACCGAGACGGGCGCACGCATCATCGGGCAATTATCCAAGGGTTACCGTCAGAGGGTGGGACTGGCGGAAGCATTGATTCATGAACCGGAAACCTTGATTCTGGACGAGCCGACCATAGGTCTCGACCCGAATCAAATTCGCCAGGTTCGCCAACTGATACAACAACTTGGACAGCATCACACCATACTGCTTTCGACACACATCCTTTCCGAGGTCGAAACAACATGTCGACGGGTTTTGATAATCAAAGACGGACAAATTGTCGCTTCCGACGTCACGGATCGATTGATTCGGCGCATGAAGGGTTCTGCGCGAATCATCGTGGAGATAAAAGGCGACTCGGAAAAAATCAATCAAACATTCTCATTCGTCCCCTCCATTGAGGAGATCAACGCTGAAGAAATCGGCGGCGGATGGATGCGCTACACACTTTCCTGTCCAAGATCGGTGGATCCTCGCGCTTCGTTGTTTGAAATGGCCGCCCAACATCGCTGGTTGCTTCGTGAATTGCATATGGAACCGGGAACGCTTGAAGATTTGTTTGTATCCCTGACCGCTCCTGAAAATGTGGAGGAGCAGAAGAAATGACCGGTTTCTGGAGTTTGTGGAAAAAGGAAATGGGAAGTTATTTCCATTCTCCGATCGCCTACACCACCATGACTTTTTTTCTGGTTGCCATGGGCATTATATTTTATTTCCTCACGTTATTGCTGACGGCAGGAGTGCCCGGCGCCGGCGTCATACATCTTATTTTCGGATCTCCTTTTTACTGGATGACGCAAATGGTGGTGGTTCCCTTGCTGACAATGCGGCTTTTTGCCGAGGAACGCCGTATGGGAACGCTGGAAACCCTTTTGACGGCGCCGGTTGCCGATCACACCGTCGTGTTCGCAAAATTTGCCGGCGTGCTGGCATTTTTCGCCTTGATATGGGCGCCAACTCTTTTATTTTTTGCCGGTCTGCATTTATTGAGCGCGGAAATGCCACCCCTTGATTATGGAGTATTAGTTTCCGCATATTTCGGCGTGTTACTGATGGGCGGTTTTTTCCTGTCCATCGGCATTTTTTGCTCCATTTCCAGTTCCAACCAGATTATTGCCGCCATTTATTGTTTTGTAATGATGCTGGCGGTTTACATGTCCGGATTTACCGAATACTTGACCTATGAGCGCGAATTGATCGAACTGGCCCGTTTGATTTCACCACAACGACACCTTGGCGAATTCTCACGGGGCATTATCGACACCCGCCCGGTGGTGATGTGCCTGACCGGGACCGCGTTTTTCCTTTTCACATCCATTCGTATACTGGATTCACGGCAATGGAAGTAAAAGCACCCATGGATAACATGCCGGATTTCCGCAAACGGCGGTTAAGAAATCGCATGCAAAAGCGTTTGCTTGGCGGCCTTAACAGCATTTTCGCGGTTTTTCTTATGGGCTTGCTGGTCCTGATGCTCAATTACATTTCCTTGCGCCAATATGTTCGATTTGATTTGAGTCATGAGCAGTATTTTCGTTTGTCGGACAAAACCGTGTCGGTCCTTTCCGGTATTCGCGAAAAATTGACTGTAATCGTTTTTATTCAGCCGGGCCACGACATTTATCAATTCGTTTATGACGATGTGATCCAGATACTGCGCGAATATGAATATGCCTCCGGAAACCGCATCCATGTGGAGCGAATCGATCCTAATCGCAACCTGGCCCGCAGTGAAGAAATCATGACCAGCTTCCAGCTCGATGGACCGAACGTGATCATTCTGAAATATGGAGATCGCCAGAAAGTCGTTCATGCCGATGAATTGTTCGAGATGGATTATATGCCCATATCGCGAGGAGAGCTTCCCAGGAAAAAAGCATTTATCGCCGAACAGGTCCTTTCATCGGCCATACTCGCCATCACCCAAACCCGTCAACCGCGTGTCTATTTCCTGCAGGGGCATGGTGAACGCAGTTTTGAAGATCGGGATGAATATACCGGACTGTCCATGATCGGTCGGGAAATTAAACGTGACGACATTGAATTATTGCCGCTGAATTTCTCCCGGCAAAACGCCATCCCGGATGACGCTGATGCCTTGATAATTGCCGGGCCGACCAGGCGTTATCCCGCTGTCGCGCTGGATCGTATTTCCGCATACTTGAAAAGATCAGGCAGTCTGTTGCTGTTATTGAATTCCGAAAGTGATGCGGGTTTTTCATCTCTATTGCGCGAACTTGGCGTCGACAGCATAAACAATCTCGTGGTCGATCCCACACGAACCCTGTCCGGTTTTGATGTTCTGATTTCCCAATATGCCGATCATCCGGTGACACGCCGACTGCAGAATATCACCTCGATATTTTACTGGCCCCGGGCGCTTCCCCTTATTGAAGGACTGGAATCTGATCGGATGGCCGCCGACAAACCCAAAGCTTTTGGCCTGGCCTTCAGTTCGGAAAACTCCTGGGCGGAAATCAACACCGCGCAACGGCCATACCGATTCGACCCGGATCAGGATATTCGAGGGCCGCTCCCCCTGGCCGTGGCAATCGAACAGGGAGCACTTGAAACGCTGGATATGAACATTCGACCCATGCGCGCGGTCATATTTGGCGATGTGGATTTTATTTCGAACAGCGGATTAAGCGGCGGCAACAGCGATTTGTTCATGAACGGTCTGAATTGGATTCTTGAACGAAACGATATGTTGGCTATCTCCCCCAAGCCGGTGCAGGAAATGAAATTATTAATCACGCATGGCAATCTGAATTTGCTGTTCTGGCTTGTCGTGGTCGGAATTCCATCCTTGTCGGCCATGGCCGGCTTTATCACATGGACCAGGCGAAGGCGTTGATTACATGAGCATCAAGGGTACATTAACGTTAATGGCGCTGGTCCTGATTGTGGGGGCATACATACTTATCGCCGAAAGATCCCGTGATACCGCCGATCAGCGTCGGGCGGCGGCACGAATGGCACTGCGCTTCGACCCCGATGAAGTCATATCCCTGCGCATAGATACGTTGGCCGGAATTTTTGTGCTCCAAAAATCCAATGATACATGGCGATTGTTCCATCCCGTTCAGGCAACGGCTGAATCCGGCGCAATTATGCGCATTCTTGATACGCTTGTGGATCTTCGCCGGAGTGAAATCATAACGGAGTCGGAACTTCGCGATTTGAAACTGGACGCGTCCGCCTATGGCTTTGCCTCGCCACGCGCCCGACTGACCTTAAACAACGGCAGGGAAAACATAGTGATGCTGATAGGCCGTGATGCTCCGGGGACGGACCAGCTTTATATGAAAAGGGAAGATCGCGCGGAGATCATTGTCACCGGAAAGGAACTTCTTTCCGTTCTTCCACTATCCGTATTGAATTTGCGTGAACGACGATTGTTCGGCGTGCAACCGGGACGCGTCAAACGCATCGAGTGGAATTCACGGGACAAAGTATTCCATGCCGCACGAAGCGATGATGATCAATGGCGGATTGATCGACCGGTAAATGCGCGGGGATCTGCCAGCGCTATCCGGCAGTGGCTTGATAAATTGTATGAATTCCGGGTTCATGAATTCATCTCCGACACCGCGGCCGCCGCATCGTTGTATGGTTTTGATGACCCAGAAATACAACTTTCCATTTATCCGGATAACCGGCCTCTTCCGCACACATTGAAAATAGGACGATTTGCTGACATCAACCAGGAAACATATTATGCCACGCTTGCCGGACAAGACACGGTTTTCACCGTGGAAAGTGACATGGTGAAATGGCTGATGAATGATTTGTCGGAACTTCGCGATCGCCGACTGCTCTATATTCCGGCCCCGGAAATCGGTTTTATTCAAATTACGGAAGCTGATAAAATACTTCAACTTGCCCGCAACACGCAGAATGTCTGGGAAGTTGTTTCTCCAAAGCGTTTTCGCGCCGATGATGCGCGCATTCAACGTGTTTTAAGCGCATGGACCGGCGCGCGCGTGGAAGAGTTTATTGACCCACCACTTCCAGATCTGGCGGCCTTCGGATTGGATAAGGAATACATGACGGTTCGATTCTCCCGGCAGGCATCACCAACTCTTGTCGGCGCTGATCGCGATATAACGTTTATGATCGGATTGACCAATGCGGCGGAATCCGTTGTTGTATCCCCCTTCCCACCTGTATATGCCATGTCTCTTCCCGCGCGAATTCTGGAAAACATTTCCGCCAATCCGCTACATTACCGCGATCCGGTAATTTTATCCGTGGATCCGGCATCCATACGGCGTATCACCCAAATAACGGGGAAGAATGAAATAGCCGTCGAACGCACCAACCATTTGTTCCGGGCAACGACGCCTGGCGAAATTCCCGACACCGACTCCATCCAACGCATTCTCGCATTGCTTTCCCGGCTTCCCGTAATGGAATACCTGGAGGAAGATCCCCGGAATTTGGCGCCATACGGTTTGCATGATCCCAGGGAACAGCTAATCATTGGTTTAACGGGTGCGATTGGAATCAATCGTGTACTTCTTTTCGGCAACCGATCACTTCGCGGCGGCGTCTATGCCATGTTGCGAGGAACCGATGTGGTTTTTACACTGTCGAACGAAATGGTAGACGCATTGCTTAAACCGGTGGCGAACTCCCTGGCGCCAGCCGGCGCTTCCGTTCTCAAAGAGACTGAACCTTGAATTCAATGGATACGTCTTCGCCAAACAAAACCCAATGCAAAGTCGGCATTTTCAGACGGATCTGCATGTATTCCCCTCTGCATTATTCGTGCCGAATTGTTTGGTTGGTCGCCAAAGTTGCATTGATTACAACCATTCTTGGTTGGGGTATCGGCGTTCCCGGTCGCTGGCTGGATGCAACCATCTCTAACAATACGTCACCATATAAAGCGCAACTTCATCGGATTACCCTGAATCCGTTCCGTGGAATCATCCTCCACGACTTGACACTGTCGGCAGTGGATATTGATGCCAACGCCGTTCTTTCGGCCGATATCATTGTGCAACCGGACATCCGGGAAATAACAAAAAGAAGATGGAGGATCAAAACCATCGTCTTGCAGGATGGCCGCATTGCATTTCCCATCCAGGACGAGAATATCGATACGAAACATGTCATATCCGTTCACGGCATAGAAAGCACATTGCATTTTTACAAACACGAGATTCATGTTGCCGCTTCCGCGATATCCGATCTCGGGACGATAATTCATGCCGGGGGAATTGTTCGCTTGCCTGAAGTACACAAGGACAAGGAAACATCCATATTGAATTCTCTTCACGAACTCCATGCCTTCACTCACAAGGCGCCGGAGTGGTTGAAGAATTCACGAGAACGGATGCGTTACCTATCCATGGAACAACCACCCTCCGCCCGTGTCAATTTTCTCATTGATCCGACGTTCCCCTCACTTAACCGCATCGCGGGCAAATTTCATGCCGGCCCCTTTCTCTATCACGAAAGAACAATCGACGGAATCGACATCGAGGCGGAATATGCGGGTGAAGTATTGACCATCTCTAAATTCCAAATCCATGATGAAGACCGGCGAATATCCGTTTCAGGCCGCTACCAGAACAACCGCGACCTTTTCAACGCACACGCCTTTAGCGACCTTTCACCCGATTTATTGTTGATAATTCTGCCGAAACGTTGGACGGAACACCTTGCGTCGTCGGATATTATTTTCAACGGCGCTACGCGGGGAGAGGCATGGATTGGTCCATGCTCCCTGAAGACCGTGCCCGATAACTGGTCCGGTTGGTTGTCAGCAGAGAATGCCATGGTCGGCGGTTTCCAAGTTCAAAGAGCCTTCGCCTCATTCAAGCGTGAGAATGGGAAATTCGAAGTAGAAAACGGCCTGATTCGAGGAGGATCAGATTCCTATCCAGGTGAGGCCACATTTACCATTCGATCCGATTATTCGAATCAGATGATCAAGGGGGTTTTTGATATCGGACTGGACGTTAGCCAACTAAAGGATATTTTGCCGCCGGGACTTAATCGTACCGTCTCGATGTTTGAGTTCGGCGTCCGACCGCCACGGTTTACCGGTGAGTTTATCGCCCCCATCGACGATATCCAGGCAATTCATGTCAGCGGCAGTCTTACCGGTACCAATCTTGTTTTCAGGGGCGTGCCATTAACCGGATGTCAGGTCGGAATCAATTATCAGGATAATCGGGTAATCCTTGATCCATTTGTGGCAACCATGACATCCGGAGGAATCGAAGGCTCGCTCGATCTGGACTTTACCCGCCGCCAATATGGTATCAACCTCGACATTTCCACCAACCCTAAATCCGCCGCTCCCATGGCCGGCGCTAAAGTGGCGCATTATTTTGGACCATATGAATTCACGGACGATGTTTTTGTAAAGGTAAGGGGTAAAGTAGACGTCATGACCGACGAGCATACGGACTTGCATGTATCGTTAAGTGGTCAAAAAATCGATATTCGACAATTCAAATTTGACCGCATTTCCCTGCAAGCCCGCCGTACAACCGGCGAGCTCATGATAACCAATATCATGGCTTCTATCGGGCAGGGCTCGGTTACCGGATCCATGGCCGTGACCGTGCACGATGGGCCGGATCAATTTGATCTTTCGTTGGCTGTTACCAATGTATCAATCGATCAACTTATAGCACAAATACACGGAAGCTCCACAAATCGATACGAAGGTAATTTGAGCGGCAAGGTAGATCTTTCGGGATTATATCCGGATCAACCACGATGGGACCACTTGAACGGGACCGCAATTCTGCGCATCGATGAAGGACGATTGATGCTGATTCCGGTTCTGGGAGGATTATCCACCTTGATTTCGGCAGTTGTTCCCGGACTTGGATTCAGCGAACAAAATCTGCTGACCGCCTCCCTGACATTCAAGGATGGCGCCATTTACTCCGATGATATCCGGTTGCACGGCAACATGATTTCCATCGCCGCCAGCGGCCATTACCATTGGGTCGACGGCTTGAATTTTTATGTCAAAGCCCATCCGTTCCGGGACGGTTCCATTGCAAGCGCAGTTCGAGTGGTTACAATTCCAATCAGCTCCCTGTTTGAGTTTAAAGTAACCGGTCCACTCCGACAACCACGCTGGAGAACCGCAAATTTACCACTATAAAAAACATGAACAACCGAAAGATACATTTTATTCTCACACTTGAGGTTATTCGCGACAGCATGGAAGCGGTTGCCGATCGATTAGAGTCCGAATGGGGCTACAGCATCATACAGCTTGAACGGCCAGGGCATGAATATGGTTGGCTGGAAATTTACTTTGAACAACCGGGTGAAGCGGAAATAACCGCCGCCGCCATCAGCGGTTGGGACGGGATACGCGGATATCAAGTTCGCCAGGAAAGTCCAAGGGATTGGCAGACATTCTGGCGGCATCATTTTCATGCCACAGACATCGGGAAACAATTAAGAATAGTGCCGATTTGGGAACGTGATATGGCGAGTCCGGATCCGGAAAGAAAAATCATATGGCTTGATCCGGGGTTAAGTTTTGGGACTGGCGACCATTTTACCACCCGCTTTTGCCTTGAAATGATCGACCGGCTGGCGCCATCCGGTCAAATTCAGTCCATGCTGGATATCGGAACAGGTAGCGGCATTCTCGCCCTGGCGGCTAAACTGCTGGGGGTAAAAAAGGTTGTCGGCACCGATCATGATGCCATCGCGCTGGAACAAGCCCGTGAGAATCTTGCGTTAAATGGAAATACCGATGAAATTGAACTCATCGTTTCCGACATACTTCAGGATCCCCCGCAAGGATCGTTTGACCTTGTTTGCGCCAACGTTTATACAACCATACTGATTGAGATCGCCCCCGGGGTAGTTGCATCTGCCCGCCGGTATGTCGTATTAAGCGGTATACGGGACCCCGAACTTGAACTGGTGGCGGAAGCATATCGCAATCAGGGTATGACGGAAATATTCCGGGACGGCAATGGCGAATGGGGCGGTTTGGCTTTCAAGAAAAATAATGAATCATGACATTTGGAATACAACACTTAAGTAACATCAACATCGCACTCGGCGTCTTAACCGGCATGCTGTCACTGATTGTTTTTACGCTACCGAACCAATTGCGTACGACATTGAGCACATTTCCGCGAAATAAATTCGCCGGCCTGATATTGACCGCGATCGGATTGTTATGGGCGGCGTTTCTTGTGGACCAGATGACACTGGGGGATTTAAGCCGTTTCAAGTGGATTCTATACATCATTACGCCGATTTCCTTTTACCTAATCATACAGTACCTCGATGAATTGCTGGCCGCCCGGGCATTTGCCGGAATTATTATGCTGGTCCCCACAATTATGGTAGATGCCGCCCGATGGCATCCTTCCGCCTGGCGATACGTAACGCTGGTGTTTGCCTACATATTGGTCGTGATCGGCATTTGGCTTATACTTTGTCCATACAAATTCCGTATCTGGTCAAGTTGGTGGATGGATTCGGAATCGCGACGGAATGTCGGCGGTTTTATTGCCGCCGCAGTTACCGTGTCCTTTTTCATCGCCGCGGTGATGACGCGTATTTGACTCGATGCGGACAGCCCGGATACTGATTTTGCGGGGCGGAGCTATCGGGGACTTCATCGTCACGTTGCCGGCAATACAAGCGCTTCGTAACCGGTGGCCTGACAGCTACATTGAATTGATCGGTTATCCGCATGTCGCACAATTGGCCGCTCATGCCGGACTTGTCAACCGTGTACGATCTCTGGATGAAGCCAGGATTGCCCGACTTTTTGCCTGGAATGTTCGAATAGAAGAAGATGATCAATCGTATTATTCGTCATTTGATTTTGTCTTAAATTACCTGCACGATCCGGAGCAAGTATTAACCGATTATCTAAAACGCTGTGGCGTCAGGGTGGTGATCAACGGCTCGCCATTGAATATTGAGTCGCATGCCACCGAACACTTTCTACGTCCCCTTCACTCGCTTGCCATATTCGAATCTGACCCGACCCCAATGCTGGAACTTCAACATCTCGCAAAACGGCCGGAAGACAAAAAGCCCCCATGGGTTGCCGTGCATCCCGGGAGCGGAAGTCGTCGGAAAAACTGGCCGATTCATAACTTCATCGACCTGGCTCGCCGGCTTGATGGTCAATTCGGTCTGCGCCCTGTCTTTATCACAGGAGATGCGGAGTGCGAGTCCATACCCGATCTTGATATGCACCTCTTGCCTTTCAGTCGTCTCCATAACCTGAACTTGATCGAGCTGGCGGTAGAGTTAACATGCGCCCGACTTTTTATCGGCAACGATGGTGGCATAACCCATCTCGCCGCGTCCGTTGGTTGCCCGACCATGGCATTGTTCGGGCCGACGAATCCCGCTATTTGGTCACCACGGGGGCGCGTTGTACATATCTTGTCCTCCAGAAGTCAGATCATGAACGACCTGCATCCGGAGGATGTTTGGGCGGAAGTTGAAAGTTTTTATACAAAGGGCGTCCAAAATCGCTGAATATCCCATCACGCTTACCGCTTGACCCGCTCAAGGGCTGGTTTTATGTTACCTGCTCATGTTTAATTTTCGTCATTTTTCTCAAACACTTTTAATGGTTTTATTCTGCCTGTCGGCGGGACCGGAAGGACCTGCCAGGGCGGAAACCTATGTGGAAGCCGGTAAGACACATTCCTGGCTAAGCTTCAGCCGTCCGGCCAAGAAATCCCCTGCCGCACAATTGTCGCATGCTGAACGCTTGATGAACGACAACCAACTTCGGAAAGCAGGTCGTGCATTCCGTTCGTTGGTTATTACCTGGCCGGGTTCGGTGGAGGCCCCCCTTGCCCAGTGGTATTACGCTCGAACCCTGGATAAGCGCGGAAAAATCCGCGAAGCGTTTGATGAATATCAGATTCTCATGGAAAATTATTCCGGGCGCTTCGCAAATTATGATGAGGTGTTGGCCAGACAATTTGAAATAGCCAAAACCGTCATGAATACCCGCAAGGGCCGGGTCTTGTTTCTGCCCGGCTTTGAAGCTCCGGAACGCGCGATTCCGTTATTTGAAAAAATTATTCAGAACGGTCCGCGATCACCACATGCCGCCGAAGCGCAGTTTCTGATCGGACAGGCCTATGAGAACAGTTTTCAGTATGAATTGGCTGTTGTGGCCTACATTGCCACATTGCATCGCTATCCAAACAGTCCCTTTGCCGAGGGCGCCGCATTTGGCCGGGCACGAAGCCTCTATGCCATTTCAAAGGATTATCCCAACGACCAACGGGCCTTGGCGGAAGCCTGGGCCGGCCTCATGGTCTTCATTCGCGCATTTCCAAACTCTGATTACCGAAACGAAGCTCTCGATATGCGCGGTGTTTTGCTGGAACGAAAAGCGCAGGCGGCATTTGATATAGCCGACTATTATGATCGTATTGCAAAAAGACCCGATGCCGCCCTGGAAAGTTATCAGGATTTCATTCGCCAATTTCCGGATTCCACATTAACGGCTCGCGCCAGGGAACGCATTACCCAACTCGCATCACAAACAGGATCACTCAAGGACGAATCACATGAATAACCGTGACAAGCATATCATTATGAACGGCCTGCTCATGACCGCGGTTCTCATGCTATTCAGCGGTTGTGCTGGTTACAGGGTTGGTTCCATGCTTCCAGGGGATATTAAAAATGTTCACATTCCCACCTTTGTCAATCAAACAAACGAACCCCTGATTGAGAATGACACGACCCAGGCAGTGATTCGCGAAATTCAACGTGATGGCTCGCTTCAAGTAGTAGGTGAAGCAGATGCCGACGCGATCCTGACCGTGGTTCTGACTGGATATCGGCTGGAAGCGGTGGCATTCCGCAAAGACGTTCGCACGGCCGCCCAACAGTACCGTGTATTTGTAACGGCCAACATGGTCATGCGGAGAACTGCGGATCAATCCGTGGTCGTTGAGGCGCCAACGGTTGAGGGTAAATTCGTTTTCGATGTGGTCGGCGATTTAAGCTCTTCCAAACAAAACGCCAATCCGGAAGTCGCCCGTGACTTGGCCCGCACTATAGTTCAACGGCTGGTTGAATACTGGTAAAAAAGAAAAACCCCGGAGGCTTGCGCTTCCAGGGTCTCTTGATTTAAACGAATTTCGGAATCAGGCGGATGCCAAAGACCGCAGGCGGCTGGCCGCGCGGGCTTTTCGTCGAATCGCGGTTTGCTTGGTAATGCTACCCTTCTTGGCCGCTTTGTCCAAAGAAGAGCAAAGAGCGCTGAACGCCTTCTTGATCGCGTCACTGTCTTTAGTCTGAACCGCCGCATCCAATTTCCGGCCGTTCGTCTTGATCAGCGACTTTGCGGCATTGTTGCTCAAGCGTTGATTGCGGTACTGATTGATTTTCTTTTTTGCACTTTTGGTGTGTGCCATTCTGGACTCCCGTCACGTCTTATTGTTAACATTCATGCGCCATAACGCACTCTACGAATCCGGTGGAACTGGTTATCCCCGGAAAAGTTGCGTAATACTACGGATACAGGGCGACAAGTCAACGTCTATTTGTGATAATCATGGGTAAATTCATAAAATTTTTGATGGGTATTTGCCTGCTTCCCTTGGCATTTGCGGCTTCCAGGACTTTTGCAGTCCAGTTGGAAATGAGTGCCGACTGGGAAACCCTCCAAGTCAACACCCGATGGTTCCTTGGCGGATTTACTGCCTGGTTGTTGATTTTCTGTATATTTCCCCGTCCGATTCGCACATATGTGCTTGGGCATGAACTTACCCATGCCCTCTGGGGGCTTTTTATGGGTGCCCGGGTATCCAAATTGCGGATTTCAAGTAAGGGCGGAAGTGTAAACCTGACTAAAACCAACGTATGGATAACCCTGGCACCGTACTTTTTCCCTTTTTACATGGTTCTTGCCCTGATTGCCTTTGTGCTCACAAGCTTTTTGATCGAGATGCAACATTATATGCCTCTTTGGTTCGCCATTTTCGGGATGACATGGTCGTTTCATATCACATTCACCATCATCATGTTAACCATGCGGCAACCCGACATTCATGAACACGGTCGGTTGTTTTCCTGCGTGTTAATTTATTGCATCAACGTTGCCACAGCGACGTTTCTAATCAATTTTCTGACGACCCAATCGCTGACCGGATTGGCCAGTTTTTTCTGGCAGGAAACCCAAGGAACTTACGAATATTGTTTTAACAACGTTATACCTTGGATTCAAAACCTGGTATCCAAAGTGGCATGGTTAAAATAAAATAGCGCTGTTCGAGTTATATGAATGAAAGCGATTCGGCTCATATGATGAAAACCGATCAATCGGAGTTTCAATGGATAACAGCGTACAAAAAAGGCGATACCGGAGCGCTCGAACATTTGGTCGAGCACTTTCGCCGTCCTCTCTATGCTTTCATATACAACATGCTCCAGGGAAAGGGCGATGCGGAGGAAATATTTCAGGAAGTATGGTTACGCGCCATCCGAAACATGGAGCGGTACCGCGACAAGAATTTCTGCGGATGGCTTTTTCGCATCGCCCACAATTGCATGATCGATTCGATCCGCAAGAACCAACGCAAAGTGGACCTCGGAACAACCGACGAAACAGGCGAGGACCCCATCAGCCGGTTTGCCTCTCCGGACATGTCGCCGGACATGGAAATTGCCGACAAGGATCTGGGACGACGAATCCGAATGGCCATTGCCGGTCTACCGGAAGATCAACGGGAGGTTTTCCTGATGCGCACCGAAGGCGAATTATCCTTCAAGGAAATTGCCGCCATCCAGCAGACCTCCCTGAATACCGCGCTTTCCCGCATGCAATATGCCCTGCAAAAGTTGCGACCCATGCTGGAAGAGGATTACCGGAATATTGGACGGGAATGATGATATGAAAACGGAAAAAGAACTTGATCAGCTTGCGGATAAATTCCTGCGCACCGCATCCCGGAACATGGATATCCCCCCCACCCCTCGCGACACGCTGGCGGTGTTGCGACAAGCCGCGGAAAAATCGCGGGAGGCATCCAACACAAACTGGTTCGTTTTCGGTCGCTGGATCGCCACCGCCGCGATCATTTTAGCAATTGCATCAGGTATTCTGTTTCTACAGTCACCAAGGCAGAACATGGCAGATAGTGAGAATATCATCTCCGGCGCCATGGATATCGGAATTGATTTGGCCGAGTGGGATATGGAAATCGAATCGTTAATGGTGGAAATCAACGATTCGATCGCCTCGATGTCTGATTCCGCATTCGAGGGTATCGATAGTAACAACGACTGGATTTTAAACGGAAACGGAGAATTGTGGTTATGAAAACAAAATTTATCGTTTTAGTTATACTGCTGGCATCCATGATGCACGTTCAGGTAATGGCACAACCCGACTCCGATTATGATCGACCTCGCGGCTCTTCCCCATCACGCGCAGTCTGGCGTGGTGGCGGATCTGAAGGCGGTTCCCCGGTGCAACGCTGGATGCGTGAATTGCAACAGCAGGACCCGGAGACTTTTACCCGGCTACAGCAATTGCGGGTTGAAAACCCCGAACAGTTCCGCCAGGAGGCACGCGCGGCCATGACGCAACGCGCTATGCAGAACCTCCAACGGGAACGTCCGAATATATATAAAGCAGTAATGGAGTTACCTGACGAAGACAAGGACTGGCTGGTCAACCGACTGTCGCGTCTGCACTCCTTTCTTCCACCACCTCCGCCCCCGGATGATATGGATGCTGAAGAAGCGGCATCTCCCCGGGAGCGGGATCAATACCGGCGGCTGATCAGGTCATATCATCAAACTGAAAATGCGGAGGAAAAACATCAGATTCGCAACGCTATCCGCAAACAGTTGGAGGCAGATTACGACAATCGACTTCAGAATCGAACCCATCAGATTCAGGAAATGGAGCAAAAATTGGTACAGATTCGTCGCGCCCTTGATGCCGGATCAACCGATAAAGAACGTTTCATTGAAGAGAAGCTGTCCGTTTGGCTGGACCGCGAACCTCCGCCACGTCGTGAAGATCGACGCCGATTAGGCCCCGGTCGCGATTAATGAGTCGAAACCATCGATTGCCTGGTGGTGCGATTTGCCCGAATGGCCGCCAACCAGAAAAGTAATCCTATCGGAAGACACGCCCATGCCAGCACATCGCCGTATCTCGTATAGAAGGTAAGCGGCATGTGATCTGGCGGAACCTGCACAGTCACGAGGCGGAATCCCGGTCCATCGTGCCGGCCGTCGGCATCCAATAAAATCTCACGCACCTGCCCCCGGGCATCAATCGAGCACGTATAGCCGGTGTTTGCCGATCGCACCATCGGAACACGATTTTCCGCCGTGCGTATCACGCTCAACACCATGTGCTGGCGGGAGGCGGCGGATGGATCAAACCATGCATCGTTGGTCTGATTGATCAGCAAACGCGCACCATTGCGGACCGATGCCCGAGCCAGATAAGGCAACGTATCCTCAAAACAAATTAATGATGAAAACGGTATGTTCTTTCCGGGCAGACGGAAAACCGTGCTGGTTGATCCCGGCGAAAAACTTTCCATGATAGGTGTTCTGGCGGTGATAAGTCGAATGTGTTCGTGGAAAGGAATGTATTCGCCAAAAAGCACGAGATGCCGCTTTTCGTAAGCGCCGATGATGACGCCGTTCGTATCAAATAAAAACGAACAATTGTAATAAAGAGGTTTCTGATTCGGACGTGCCGCCGCATCCATTGATCCTACCAATATGGGCGACCCAAGCCGGGAAAGTGCATCGACAAGATCGTAACTCGTTTCGCTTAAACGTACATCATCCGGAACGGCGGTTTCCGGCCAGACCACCAGATCGGGACTGGTCCAGGTCACCGCGCCGGCAGTCAGATCGCGCAGTCGTTCATAAATCAAATCCACCGTATCGAATGTCCACTTCTGGTCCTGTGGAATTGATGTCTGAACAAGCGCAATTCGCATTTCCCGCCCGACGATTTCGACATCTCTCGCCATGCGGCCTCCCGTGACGAATGCCACCACCACCATGGCCATTCCCATCATCAGTTCAGGATGCGGTTTCCGACCCAGCTTGGCGTGGTGTTTCATGTAGCGGAGAATGGTCAACGCGATCGCGGCATTGGTCCAAACCAGCAAACCGCTTAACACATAAACACCGCCCCAACTGGCATGTTGAAGAAAGGCGATGTTGGCATGAAGACCCGCGCCGAGCGGATTCCATGGAAACCCGGTGAACAATGTCATGCGAAAATATTCAAATGCCACCCATGTCGCGGTAATTACAACCATATATGCGGCATTCATCAGGAAGCGCCCCACCCCGTACGTGCGAAACCACCATGATGAAACCAGCACTACCGGGATAAAGTACAAGGCGCAATAAAGGCACAGCAACATCCAGCCGAAATATGTCACCCTGGTCAGCCAGTACATGGTGATCAACCAGAACAAGACACCGGCGAACCAACCAGCTCTCCAGGCCAGATTCGGTCGGATATATGCACTGGCAATAAGAAGCGGAACCAAGGCGCACCACGCCGCATCGGTCATTTCAAACGGGGCAAACACCAGCGCCATCAAAACGCCCGAAAGCGCCATGGCGCCGATTACCAGCAGATCCCGGCGGTTCATCAGCCGTTCGCGCCGTGACAGTTTTTGTACTTTTTACCGCTACCGCAAGGGCAAGGCTCATTGCGCCCGACTTTGGGTACATCGCGGCGAATAGGCGTGGTTTTTTTTGACAATGCCGCCTCCATAGCCGCTTCCTGTTGCGTGCGGGGGCGATTGACCGGTGTAGCGCCATCAGCGTTTCCGGACCCGCCGCCCAACGTCGTAAACGACGCATGTTGGGCCTGCATGCGGGGCAATTGCGAAATGAACGATTGCATCGCATTCATCGACGTTGCGGACCGGAACATCCGGTCGGTGATGTCGGCTTTAATCTTGTCCATCAAGTCCGAGAACATCGTGTACGCTTCCTTCTTGTATTCGACCAGCGGATCGCGTTGTCCATACGCGCGCAATCCCACACCTTGCCGTAAAGCATCCATGCCGCGCAAATACTCCTGCCAATGCGTGTCAATGGCATTCAAGGCAATATAACGTTCCATTGCCCGCAGGCGATCCGGGTCTTCCACGCGTAACTTCACCTCATAAGCCTTTTTCACGCGTTCAAGGACAAAATCTGTAGCCGCATCCGCTGTAAGCCCGGTTTCCGCAAATTCATTGCGTTTAATTCCCACCGGGAATTTGGTGTTGACCCACT
This sequence comes from Kiritimatiellia bacterium, assembly GCA_035327305.1. GTDB lineage: Bacteria > Verrucomicrobiota > Kiritimatiellia > CAIVKH01 > CAIVKH01 > CALMUP01. Next base: position 3,091 of record DAOLDL010000012.1, on the reverse strand, counting down.
CAATGAATGTCTTGATGCCTTCCTCGTCATCCTCACGAATCAACGTTTCAGCCTGCGCGGCCACAACATCACTCGAGACATCCAGCAAATGCTCGCTGACGTTTTCCGTCTGGAGTATCTCACTGCGGAATCCATAAATGATTTCGCGTTGCTTGTTCATGACATCGTCATAATCGAGCGTGCGTTTGCGAATAGAAAAGTTGTGTTGCTCGACGCGGCGCTGGGCGCGTTCAATCGACTTGTTCAACCATCGATGTTCCATCACTTCGCCATCTTCAATGCCCAGGCGATCCATCAGCTTGGATATGCGATCTGATCCGAAAATACGCATCAAATCGTCTTCCAACGACACATAGAAACGGGACGAACCTGGATCACCCTGACGTGCGCATCGCCCGCGCAACTGCCGGTCGATACGGCGGGATTCGTGGCGTTCGGAGCCGATGACATGCAAGCCCGCCGGCTTATCGAGCAGGATTTGACGAAGGGTTTTTCCGTCAATTTTCGAGTCCAGGGAAACATTCGACGTGATCAGTTCACGTTCCAGATGCACTACACCAGGGCCAAGTTTGATATCGGTTCCACGGCCGGCCATGTTTGTGGCGATGGTCACCGCGCCGGGCTGTCCGGCGTTCGCGACGATATCTGCTTCGCGCTGGTGGTTTTTTGCGTTCAACACATTGTGCGGAATGTTGACGCGGCGAAGCATGCGGCTGACCAACTCGGATGCTTCAACAGAAATGGTGCCGACCAGCACCGGTTGACCACGCTTGTGGCAATCGATAATTTCCTCGATGATCGCATTGTATTTTTCGCGTTGGGTTTTATAGATGAAGTCATTGCAATCAACGCGCCGCACGGGGCGGTTGGTCGGTATGACCATGACATCGAGTTTGTAGATCTGATGAAATTCGTCGGCTTCGGTTTCCGCCGTACCGGTCATACCGGAAAGCTTCTTGTAGAGGCGGAAATAATTTTGAATCGTGATGGTGGCGAGCGTCTGCGTTTCGCGCTCGATTTTAACGCCTTCCTTCGCTTCAACCGCCTGATGCAAACCGTCGCTCCAGCGCCGACCCGCCATAAGGCGTCCTGTGTTTTCGTCGACAATCACGACCTGGTTGTCCTGCACAACGTATTGCACGTCGCGCTCATAAAGACTGTAAGCCCGGATCAATTGATCGACCGCATGAATGCGTTCACTACGGTTGGCGAAGGAATTTTGTATTTCCTGCCGCTTCTCAAATTTCTGTTCCTCGGACAAGTCCGCGTTTCCGTCCAATTCAGACATGGCGGAAACAATATCAGGAAGCAGATAGGCGTCGGGATCATTGGGGCTTAGCGCTTCACATCCTTTTTCCGAGAGACTGGCATCGTGATGTTTTTCATCAATGGTAAAATACAATTCCTCGCGAAGAGACCGGCCTTCTTCCTTGTTCACTTCGGTCAACATCATCGAGTCGACCTTTTCGAGAAGGCGGCGGACATTGGCATCTTCCAGCATCCGTTGCAATTGAGGATGTTTGGGCATGCCTTGATTGACCTGGTAAAGCTTTCGCATCGCGGTGTCGTTGTCGCCTTTTTCGATCAAAGCCTTTGCGTCACTGACTAACTGATTACAAAGATCGCGCTGGCGACGATAGAGTCGTTCGACGAGTGGCTTTAACTCCACATATTGTGCGGTTGAATATGGCGCCGGACCGGAAATGATCAACGGTGTGCGGGCTTCATCGATCAAGATACTGTCAATTTCGTCGATGATGGCATAGGCATGACCGCGTTGGACCTGATCTTCCGGGCGGTAGGCCATGCCCATGTCGCGAAGGTAGTCGAATCCGAATTCGCTGTTTGTTCCGTAGGTAATATCGCAAGCGTAATGTTGGCGTCGGGTTGCGGGGTCCATCTGGTTCTGAATGCAACCAACGGTCAAGCCGAGGTATTTGTACACAACCCCCATCCATTCCGAATCGCGGCGGGCCAGGTAATCGTTCACGGTGACGACATGAACGCCTTTGCCGGTCAGTGCATTGAGATACGCCGGCATGGTGGCGACGAGCGTTTTACCTTCGCCGGTGGCCATTTCCGCGATTTTGCCATGATGGAGCGCCATTCCGCCAACCAACTGGACATCAAAAGGAATCATTTCCCAGGTCAGCGTATGATCGCATACAGTGGCGACGGTTCCGCACAAGCGACGGCAGGCGTTCTTCACGACGGCAAACGCCTCAAGTTCAATATCGGACAGCGTTTCGCCCTTGGCCAAGCGGTCCCTGAACTCCTGGGTTTTCGCCTTCAGTTGGTCTTCGGATAGACTCTGATATTGTTTTTCAAGCTCGTTGATTTTGGCGACCAGCGGACGCATCCGCCTCACATCGCGTTCGTTTTTTGTGCCGACAATTTTTCGTAAAAGCCACTGCATGTTGAACATCCCTTGTAAGGACCGAATAAATAAGGGGGCAACAGTACGTTTTCAGGCGGCATTTGGCAAGCTCATCGGGAAGAGGGTTTTCCCCATTCTTTTGGCACGATTATTTTCAATAACCAAAAGTCGGATAATAGAATTAGTGTCACCCGGCAAAGCTTTGACTGTTCGACTATGAAGGCAATTATATGGGATTAATATACGATATTTCCCAATGGATTTACGCCTACGGTCACGTCCTGAATCGGGGCGGAAGGATTCGTGCCGGTGAGATCAATGTATGGGGCGCCCGGACCTCCGTACACGTTTTTCGCCAAGGCGTTGTTGTTGCCGGCAAGCTCGATGCCGACCGGGTTGTTGACGCACCGGTTGTCGTCTAGAAAGTGGCCATCTCCCTCGACACGGATCCCGGCGGTAGCGTTGTCGGCGACGACATTGCCGATGATGGAGATGAACTGGCCCGCCGAGACGATGCCCGAACCACCGTTGCGTGCGACCGATATGCCAGTGATGAGACCGGCGTTGATTTCCGGATGGGCGATGACCACACCGTGGGCGCCGCTGTCGTCACAATCACCGCCGCGTATGGTGACGGATCCTTTGCCGGTGCCGGCCTGCCCGGTGACGACGATTCCGCTGAAATCGTTGTGGCTGGCCTGGCTGTTGTACCAG
>DAOLDL010000011.1:3960-51135 GCA_035327305.1 Kiritimatiellia bacterium | reverse complement strand
CCGGGTTAACCAATCATTACTTGTTGCGGTTTATGACATAGTCCGCCAGATCCTTGAGTATTTCTGCATCTCCTGGCAGTTGATCAAGTTCAGCTTTAGCCTCGGACAAAAGCGTTTTGGCGCGCACTTTTGCATCATCAATTCCATAGGCGGCTACATACGTCATTTTTCCGGCGACTGCATCGGTGCCGGCGGCTTTCCCGAGCGCTTTTTCATCGCCGGTGGCATTTAAAACATCATCGGCAATTTGAAAGGCAAGTCCGACTTTTTCCGCATATCGGGTTAAAGCTTCCAAATGATCCGCCGTTGCGCCGACGGTCATCGCGCCAAGCCGCACCGACGCACGAATTAAATCACCGGTCTTGTGGGTATGAATATAAAGAAGTTGATCCAACGACATCGGCTTTCCCTCACCTTCTATATCAGCCATCTGACCGCCAATCACTCCGGTACTGCCGCCGGCGGTTGCAAGTTCACGCACAAGATCCGTGGGCGTATAGGGCGGTTGACAGGACACATCACACAAGAGCCGGAAAGCCAATGTTAGAAGTGCGTCGCCTGCCAGAATGGCGGTTGCTTCATTAAACGCAATGTGACAGGTCGGTCTACCCCGGCGAAGCAGGTCGTCATCCATGGCGGGAAGATCATCATGAATTAATGTATAGGTATGAAAAATTTCCAATGCGGCGGCGGGAATCAACGCCGCTTCGTCCTTGCCGCCAACGGCACACGCTGATGCGAGGCAAAGCGCCGGGCGCAAGCGCTTTCCTCCCCCCATAAGACTATAACGCATGGCCTGGTGCAGGTGAACCGGCTCCTCGCTTTCAGATGGAAGGCACCGATCCAGAGTTGCTTCGATCCTGGCACAGGTGCCGGCTAGAAAATCGTTAATATCCTTCATCCGGGTACGTTAGACAGACTTCCGGTTCGCCGACAAACATTTTTGCCAGCCTTTACGGTATTTGACCTTATCCCCGGTATGCCATATACTTCCGGTTTATTCAGAATCGATCAAGGGAAGACACGTATGCCAACCTACGAATATGCCTGCCAGAAATGCCGGCACGAATTCGAACAATTTCAAAGCATCAAAGACGAACCGCTGAAGCGATGTCCGAACTGCAAAGGTAAAGTGGTCCGAAAAATAGGCACTGGGGCAGGGCTTTTATTCAAAGGCTCCGGTTTTTATATTACGGACTACCGAAGCGAGGGTTATAAAAAGGCCGCCAAAACGGAATCATCAGGCGCCTCGACCAGTACCGAAACCAAAAAAAGCGATGCCAAAACATCAACACCCACCACGACCACCACAACAAAGTAACCGCCATGTCCATCACTGTCGTCTGCCATAAATGTGGAACCGAAAACCGGCTGGGCCAGCTTTTCTGCCGGTCATGCGGCGGTAAACTTGACTTAAGCCAGCTTCAGCCTCCCAAAGCCGTGCGTGATGCCAAATCCGGCGGACCGATCATGCGTACGATCCGACTTGTTGTTTCCTTGGGTCTGTTGTTGATATTGACCCTGCTATGCTGGCCAGCGACACCGATTGGGCAAGCGCCGGCGGCAGATGGCGCATCCCGCTACCAGCAGAAATCCTCGAATCTACGTGGGGCCATACTTCGCAAAAGCGATGTTACGGAGACCTTTTCCGAAGAGGAGATCAATGCCCACCTCAACGGTCGGCTTATACAGCCTTCCAGCGGTGGCTTGCTAACCTTGGAGCCTCGGGAGATTCGCATTGCCTTGAATCCGACCCAGGTAACAGTATGGTTGAAAAGCGCCTTGGGTCCGCTGTCCATCACCTACACAACCACATCCGACATCGTGCCCCGGGAGGATGGAAGAATGACGCTGAAATCCGGCTCGGTTAAAATTGGCCAACTTCCTCTTCCCGGCGCATTAAGCGAACGCCCCTTGAGACAAATTAAAACGCTGTTCAACACCCTGCAGGATGATCTCGCCCTGCTGAACCGACTTTTGCATGTTGAAGTACAGGACAATGCGGTTGAAGTCGCAACATTCAACCCACGAAAGGCACACGCAGAGCCATGAAAGACAAACTTGAATTCTACAACATCCTGAAGGAAATCGATGGCCGCGAATCAGGCGAGTTGAATCGCCTGCTCGGAGATTATGATTTCAACCGTTATATCGTAAAAATCAGCCAGGTGGCTCATGGCGCTGATGAAATCCATCAACCGTTTGTTGTAAGGGTAACCCACGCCGTGGCTGGTTTTCCCGAGTCACTTTTGGCGTCGCCCATTCGAAGAACCGCGTTGGAGGATTTTCTTACTCGCAAATTGTCCTCCGCCATCGAATCGCAGGCAACGTTCGATTCCAGCGGTATCGCTCGTCGCCGCATCATCCTGCCCCGCCCCGGACAAAAAATTCTTCCGCGATCAACGATTCATATCGCAGACGAATTTACCGACATTCGATTATCCATGTTGATTCCGATGCAACGGGGACGAATCGACGGCACGGCTCTGCAAACAGTATTCTTTGACGACCTGCCCATGATCGTCCAGGAGTCGTTGCTGTATTGCAATATGGACTCCGTGGAGGTCGGTACATTTGTAGGTTTAATGGAAGACGCCGACCAGATTCGCCAAAGCTTGTCCCAGCGCGGTTTAATCGGTTTTATCGGTTCCGGCTCCATGCTCGATCGCGCACCAGGAACCGACGAACCCGCGTACGATTCTGAGCGCAGGATAAGCGTCGACCAATCCATGCAGGTCACCTTTGACACCCCTCACCAAGGCGGTGTCACCGGCGTGGGCATCACCACGGGTGTCACCTTGATTCTGGGTGACATGTTTTCCGGGCGCATTGAATTGATGGAAGCGCTGGCATCCGGGATTTACAATCATATTCCGGGGGATGGCAGGGAATACATCGTGACCATGCCGGACACCGTTTATATTGCATCGGAACCAGGACGTAGCACCCAGAGGGTGGACTTGAGCTGTTTTCTCGACGAATCCGACTATTCATCCGAAAGCGCGGGAGCCTGTCACTCGCAGGCGGCTTCCCTGATTGAAGCTCTGGAAGTCGGCGCGAGGGTGTTGCTGATCGATGAAGCGGACTCTTGTCCGGGCTTTTTGGGCGGCGACCACCGTATTCAGGCGTTTCTGGGTTCGGATTCACAGCATGTGACGCTCGCTTCACGGGTAAAACAACTTACCCAGGAACTGGGCGTTTCCACAATAGTCGGCGGTCATACGGCGGTTGCATCATTTATCCCGGTTGCCGATTGCATCTTATGCATTAAAGATGGCGCCATCAGCGACATCACCACAGAAGCAAAACGCGCATTTGCATCCATGGCGGCGGAAGAAGCTCCGGCATATGATTTCACGCAATTGATTGAAACCGCGCGCTGGATCATACCATCCAGCATTGATGCAAGCATGGGGCGGCTTGACGGCGTGGTCCACGTCGAGGACAGCGGAACCATTCATTTTGGACGCTATACAATACGTCTCGGCATCACACATCAAGTTGCAGACATCCAGCAGACTCTGACGCTCGGCTTGATTATTGAATATGCCCGTCAGCGCTACCTGGACAAACCCCGACCCTTGCGCGAACTTCTTGACCTGGTCGAGCGCGATTTAAGCACCGAGGGGCTTGAGCAAATCACCCGCGAGGTTCGCGGTGACCTGGCCCGGCCTCGCCGATATGAAATCGCCGCGGCGCTTAACCGGTTGCCTTCGTTGCGTGTGTCCCGAGGTTCGCTCTAGTCTTCCGCGGTCAAGAAGATCATGCGTCTGGTTATTCAACGGGTGAGCCGGGCGGAAGTCGTTTCATCGGGAAAAACCGTAGCGTCCATCGGGCTGGGCTTTCTTGTTTTGTGTGGAGTTGAACGAAACGACGCGGCAACAGACGCCGAATACCTCGCCCAGAAAACGGCGAAGCTACGGATATTCAACGATGACGCGGGCAAGATGAATCTGGACTTGGACGCGGTACACGGCGACGTTCTGGTTGTAAGTCAATTTACCTTGCTCGCTGATTGCCGCAAAGGCAACCGCCCAAGCTATATCAACGCCGCCGATCCCGACACCGGCAAACGACTTTATGAACATTATGTTACCGCGCTTCGCGGGTTGGGCGCCAGGGTTCAAACCGGAATTTTTCAAGCGGACATGAAAGTTGATCTCGTCAATGACGGACCCGTCACCCTTGTACTCGACAGCCGGAACCGCGGCGCGGAAGCATGAAATATCGACATTACATCGCCTGTATGATGACAACCCTGCTCATATATGGCGCCGGCGTTCGCGGAGCCACAAACGTTATGGAGCGATCGAATCCCGCCCTCCCGCAGGCCGGAAAAGTTGTGGCATCTCACCAACGTAATTTTTATATAACCGGAACGAATCCGACCCTCTCGCTTGAATTGGCGATTTGGGCGGAATCGTTGCGCCAACGTTTGGAAGCGCTTGCCGGAACATCCATTCCCGGGGAACACGCCAACCCCATCGTGATCGAGGCCGTCGTTCACACCAACGAGCCGGTTGGGCGCGCTGTTGCGGTTCAGCAAGCTGATCAGGATGGCCGGGTCCGGCAAGCTGTAACCTTGATCAACATGGATGACATGGATCAGGAGGATATATTGGAAGCCATCAGCGGCCTGCTGTTGAACCGCTGGATTCATGCACGACAAAGCGCCGACGAAAGAAGATCAAGACCGGGCGCGTTTCCTGAATGGTTTGCCGTGGCGCTGGCGCAGAATCTTTATCCGGAATTAAAGGAACGAAACCTTCGCGTCGTTGAAAATGCAGAGGCCATGCTTGATTATACGCCAGCCTCCAGAGTTTTTTTACACGAGCGATTCGCCCCCGGTCGATGGCGCGAGAAGGCGCACGCCGGCCTGGTCGGATCATGGCTGGTTGATTTCTTGAGCGGACCGATGCTCATAACAAAAGCTGCGGAACAGATTGCCCGGCACGGCACACTATCACCGACATCCATACAGTTGTGGTTGGAGGTAAAAGACCAGCGGTCATTTGATATGGCGTGGGATGTATGGATGGCGAGGCAAATCCGGAGAGTTGTCCCCGGCACACATTCCGATGATCCGCGAACAATTGCGCGAATTCTGGAAATGCGCCCTGAAGATCTCGGTGTATTTTTACCGGAAGGATTGACGGGGAGTCGGATATCCGTGGATATCCTTCTGGCCAATCGCGACAAAAACTGGGTAGGACAAATCTGTCAAGCGTTGGCATGGAAACTTCAGCAGGCTTCCATCGGACGTTCACCCGAACTGGTCGCGGCACTGCGACCAGTTGTCGTCTTTTTCAACGAACTGCCAAAAAACACGGAAAGAAGGCGGCAAAAAATCGTGTCCGACAAAAAATTGCGTGGCGATTGGCAGACCGCCATGGATGCATGGAACACATTTGTCCGCGAAAGCGGGGAGAGGCGCAATTGGATTGAGTCTCAATCATCCGATCACACTGTTGACGCCACCGCGTTCCGACGTTGGATCGATTCTCAATACGACAACACGCGTGATTCGCCATAAATAATCATATATAGGAATCAACGCGCATGCGGCCAGATGTAGTACATGTAAGCCGCATAGCTGGCAATTAACAACGCTCCCTCCCTGCGCCCAAGCCGCATCCGCGTCCATGCAAGAGGAAGCAACAATACCGCGAGCACCATCATAACGGCGAAATCCATCTTTTCGACTTCCGGAAACGACAACGGGAGAACCAACGGAGACAGTCCGCCAATACAAAGTAAATTAAAAATGTTGGAGCCGACAATATTACCAACGGCAATATCCGATTCCTTCTTGATGGCGGCAAGGACGGATGTTGCCAATTCCGGAAGACCTGTGCCGGCGGCAACCAAGGTCAGGCCGATAATGGCCTGACTGATACCGGCGGCTTCGGCAATATTGACCGAGCCTTTTACCAAAAGGTTTGATCCGCCCACCAAAAATCCGATACCGCCGACCAACAGAAAAAGATCAAGGGGCATACTGCCTTTTTGTGCCGGGACCAGATGTTCGAATTCCGCCAACACTTCGGGTTCGCGGTTTTTCCTTGCTAAATGTACGGTCATAGCCACATATATCATCAGTAGAAGGAAAAGAATCCCCCCTTCCACGCGCTGAAGATTCATATCCCTGGCCATCACAAAAAACAGCGCTGTAGCGCCGATCATCACCGGAATATCCTGCAGGATGAGTTGCGATTTCACCTTGATCGGCTGGAGGAGTGCGGATAACCCCAGAATAACCGCTATGTTGAAGATGTTGGACCCGACGATATTGCCGGCGGCAATATTACCATTGCCACCGAGGTTCGCGCGTAAACTTACAAACAATTCCGGCGTGCTGGTACCAAATGCCACCACAGTAAGTCCGATCACCAAGGGAGAGATGCCGGATCGAATGGAAATTCGAACACTGCCGCGAATCAGCAGATCAGCGCCAATAAACAGCAAGACAAACCCCGCAACCACCCATAACCAGTCAATCAGCATGACAATTACTTGGATTTATCCGTGATGACACCGGCGCCGCCGAGATCACTCAACCTTGCCTTTTCCAGATCGGTCCACAATGTTCCCGTTCCCGCATGCAGAATGTTGAATGTAATTGCTGGATTCAAGTTATGCGCAAACTCCCAGAGCGCGAAAGCTTGAGGATCACCAAAAGCCTGCGCCTTCAACAGCAATCCATTGGCCTTTTCACCTTCCACCAGCTTGATCGCATCGGCCTCGGCACGACCGAGCTTGCGAACCCGTTCGGCGCGAATCGAGGCTGTTTCCCGCGCAATATCCGCGACCCGTCGCAGGGCTTCCGCCTGGATTTCCGCAACCTGTTTTTGTTGATCAGCTTCAATCTCCGCCTTGATTTTGCTGGTTTCCTGCGCAACCTGCTGGCGCCGTTGCTCGATCAAGGTCAACTCGGTATTCAATTCAGCCTGCTTGCGCGCGGTGTTCTGCTTTTCCTTGTTGGTGAGATCCTGCTCAATGGCAATGCTCGCCTGTTGAATGGGATCCAGAATTTGCATGGGCACACCGACATGGCGAATCAATGCGTTATGAACAATGATGTTTTTACTTTTTAATGTGGCCGCCAGCGTGCGGGTTAGTTCGGTTTGAAAAATTTCACGACCTTCACCGACAATAAAATCCTTGGCCCGGTATTCCGAACCTTTGTTGCGCGAAATCGACGTAATTTGCGGCATGATAACCTTGTCCACGACGGCGGGGAGATCGCCGTAACCGCTGAAAATGGAGGCAATATAGTCGGGAAGCAATTCGAACTCCACGGTCATATCGAGACTGATTTCAAAACCATCACGCGAAGGAAATTCAACGTATTGCGCAAGGCCAAGCGTGGTGATGGGTTCACCGGAAACCTGAACACCGCGGGCCTTGGCTCCCGGCTCGGCCGCAGAACGGGTCGGCGCTTTTTCAACCGGCATTCGCATCACGGATTGCGCGGCCTCAGCCAGGTAATCGAGACGGCTCTGTCGTTGTTGCTCCAGCACATTGCTTTGCAGTCGTTCCATGGCCCGATTCTGCGCCGTCAACGTTGTTTTCGTAATAACTTCTCCGCCTTCCCGTCCGAGCAGGGAAACTTGATTGACTCCGATTTCCAGAACATCGACCTTATATTCCTTGGGGTTAACAAAGTAGAGGCCGGGTTGAAGTATATCGCGGCGAACTCCCTTCTGACGGGCCTCGGCAAACGATCCCGGTTCGGCCTGTTCGCCGGATAGCGACGTCACCACACCGACGTATCCGATGGGAATGCTGATGGCATCGACAATTTGAATATCGTATCCGAAAGGATTCATCCGATATTTGCCGGGACCTAGCACCCGGCGCCATATACCTTTTTGATGCTCTTCGGCAAGAAATTCTCCGGGCGGAAGCTCTTCACCAATTTTGGAGGTTACCAAGCCGATCTTGCCGGGTGGAATGATAATCGCGGGCAGGATTTTTCTTTCGTGCCGAATCGGATCGAGAAAGTGCCTTCCTTCTCCCAGGACATTTGCCTGCACACCTTTTTGACCGGGATCAGCAAGAATTTGACCGGGGGGCAAGGGATCGCCGGTTTTATTAATAATCACCGCCATTTGGTTCGGCTCGACGTAGAAGCGGCAGAAAAACCATTGCCAAACAAATACCGCAAGCGCGCTGAACAGCACTATGCCGAGAATGGGTTTCAACTTGTTCATCGCGCACCCCCTTCCTTCAGCGGCATAAAGGATTCAAACATACTGCCGATGCCTCCATCCTTGTCACTGCTTAACACCGACTGGATGCGCGGACCAACCTGCTGATAAAAACGGTAGCGGGCCAGCGTCATACCGGACTTAAATGCTTTAACTTGATCCGTCATCACCGATGCCTCGGCCAAATTTCGGGCGCGAATGGCATCACGATCGCCTTCTGCGATTTTTATTACCGCCTCGGCCTGGAATGTTGCGGCCTGCTCCTCAAGGCGAGCGACCTCCCGCTCTTTTTCGGCGGCAATTACTCGCACCGACTGATCCTGCTGGGCGCTGATCACCGCGCGAATTCGTGCCGTATCGGCCTGAACCTTTTCCTTGTTTTGAATGGCCAGCGTCTCCTGACGCACCAGTTCCGCCTGGGATTTGGCTTGATCGATCTGCTGTTCAAACTTCAGCGCATTTTGAACGGCAACTTCGCGTTCGCGACTGATGCTTGCGATTTCGTCAGGCACAATAATTTTGCGCACCAGCACGGCCCGGATATCAACCCCCCAGGGAAGGCAACGTTCCCGCAAGTGATTTTCGAGATCACGTTGAAACCCCTGCCGGGTTTCACCGACAATGTAATTGATGGCGGGGTGCTTACTGCCCTCAATGCGGCTGAATCCGCGCGCGCGCGGCAAAATAACTTTGCGAATGATATCCTCCATGTCGCCTACACGATGCGTCAACAATGCGGCAAAATTCCGCTGGATGGCATATTCGATGGTGCCTTCCACTGTGACGGTGAATCCATCCAGGGTTAGAAAACTGATGGAGTCATCGCCGCTCATGCCATAGCGTTGGCTTTGCAGATTCACTTCAACCACGTCCACCATATAGGGATTCAGGTAATAGGTGCCGGGATCAATAACCGTTGCCTTGACGCCCTTGACCCCGTCCTCCACGAGCATGGTATTTCGATTATCCGTATCCAGAATCGCATGCAGGACATCGTCGCCCACGAGTGATATTTTTACGCCAACATGACCGGGGCGGATGGTGATGGCATCGTATACTTCGACTTGGTAGGCATAGGGGTTCAGGCGGTATTTACCGGGACGCAACACGTCGGCAAGAATACCTTTTTCGCCTTCACCGGCCAGAATTTGACCGGGACCAAGGTCGTTGCCATACAAGCGGGTCACAACACCAAGTTTGCCGGCGGGAATATCCGTAATGCGCTTGATTTCCCATCCCCACGTGTAAGGGTTTTTGAAATAACGGCCTTCCGGCAAAACATCGCGTTGAATACCCTTTTGTTCGGGAGACAAGGCGATGATTTCTCCATGAGGGAGGTTTTCACCCGTTTTGTGTACCAGAATGGCAATCTGGTCGGCACCGGGTTCAATGCGGCAGAAAAACCAGACGAATATCGGTATTACCGCGAGAAAGGCGACAATAAACACCGTGGCTAGCGATGTTAAAGCCGCCTTGGAGAGTGGAGGCTGGTTCTTTCGAATCTGCCAGGATTTATTTGTTTCTGTATTCATGTCCTGAAGTCCTTTGCCGGCTCAAAGGACGGCAGAATAACAGATAAGAAAACATGTGTCCAAAGTAATGGCAAGATCAGGTGATTTGCGGGGTCGACGGCGGGTCGTCATGGTGATTTTCCCGCTCCCCCTCTTCATCCACACGACGCATGCGAGCGCGCATGGCCCAGAACATTCCCGCCACCAGCACAAAAAGGTGAATAGTGTTCGGTTCGGGAATGATCACGAAATTATCTTCATTATCGGTGATCAGATTCGTCCCCTGATCAAACACAACCGTTGCGACACCCAGCGTTACACCAAGTTGAAACATAGCCGAAGTACCCCACCAGATAAGACCTGTAAGAGAATCGGTGGAATTAAAAAAACGAATATAAACATAATTGATTTCATCCGACTCATAGCGAACGGTTGAAAAAAAGGTGCCGCTATTGGAAACCGCGCCATCGCCTATCCTGACGATGCCGAGAATTACATCGTCGCCGGTAACCGAACCGGCAATGAAGTTCGTACCGACCATTTGCATCGGATCAATAATGCTATCGGTACTGCCAATGATATAAACCCAGGAACCATCGGCCAAAGGCGTCACGCCATCTTCTTGAAGAATCGGGAAATCGACATAGGCGTCCAAATCCACCAGCAATGCGTATGCAGGGGTGGCGGCAAGGAAAAACACCACCGACAGAAGCCGGTACAGCCCATATAATCGAGAAACACCCATAGATATACTTATTAGAAGCAAGGATGATGCCAAGTCATCGGATAACTACATATAGTGGTTTATAGTGGAAAACACTACCACTGACGGTATCAATTTATCACTTTTGGGTTCAATAATGTAGAAACAAGAACGCCCGGAGCGTACATAATTGTACACTCCAGGCGGTTGTTCAATATTGTCTGACAATGTTATTTATTCTGATTTGTCGAGCTTTCATCTTGTTTTTGAGCGGCTTTTTCCAATCCTTTTAGAAACTCGCCGACCATCCTTCCCGCTTCTTCCGGGGACATTTCACCACTGCTTACCCGTTGCTCCCAGCGCTCCAATGTCTTTTGCGCCTTACGTGCCCCCACTTCACTGAAAAATCCGAAAAGTGCAAAAATGGTGAACAAAATTCCCCATACCAACTTTGCTTTAGGCAACGGGATGTTGTGAACACTCACACTGGCCAGAAATATCAGATAGAACCCCCACGCCATCGCGGCAACTCCCCCCAAATAGGGAATGAATGAAATCAATGTGGTGATCGGCATTATAGCCGATGCGTAAGCCGCGCACCGATAAGCTGTTTCATAATTTTCCCGCGACCCCATCACGTTCCAGATAACATAGAGAATCGCCGCTCCGACAAAGCCAAATATCGCCGCCATTACCGGTGTAAGTATCAGAACTCCTATAGCGCCGATAAATGATCCGGATACCAGCATGTACAAAGCCCGAACCAATGCAGTAACCACGCTGATTGCCACCAGAAAAATCAAGGGGTCCTGTATTCCCCCACCCTTGGCCATGCCCTTAAAGAATGTGGCCGGTGTTGTAATTACAGACAGCGCCTGATTTTTTATTTTATCCAGATCAAATGACGGCTTTGCTTCCGAAATTTCCATTACGATTTCCTTTCATTATTATCCCGGGTCAACGTGTACATCATACATATTATTGGGCAATTTGGCGAGACTAAAACATAACCGACAGACCGGCGGTTTTCCCAGACGCCAACTCAACCCGGACCGCATTAAAGCAACAGCGACTCTTTGTTAAAAATCGGATCGGCTTTTTCTATGGCAGAAAGCTTTGCTTCGTTGACGATTTGGCGCTCCAGCGCGTCGGCCAGCCAGTAGAAGCGGGACAAGTGGTCGCGTACACGTTTTTCCGCATACTCGAGATGACGTCCCGCATTCATCATAAAAGGCCAATCGGATGATTGCGCCAGCAGAATTTCCCGTCTGGCCTGGACAAGCAATCTGCGGCTGACTTCAGAACCTTCCCCTTCCGTGATTTCCGGCAATCGGGCCGCGCGTTCCGCCGCGCGATATAAGTGTGGATACATCCATGCCGTTGTGTCGTTCAGCCAGACGTCGTGATATCCACGCGCGCCCCACGTCGAAGCAGACGGAACACCTGTTGATCCTTCGGAGTGGCGGACCAGATAGTCGGAAGGTGTGACCATCGCGATGGCGGGAGTTTGATCGGCCAGTTCAAGCAGAGCCTCCAGAAACAATGGTCCTTCAAACCACCAATGTCCGAACAATTCCGCATCAAACGGCGCTGTGATTACCGGAGTAACCCGCAAATCACTCCGGAGTTTTTTGGCCTGAGCCACTTTCTTATCCAGAAAGTCGGCGGCATGTCGCCGCGCCTTTTCCGCCGCCAGTCCGGGATGATACGGCGCCTTTTGCTCTCCCGGACCGGTTATGCGATGATACTTGAACCCGGTGGATGGGTTCAGATCCGCATCCGGAAAAAGCGCCTGCAGTTCATTGATCGGCATTTGACCGCCAATATCGCGATAGTACTCGCGGTAATCGTAATCCGCCGGATAACCAAGGCGGGCGCTCCACACCTGTTGTGACGATTCCGGGTCACGCCCGAATGCCGCAATTCCATTCGGACAATAAAGCGGGGCATAGACACCGCCCGCCGGACGCGGCCGGGCATGGGTCAAGCCATGCGTTTCCAGAATAAAGTATTTGATGCCTTCATCGTTCAGGTACTTTTCAAGTCCCGGATAATAGCCGCACTCCGGAAGCCAGAAGCCGGAAGGATCATGCCCGACGCGCTCACGAAACGATGTAACACCTGTGCGAATCTGCCGACGCGTGGCGTCGGGATGCCTTTTCCAAATGGGCAGAAATGCATGCGTTGCGGAGGTCGTGATCAACTCCAACGCGCCGGCTTTCTCCAGGTCGGCGAATGCAGAAACCACTCCGCCGTCTCCCAACGAACGCCAATGCTCCAGATTTTTCCGGGACAGCGCGTCGTAAAAACATGCAATGGGGTGCAGGGATGCATCGCCTTTGGTTTTCCCGACCTGACTTTCCGCCAACCTGGCTACGCGCTCCAGGTAACGCTCACAACGACCTCCAAGCAATTCATCATCAAGCATGGCCATTAATGTGGGCGAAAGCGACAACGTTATCCGTGCGGCGCCCGGCTTCATTTCACGCGCCTTGAGAATTCGCAACAATGGCAGGTAACATTCCCTGACCGCCTCAAAGAGCCACCTTTCTTCAATAAACTCCGGGAACTCCGGATGTCGCACATACGGAAGGTGGGCATGAAGGACAAGGCATAGATAGCCGATTGGATTGTTGTTCTTCATGATTAAATTTCCGGGCAGGAATATTGCCGCATGAGCCTGCGCTTTTTAATGCTCTTCGGTGTGAAGCAAAGGCAGGATTACGGCGCCGTGCGGCAACGGACGGCGCACGGAGAACGATCCATCCGGGCGGGTTTTCACCACCTGCCCGTAAAGTGTAAGCTCCGTTCCGGGCTTTGCCCGACCATAAATATGAATTTCGGCATTCACTTCCAAAAGCACATCCCGCCCTGCGCTTTCAAGGCTGGATAATCCAACAATTTGCTCCAGGGGCGCCGGAGACGGCGACGAGGAAGGCTTGGCCGGAGCAGAAACCTGATCACCAGACTGTCCGCCCATTTCCGCCGGAGCGGACTCTGCCGGCGGCAACTCGGATGCGGCCTGGTAAAACGCCTGTAGCGCTTCGCGATTTTCTCCGGCGGCGGCCTGTAATTTTTCCGCGGAGGGAAACTCTTCCGTCAGGCCGTTTATAACTTCCTCGTCAAAAGCCACTGCGGCATCTCCGGCGGCCAATACCGTATCGACTTCCGAACTGAAAACATCCTGTTTCTTCCCGTGGCTGGTCTCATCGGAAGATGGTTCGTCCGCTTTATCCTGCGGAACCTTTGGCGACCAATCAACCAAAGGAAAATTCGGATCCAGGATAGTGACCGGTTCAATATTTATCGCCTCATTCACAATCCCGACATCTGGTTTCGTTTCATTATCGGGAGAAACGGACGCGGTATCGGCGTCGGCCGATCCGGTCGAAACCGTTTCGGCGGCATTTACGTGATCTCCCGGCCAATCCGTGTGCACCGGATTTCCGTTCGGGTCGGCATGACGGGTATCGCGATCGACATGCTCCGGGTCGGCGGGGGGCGTCTTAACCTCGTTTGATCGGGCAAGCGACTTGAAAGAACCATCCGAGTTCCGGTATCCGATTTCGGCAATAAAGGTCCGGTCATCACGCCACAAGTCAAGATACCATCGGCCCTGCAAACCAAACACTTCGACATCAAATACCTGCTCGGCGGATGTTGTGTCCCCTCCGCCGGAAATGTCATAAACGCGCAAAACGAGAGGATGAAACGGACGAGCTTGCGATGGCTCGATTGTCCAGCAGACATGCGCCCGATGCGGGTCAATTTCCAACAGGATCAACTCTGTCCCGCCTGAAGGCAAATCGAATTCATGGGTGACACCATCGAGCAGGTCGCGCAGTTCCTTCTGCTCGTCGTCCTCGTTGTTTTGTTTATCGATATTCACGTATCTTTTCACGGGCCACACGTCCTGAAACTTCAACCGGACATGCTAAAACTCACGCTCGATAAAGTAAAGGATTCAACCCTTTATCAGGGTAGATTTACCTCAATCATGACATTAACCTAACAATTGCGGTTAAACACCTTTGGCGCGGCGGGCTTGATCCAGCCAGTACAAGGTTTCATTCATGCCGGCATGCGCCCGGTCAACCCAGGCGGTTCCCCAGAAGAAATGGCAACTGGTTTCCGCCCGCAGAAGCCGCCAAAAAGCCTCTTCCAGACAGCGGTTTTCCGAGTTGTTGGGCCATCCGCGCGCGGAAGCGTCTTCTCGCGCGGCATGCACTTGTTTGCTGACGTCGGCCAGCTTGGCCCAGGCATCACGCTGCATTTGCGATCCTGTCCACTGAATGAAGCCGATTCCATGGTGAAATCCGGTGTTCCACGCTCCGGTTCGCACAATGACCTGACCATGCGCACCGAAACGGTCGAGGTAATCATCAATAAATGTCGGCATTACGCCGGAAGTTTTTTTCCGGGACTGCTCAAGCAACGGTTGGTAAAAAGCGCCCCAGAAATTTGCGGCCCAGTTTACATTTCTGAACCATCCGCCGTTTTCGCCATCCGTGGCGGTGCAAACCAACGGTTCAAAGTCGCACCACTTCGTGCGTTCCTTGACTTCATTTACAAACCAACCCGTCTCAAGGCCGCCCTCCTGGGCAATTGAAAGATCCCGGTCGCGGGGAATGACGATGATTTCATGGTCGCCGAATTTCGCGACGTGTGGCCGGTAGCGCAATTCCTCCCACTTCATCGGCGTCATGGGGACAATGTGCTCGGCATCGACAATCACATACCGGTAACCGGCGCGTTTTAACAGGGGAATCATTTCCATGCTGAAACCCATCTCCGGCGGCCAGAAACCCTGGAACGCGTCCCGCGGAAACAAATGATGGCCGATGCTCAACCAGCGCTTTACATGTTCCTCCCGGTCAGGTTCCGGAATCAGGGGGAACACCGGATGATAATATCCGGTGCCCAGCATTTCGATCGCGGGATTACGAAGACGCCACAGCAAATCGCCGCACTTGACGACACCATAAACGCGAGACTGAAAATCGTGGTTGGATAACGCCTCCAGCAGGGTGCCGCTCATGGAAATATGTACACGCGCGACATCCTCCCATCCCTCAACCGCGCGGGGAATTCGATCGTATGCGTACAACACTTCCTTGCCCTGCCACTCCGACAGGGGGTTGTTGAGCATTTCATCCATGTTTCCCCATGGTTGGTGGAGGTTCAAAACCAATGCATGATATACGGTATCCGGCATAAGCGCGCCTTTCTGCTTCAATTAAAAGTCATGTTGAAGGATATCCTCGGTGCGGCGGCAAAGCTCGCGCGCATAATCCGTCCACAACCCCTGCCCCCAATAGCGGAAACAACTGGTTTGCGTGATCAGCAGGTGATAAAGCGCATTGCGGTAACGCGGATCGTGCGTCGGCACGCCTTTATCCAGCACCTTTTCGCTGAACAATGCGCTGACCTTTTCCATAGGCCCCAGCACGTTCTCATATCCGTTTGTCCACGAAATGTGGCTGGTCCAACTGCCGCCCTCCATGTGGAAGCGATGATCCTCACGACGGCATTCCTCGATGGCGTTCCGAAGCTTTTCCGGCCCGTCTCCCGGTTGAATTTTCTGCCAAATCTTGTGCTGGAAAAGGGGCTGTATCTCCGGAAAGTCGGATTCCTTGATGCCCATGGCGAATAAATGCTCGAGGTATTCCGAACCGTTCATGAGCGGCGTGTCCGTATGCGAGGCGTTGCGGGATACCTCCATGAACTTCGATGGGAACTCATTCATCATGACCCCGCCATTTTCCCCGTCGGCGATCTGGGTAACAAGCGGGGGAATTTGTTTACCGCCCAACTCCCATCGCGACAAACTTGCGGCTTCATACCACGGTTGCATTTGCGCAACCAATTTGGTGTCGCTTCCCTGCGTTTTGATCAACGCGATAATCGAGGCGGTTTCGCCCTTGCTGTTGCGACACACCAGGCGGTGCGGAATGTGCG
This sequence comes from Kiritimatiellia bacterium, assembly GCA_035327305.1. Taxonomy (GTDB): domain Bacteria; phylum Verrucomicrobiota; class Kiritimatiellia; order CAIVKH01; family CAIVKH01; genus CALMUP01. The sequence goes on along the minus strand of DAOLDL010000011.1, from coordinate 34,753 downwards.
GACGATTCAATCCATGTCCATTCAACTGCTCGACGGTATGTTCCTGGATGATCACCCAGGTAAATCCGCAATCTTTCAACGTCTTGACGAATTCGTACGCCACGTCGGGTTGATTCGGAATCGCCATTTCAGACGGCGAAAAACCTTTCACCCGCTCCAGCGCATCCAATCCGAATATGGACGCAAAGTGCTGTTGCCAGGCCAGGACATGCAACTTGTAGTCCTGCACCGGGGTGGAAGGCGCGACCGCGTGACCCCATGGACACCCCAGCCATTCCGCGGCATGCCGGTAATCCGGATTGCACGTAATGTTTTTGAGTGTGTCGAACAAATCCTGCGAACCCATTTTCCGAAGCCCGTCAAACAGGCATCCGGTATACTCCAGCATTGCGCGGGGTTGCTTGCCCTCGTTAATCAACTGCGGAATGAACTCGCCGATCCGTTTGTAACACCAGTAAAACACCGGAGCGTTGTGATTGTCGCCAATGGACTGGTTGTCCATCATGTACTTCAGGTTGCTGATAATATCGGCGGTATGGAGGTCGCCCCCCCCGGCGGGAATCAGGGGCTGTTGCATGTGAAGAGCGATCGCCGCGGCGCTTTTCACGCGTTTAAAGTCGATTCCTCCCGCCGACCGATAAGCGTCAGCGGACTTGCCGGCATGCTTCAGCACCGTTGCCTCCGCGCCGGAAATGTTCAATTGGCCGTTTACGTATTCCGCAATGGTCTCCATGTTTAATTCTCCATCAATTGAAATGGTTTTTCCGTTTCGTGATATTATTTTTCCCGGATGTGCTCATAAATGTTGAGATAGTGCTGGGAGGAATGGTTCCAGGAATAATCCTTCCGCATGCCGTTCATGGCCAACTCGCGCCAATATTGCGGATAATGATACCACATGCCGATCGCCCGCTTGAGCGCCGACTCAACGCCATCATTGTTGAAATCGTTAAATACATAACCGGTTCTGTCCTGATACGGTACGTGCGCGTAATTTGCGTCAAACACCGTATCGGCCAGGCCGCCGGTGTTGCGGACGACGGGCACGGTTCCATATTTCATCCCGATCAACTGGGTTAATCCACACGGTTCAAATGCGCTGGGAATCAAAATCATGTCCGCGCCCGCATAAATCAAATGCGACAAACCTTCGTCGAAACTCAACTCGAGGTGGCAGTCGGGGTTGTCGTTCAGGTGATGCTTGAGGTTCCAGAAATCTTCGCTGATTTTCCGGTCGGGACTGGTGCCCAGCAGAACAAACTGACAACCATTCGCCAGGGCATAAAACATGGCGTGACGGATAAGCCCGACGCCTTTCTGGTGATCGAGCCGGCTGACCACGGCCACAATCGGCTTGAACACGTCGGCCAGCCACAAGCGATCGCGCAGGGCCTTCTTGTTGGCATACTTGCCGTCAAACTTATCGGCGGAATATTTGTGAGGAATGAATCGATCAACTTCCGGATTCCACTCCCCGTAGTCGATGCCGTTCAACACTCCGCCGAGTTTTCCGCCGTTCCGGTTCAAGGTGTCCTGAAGACCGTGCCCCAATGTGCTGTAACGAATTTCGTGCATGTAGGTCGGCGAGACCGTGGTAATGAAGTTCGAGTACACAATTGCGCCCTTCATCAGGTTCACGGCATTGTGGTAACGGTCGTCGGCCAACCGGTCGCCGGTGACATACCATGCCGGATTCAAATGATTCTGGCGCAATACAAAATCCCCGGTAATGCCCTGGTGATGAATGTTGTGAATGGTGAAACATACGCGCGGATGGGTCATGCCGAATTTGCTGTAGGTTTCAAACAACAGCAACGGCACCATCGCGCTTTGCCAGTCATGTACATGAATGACGTCGGGATGCTTGCCGGTTTTGAGCATGAATTCAAGCGCGGCCTTGCTGAAGAACGCAAAGCGCTCGGGATCATCCTGATGGCCATAGATGATACCGCGGCTGAAGAAGTTTTTGAAAAAATGCGGTTCGATGAAAAACACCTTCACGCCATCGACAAAACCGAAGTACACATCGCAATGAACCCAAAAGTGATGGTAGGGAACCCACAAATCGCTGTAGGCCTTGGTATAACCCCAAATCCGGTCAAACCGCATGCAGTCGTAACGCGGCATGATCACTTCCACATGATTTCCGCGTATGGATAATTCCCTGGTCAACCCCTGCACCACGTCGGCCAATCCTCCGACCTTGGCGACATTGGCAAACTCCGATGCTATATGAATAATGTACATGAACCGGCTCCAGAATTCCGCTTTGAGCAACAGGTTAGCGCAACCACACGACGAAGTGCAATACTGCGATTAGGAAAGGCGGACAATTTTGTCGAGGACATCGGGATGTTGGGCAAGGAACGGGTAGATATCGGTCATGATTTGGGTATAGGCGGCCGGCCACGGAACATGGCGGCACCAACACTGCCGGTCAGCCAAAAGCGATGCGGCCAGGGTAATGAGACGGGCCTTGGATTCGGGGCGGCGGTTGCTGGACAGGATGTATTGCACTTTTCGCAGAATACTGACTTCATCGACTTCCTGAAAGTCCTGGGCGCCCGAGCGGACCAGAATGCTGTTGAACAATTTCCAGTGTCGGGTGCGGGCGCGATGCACCACGCCCGGCAATCGGGAATACTGGTCCAGATAGACAAGGTATTCCAAAATACGTTCCGAATCCCTGTGCTCACCGGCCAGGGTTTGAATTACATTATGAAAATGGCGATCCCAGAGGGCTTTTTCCTCCACTTCCGTGAGGTTTCTTTTTTCCAGAATCTGGCAGGCGGTTTTTTCCGCAAACACAATGTGATCCACGAGAAATGATCCCAGATAAGCCAGTGTTATCGCCTTCTCCACCAACGTGTTTTCCCGCTCAATCAAGGTTTTAATGCGCTGTCGCAACACCCGTCCAAACCCGCGGTTCCCCGGACTACCCGTCATCCGGAACAACCGCGGGAACGATCGCGACCGCAACTCATGCACGAGTGGCGGTGGTAAATATTGCGCCGCTAACATAACCGGACAATCCCCATTTGATTGACCACTAAACACGTTGTTACCCCCGTAACATCACGCCATTTTTAATTATTTCAAGCGAGGCTGGCCACCTCGTGTTTTCAGACAGCCGCCGAGGCGCCGCTTGCGGATTCAGAATTCTTTGCTCCGGAAGAGGTTGCCTCTTTGGCGGCACGGCTATCCACCTTCTCCGCGACAGCCTTTTTCGGCGGCGGCGGTGGTGGCTCTTCAAAGTGGTGGAAAAACACCGCCCCCAGCGGAGGCACGACCAGCGGCAGTGAATACTGATGGCTGTTCCAGGGAACCTGCTCGGCCGTCAATACTTCCACGACACCGGCGTTACTGCCGCCGAAGGTTGCGCTGTCGCTGTTCATCACCATCTTGTATTCACCGGCATAGGGAACGCCAACACGATACCCCTCCCGAACCACCGGCGTGAAATTAAAAATGCACACCATGATGTCGTGCGGATTCTTTGCCTTGCGAATCAAACTTACCGTGCTGTTTTCACTGTCATGAAAATCAATCCACTCAAATCCGTCCCAGGAAAAATCAATTTCATAAAGCGGGACATACTGGCGGTAAATGGCGTTAAGGCGCGTGAAGAAATATTGCAGTTTCTGGTGGTGTTCATACTTCAGCAGATGCCAGTCCAGGCTTTCATTGCAATTCCACTCATTCCACTGACCGATTTCCGCGCCCATAAACAACAGCTTCTTGCCGGGATGCGCATACATGAAGGCATAAAGAAGGCGGGCGTTGGCAAACTTCTGCCACAAGTCGCCGGGCATTTTGCTTAACATGGAACCTTTGCCGTGCACCACTTCATCGTGCGAAAAGGGAAGAATGAAGTTTTCCGTGAAAGCATAGATCAATGAAAACGTGATGTCGTTGTGGTGATAACGACGGTGGATGGGATCTTTGCTGATGTAGCGCAGAATGTCATTCATCCAGCCCATATTCCACTTCAACCCAAACCCGAGGCCGCCCAGATATGTAGGACGCGACACCATCGGCCATGCCGTTGACTCCTCGGCAAACGTCAGGAAACCGGGAAACTCCCCGTGCATGATTTCATTGAATTTCTTGAGGAAATCGACGGCCTCGAGGTTCTCGCGTCCGCCAAACATGTTGGGAATCCACTCCCCGTCGTTGCGGGAATAATCCAGATACAGCATGCTGGCCACGGCATCGACGCGCAATCCGTCAATGTGAAAAACTTCAGCCCAGTAAACCGCGTTGGACAACAGAAACGTACGGACCTCGTTGCGTCCGTAATTGAAAATCAGCGTTCCCCAGTCGCGGTGCTCGCCCTTGCGGGGGTCGGCATGTTCGTACAAATGACTTCCGTCAAAATACGCAAGCCCGTGACCATCCTTCGGGAAGTGCGCCGGCACCCAATCGAGAATTACACCGATTCCCTCCTGGTGACAGCGATCGACGAAATACTTGAAGTCATCCGGCGTGCCGAAACGAGAAGTTGGCGCATAGTATCCAATGGTCTGATAACCCCACGACCCGTCAAAAGGATGCTCCGAGATGGGCATAAGTTCGATGTGGGTGAATCCCAGGTTTTTCACATACGGAAGAAGCCAGTCCGCCATTTCGCGGTAGGTCAGCCAGCGATTATCTTCATTAGGAACCCGTCGCCAGGAACCGGGATGAACTTCATAAACGCTGATCGGACGATCCATCTCGGTCGTGAAATCCTTTTTCTTCGTCATCCAGGCCTGGTCGTTCCACTTATACTTGTGCAAATCCGCAACAACCGATGCGGTCTTGGGACGCAGTTCCGCGGCAAACCCGTAAGGGTCGGCTTTCTGACCCAGGAAATCATGGTGACCCTTGACTTCGTACTTGTAAATATCCCCCTCAACCAACCCCGGAATAAACAACTCCCACAAGCCGGAATCGCCGCGCTTTTGCATCGGATGATGCAAACCATTCCAGCGATTGAATTGGCCAATGATACTGACCCGGATGGCGTTGGGCGCCCAAACCGCAAAATGTACGCCGGACAATCCGTTAACCGTGTGCAAATGCGCGCCAAGTTTTTCGTAGGTGCGGAAATGCGTTCCTTCGGCAAACAGATGAATATCAAAATCCGTCAGCCGGTGCGGCAACCCGTAAGGGTCGTCTATTTCCCACGAATGTCCGTGGCTGTCGGTCATCTTCAAGCGGTACTTGAACTTCTCGCGGTCCGGGAAAACCAGCTCGAACAAGCCATCCTTGTGGATGCGACTCATGGAATGAAGTTGCCCCTTCTCCACGACCTCCACTTTTTCGGCAAAGGGTTGAAACGTGCGGATTACGACCGCCGGTTGCTTGGGACGAAGATCGTGGAGGCCCAGAACATCGTAAGGGCTTCCGTGCATGCCATAAATAATGGCTTTAACCGCGTCTTCGTGGATCGTGAAATTCATACCGTACTCCCGTTCATTACTCATCCGCCCCATGGGGCGGCCGACGATAAACTATGCCTGACCATGAATGGTTTTTCCATTGAAAAAGCGGGATCGCAATGCCTTATACACACGTTGCGAAATCCCATCATGCGGCTCCAGCCTCCATTTGCAGTGGAAAATAGACGCGGAACGTGGTCCCGGCGCCGGGTGACGTATCGCATTCAATGACGCCGCCGGCCCGTCGAACTATGCCGTAAACCAGGGTAAGCCCCAACCCCTTGTCGCGCTCCTGGCCATGTGAACTGAAATAGGGTTCATACATTCTCGCCACAATGTCCGGCGTCATGCCCGTCCCCTCATCTTGAACCGCCACGGCAACCCAACCGCGCGCTCCACCCGACGCCCCCCCCGTTTCCGAAGGTTCCGCGACCTCCACATTTATCCGTATTGAACCGCCTTGCGGCATGGCATCAACGGCATTTGCAATCAATTCATTGATAAGAAACCGGAATTGCTCCATGTCGACCTTAACCAGCAGGCTGCCGGCCGAACTGGTTTTTGCAAGCTCCTCCTCAATAACAATGGTCCGGTCCGACGGCAATACAACGGAATGCAAAACATCCTGCACCAGCGACGTGATATCCATGACATGGCCGGAAGTACGCCGCGAACCAATAATTTGAAGCTTGCGGGAAAGGCCAAGGCAACGCTCACCGGCATCGGCAATTTGTTCCGCGCAAAAATACAGCGGATCGTTCTTGGAAATTCCGTCGCACAACATCTGGCCACAGGCGATAATCGGCGTCAGAAGATTGTTGAGTTCATGGGCGAGGTGGCCGGAAAAACGGCAAACAGCATCCATCCCCAATTCGGCACCATCCGCGGATTTTTCCGAAGTCATACAATAAACTCCATACCTGACGCTTCGATCAACCCTGCCAAATCAAACACCCGGATACTTAACAAGGCCGTCGTTGGGTTTCATGGTACATGAAAAACCCATGCACGCAAGCGTCTTGTCGGGATATTGTTACAAAGCATGCCCTGAAAATGTCGGCAACTTTTCGATTTGCTTCTCCCGATACGACTGTTGCACGATTGCGCAAGTAAGGGCCATACAAAAGGAGAGAATATAATGAGTTCCATACGCGTTCTGGTGGGAACCCGCAAAGGCGGATTTATACTGACTTCGGACGGGAAACGACGCGACTGGAATGTGACCGGTCCATTGTTTGGAGGATGGGAAATTTACCACATGAAGGGATCTCCTGCAGATCCCAACCGTATTTATGCCTCGCAATGTTCCAGTTGGTTCGGACAAGTGGTGCACCGGTCCGATAATGGCGGCAAAACATGGCAAACCATCGGAAATGAATTCAAATACAAGGGCGAAACCGGTACGCACCAGTGGTACGACGGAACACCTCACCCGTGGGAATTCAAAAGAGTCTGGCACCTCGAACCCTCTCTCGTAGATCCGGATATCGTCTTTGCCGGCGCGGAAGACGCCTCGATCTTCCAATCCATGGATGGCGGACTCAACTGGTCCGAACTTGATGGACTGCGCAAACACGCCACCGGCGAACGCTGGCAACCGGGCGCGGGCGGAATGTGCCTGCACACCATTCTGATCGATCCATCCAACCACAACCGATTGTTTGTCGCCATATCTGCGGCGGGAGCTTTCCGCAGTGATGACGGCGGTATTTCGTGGCGTCCCATCAATCGGGGTTTGAAGTCGGAATACATTCCCGACCCCGATGCCGAAGTAGGCCACTGCGTACATCGAATCGCGTTTCACCCTTCACGTCCCGACACATTATTCATGCAAAAACACTGGGATGTTATGCGAAGTAATAACGCCGGCAATGAATGGCACGACGTCGGCGGCAACCTGCCATCCGACTTTGGATTTCCCATCGACGTGCATGCCCACGAACCGGAAACCATTTACGTTGTTCCGATTAAAAGCGACATGGAGCACTATCCGCCCGAAGGCAAACTTCGCGTCTACCGCAGTCGATCCGGCGGAAACGAATGGGAAGCCCTCACGTCAGGGCTTCCCCAACAGGATTGTTATGTCAATGTGTTGCGCGACGCCATGGCCGTCGATTCCCTTGATCCTTGCGGCATTTATTTTGGCACAACCGGCGGTCAGGTTTACGCATCAGCCGACAACGGCGACCATTGGAACGCCATCGTGCGGGATCTGCCGGCCGTCCTGTCAGTGGAAGTACAGGTGTTGCCTTGATTCGTTTACTGCTACCCGGTCACCTGCAGATTCTCGCTGGAACAAAACCGGAAGTGACCCTTGATCTGCCCGAAAATGCGTCCATCCGCGATGTCATTGATCGCCTTGAACAGCAATACCCTGCGCTTCGCGGCACAATACGAGACCCCGGAACGGGCAAACGCCGCCCCATGCTTCGGTTTTTCGCCTGCGAGAGGGATATTACCCACCAACCGGAAGACAAACCATTGCCAGTAGAGATAACTCGCGGGGAATCACTGTTGATACTGGTTGGCGCAATCGCGGGCGGATGAGACTCACTTGAGTTCAACATTGGGACACCCCATTCAGCAATCTCACCATTCGAAATCAACAACTTGCGTAGGTAATTGGAGGCGCTACTGCGAAGCCTTCAAGCAATGTGACACAGATATTCTTGCCTGTGGATCAAACGCTCAACATTGCGCCTTGCGGGGAATCGTCGTTGTCATCCCACCCGCGGGGCTTGGTGTCGGTTATGGATTTGATGGGCTTGACCGATAGCTGGTTGCCGCGGGCCTTGACGCCTTTGTTCAGCGCATCCTTGATGTTGAATATCTGTTGCTTGATCTTCTGATTCTTCATCGGCGCATATTTGACATAAAGCATTTCCGGACTTTGATCGGAATAATATTGAACTTCCGACTTTTCCGGCGTGCACAGATAATCCTTGTTCATGATGGTCCCGCCAAACGAGAACCGTTTGAAGTATGTGATCCGGTTGTGGGTGTAAGCCATCGTCATCAATTTGTCCCGGTCAAATACCGCACAATAGGTGAGGTGATGATCGACGAACAATTTGTCCGGAGGTGTGATCAACTTGTAACGGCCGTCATCCCACACCACGATGATCTTGTCGAGTGACGAACACTTGAACAACTCCTCGCCATCCACTTCCGTGCCAATATAACCGTTGGCGCTGTCCTGTCGGATGCTTAATTCGTTGGCGGTCAACTCACGCACCTCGATTTCCTCCATCGAGGTTATTTTGGTGCGGCGGGGATACTGATCCTTGTATTGCTTGATCAATTCCTTCAGGTACCGGATTGAATAAGGAATCATCTGGCCGAGACTTTTCTCCACTTCCTCCAGCGCGGCGACAATGTCATCCATGTCCTTCCGGTTTTTGTTCATGTCGAACAGGGATATGCGCTTGATTCGCACTTCCAGCAACATTTCCACGTCTTCGGTGGTGACATCGCGCTTCAACAAATGGCGAAACTTATTGACGCCATCCAGAACCGCCTTTTGCACCGCGTCATACGTCTTGCACTTTTCAATATCCTTGTAGATTCGATTCTCGATAAAAATCTGGACCAGCGTCTTGTTGTGCAACTCGTCGAGCAGGCGGTTCTTCTCCAGCTCCAGCTCCCGGCGCAACAACAGAACAAGCTGATCCGTGTTGTAACGCAGGATTTCATCGACATTCATGCTGACCGGCCGGCGATCGCGAATCACCACGATGCTACTGCTGATCGACATCTGGCACGCTGTGAAGGCGTAAAGGGTCTGGATGGTTTTGTCCGCGTTTTCACCCTGGGCCAGCGTGATTTCGATTTCAATTTTTTCCGCGGTGTAATCGCTGATCGAACGGATCTTGATTCTTTTCCGCCGCGCCGCATCCTCAATCGAACCGATCACCGAATCGGTTGTGGTTCCAAAGGGTATTTCGCGGATAACGACCTTGTCCTTGTCTTTCTTTTCGATGACCGCGCGGACCTTGACCTTGCCACCGCCTTTGTCGTACTCCGTGACATCCATCAAACCGCCCTGCTGGAAGTCCGGATACAACTTGAAGCTTTTCTTCTGCAGGATGGCGACCTGCGCCTCCAGCAATTCGATGAAATTATGGGGAAGAATCCGGGTGGACAAACCGACGGCAATACCTTCCGCGCCCAGCATCAACAACAGGGGAATTTTGCACGGCAAGGTAACCGGCTCTTTGCCGCGCCCGTCATAACTGGGCACAAATTCGGTCAAGTTGTCGTTAAACAACTGGGTTCGGGCCAGCTCGGTGAGGCGGCATTCAATATAACGCGAAGCGGCGGCGGAGTCCCCGGTAAGGATGTTTCCAAAATTCCCCTGCCCTTCAATCAGGTAATCCTTGTTGGCCAGCGTAACCAGCGCATCTCCGATGGAAGCATCGCCATGCGGGTGGTACTGCATGCAGTAACCGACAATATTGGCCACCTTGATGAACTTCCCGTCGTCGTTCTCATGCAGAGAATACATGATGCGCCGTTGGACCGGCTTCAGTCCGTCGGCCAGGTCGGGAATCGCCCGGTCCTTGATCACATACGAAGCATACTGCAGAAAATTGTCGTCGATAAGGTCGCGCAACATGCCTTTTTGCTGGTGCCCCTTGCCATGGTGGTGCGGCTCGCCGGCGTCAACCCGGGGTTCAGGCGCGGAATCGGGGGCTTGCGCGGGCGTCTTGGGCGCTTTTTTTGCGCCCGGACGCGGTTGCTCGTCCCCAAACATGGACAATTGTTCTATGTCATGGTCACTCATCGGGCGGATAACCTGCCCAACGCGGGGAAAAGAGACCAGAAAAAAATTTCGCCGTTATCACACCGCCACATCGACTACGAGATAATCCATGATGTAACCGCGGCGTTCCGGCGTATTTTTGCCCATGTAAAAATCAAGCACATCGCCAACGACGTGTGTATTGTCCACCTCAACCGGCGAAAGCCGCATGTCGTCGCAGATGAACTGTTTGAACTCGTGCGGGGAAATTTCGCCCAGACCTTTGAAGCGTGTGACTTCGCACCCCTTGCCCAGTTTTTTCATCGCCGCATCCCGCTCTTTTTCGGAATAGCAGTAGATGGTTTCCTTTTTGGTGCGAACCCGAAACAGCGGTGTTTCCAGAATAAACAAATGTTTGCGCAAAACGAGCGGCTCAAAAAAACGAAGGAAAAACGTGATCATAAGATTTCTGATATGCAAACCGTCAACATCCGCGTCGGTGGCGAGAATGATTTTACGGTAACGCAACAGGTCGACGGAGTCCTCGATATTCAAACCGCGCATCAGGTTGTACAGCTCGTCGTTTTTGTAGATGGCTTCGCGTTTCATGTCGCACACATTCATCGGCTTGCCCTTGAGCGTGTAAATCGCCTGGGTGTTGACATCGCGGCAACTGACGATCGAGCCGGCGGCGGACTGCCCCTCGGTGATGAAAATCATGGTGTCATCGCCGCGTCCACGCTTGAGGTCGAGGTGGTGCTTGCAATCCTTCAGCTGGGGAATTCGCAGGGAAATGGCCTTGGCTCGTTCACGCGCCATTTTTTTGACGCTTTGCAACTCCTTTCTCAACCGCTCGGTGTCCTGCACTTTCAGCAACAATTTTTCCGCCACTTCGGTATTGCGGTGAAGCAGGCCGAGTACCGCATCCTTGACTTGATTCACCAATTCGCCGCGGATTTCCGAATTGCCCAGCTTGTTTTTGGTTTGAGACTCGAAGATCGGATCCTTCAGACGGATGGCAATGGCGCCGACCATACCCTCGCGGACATCATCGCCTTCGTATTTTTTCTTCGAGAACTCATTCACCGCCTTCAGCATGCCTTCTCGAAACGCGCTTAAATGCGTGCCGCCATCGCTGGTAAACTGACCGTTAACGAAGGAAAAGTGCGTTTCATTGAACCGCTGGCAATGCGTGAAGGCAATTTCCAGCATCTTACTGCGGAAATGCAACGGCTCGTAAACCGCCTCGTCTTCCGTTTCTTCACGGATCAGATCAAGCAACCCGCCCTGGGAAACGAATGCCTGACCGTTATACTTCAAGGTCAACCCGGCATTGAGGTACGTATACAACCGCAGGCGACGGATAATGTGGTCTTCCTTGAACTGAAAATCGCCGAATATATTGTCATCGGGCAGAAAGTTGACAAAGGTGCCATCCGGCTCGTCAGCCGCCTTGCCAGTGTTTTCCGCAATGAGTTTGCCTTTTTCAAAAACGGCTTCGGCATACTTGCCTTCACGGTAACTGCGCACCGTGAAACTGGCGGAAAGCGCGTTGACGGCCTTGGTGCCGACGCCATTCAAGCCGACGCTGAATTGAAACACCTCGTCGTTGTATTTCGCCCCGGTGTTGATGGTGGAAACGCAATCTATAAGCTTACCCTGCGGAATGCCACGCCCGTAATCCCGAACCGACACGACTCCGTCATCAACTGTGATGTCGACTTTTTTACCATGACCCATGATGAACTCGTCGATGGAGTTATCGATGACTTCCTTTAGCAGGATGTAGATGCCGTCATCGTAATGGGAGCCATCTCCGGTGCGCCCGATGTACATGCCGGTGCGGAGCCGGATATGCTCCAGCGAGGACAGGGTTTTGATTTTGCTTTCGTCGTAAACTTGTTCGGTTTTTTTCGCCATGCAATCCTCGATAAGTTGCATGCAATCTCCATGATCAGGCCGCCATCTGTCAAGCATCCGCAACCAAATCTTACTCATGACCGATTAAGATTATGATTGTGATTATGATGGCCGCGTGAGAATGAACCAGGCAACACAGAAATTCCCGCCTGTGAATATCCGGATTTAGTCGAATTGCGCCTTGGCGTGATTTCATCACAACAGGCGCGCGCGCAGTATACACCATTCCCGCAAAATGACTTCTTGCGAAGTGATGAAAAATTCTGCATTAAACAATGACGAGGAGGCTGATTGTGAACAGATACAGTACATTTTGGCGGCGCTTCGTGGCGTCGATCGTCGACGGCTTTGTTTTCATGCCCGTCTCGTTGGCAAGCATGTGGATTTTTTCCTCCGCACACGTTGATGTATACGTGCAAACCATTTGGGCGGTGATTTCGTCCGCGATTTTTCCCGCCTACAGCATCCTTCTTCACGGGCGATACGGCCAGACACTTGGGAAAATGGTGATGAAAGTTCGCGTGATCGATGTATCTGAAACCCGCGCGATCAATTACCGTCAGGCTTTGTTGCGGGATATTGTCCCGCTCCTGATGATGCTGGCGATGATGCCGCATGAAGTCAGACTACTGCTCACGGGCAAGTCATACCACACGAATCCGGGTACGATGCCCGATCTATACTCCATGATATTCATTTATGCCTCCATGGGGTGGTTCATCCTGGAAATGCTCTCCATGTTATTGAACAAAAAACGCCGCGCGGTTCATGACTTCATTGCCGGAACAGTGGTTGTCCGAACCGAAACAATGTCAACGCAACCCGACACATCTTCGATACCCGCGCAAAACGCAAAAATCAAACCATCGACCATCGCGGCAATGGTGGCGGTGTTGACGATTGCCTTCTTTGTCACTTTGGGCTTTTACATTCATGGCAAAGTCGCAGACATCATGAAATCGCTGGGAATTGAAAAGCCGGTCATTCTTGACCATCCCGGCATCATTCATGGTGGTGATGTCATCGAACGTGGCGTCTTGTACACGGATTCCCGGCTCGGACCGATAACGGATCTGAAAGTCGCGCGTTTTTTTGATCACCCCGACGACCTGTTCGCGGTCGTGTCCACCCGCAAGGCCGTATTCTTCAATAATGAAAAGCAAATCCATCGGACAATAAGTTATTCCGGCCATCCCGAACGCATCCGCACAACAATTCCGGGTGGTGTCGAAAAGCTTTACTTTGCGAATGACGGCTCCTGGGGTGTTGCCCCCTCGCTTATGGATGCCGACGGCCGAATGCTTTGGGTGCATAAGGTCAATCATGCCGTCAATTCCATGTCATCCGCGGATTTGGATGGCGACGGAAAACTGGATTTCATTATCGGCCACAACGGAAGCGGCGGGTTGACGCGCCTGGATGAAGCCGGAGAACTTGTATGGACTCAATCGGGGGCAAATATCTGGAAAACCGCGATTGTGGATATCGAGAACAATGGCGTAATGCGAATCGTTCATAGCGATGCCGGAGGCAAACTCTATATTCGCGATGAAAGCGGGAAAATCCTCAAAACCTTGTCGCCGGGTATGTACATCTCACAATTTGCGATTACCCGCTGGCCGGACCGGGATGGATTGCCGCATGTGATTACCGCGGAAAACAACGTGTTAAAAGTGATGAATTTCAACGGCAAGGTTTCACAAACGTTGCAAGCTCCCGACATTTCAAGTTTTGGAAAACTTTACTGCACACCACTCCAACTGCGGGCCGACAAACGTGGATTCGCCACCATTCAGCATCTCGAGCAATGGCAAATGTCGGTTTTGTTCATCCATGATCAGACCGGCAACATGATTTACCAGGAGGTGCTGGCGGAACCATGCCAAGCCATTGCGACCATGCGTAGCGAAGATCGAGATGTTCTGCTGGTCGGGGGCGATGGAAAATTATACACCTACGTACACAGGTGACAGGCTTTACAATTTGGTTGCCGCCCACTGGCCTGAACCGCCGCCGCCCGCGATGATCTTGAAGGTTCCGGCCATAATGGAGCGATTTTCATCCACTTGTCCGGTGAACTCTGAAACCGCCCCGCTGTTCAGGGTGATGGTCATTACAACGTCGTTACCGTTGACCGATCCCGTGACGGTTCCTTCAGCGCCCGCCGTATTGTATTTTCCCGTCAAGGCATCGTCGTTTTGATCCAGCTCCAGGCTGAATTTGACACCCGTTCCAAACGTTCCATCCCACTTGCCCGACATGGAAGGGCCGCTGGATGATTTTTTGCTACTGCTATTACAGCTCGTTGCAACGCCGATGATCAATACCGAGCTCAACACCGTAACTATCCATCGCGTGTATCGTATCATTGTGTCTACCTTCCTTCTTTGTTCCAACACATTAACCAATCCGGCATACAATGAAAATATTTATGTTTGCCAGGCTACCGGGCATCAAAGAGCGGGCGACAACAGGCGATAACGCGTTGCGAAAGCACGCGGACGCCCAACCTCTCAAACGGCGTTCCGCAAAAACCCCGTTCAACCCACAGGCAGGCCATGCCGTGCACAATGGCCCACGCGGCCAACACTTGATCCATGGTGGCGCGCGAAGGCTTTCCGGTTTCGCCCCGACAGGCCTGAACCGCGGCCACCAGACCGTTAAAGTTTTTCTGCCCGTGATCATCCGGATCAGGAAAGGCTTTATCTGGCGCCACACCACGAAACATCGCCCGAAAATAGTGGGGGTTTTTCGCGGCGAACCGGATGTATGCGGCCCCCAGCGCACCCAGGCGGTCGTAGGCAGTTCCCTGAATGTTGCGCGATAATGCGCGGGACATTTCCACGTCCATCAACCGGAAACCCTCCAGCGCCACCGCATGCAACAACTCGGCCTTCCCTTTAAAGTGATGATACGGCGCGGCATGTGAAACCCGCGCCCGCTTGGCCACTTCCCTTAAACTGACCGAATCCGGACCCTTCTCCGCGGCCAGAGACGCCGTAGCGTCAATCAACGCCTTGCGCAAATCTCCATGATGATATGACCGAGCCGGGTTCATACATCATACGTATGAAATAATCTTGACAGTGTAAAGATTATTTTTTACCACTGGAACCATGCATGACTTGATTTACAAAAAGCTGGTATCGTGGCTTCCCCGCGCGGTTGTCGTCACGATGACGCTTTATCCCGCCGCCATCCGGGCGGAAGGCGCGGAGACATTCACACTCGAACAATGCCTGGCGCGGGGCCACGAACGATCCATCGCCGCCGCGAACGCGCGCCGCGAGCAACGGATTGCCGAGGCGGACATCCGGCGTATTCGCGCCCAGGTTTATCCTTCGCTCGACGCGACAGCACAGTATTCCCGCCTCGATGAATCCATGGCATTTCCCGGGGTGGACCTGCCGGACAACCGGAACCAATATTATGCCTCGGTGACCGCCGAACAGCTTGTCTATTCGGGCGGAAGTGTTCGCGCCGCCCTTCGCGCCGCCTCTTCGTACCGTCGCCAGGCGGAGGAGGAATCAAACCGGACCGACGCCGCGCTGACGCGGGACATCCGCCGGGCTTTTTATCTCGTCTTGTTTCATGAAGCGGCGGTTGAAGTAAGCCGGCAATCCGTCGAACAACTGGCGAAACTGGAGGCGGAAGCTCGACTCAAATTCGAGTCCGGCGCCTTGTCCGAATTTGAGTGGTTAAGCGCCAGGGTAAGCCTGGCCAACGAACGCCCCCGGCTGATGGAGGCGGAAAACCAACGTCAACTCGCGCGCTCCGCTTTGCGCAATTTATTGTACCTCGAACATGACCACTGGAACCTTTCGCACCAATGGCGCGTCGCGCCTCTCGACGCAACGTTGGAGGAATTCTATCAGGCAGGCCGGGAAAACCGATGGGAGCTTCATCAAGCCCGCGTCAACCTGGACATACTTGAAGCCGACATCAAAGTCACGGAAGGCGAATACCTGCCGGAAGTTAAGCTGTTCGCAACGTATCACGGTTCGGATCCGTCAGAAAACAACTACGGAAGCGACGGGTGGGACTGGCGATGGACCGCCGGTGTTCGCGCAAACTGGAATTTGTTCGATGGCGGCGCCCGGGGATCCACCCGCATGGAAAAACTTCTGAAGCGTGAAATGGCCGGGGATTCGATCACCGATCTTGAACGCGCGGTCATGCTTGAAATTGAAACCGCCTACCGAAACCTCCAACAGGCGCTGAACATACTCGACGGCGCGAGCGACACCATCGCGCTTGCGGAAAAAGCCCTCGACATCGCACGCTTGCGTTTTGAGCGCGGCCTGGCCACCAACCTGGAATTCACCGACCGCAACCTTGAGTTGAACCGCGCCCGCATTCAATACCTCAACGGCATGCTCACCTACCACCTTGCATTGAGCGATCTCCAGTACGCCTCCGGTTCACCGTCCGATCATTTTGAAACAAGGAATATTCCATGAAACGATTGAAAAACATCCCCCGGTCATCCCGCGTGATTTGGTTGTTGATCGTGGTCATGTCCGCGCTGGTCGTACTTTCCATATTTGTCCGTCGCAAAACCCCGGCGATGACCGAACACCCGGAGCGGGCATATCCGGTTGAACTGCTTGCGATTGAACCTGAAAATATCGTGGATATCCTGGTGTTGCCGGGTCGCATTGAACCGGCAATGCGCGCTCGTCTGCCCGCTGACAAGCCGGGAAGAATAAGTGAAATCATGGTGGAGCGCGGCGATCGCGTGGTAAAAGACCAGCTTCTTCTGCGCCTGGATGCGCGCCTTTGGGAGGCCATGCTCGCCGCGGCGGATGTGGAGTTGCGAGAGGCCGAAAAAGAATACAACCGCTGGCGGGATCTGGAAAAGGCGGGCGCGGTATCCGGCAGTGACATGGACCAGATTCGCACCCGGCTCGATCGCGCCCGTATCCAGCGCGACGAAGCGGCCACCCACGTCTCACACTGCGAGGTGCGCAGTCCTGCGGATGGCATTATCAACGAACGCCTGGTTGAAACCGGCGAGTACGCAACGGAAGGCATGGCTGTGTTCGAACTGGTCACTACCGACACAGTAAAAATCAAGGTGGATATTCCGGAACGCGATGCGCTTCCCATTTCAGAGAACGACGAGGTCACGTTTCACGTCTCGGTAGTGCCCGACCGGACTTTTACCGGGCGCGTCACGTTTGTCGCGGCGGCGGCTCATGTGGACAACAATGCATTCCGGATGGAAATTGAAGCGGACAACGACAATCAAACCCTGAAACCCGGAATGATTGCCGAAGTCAATTACCGGCGGGGAACAATTGCCAACGCCCTGCTGGTTCCGCTCGATGCGGTAATCCCGCGGCGCGGCGAGCATTATGTGTACATTGCCAACGACCATCGCGCCATCAGAAGGCTGGTGCGCATTGATCGCATCGCTCATTCACGCGCGGTAATATCCGATGGATTGCGCGCGGGCGACCGGGTTGTCATCAAAGGCAACCGCTCGCTTGTCGATGGGGCATTGCTGGACGTTCTGCAACCTATGACGATGGATGGCCATCCATGATTGTCTCAAATTATGCCGTTAAATTTCGCACCGCCGTGTTTGTATTCATCGTGGTGCTTACGTTGGCCGGCATCATGGCCTACCGCCATCTTCCCCGCGAAGGAAGTCCGGACATTACCATCCCTTATGTCTTTGTAACCTCGCTTTACGAGGGAACCTCACCGGAAGACATCGAAAAACTGGTCACCATCCCGCTCGAAAAACAATTCAACGACCTGGATAACGTCAAAAATGTAACCTCCACGTCCTCTGAAGGCGTCAGCTCCGTCGTCATTGAATATTTTTCCGGACAGGATATCGATATTGCTCTGCAAAAAGTTCGGGACAAGGTCGGGCTGGCCCGGCCCGACTTGCCGCGCGACCTCGATGAACCCATCATCCAGGCCATCAATTTCAGCACGGATTTTCCCATATTTATTTTCGCCCTGTCAGGTGGCGAAGACCTCAACCGGCTCAAAAGCATTGCCGAGGATTTGCAGGATGCGATCGAACTGGTGCCGGGCGTACGGCAGGCCACCATTTCCGGAATACGCGAACGCGAAATCCGGGTTGAAGTCGACCTGCCCCGCTTGATTGCCCTGAATATTCCCATTGAAACCATTACCAGCCGGATCGCCGGTGAAAACCGCACCATCTCGGCGGGCAACCTGGAAATCGGCGGGCAAAAATTTCAGGTTCGCATCCCCGGTGAATATCAACTCGCCGCGGAATTGCGCGATCTTTTGCTGACCACCCGGAACGGTTCCCCGGTGTTTTTGCGCGATGTCGCTGACGTCAGTGATACGTACAAGGATGTTTCCTCTATTTCACGGCTCAACGGCGAAACCTGCGTTTCGGTTGAAGTTAAAAAGCGAAACCGGGAAAACTCCGTCCGGTTGATCGGCGACGTGAAAAGGATCATCGAATCGTTTGCGATGCCTCCGGGCATCACCGCAACCTATGTCATGGACGAGTCCGAATA
Source organism: Kiritimatiellia bacterium (assembly GCA_035327305.1). Taxonomy (GTDB): domain Bacteria; phylum Verrucomicrobiota; class Kiritimatiellia; order CAIVKH01; family CAIVKH01; genus CALMUP01. Next base: position 16,160 of record DAOLDL010000011.1, on the reverse strand, counting down.
CGTGGACATGATGGTGCGGGAACTTGAAAACAACATCGCGTCCGGCTTCATCCTCGTTGTTCTGGTGTTGTTGATTTTCATGGGCGGGCGCAACAGCCTGTTCATCGCGACGGCGATTCCGCTTTCCATGCTGATTGCCTTTGTCGTGATGATGGTGCGGGGCGGAACCCTGAACATGATTGTGCTGTTCAGCCTCGTGCTCGCACTGGGAATGCTGGTAGACAACGCCATCGTCATTGTGGAAAACATTTTTCGCCTCCGCAACCTGGGGTTGACCCGCATTGAGGCCGCGCGTCAAGGCGCGGCGGAAGTCGCCTGGCCGGTCATCACCTCCACCGCCACGACATGCATGGCATTTGCGCCACTGCTTTTCTGGCCGGACATCATGGGGCAATTCATGTCGTTCCTGCCCGAGACCCTGATTATAACCCTGTGCTCTTCGCTGTTCGTCGCCATCGTGATCAATCCGGCGATTTGTTCCGCATTGATTTCCCGGGCGAAAAAATCACGCCAGGTCGCGGAGGAAACGCACGCGTTTGTTCGCGGTTATGAACGCTTTCTTCGCATGACGCTTAAGCACCGGGCCGGAATTCTGGTAATGGGCTTCATGTTTCTTGTTTTCAGCTTCGAAATGTATGCCCACCTCGATCTGGGCTTCGAACTGTTTCCTGATATCGAACCGCGAAACGCCCAGGTCAGCCTGAAATTTCCCCAAGGCACCGCCATTGAACGCACCGACGCCGCCTTGCGGGAAATCGAGAAACTTCTGCCCAATTATCCGGACATCAAGTTTTTTCTCGCCACCGCGGGCGAAGCAGGAGGCGGCGGCTTTTCCCAAGGCAGTACGGCGCCTCATGCCGGAAAAATTCACATAGAGTTTCTGCCTTCGGACGAACGCACGGGAAACACCATGGAGCTGGTCTATGAATTGCGCAATGCCATGCCCAAATTCGCCGGCGCGGAAATCACCGTTGAGAAGCAGGAGGAAGGACCGCCCACCGGCGCCCCGGTCAGCATTGAAATATCGGGCGAGGATTTCGATGAATTGTCGCGGCTGGCCGGCGAAATAATCCGGCGCATTGAAACCATTCCCGGCCTGGTGGATGTTCAGGATGACCTGGAAAAAGCGCTTCCCGAACTTCAATTTATCGTCAACCGCAACCGCGCGGCCATGCTCGGCCTCGACACCCAGACCATCGGTCACTTCCTTCGGTCGGCCATCTATGGACTGGAAGCCAGTAAATTTCGCGTGGACCAGGAGGAGTATGACATCACCTTGCGGCTTCGCAGAAGCCAACGGGAAACCTTGTCGTTGCTGGATCAGGTTTATATTCCGTTGCCCAGCGGTGTTTCGGTTCCGTTAAGTTCGCTGGGTGAGGTTCAGTACACCGGAGGCAAAGGATCCATCAATCGCAAGAACCAGAAACGTGTGATCACGGTCAAAGGCAACAACCAGGGCCGAGGCGTCGACGTCATAATGAAGGATGTCCAGACGGCCCTGTCAGATTTTGCCCTGCCTCAAGGATATGCGATCCGTTTCACCGGAGACACGGAGGAGATGCAGAAATCCATGGCATTTCTCGGCCGGGCATTTCTCATTGCCATTGGCCTCATCCTCGTAATCCTGGTCATCCAGTTCAACTCGGTTTTTCTACCCTTGATTATATTGTTTTCGGTTGTGTTATCGATGATCGGCGTCACCTGGGGCCTTTTGCTGACCCAGATGAAATTTGGAGTCATCATGACCGGCCTGGGTGTGATCAGCCTGGCCGGAATCGTAGTGAACAATGCGATCGTGCTGATCGACTGCATACGACAGCGTCGCGAGGAAGGTCTGTCCGTCACTGAAGCCATCATTGTGTCCGGACGCCAACGCTTGCGACCGGTTTTATTGACGGCCATCACCACCATCCTCGGACTGATTCCGATGGCCGCCGGATACAGCCTTGAAATTCACGAGTGGCCGCCTCGCATAATCATGGGCGCGGAAACAAGTGCGTGGTGGGCGCCCATGGCCGTAGCCGTTATTTTCGGCCTTGCCGCGTCCACCGTACTCACCTTGATTCTGGTTCCTGTGATGTACAGCTTGTTTAACAGCCTCGCGGAAAATATCAGCAACCGATTCCCGAATGAAGAATCGTAGGACTGGTTTCAGACCGAAGCGCCTTGTCATTTATACCCGCATGCGATATGCTTCAACAATCCCGAGAACACGGACATGGTGGACAAAAAACAAAATTCCTCCCGCGATACCGAACGCGTGGTGACCTTTGAAATCACCACCGAAAAACCTCTTCCCGTTGGCCAACAGGTTTTTATTTCCGGAAACGTCGACATTCTCGGCAATTGGCAGGCGGATGGCTTTCCCCTGACCCGCCTCGACGACAATTTGTGGTCGGGCTATGCCGTGATCGCCAACAACATTCCGGTGGAATTCAAAATCACCCGTGGCACATGGACATCGGAAGAAGCGTCCGAAAACAACCTGCCCCGCGTGGAAAACCTGGTCCTGGCCAAAACGGGAAACGTTTCGTTCAAGCACACCGTAAAAACCTGGATAGACCGCCGCTGACCAGCCCGCCCCGGATTATTTTCAGATAATGGTTTAACCGATGGCCGCATCGTTGGTATGTTATTGTTAAAGCGATTCGACAAAACCCTGAAGCCGCCACGTGAATGGCGTCACCAATTGGAGATTTTCATGTATCGACGTTATATTTTACCGGTATTGGCCATGGTCTTTTCTTGTTCCACCGCTCACGCCGGCCTTGTCACACAACATAACGACGCCACGCTCACCGGAGCCTCGACAGATGGCGTGATATCCTCCAACGAATACGGCCCCGGTAATCAATATGCTTTCACCGGGGCGGGTACGGGATTTGCCGGCCAACTCGGCAATGCCACTCTGCGAATGAAAAGCGATACGGCCAATCTATACCTCGGATTTTCCAACCTCGGCGTTCACAACAACGATGACCGGATCGTCGTTTACTTCAACACCCGGCCCGGTGGACTTCAACCCAATGGCGCCGACATGAATGACGGCGTCGCCTTCAATACGGATGATGCCGGACGGCGCAATGTATCGATTCTATCCGAAAGCGGAACGGAAACCGTAAATTTCAACGGCGGATCACCGGACTATGCACTTTTGTTCCGCAACAATTCATCGTTCGGATTCGTCGCATTATTTGAATTGAAACCCGCGGGACAGGCCCATGTGTTCATTCCCGTGGACCACGTCGGGCTTGGCTCAAGCGTACTGGAAATCAAAATCCCCCTGACGGATCTCGGGATAACCTCCGGTGACGCGGTGGAATTTGCCGCCCTGCAAATCAGCAATACCGGATTTCTATCCGATGAAGGCATCCCCGCCGTCGGCTTTTCCGGCAACCCCGGTTTCAACAACAGCGGAAACATTGCCTTCACCAACTACCATCGCTTTGTCACCGCACAGACTTTTCCATATACCGGCATTACGGAGCGCAAACCCAACGTCACCCTTAACTTTCCGCCGATCCCGCCCGCGCCATCCACCAACAGTTACGCGACCGTCAACGCATTTCCCGGCCTGATTTTCACCAATCCGCTGGCCATTGCCCAGGCTCCCGGAGAAACAAACCGGCTATACATCGTGGAACGGGCGGGACGTATCATTGTCATCACCAACATGATGATACCGACCCGCACGCAATTCATGCATTTGCCGGGCATAAACACTTCAAGCGAGGGCGGATTGCTCGGTTTGGCTTTTCATCCTGGATACGCCACCAACCGTCAATTTTTCGTTTTCTACACGCCAAACGCCAACAACGGGACCGGCAACGGATTTCACACCCGCGTTTCCAGGTTTGAACGAACCGCAACCAACATGAACCTCGCCCTGCCGGCAACGGAGGTTGTGCTCTATTCGCAATATAACCGGGACAGCAATCATAACGGCGGCGACATTCACTTCGGCCCCGACGGCTATCTTTACATCGCCGTCGGTGACGAAGGCGGCTTTAACGACACGTACAACAACGGACAAAAAATTGATGACAGCTTCTTCGCCGGATTACTGCGCATTGACGTCGACAAAAAACCGGGAAGCCTCGCCCCCAACCACCATCCCGCGCTCGGTGGAAACACAAACTACGCCATTCCGCCCGACAACCCCTTTATTGGAATAACAAATTATTATGGCTCGAATATTGTAAGCGGAAAAGTGCGGACCGAGTTTTATGCAAAAGGCTTGCGCAATCCGTTTCGCTTCCACATCGACAAGGTGAACGGACAAGTTTATGTCGCCGATGTCGGGCAAGACGCGTGGGAGGAAGTTAATCTGGTTACGAACGGCGGAAATTATGGTTGGGCCGCGCGGGAAGCATTTGTCAACGGTCCGAAACCCTCCGGTTTTCTCGCCTCGGCATACGCCAACCCGATCCTTGCCTATTCGCATGGAACCGGCACCAATCAGGGGCGATCGATCACCGGTGGCATGGTGTACCGCGGAAATCGTTTCCCCGAACTGGTGGGCCATTATATTTTCGCGGATTATGTCAGTGGCAACATCTGGTCGCTGACTCACAACGGCGTAACCAACACGTCCTTTCGATGGCTGGCCAACGACAACAACCTTGTAAGTTTCGGTGAAGACCCGCTGAACGGTGATGTTTTGATATGCGATATTTCCGCAAATCAGATCAAGCGCCTGGTATACGCCACGGCATCATCAAACGCATTGCCCGCCACGCTTGCCGATGCCGGCATCTTTAATGACATGGATCAACTCACAACCTACGAAGGCATTGTCCCGTACGATGTCAGCCTCCCTTTCTGGTCTGATGGCGCGCTCAAGTACCGGTGGTTTTCACTTCCCGACACCAATCTGCAATTCGGCTTCCACGCAGAAACCCCCTGGCATGCGCCACCATCCGCAATTTGGATCAAGCATTTTGACATCCTGCTTACCAGCGGCGTCCCATCTTCGGCGCGCCGCCTCGAAACACGCGTGCTGGTTAAGAACGACACAGGCAATGGCGGATATGGCGTCACATACCGGTGGGGATCTTCCACGGAAAACGCCGTGCTCGTTCAAGACCAGGGGTTGGACGAGGAAATCATCATCAATGACAGCGGAATCATTCGCACCCAGGTCTGGCGGTACCCATCCCGCAGTGAATGCATGATCTGCCACAATGCCGCGGCGGGTTTTGCCTTGAGCTTCAACTCCCCGCAAATGAACACGGTTCACGATTTTGGCGATGTGGTGACCAATCAAATCGCCGCGCTGAGAAACGCCGGCTACTTTTCTAATACCGTTGATAATATTCACCTCCTGCGCAAACTGGCCAAGCCGGATGAAACCGAATACAGCGTGGCCTATCGGGCACGCTCCTACTTGCAGGCCAATTGCGCGCAGTGTCACTTCCCCGGCGGACTGGCGCCAAACGCTTTTGACACCCGTCTCTTCACTCCGCTATCACAAGCAGGATTGCTTGAAGGCTCATTGAGCAACAACGGCGGCGATCCCGACAACCGGGTGATTGCCAGGGGATCGGTCCCGCACTCGATGATTCACACCCGGATCAATCAGCGAGGCGGCTCGCAAATGCCCCCGGTCGGATCGAACCTTGTCGACACGCAAAACGTCGCCTTGATTGCGGCATGGATCAACGGCGAGGCGGCCGGTTATGAAACGTTCGCCGAGTGGCAGATCCGCCACTTTGGCGCCACCAATATCGCCCAGGCCCAGGCCGGATTTGACGCGGACGGCGACGGCAACATCAATTACCTTGAGTGGTTGACCGGAACCCAACCAACCAATCACCTCGACGCATGGGAAATTACCACGGTGGGCATAAACGGCGAAATACCCGCACTGGTGTTTGATCGCATGGGTGGCGCTGGATTTGACGTGCAAGTCACCACCAATCTGATTGATGGCGCCTGGACATCATTGGATGTGCCGCAGAACGCTCCGGTGTTTAGCGCGGGAACCACAATGGCCGTCGTACCCGACCCGGAAGGGACCAACCTGGTTGATCGCTACTATCGCGTAAACATTTACGAGCCGTAAGGTCGGATCATTTCTTTTTTTTCTTGGGAGCAGACTTGGCGGGCCTGTCAGCATCCGCCGCTTTCCTGCGGCCACGCTTTGACTTGGATCGTTCGTATTCCTCGGCTTCAAGTTCCTCGATCGTCTTGCTCGGAGTGACGTCGTCCTCTTTTTCCTCCTCGGCTTCTTCGTCGATCAAGTCTTCCAAGGGAATCTCGGCATCGTCTTCGATGATTTTTTCGACTTCCTCGTCGTCACCGATCAACACATCGAGGTCTTCAACGTCTTCAAAATCGGGAACTTCATCGTCCTCTTCGTCTTCATCTTCGGCATAGGGACAGTCGGCGGAGTTGATGGGACAAACACCACCGAATTCCTGATGACAAACTTCGCACTCTTCATACAGTTCATCGCCGGCATCCGACTCACTGTCATCATCCGCATGATAAAACGGTCTGCGCGTCATGATCATTCTCCAATTGTCCGGAACACATGGAAGTCATCCTTCTGTTATTTTTGTAATTCCGGCGGTTCACGCGCAACAAAAAAAGCCGAAAAACATTCGATTGTTTTTATCGGAATTTCAGGAAGAAGCTGATGACGGGAAAAGAACCGGGTGGCGCACACATTCTTGAATGTGTCTTCCAGAATAAACGTGCGCCTCACGGAGGTGCTACTACACCACCGAGGGATCGCGAAAGCTCTCCCACCAGAATCCTTGTCAAGGTATCAACTCTGGTCTTCGTTTCGATCCCGACCGATTCATTGAAGTTCGAGATCGCCAAATCAGCGATCTTCGCCCAATTCAACATTCCAGTAGGCAAAATCGAGGAAGTGATTCCAACTCTTGTGCGGAGCGCGGGCAAATTGGATTTCCATAAACGGACGCCACCGGGGCTTTTTCGGTTTGCGGATCAAATGCATGTTGGCCTGCTCCGGCGTCCGATTGCTTTTGCGCGAATTGCAGGGTATGCAACTGCATACGACGTTGGTCCATGTGGTCAATCCGCCGTGATGACGGGGAACCACATGATCAAGGTTCAAATCTTTGCGATCAAATTTTTTGCCGCAGTACTGACACATATTCTTGTCGCGCTCGAATACATTCTGGCGCGTGAACTTCACTTCTTTGTTTGGAACACGATCAAAGAAGCACAAAAGTATGATCCGGGGAATACGTATGCGGATGGAAATGGTCCGCACCATTTCTTCATCATGTTCGGCCCGGGAATAATCACACCACTCATTAAAGGAATACGTGTTGAATCCGTGGGGTTCTTCATGAACGACCTGGGCATGGCCGGTATAGAGCAATGCGAAGGCCCTGTCCACCGTGCAGACATTTATGGCCTGCCACAGGCGGTTAAGTACCAACACATGAGGGTTGACGTTTGCCGACAACATGGTTCACCCAATGGTTGTCGGAAGCTAATCGATTGACAAACCCCTGTCAATCCGAGTTTTGGAAAGATATGCGCCCTTGTTTGCACCAATTCCCGATCCAAAGAAACCAACATTCACCACCCATGATGACGGAAACCCTGAACGAAATCCACCATGGCTCCCAGGTCGTACGCGTTCGTTCATGGACATGTTCATCTGTCAGATGGAATTCGTTCAGGCGGGTAAGTCGGCGGGTTCATTCTGAATGTTCACGCGATCAACAACGCGTTCACCTGCAACACGTTAACGCTATAGCATCATGCCGTCATCGCCGCAAGCGTGACTTTTTGTCGCACTTGTGCTACGTTTCAGGGCGTGAAATCGGCATTTTTGGAAAAGTTGATTGAGCGTCTCGACAAACTGGACGCCGGAAGCCTACAGACACAGTTTCTTCGTCTGGCTGGGGAAAAAGGTCTTTTGGAAACCATTTTTCATGCCATTCAGGAAGGCATCATTGTATTGGACGGCAAGGGCCGAATATCCTACGCCAACCGGGCGGCGGAAAACATGCTGGGGTTTTCCATGTCCAACGCGGAAGGAACGTTCATTTCGCGTTACCTGCCCGAGGTGGAATGGAACCACGTCATCAACCTCGATGAAAAGGAATGGGCTCGGTTGGTCAGCCGGGAAATTGAGATCACGTATCCCACGCATCGTTTTCTCGACTTTTACATTGTTCCCCTCGCCGCCGTTGAACAGCAGGAAGCAGGCGCGGTCATGATCTTGCGCGACATTACGCGGGAACGCCATCACGAGAGCATCACTCTCGAGTCGGAGCGCATGAATGCAATCACCTTGCTGGCGGCCGGCGTTGCGCATGAAATCGGCAACCCGCTTAATTCGTTGACCATCCATCTGCAGTTGCTTCAACGCGAGCTGGATCGCGTGGCGGAAAAAGATCGCCCGGAACTCGAGGAACTGCTGGGCGTCGCTCAACGTGAAGTGGAACGTCTCGATCAAATCATCACCCAGTTTCTCCGCGCATTGCGCCCGACACAACCGCGATTCGAACGACTGGCGCTGACCGACATCCTTGAGGAAACACTTTCGTTTCTGCGGCAGGAAATCAAGGATCGCGATGTACTGGTGGAAGTGGATGTGCAACCGGAAACTCCTCCCACACAGATCGACCGAAATCAGATGAAGCAGGCGTTTTTCAATATTATCCGCAACGCCATCCAGGTGATGCCGAACGGCGGATTGCTGAAAATCTCCATCGGCCACAGCGACCGCTTCGTGTTCATCTCCTTTACCGATACCGGCCCGGGTATTCCCGCCGCCGACCTTGGCACGATTTTCGAACCATACTTCACAACGAAAAACGAAGGCTCCGGGTTGGGATTGATGATTGTCCAGCGCATCATCCGCGATCACGGCGGCGAATTGGAAGTTCACAGCGAGCCGGACACCGGCACCACATTCACGCTGTATATTCCTCGCGACGAAGCCCGCATCCGCTTGCTGAAGGCGCCGAAAACCGAACCCGCAACCACCCGCGAGGGCGCAACATGACGGCTAAACTCTCCGTGCTGATCGTGGACGATGAAAAAAACGCGCGCGAGGGGCTTGCCCGTGCGTTGCAACGCCACTATGAAATCCTGCTGGCGGAAAACGGGCAACGGGCGCTTCAAATACTTTCGGCGCGGCATGTCGATGTCATGTTAAGCGATGTGCGCATGCCCGGCATGGACGGCTTGACGCTGTTGCAACGCACCCTGGCCATGCCACATCCGCCCGTTTGCATCATGTTGACCGCTTATGGCTCTATTGAACTCGCCGTTGAAGCCATGAAGCGCGGCGCCTACGACTTTCTTACCAAGCCGATCAACCTCGACCGGCTCGACATCCTGCTGAAACGCGCCCTGCACACACGCGATGTGGAAAATGAAAACCGCGAACTTCACCAGCAGATCAACGAGAAATTCGGACTGGAAAATATCGTGGGCCAATCCGCCGCGATGCAGGAGGTTTTTGATACGGTCCGACAAGTGGCCGGAACCAAAGCCACGGTGCTGATTGAAGGTGAAAGCGGAACGGGCAAGGAACTGATCGCACACGCCTTGCACCGGTTAAGCCCCAGAAACAAAGGCCCGTATGTGGCCGTACATTGCGCGGCGTTAAGCCCGACCCTTTTGGAAAGCGAATTGTTCGGCCACGAAAAAGGCGCGTTCACCGGCGCAACCGAGCGGCGGCGCGGCAGATTTGAGCTGGCGGACGGAGGCAGTCTTTTCCTCGATGAAATCGGCGAGATCGATTCTTCAATCCAGGTTAAAATTCTGCGTGTACTGGAGGAGCGAAATTTCGAACGGGTCGGCGGGCAGGAAACCATCGAAACCGACACGCGCCTTATCGCCGCCACCAACCGCAACCTGCGGTCCATGATGGAACAGGGAAAATTCCGCGAAGATTTGTTCTATCGCCTGTTTGTCGTCGTTATCCGAATCCCCCCCCTGCGCGAACGGCGGGAGGATATTCCATTGTTGATTCAACACTTTCTTCAAGCCAGCGCCCGGGAAAACGGAAGGGAGATCGAAGGGCTTACCCCGGACGCCATGCAGGCCATGACCGATTATCATTGGCCGGGCAACATTCGCGAATTGCGAAATGCCGTTGAGCGCATGGTTGTGCTTTCGCGGTCCAACCGGATTTCCTTGCGTGATATACCTTCAGAAATCCGCACCCAGCACCCCGGAGACGCTTCTCCCGGGCAATTTGATGATCGCGGCTCGCCGCTTTCGATTGACGCCGCGGAACGAAACCTCATCATCAAAGCGTTAAAGTCATGCGGGGACAATCGAACCAAGGCGGCCCGGCAACTCGGCATCAGCCGCAGAACCCTGCACCGGAAATTGCATGAATACAATCTCACGAACGCGGACAACGACAAGGTGAAGTAACATTGCGCGACATGCCCGTTGAGGGTAGGATTAAAAAAGTAGGACGATTCAGTTATGCAACCCAAGAGCTTTGAGTCCCGGATTCAGGATATTGTTTACAACGTCGATGTCGGCGTTGGTCGCCGCTTGATCAAAGCGGGGTTGTTCATTCTCGCCACACTTGGATTGATGACCCTTTACACGGCTTCGCAGTTTTCCGGATTAAAAGACGCCGACGCCATGGATCAAGCCCAGATCGCATTCCGCATCATGAAGGATGGGGAATTCTCAACCAAGGTAATTCGGCCCGCCGGTGTCTGGTTGCTTGAACAACACGGCCACGATCCACGCGAAATCATGTTGAAGCACCCCGACATCGTCCACCCCCCCGTATATCCATGGATACTGTCTTTCGGCCTTCGCATCCTGGGCAATGTCTACAGTCCGGAAAAATATGTCCGCGCCACGCCGCCCGAACAATGGGCGATTGTACCGCTGGGGCATATTTGCACGCTATTGACCGGCCTGATGGTGTTTCTTATTGCGCGACGATTTTTCGAGCCGAGAATTGCGGCGCTTTCGACGGCCTTGTTCTTTGTTTCCGACGTGGTATGGGCCAACAGCATTTCCGGGTTGAGCTTATCCATGGCGACATTGTTTGCGACACTGTCGGTCTATTTCTGCCTGGCTGGAGTGGTCAGCTATAAAAGCACATCCGCTGGTCGCATTTGGATCGTATACCTGGTTTTGTCCGCCTTGTTCTGCGCGCTGACGTTTCTAACACGTTATTCCGCCGGCTGGATCACATTGGCCGTATTGATCACCATCGCCTTGTTGATTCCAAATCATGGGTGGAAAATCGCCCTTGCGACAGCGGGTGTGATCCTGCTTGCCGTATCGCCGTGGATCATTCGCAACTATCAAGTATCCGGAAAGCCTTTCGGACTTACCCCCTACACCGCCCTGAACGGCATCAATCCAAGCTTGACTCATTCGTTTGAGCGAACGGTCAACCCATCCATCGAACTCTTCAGCAAAGAATTGAAGGTTAAATGGTTCTCCAATATCGGCCGCTATTATGAAACGGCACTGCCCTCAACAGGAAACGGTTTGATCATGGCGTTGTTTGTAACCACATTCTTTTTCCGCTTCAGCCGGGATCACATGCACATACTGCGCCTCGGCATGTTGGCGGCCATGATCGGACTTATACTTGTGGCGGGATTATTCGACGATGAAACCATCCGGACTGTTTCCATTTTCTGGCCGCTGATCATTCTTTACGGCGTATCGTTTTTCTACCTGCTGATGGACCGGATGCAGACAAGCCTTCCCGTCGTTAAATCGAGCCTGATTGGTGTGATTGTATTGACCACCGCCCTGCCGCTGGTCATAACGCTGATGCCGCCTCGCAAAGGTTACCCCTACCCTCCCTACTACCCATCGTTTACAACGTCCGTAACCCGGTACCTTCAGGAAGATGATTTGTTGTGCACCGATATGCCCTGGGCCACCGCCTGGTACGGTGATCGCAGTTCCTTGTTACTTCCGGCCACCATTGATGAGTTCTACAAGATCAATGACCTGAAAAAGCGAATCAGCGGAATTTACTTTACCACGCTGACCCGAGACCTTCCATTTCTGCGTGGAATCATCAATGGCCCTTACAATTCGTGGGCGGACCCCCTGGTCCGCCGCATCATTCCCGCCAACTTCCCGCTCACGGAAGGCATGTTCATCAACGAACCGGATCAACTGTTCCTGACCGATCGGCAACTGCTGGAGCGGCGCTGATACAACACAGACAGGAATGTCTGTGTCACTTCTGCATGCCCTCG
>DAOLDL010000011.1:0-3860 GCA_035327305.1 Kiritimatiellia bacterium | reverse complement strand
GGTGTAGTAGCGCCTCCGTGAGGCGCACCACTTCCTAAACCCACAGACAGGAATGTCTGTGTCACACATCTAGAGGGGCAAGCCCTCAAATTCAACCATGATGTTCTTTCATGTGAAATACCGGCATTCGCAACTTCCACCACATGGAGGCAAATCGAATCACGGCGACCGTGATCATGCCGATAACTGCGGCGACAGGCACCTCCACCGAAAACCAGCGCAACAAAACAAGGTATGTGATTGAACCCGCAATGGCCGCCGTCGCATACAATTCCCGATCACGCAACAGCAGAGGCACTTCGGCGGACAACACATCACGTATGACGCCGCCGGCAACTCCGGTCATGCAACCCATCAGAATGCAAACGCCCGGAGATACCCCCACGCTTTCAGCAATGCGGGTTCCGCTGATCGTAAACAGCGCCAACCCAAGTCCGTCGGCATACAAAAGCACACGGCCGGGAATGGGACGCCATCGCACGACAACCACGGTCAGCAAACCCGCCAGCGATGAAACCAGCAGGTAATTGGTATCGGCAATCCAAAACACCGGATTGCGGTCGAGCAACACATCCCGGATCGTGCCGCCACCGATCGCCGTCACCACGGAAATGACCATCACACCGAAAATGTCGAATTTCTTTCGTCCCGCGGCTAACGCGCCACTGATCGCGAAAACGGCAACCCCCACCAGGCTCAACACATAAAGAACATTCATAAGTCCGCACTCCACACCGAACTGATCTGATCGGGATAAGTGAGGTGAACACGAACGTGGGGATGACCGGCGCGTTCAAGACTGATGCGCGCCTCGTGCAAAGCCAGGTCGCCCCGGTTGCAATCCTCGCTTAAGTGCGCAAGGTATACGGAATCCAAATGGGGACCGGCAATGTCGGCCAGCAACTGCGCGGTGGCCCGATTGGATAAATGACCCTGGCGACCGAGAATCCTCTGCTTTAGAAACTCCGGACGCCGGGCATCGCGCAGAAGTTTTTCATCGTGATTCGACTCCACTACAATTACCCGGCACGTTTTCAGCCGTTCGCGTATCAACGACGTCACCACGCCCATATCCGTGACCACGCCGATTCTTACCGATCCGGCATGCACGATAAAACCGACCGGTTCGTAAGCATCATGAGGAACCGCAAACGGCTCGATTGCAATCGCCCCGATCTGAAACATACGACCGGTTTCAAAAATCGTGCAGGAAAGCTCCTTAAACGTGGATTGCCGAACCAAAGCGTCGCTGGTTCCGCGATTGGTGAATACCGGTATCCCGTAACCTTGCTGCATGCGCAACAACCCAACCGTGTGATCCGAATGCTCGTGACTGACGCAAATGCCTCTAATCATATCCGGGCGCGCGCCGATCAATTCCATGCGTCGAACCAGCTCACGTGAGCTAAGCCCGGCGTCAATCAGAACCACCGAGTCACCGGCCCGCACCATGGTGCAATTTCCGGAACTGCCGCTGGCCAGCACACACAACTGAAAAATTGAGGTCAAACTATTGGTCGTCATCCTGCTCTTGGTCTATTCCGTTGCCGCGATCGGGTCAAGCACAAGGAAGAAAAAAGCGGAAATTCATAAAAATATCCGTACGCAACCTGATCAACCGCAAGAAGGTATGCAACACGGAACTTAAATCAACTTGTGATTCGTTTGATCCCCGATTAAATTGGCCCGGTAATTGCTTTCAAAATTCATGGCGGGGCCAAGTCTATCTCAAACACAGCAACAGCGCATGCAACTGACGCTGGCGCCCCAGTTGCGTCAATCGCTGGAACTGCTTCAGGTCCCCGTTCTTGAGTTGCGCGCGCTGGTTCAGCAGGAAATGGAAGTCAATCCGACACTGGAAGAGGCGTCAGCCGACACGGAGCCGACAACTCCGGCTACCGAGGTTGAAGAAAATCCGGCGGAACTGACGGAACAGGAAGCTTCCGACCAGGCCGAGTTCGATGCGCTGGTGCAACTGGATGATGAGTGGCGCGAATATTTCTCCCAAAACCAGACGCCCTACAGCAAAGACGACTCCGCCCGCCGGCAATTTGTCCTGGACTCCATGACCCAGTCGATTTCCCTTCAACAACATCTGATGAATCAGATTACCCTGGCCGATCTCGATGATGAAGAACATCGGCTGGCCGAATTGGTAATCGGCAGTCTGGATGATGATGGCTACCTGACAACCAGCGTTGACGAGCTTGCGGCAAGCACGGGTGAAGACGCGCAAAAACTTCACGATGTACTTGATGTGGTGAAGGAATTCGACCCAATCGGCATCGGCGCCACGGATTTAAGTGAATGCCTGTGGTTGCAATTGCGACGCCTGGGCCGGGCGGAAAGCGCCGCCGCAAAAATTGTTCGCCATCACCTCGACCTCCTCGCCGCGCACAAATATCAGGACATCGCCCGGTTGCTGAACATTTCGGCGCAGGATGTGGAAAAGGAAGCCCGACTCATCGCCACGCTTGAACCCAAACCGGGACGACGATTCGAATCCGAGGCCACCACGTACGTGGAACCCGAAGTGTCCGTCATTCGCAACGACGACGGCGATTACATCGTGCTGATGAACAACGATTATGTGCCGCATCTGCACATCAGCGAACATTATCGGACATTAATGAGCGATGAAAAAACACCCGGCGAAGTGAAGCAGTATATCCGCGACAAAATCAAATCGAGCATGTTTCTGATCAAAAGCATCAACCAGCGTCAGCAGACCATATACAACATTGCCGCCGAAATTGTCCGGATTCAGAAAGAGTTTCTCGACAACGGAGTCAGTCACTTGCGCCCGTTGACCATGGCAGAGGTCGCGACGGCCGTCGGTGTACACGAAACCACGGTCAGCCGCGCTATTGCCGGGAAATACATGCAGACTCCCCGCGGCACATACGATATGAAATATTTTTTCACTCCGGGTTACAAAACCTCGGACGGAAAAACCGTTTCCAATCAGACCATCAAGGATGCCATTTCACACATCGTTGAACAGGAAGATACCGCAGATCCATTATCCGATCAGGATATCGTAAAGAAGCTTGCCGAGTCCGGATTTAACGTCGCCCGCCGAACCATTGCCAAATACCGCGAAGAACTTAAGATCCTTCCCTCGCACCTGCGCAAAGGATTCAAAACGCCTTGATCATTTATTGCGCCTCCGCAACCTCCACCCCATTAAATCGTTACACATTTACGCCGGCAATTTGTTGACACAAGGCAAGTGTTTGGTTAGTTTTTTAGTAAAGCGCTTCTTCGTGATGGGTTAAGATTTCATGAAAGTAAATGACCAGCAAAAGAACGATGTGGAAAGCAAACCGGATGACTGGTTGCAATCCACGCGACTTTTCCAATGCTGGAACAGTATGAAGCAGGAAATCCTGCTTCACAAGTGGTATCAAAGCGAAAAGGCGGGTTACGACGTGGGCTGGGAACGCGCCGCCACCAACTGGATGATTCACTACGGACGCCGCTTTGATTCACGCGATCCGAGCCGTATCAAACCTCAACAATCTTGACCCCCGCGATTTATCCCGCTTCACTGGGGGCATGACGTACCGTCCGAGAAAATCCCGATTCACCCGCGAACAGTGGGAGGTTCAACGCGAGCGTTTTCACATCGATCCGGAAAGCCCGATGCCCGCGGAAGGAACCGCCGTAAACATCAGCAAGCCGGTGGGATCGTTAATCGCCTCGCTCGGACTGGCCCAGCAAAGCCTGCAACATCAATTGATGGAGCGGTGGGAAAACATTGCCGGATCACCTTTGTGCCGACACATTCGCCCCGGCCCGAGTCAGGAGGGAACACTTACCATCTACGTCAGCAATTCCGTCATGCTGACCGAATTGTC
>DAOLDL010000010.1:0-56007 GCA_035327305.1 Kiritimatiellia bacterium | reverse complement strand
CGCGTGCCTCACATGCACGAGGTCACTGGTTCGAGCCCAGTATCGCCCACCATCCATAAGCTTCGCATATTGGATGGCGGGCCATCTATCCTCCCAAATGGGAGCAACGCGACCTTTTGGAGGATGGAATCTACACCACAAACAGGGGCCTACGCTCGAATGAATTTTGCTTATACGTATGTTTTGAAGTGCGCGGATGGAAATATGTATATCGGATCCACCACGGATTTGAAACGGCGGCTGGAAGAGCATCACAACGGGGCCTGCACTCACACCAGCGGACGACGGCCCTTGGAACTGGTCTATTACGAGGCGTGTCGTTCCGTTGATGCCGCCCGGCAACGCGAAGACTACCACGGCAAAACAGCAGGCTGATAACATGACACCATTCAACTCGATGTAGTAACCGCTCCGCGAGCGGGACGCATTTATCCCGATGCGCCTCACGGAGGCGCAACTACACCTCATACAAAACGTGGAGACGCGACGCCTTCACCACCTGAAATCAAGACTGCCCGGTAGCGATTTGCAATCGCTCCCACTCCTCCAGATATTTTTCCAGGAATTGCATCTCCGGTTTTTCCATCCACTCCATCATCGAGTGGCGCAACAACTCCTGTTCTTCTTCGTATTGATCGCGGTTGAAGTGGCCGGCAAAGTGCGCCATGCGCAACCAGACCAGATACGTCGTCAAAGCATCGTAGCAATTGTACTCTATGATTTCCCGCCAGCGACCGCTCAACCACATGGTCGGAACCTGCTCGCCTTCGGTTTCAAATTTTCCGGGTATGCCGGACAGCGTCGCCACCTCGTTCAACGACAAGGTCGCCTTTCCCCACGAGCCCAGAATTTCCATAAGGTCGATATTCAATTCACTGCCCCGAGAAAAATAATCCGCTCCTTCCCATGGCTTTTCCGGTCGCTGGCAGAACTCCGGCACGGACAATCCATTGACCACCGCGCGTTGCACCATGATTTTCAGGTCCGCGCCGTGTGAATTATAACCGACCAACTGTGGCTTGTGCTTGCCAACCGCATTCAAAAACGTGCCGACAACGGAGGATTCGGATTGTTGAGATTCTTCGCTTACATCACGCGGCAACCAAAGCAAATTTAATTCAACCTCCCCGCCTTTCACCTTGCGTTGCACCGCCGCTATCGACAATACCCGGCACAGTATGGTTTTCAAAAATGGCGTGGGTACCTCCTCGGTGGCGCCACCGCGACGCCACATCTCCACCACCGCTTCGGCATCGGACATCTCATCCGGCAAGCCATACAGAATACGACCCGCCCGGGGATCCGGCGCCCACTCCGCATCAAACGCCCAAACCAACGGTTGAACCGACTTGAACATTACAACCTCCTCTTCATGCTCTTCTTGTAACCTGAACCGAAACGTGCGGCAATTAACTTTCCGGGTTCACATATATTGCCCTTGGTGGCGCTTCATGTTATAATGGAACTTTCGAAATGATGACAGCCGTTTACAAAACACCACTGCACGAAACGCATTTGAAACTCGGCGCCCGAATGGCACCATTTGGCGGATGGGACATGCCTATTCAGTACGAAGGCATCCTTGCCGAGCATGAATTCACCCGTCGTCACTGCGGCCTTTTCGACATTTGCCACATGGGCGAACTGGAACTTAGCGGCCCCACTGCGGAACAGGACCTCGAACGCCTGCTGACTCAATCCGTTAAATCCATTGCCGTCGGTCAGTGCAAATACGGCTTCCTACTGCGCGATGATGGCGGCGTCATCGACGACCTCACGTGCTACCGCCTTGATCGCGAACACTTCATGCTGGTCGTAAATGCCGGAACCTGCGCCGGAGATGCCGATTGGATCGCCAACCGGATTTCGCCCGCCACACGCTTCCACAATATTTCCGCGTGGACTGGCAAGCTGGATATTCAGGGTCCGGACTCCCGTGAAGTTATGGAAGCGGCATTCGGCACCCCCCTTCCCGATTTGAAATATTTTCACTTCACCCGTCTCACGCTCATGGGAGCATCGTGTATCCTAAGCCGCACCGGTTATACCGGGGAGTGGGGTTATGAATTGTACATGCCGATCGAGGCAACCGTCCTGTTCTGGAACAAGTTGATGGAAACGGGAAAAGTCAAACCGGTCGGCCTGGGAGCACGCGACACGCTTCGACTGGAAGTAGGCTACCCGCTATATGGCCACGAACTTTCCAAAGACAGAACGCCGGTTTCGGCCTTTGGCGGAAACTTCATCGAAATGTCCAAGGATTTCATCGGCCGCTCCGGTGTGGCGCGCGAACTTGATAAAGGTCCTCGCCAGAAAATGATCGGATTGGCGCTGTCATCCAAACGCGCGGCGCGCACGGATGACATCATCTGGTCGGGTCCCAGAAAAGTTGGTGTAATCACCAGCGGCTCGCTGGCCCCCAGCCTCGGCCACGCGATTGCCCTTGGGTATGTGGACGCGGATGTGGCATCGATCGGCGGCGATCTGGAAGTGGAGGTAAAAGGAACGCGATTGCCCGCCCGGCTATCATCCCTGCCTTTTTACACCGCAGGCACAGCGCGCAAAAAACGCGGTTAATTTTTATTGGCCGTAAACGTTCCCGTATACGACACGGGTGACCCCGCCTGTGTGCCACTGCCGGAAAGCGATCCGACAATTCGATTCTCATTCAACACCGTGCCGGAGAACACAATACTTCCGGAAGTTTCGGTCACCGGGTCATTGATGGTGGCGGTCAGGGTAAAATCATCGCCGCGCAAACTTCCAACCAATTGCTGGCCGGCGTACAACGTCTCACTGAAAACCCGTCCGTTGGCATCGATCAATATCTGAATCGGGTAAGAACTGCAGGACGTCGGGTCTTCCCCGACCTGTGTGCACAATGTAGCACCACCGGAATAGTTTCCCGGCTTGTCGCCCAGCGAACTGCCGCCCGAACTGCCGCCGCCACTATCGGCGATCAAATATGCACCGACGGCCACGGCGGCCACACCGCCGGCAATCAACGCCATGGTTTTGCCCGACATTCCTTCTTCGTCCGGATCCGCGCCACTGGCGCCTGTGGTCGGCGCGATTGCGCCTGCCGACCGCCCCGGCGCCGGGGATACAGGACTGCGAAAGGTCACTTCATACCAAGGTGTCTCCTCCAGCGTTCCTTCGCGATCTTGAGCTTCGATATAATACGACAGCGATGACAGTCCGGTAAGCAATCCCGCCTCGATGGTTCCCACATACATATCAAGACCTGACGGCGCCATATTTACCCGGAACGGCGCCGCATCCTTGAACAACGCGTAATACAACGTGACCTGGTTGATTTTTCCAACACCGCCCGCCACCCTGGCTTTAAGAGTCAGCGGCTGGCCCTGAACCGCCCACGTAACCGGGGTATGGGTGATTTTAATCGCCGTGGTGCGATCAGCCGCCGCGGCATTCTGAAATATCAACGCGGCCGACATCATGAGTACGGCAAGGTTTTTCGCATAAACATTTTTCATTATTTGACCATCCTAAATCATCAGGCGTTTCTCAAGGCTTGGGCGGGAGATAACCTCGCCGCATACTGTGCCGGCCAGAAAGAAAAGACGCCTCCCAGAACAATAGACACAATCACAGGAATGACAAAGGTAAAATATTCAAGGCTTAACGGTACGGCGATTCGCCCCTCCAGCAGGCCGAGAATCACGCGGGCCGCGATGATTCCCACCAGCGCCGCCACACCGGTAATGACACAGGACTCGGCAACAAAAAGATTGGCGACATCCCGCGGCGTCCCTCCCAAAGCCCTCCGCAATCCAATTTCCGGAACCCGTTGCCGGACATCGGCCAGCATCAGGCTCATCAGCGTCGTGCCGCCCAGGGCAAGACACAGCGCCGACACGCTCCCGGCAGTAAGCGCAATCAATCGTTGCAAGTCGCGAATTCCACGAATCAGGCTTTCCGGTGTCACCCAATTCATGCGCCAGGCAGACCAAGCCGGATCATTAACCAATGCCTGTGCGCGCGCCAGCATGACGGAATGATTACGGGCCTCATCCACACGCAGGAAAACCGCCGCCGATGAAGCATCCACCGAATATTCCAGTCGCTCCGCTGTGGATTGAAGCATGAATACGAGGGGTTCGCCGCCGGTGATCGTGTTCATTCCCGCCGCATCCGGAATACCGGAACCATCGCGTACAATGCCTGCAATGATAAAGGCGTGGTGACCAATTGAGCACGAATCGCCCGGCCTCAAACCATGCCGCGAAGCCAGCGCATCCGTGATCAGGATACTTCGAGCGGCGCGTTGTTCATCTTCGAAGTCGAAGCCGCGTCCGGCGCTGAGCGACCATCCGCGCACCTCCGGGGTTTTCCGATCGATCGCCCAGACCGGGGCATGATCCCAATTTGTCACACGCTCATTAAGCCGGATCATGATGGCAACATGAGTGCCGGAGAGATTGCGCCGCATAAGTTCGGCTATATCATCCAGCCCTCGGAATCCTCGCACAGCCACCAAACCCGACTCGGGAATAATCGCAATTACATTTGCGCCGAATTTGCGAACCAATTGCCGGGACTGTTCACGCAACCCAAACAGCATGGAAAGCAACAGCGTCAAGACGATGATGCCAATCATGACGGAAAACATCGACAGCCCGACCCTCCCGGGTTGAGACCGCAGACTTTCCGAAATGTCACGACCCATCCGTTGCCATTCCCGAAACTTTTTCACGTGACATCCTCCAGCCGTCCGTCCCGACAATGAAGATGCCGCGACGCAAACGAAAGCAACCCCTCGTTATGCGTCACCATCAGGATGGTTATGCCTGCGGAATGAAGCTGTTCAAAGCAGTTCATAACCGCCATGGAATTGGCGTGATCAAGATTGCCGGTCGGCTCGTCCGCCAGCAAAAGCGACGGACGACCGGCAACCGCCCGCGCAATGGCGACACGTTGCATTTCGCCGCCCGACAACCAGCGCACTTCGCGTGCGGCAAGATGATCCATGCCGACCCAGGATAACGCTTCCCGGGCACGTTGCTCCTCCTCGCCGGGTGAGATGGCCTGGTAGCGGAAACGAAATCGCACATTCTCCAGCACCGTCCGGCGGGGCATAAGGTGAAACGCCTGGAAAACCATCCCGATGTGAAATTTTCTCAATTCACCAACCTGATCCTCCGTCATTTGCATCACGGAATTTCCGCGAAACAACAACTCGCCGCCGGTGGGCCGATCAAGCAATGCGGCCAGATGAAGCAATGTGGTTTTCCCGGACCCGGATGGTCCGCTGATCGCGACGAACTCGCCGGGTTGAAGCAAAAAATCCACGGACTGCAATGCTGTGACATCGCCACCCGGGGAGGGAAACAACCGGGATACTCTCTTTAAATCAAGCGTGGCTACGGAGTCGATCATGGAATGACAATGCGTTGCCCGGCCTGCAAACCATCGACCACCACATACTCCTGCACTCCGGCCATACCGAGAGTAATCCGTTCGCGTTGACGGCGGGACCTCTGCGCCAGCCACACAAACGGTTCATTGTTTTCCCATTGTACAGCGGAACGGGGAATCAATACGGCGTCAGAAATATCGTAAGATAAAACCTGGGCGCGGGCGGACATTCCGGATCGAAGCTCGGGGCGGATTTCCAGCAATCGAATCACCACCTGGAAAAACTTCTGGCGGGAAGGTCGATCCGGACGCGTCTGGGCCATGGATCCCACACTTTCAATCACACCATTCAACCGCATTCCCGGATACGAAACGGGTTGCACCACCACCGGCCTTCCGGTCTGGGCGAGCGTCAACTCATACTCGGGAACATCCACCTGCACGATGAGGTTGCTCATGTCGGGCAAACTTATGAAAACCTGGTTTTTATAAACGGTGTCACCGACACGCACCGTGCGGAATTCAGAACCGATTGCCAGGGGTTGATATACGACAATTCCATCGGAGGGCGCAAGGATACGGCTTTGATCAAGCTGGCGCTGGGCCACGGCCCACTCCCGTTCCGCCGAGGCCAGTTGCGCTTGAGCGCGATCGAGCGCGGCCGGCTGGAGAAAATCCAGCGTGAGCGCCATTTGCTGTTCGATATTTTCAACCGTAGCCTTGAGCAGGGCGGTTTTCTTTTCCTGTTGTATCGCATCGTGTTCGGGAACCAATCCTTCATCAATCAGTTCGCGCAGATCGGCCAGCGCATTTTCCGCGTCGTCCAATTCCGATCGCGCCTGCCACAAGCGGATTTCCATTTCGCGTTTCTCCAATGGCAACCTTGCCTTGGTCAAACTTTCAAACTCCGCCCTGGCCAGCGACAATTCACGCTGGACCCGGATCAATTCCCGCTCGTATCCGGATGCGTCCAGTTCCACCAGCGGTGTTCCGCGCACGACATAAGTCCCTTCGGGAATCAACTCAACAATTGTCGCGCTTCCTCCCAATTGCGAGGAAACACCCCGCACAGTGCGCGATTGAATTACACCGTCGTAAGATGTCCACACCTGCAAAGGACCGCGACCGACCTCATGGATGACTCCGTCGCTTTGACTTTTGGGAAGGAATGCCGCCGCAACAAGCCACAAGCCGGCCAACAGCAGACCAGAAAAAATGACCCAATTCCGCGTTTTCATATTCTCCTTACCGCCGGGGGTTTTAAATCATCCGGCGACTCCATGAGCATTCCCATCGTACGCAACAACCGGTAGCCGGCAACAACGGCCTCGGCCCGGGCATTTAATAATTTTGTTCGGGCATCCAGCAGTTCCGCCTCGGCATCGGATGCGGCCGTATTGTCGACCCGGCCTTTTTCAAAAAGTCGCCGGGCCAGTACGGCGCGCTGGGCGGCAAGCTCCACATTTCGTTCGGCAATTTCCATTTCGGCTTCGGCGCGGCGATGCGCGCTTAATGACTGGTCAACCTGCCGGCGGATCATGGCATCCATGTCATCGACCCGGATGGCCGCGGTTTGCCGATCGAGACCGGCCTGGGCGACGCCGACCCGTTCATCGCGCAGAAAAAAGTCCGAGTCGGCGCCGAGGGCGATCGACCAGTTGTCATCGTCGAATCCCCAGGCAGAGCCCCAATCCGGCCCGACACCGAACCGTTCGTAGCGTGCGACCAGCGAAAGCGCGGGTTGCAGTCGCTTGGTCGCCACACGCACGCCGCGCGCCGCATCGACTTCATCCTGTAGCGCCTGGGCAAAATCAAGCCGGTTCGACAAGGCGAGGTTGATGGCGAAATCGCGATCAGGTCGCGACCAGCGCAGATCCTCGGACTCCTCGGGCATCCACAACTCATCCGGACCGCCGCCCAGCAAGCTGGCAAAGTCGGACTGCAGGGAGCGCAGTTGTTCGGCGGTGGATGCCAGGCGCGATTCGGATTGCCCCTTCAAAAACGCCACCCGCAAGGTATCGACCCGGGTGGAACGTCCTTGTTTTTCTCTGGCTCTGGTCAGGCGCAGTAATCTGTCGTAGCGTTCAATGGTTCGTTTTTCGTCTTCGATCAAACGTTGAAGGCGTAAAAGGCCTTGCGACGTTTCGACCACCTGCACCACGAGGTCGTTTTTTCGCAATTCAAGCAACCGGCGACCGGCCGTCACCCGGCTGTCGGCCCGTTCAATGGATTCCTGATTGACCAGCGAACCCCAATCGCGAAACACCGGTTGACGCAACTCAACATGACCAATGCCGGAGCGGCGACGCTCCGCGTTGTCAAAATTCGACTCCTCGGCGCGGATACCGGCCTCGATTTCCGGTCCAAAAGGCAGTCGTTGAGAGCCGATTACGCCATAGCGCGCGATATCAGCAGAGGATTGAATCGCGGCCGAGGCAATCGGCCGCAGATTAAATGCGAACCGGTACCGAGCCTGTTCGGCGGTAAGCACACGGCCGTTCAGTTCAAGCTCCTGGGCGGCGATATCGCGGTTCCGGGTAAGCGCCATGGCAATGGCATCTTCAAGGGAAATGCCCCGCACATCCGGATCGGCTCTGGCCACCGTTGATGCAACCAGCAGTATCATCAATACACGCAACATGCCGGTAGTGGTATCATGTCAAAAGCCGGGATGCAACGCCGCGAAAGAGCAGAGGATAAATGAGAAAATCATCCACATCATGCTTTATCGCGGTTGCCGCGGATGTCTTCGATGATCATGTACAGGCTGGGAACCAGCACAAGGCAGATGATGCTGGAGAAAAGTATGCCGTAGCCGAGCGACAATGCCATGGGAATCATGAACCGTGCCTGGCGGGACGTCTCAAATATCATTGGCGCCAAACCGCCGAACGTAGTCAAGGTCGTGAGCAAAATCGGACGGAAACGCCGCACGCCGGCATTGTGAATGGCCTCGAACGAACTGGCACCCTCCCGTTGCAATCGATTGGCATAATCAATCAGCACCAGCGAGCCATTGATGACAACGCCGGCCAGCGCAATCATGCCCATCACACTGATAATGCTTAAATTGTATCCCATGATCAAATGTCCAAGCACCGCGCCGATCACCCCGAATGGAATGCTTAGCATGACAATTACCGGTTGGATGTAACTGCGGAATGGAATCGCCAGCAGAAAGTAAACAACAAACAAGACCAGTCCGAAACCCGCCGCAAGCGCCTGCATGCTTTCGCGCATATCGGCCTGGCGGCCTTCATAACCATACGACAGACCGGGGAAATCCAGCGCCAGTTGCGGCAACGTGGTGGCATCCAGCTCGACCTTTACCCGCCCGGTTTCACCGATCGGGTCGACATCCGCGCTTACCTGAATTGTACGCCGGCCTTCGCGCCGTTGAATGCTTGTGTAGGCTCGACCGCGCTGGACTTCCGCAATTTCCATCAACGGCACATCGCGCCCGGATGGGGTTCGCACCAGAAAGTTTTCTATATCGTATTCGCTTACACGGCGGTCTTCCGGCAGTTTCACCATGACCTTGACTTCACTGCGTCCGCGTTGCTGACGAAGCGCTTCAGCGCCGAAAAACGCGGCGCGTAATTGCCGGGCAACTTCCTCGCTGGTCAAACCGAGGCTTCGGCCTTCCGGTTTGAGGGAAAAGTCAAACTGCCGCTTGCCGGGCGTGTAGCCCGCATCAATGTCTTTGAGATTAGGATAGTCGGCGAGCCGTTCAGCAAGCGCGAGGCTGGCCGCCTCCAGTGTTGGTATATCGCGATGGCTCAATTCTATGGTAATAGCCGCGCCCGAACCTGGGCCGCCGCGATCCGCCTGGAACAACAAGGTTTCCACGCCGGGAATCGTGCCGACCCTGGCGCGCCATTTTTGCGTCAACTCGGTCGTCGAAATCGGGCGGCGGCGCGGAGGTGTAAGGTAAACGGATATCTCAATGGTGTTATCGTCAATCCGGGCGAATATTCCCCGCGACAGGTCATCTCCGCCGTTTTCATCAACAATGACCTTGGCCGCCCGCACCAATTGATCCCGCACATCCTGAATGCGGAACAACGGACTTCCATACGGAAGTGTAGCGGTCACGACCGAACGGTCGGCTTCGACACGCGGCATCAGGATAAAACCCATGCGACCGCTGGCCACCAGCCCGAGAATCACCAACAACACGGCAAACCCGCTCGCCACGGTCAGGTAGCGCCAACGAATGCAAAGATCAAGAAAGCGCGCGAACTGATTTTCGGCAAAACGGGACAACATGCGCCCGAACGATTGCTGAATGTCATGCAGGCGCGCGGTAAATCCGGATTTTGGCTTGCTCGAAATGTGTGCCAGATGCGAAGGCAGAATAAACAGGGCTTCGTACCAGGAAATGATGAAAACGGAAATAACCACATACGGAATGACGCCCCAGGTCTTTCCCAGCATTCCCGGAACAAACAATAAAGGGGCGAAGGCAATGATGTTGGTTAAAATGCTGAAGGTAATGGGAAGCGAGACCTGTCTCGCACCAACAATGGAGGCGGTGATAAAGTCGCTTCCCCGCTGTCGCTGTTCATAAATATTTTCGCCTGCGACGATGGCATCGTCGACCACAATGCCCAGTGCGATGATAAACGCAAACATGGAAATCATGTTGATGGATACGTCCAGTCCAGGCAGGAAAAAGATAGCGCCCAAAAACGATATCGGTATTCCCATGGTGACCCAGAACGCGAGCTTGAACTCGAGGAAAAGACCAAGCAGTCCAAGCACCAGCAACAGCCCGATGACGGCATTTTTGGTTAACAAGGCCATGCGTTGGCGGTAGATGTCGGACCAATCATTGTTGATGGCGTAGTAAATCCCTTCAGGAAGTCCCGCCTCAATGTCCACCATGGCGCTTCGAACGGCATCCGAAACGCCGATGGGCGTTTGATTACCGATGCGGTACACGGAAAATCCGACCGCCGGGAAGCCGTTAAAACTCGCGAAGCGATCCACTTCTTCAAAGTCATCGCGTACGGTGGCGACATCACCCAGCCGAAGCGTTGCGCCGGACGGACTGATGCGGACGGGCATGTCGGCAAACTCCGCGGCCCAGTCGCGACGTTCCTTGAAACGCATGAGAATTTCACCGCTATCGGTGCGCACGCTTCCTCCTGGCAATTCAACCGCGGTCTGGCGAATGATACGCGCAACTTCGGCGAGGGTAAGTCCATAGGCGCGCAATGTTTCGGGGGATATTTCCACCCTCAACTCGTAGTCGCGTACGCCAACCATGTCGATTTGAGTGATGCCGGGATCCAGAAGAAGGCGATCTCGCACCT
Organism: Kiritimatiellia bacterium; assembly: GCA_035327305.1. Classification (GTDB taxonomy): domain Bacteria; phylum Verrucomicrobiota; class Kiritimatiellia; order CAIVKH01; family CAIVKH01; genus CALMUP01. The sequence continues at coordinate 45,310 of DAOLDL010000010.1, read as the reverse complement.
CCTCGGCCACATTGCGCAAAACCCATTCGTCGGCATTGCCATAAATTTGCATGTCCAGCACCTGGCGACGCCGGATTTGCAGGACCACTTGAGGGTCTTCCGCATCGAGTGGAAACGTGGTGATGCGATCGACCTCCTGTTGAATATCCTGATAAGCCTTCTGCTGATCGGCATCGGCCAGAAGCTCCACCGTAACCCGGCCGTAACCCTCCCCGGAGACAGATGTTATCTGCTTTATACCTTCTATACCACGCACCGCCTCCTCGATTGCGAGGACTATGCCTGATTCAACTTCCTCGGGACTTGCTCCCGGATACGGCACTGAAATGGTGACCATATCGAGGGAAAACTCGGGAAACACCTCTTGTTTGATTCTGGTCAGCATGAATGCGCCGCCGATCAGCAGAAACAACATGATCAGGTTGGGCGTGACGCGGTTATGAACCATCCACGCGATGGGGCCGCGTCCGGTTTCCCCGGAATCAGGAAGTCGCGAATCGCTCATCGGGCGCTCCCTGCTCCCGTGCGAAGTTTCATACCCGAAACCGGCGTGGAAATATCGGTAAGGACTATACGCTCGCCTTCATCCAATCCGCCGGAAACCAACACATACCGTTCGCCACGAAAAAGAATTTCCACCGGACGAATTTCCAACTCATCCTGCTGATTCAATATCCAAACGGAATCGCGGGCGCGCAACCACCGGCGATCCAGAGGAAGCACATCGGCCACTGTGCGCCCGACAATTTCCAGGCGAACAAAATCCCCGGCAAGCAATGGGGTTAGTCCCTGATTTTCAGCACGACGATTCAACGGATCCTCTACTTCAATCAATAGTTGAGCCATGCGGCCGTCTTCCTCGAGGTGCGTCAAGCGGCGCAATACACGCCCCTGGCGAACGTCCTCGCCGTTTGCGCGGATATTCACCATGGATCCCTTTGATTCCGGCCCTTCGGGAATTTCTATCCACGCCAATTGGGAAACGGGAACAGGCGCGGTGATCCAAAACACATCGGAATCGGTCAATGTTACGAGCGGCGTGGCAGGCGTGACCTGGGCGCCGGTGTCAACATGCCGCGCCCGGATCACGGCATTAAAAGGCGCTCTAACCTGCGTCCGTTGAAGGTTCAACGTTGCCCGTTCCAGCGCGGCCTGCGCGTTATCCAAACGCGCCTTGGCCCGGGCCAGTTGCGGTTCGCGCAGAATCAGCGCCCGCTCTTCCGGGGATATTGAATCGCCCCCCAGCAGGGCATATTCATTCCGCGCCACGGCCTGTTGACCCATTTCCTGCACATATTCGCTATGCGCCATGGCCAGTTCGCTCTCCGCCTGCCGTATGGCGATTTGAAAATCAACCGGATCAATGACCACCAACAAATCGCCGGCATTCTTCACACCGCCGGGAATCAACCGGTCGCTGATTTCCAGAACCTGACCGCTGACCTGGGGTTGAAGCACGACCTCACGCGCAGGATGCACTCGCCCCATGGCATTGATGTTCGCCGGAATATTCGCTTTGGCAAGCGTGGTTGTTTCCACCAGCCTCGCATTCCGCGGCGGTGGTTGCCGCCCTGCCGTCGGAGCGGTTTCAATCATGATGAATAAAATCAAAACCCCAATTGCCAGCACGACCAGGGGAAGAATTATTTTCAGTGAAAGCCATATTTTGGGGTGTTTTTTTTCCGCGTCAGTTTTGGGTATGTCAGATGCATTCATAATTAAATTTCCTCGTTCGCGGGATTACCATCGCGCTGTTCAATCGAACGGGCTTTTAGTGTCGCCGGCTCGGGACGCTCCACCGGCAATTGACCGGAGATGGCGCGATACAAACCTATTCGGATTTCCAGCAATTCCCGATCAGCTGAAATTACATTTCGCTCCAACGCCTGCTGGCTCAAATCGGCCGTCAACACCCTGATAAAATCCTCGTTTCCGCCCAGATAGCGGTCGCGCAACCGGCCGCTTACCTGCGTAGCCAATTCAAGTTGACGACGCAAGCTATCCAACAGTTCGCGTTGTCGCGCTTCACGCGCCAGGGAATTTTCAACTTCGGCCAGCGAAACAAGCAGTGTTTGACGATAATCATTGATAGCTTCGGACAAGGCGGCGCGGGTGCGGGAAACCTCGGCGCGGCGTGACCCGCCATCAATGATCGGTCCGATCAAATTTGCGGCCAGCGATGAAATCCAGTTGGAAAAAAGATCGTCGATGTTTTCTTCGGTGGACGAAGTGCGGGCGGTAATGCTTACACGGGGAAAGCGATCGGCTACCGCGGCCGCAACACGCTGATCGGAAGCGGCGATGCGATGGTACGCACGCCTCATATCGGGGCGGCGAGCAATGACATCAGCGGGAACGCCGACAACCGGAACCGGCGGGAGTCCCGGCAATGCCGAAACTGCCGGCAATTCGGTTCCCGCAGGACGCCCGCCCAGCACGGCCAGTTGATTTTCAAGCACGGTAAGTCGTGCTTTTGCCGACGCCAGATCGCCCCGGCGCGCCTCAACCAGTTGCTCCTGTTGCAACACATCCACGGCGCCGGACTGCCCGGACCGGAAACGTTGGTTTAATACCGCGAGAATGCGGTCGTTTGTTTCCAGTTGGCGCTGGAGCAGTTCCACTTGTGCGGACTGTTCAATTCGTTGCATCCATACCGTGGCAATTTCCGCCGCCAGCGTAATGGCCGCCGACTGGACCTGCTCGGCCGAAGCCGCGGCGTCCAACGCAGAGGCTTCGCGGGCGGAACGAACCCGACCCCATACATCCAACTCGTAACTGGCAACAAGTCCCGCAGAAAATTCGTTGCGATAAATGGTGCGGCCGTCGTCGTTTTCGCGCCGGGTGCGGGTTGCCGACGCCAGGCCATTCACCTCGGGGAACAAATCGGCGCCTTGACGCACGGCAATCGCCTCGGCCTGGGCGAGACGATCCCACGCGGATCGAAGCGAAAAATTATCCGCCAGCGCCTGACGCATGAAATCATTTAATGCCTCATCGCCGAACGCTTCCCACCAGGCGTCCGGCGCAACAACATCACCGCGCATTGAAAACGACCCGGGCGGCTCATGGATGTCGACCGCACGCGGCTTCTGCGTCGCGCAGGAAACCGTAAAAACACAAAGAAACACCCTTAATAAATATTTCAATCCTTGAAGCATATCCGGAACTTTCGACCAGCCACACCTACATACAACTCAATATAATATAGCATTATTTTACAGAATAGCCGGAAAAACCGCCGGACGAACACGGCTGATTTGCAAAACGCCGCTGATATCGCGGCTTAAAACGCGGCGATGAATTTTACCGAAACCGTGATTATTCAACCTTGTAAGCGGCTTCGATCTTGATGCTGATGCCACCGCGGGCTGTGAAATTACCCGTGACAATCATGGATCTCGGCGCGCATGCATGTACGCAATCATCCAGGACAGCATTAACAATTTGTTCGGCAAAAGCGCCTTCATTGCGGTAGGCGCCCAGGTATAATTTAAGCGATTTGCTTTCAATGCAATATTCCCCGGGAATATACTCTATGGTGATTTTGCCGAAATCCGGTTGACCGGTAACGGGGCACACCGAAGTAAACTCGGGACAATCAAACGTAATCAGATAGTCTCGCTCCGGAAACTTGTTCGGGAACACTTCGAGGATGCCACCCGACGGTTTTTGAGGGTAATTCTTGTCGTTCTGGTGCAACAGCGTCAATTTTCCGACGGTTTTCTTTTTTTGCTTCATGGTGCTTATATAATTTACCCGGGGGTGATTATAAACATGAAAGTTATGTCTCGATAAGCCCCGCCTGCTCAACATGAGAGCCGAATTTAACCACCATATTCTTTTGTTCAGTGGTCATATTGACTTCCATGCAAGTTTTTACGTAGGCCAAACTGTTTTCCGCCGAGAGTTTTTCCACGGCCTGCGCCACACAACAGACAAAAATAGAAGTCCGCCCCACTCCGGCATGGCAATGGACCGCCACGTTGATGCTTGATAATTTCCGCACGGCATCTGCCACCACATTCCGGAGCGTGGTCAAGTCCGGCGCCGTCATGTCGACAATTGGAAACTGTGTAGACCCCGCTCCGATTTTTTCGTATTCGCGCCGCAAATCGCGCCTTGCCTTGCGCGTGATTTCATCGTCCGTAGCGAGGATAAAGACATGGCCAACTCTATTTTGCCGGTAAAGGCCCAACACCCGATTGCCGGTATCGTATGCGCCGAACGGCATGGGGCTTACAAACAGCTTTCCCCTTGTACGCAAAGGTATCTGCCGGAAGATTCCCTTGGTGTCCCGGGATATGCATCGATATATGACGGAAGAAAAAGTCATTAATTCCTTGAAAGTATATCGGAAAATAAAACCAGAACGCACTAAAATCTTATTCTTTTGATGTTGAATCCTCAAACCGACAGGCCTAACCTGCACAACAAGACAAGGAAAGCGTGCGCGGAGAATGGCTTCCACGCACAAAAGCATAAAAACCAAAGGAGCAATGTATGAACCAGGCAGAAGCAGGTGGCGCAGGGATTATTCTTATCATCCAACTGGCGTTGATCGTATTGATCGTTGTCAGCATGTGGAAAGTATTCACCAAGGCGGGCAAACCCGGATGGGCCAGCATTATCCCGATCTACAACCTGATCGTATTACTGCAAATCGTCGGCAAGCCTTTGTGGTGGATCGTGTTGCTTCTGATTCCATTTGTAAATCTTGTGGTCGCGATCATTCTGGCATTCAAACTGGCGGAAACGTTCGGTAAAGGCGGCGGATTCGCGGTTGGCTTGATCCTTCTTCCGATTATTTTTTACCCGATCCTTGCCTTCGGAGATGCCAGCTATACCGCACCGGCCAATCCAGCCTGATAATAAATTCTGTCAGCAGAATATTTTCAGCGCTTGAATGCCCCAGGGCTTCAAGCGCTGATTTGTTTTATGGTACAATGCCGACACCATGCCCATATTCAAAATCGGACAACGATGGATTAGTGAAACCGAGCCGGAACTCGGTTTAGGTAAAATTACCGCGGTAGAATTTGGACGCATTCAGGTGGAATATCCCGCCGCCAACGAAACGCGCCTGTATGCCTCCGATCACGCACCGCTCAAGCGCGTCATTTACCATCCCGGGGATCGAATTTCCAACGCCGACGGAAATGCCTTTGTCATCGAATCTGTTGCGCATGCGGAAGACTGCCTGACCTATTCGGGCAATGGACACACTGTTCACGAGTCCGACCTCAAGGACGCGCAAACCTATGACAAGCCCGAAGCGCGCTTGCTGGCCGGACACTTCGACCCCTGGCCACGATTCGATTTACGCAAGGAAACCAACGAACGGCGGGCATGGATGGAGTCGCATCCGATGCGGGGACTTCTGGGCGGACGCATCGACCTGATCCCTCACCAGATTTACATTGCCTCCGAAGTCAGTCGTCGCGATGTGCCCAGAGTTTTGCTGGCTGACGAGGTCGGACTGGGCAAAACCATTGAGGCTTGCCTCATCATTCATCGCATGCTGGTCACCGGCAAAATTCGCCGGGTGTTAATCCTGGTTCCCGATGCGCTGATTCATCAATGGTTTGTTGAATTGCTTCGTCGCTTCTCACTTTCTTTTTTCATCGTCGACAAATCACGAGGGGTCGCGGAAAGCGATGATCACAATCCATTCATGGATGAACAGAATGTCATCTGCGGAATAAATCATCTCCTGAAAAATCCCGAGTACGCGGAGCATACATTATCCGCCGAATGGGACCTGCTGGTCGTGGATGAAGCGCATCACCTCGCGTGGAAACCCGACGACCCCAGCCCGGCCTATCAATTGGTGGAAGCCATCGCCCGCAAAACCCCCGGACTCATCCTGCTGACCGCCACACCGGAACAGCTTGGTCCGGACAATCACTTTGCCCGCCTGCGCCTGCTTGATCCCCAGCGCTATCAGGACTTGGAAAAATTTACCGAAGAACACAAGCGCTACGAGCAGGTGGTGAAGAAAACCAACGCCTTGCTTGAGCGCGGTGACGAAACATCGCTACAGGATCTGCTGGATCGACACGGGCCTGGAAGGGTCATGTTTCGCAATACGCGATCCAACATGAAGGGCTTTCCACGCCGCATTCTTCACTTGTGGCCATTGCAAAAATCACAGGATGATGCACAGGCGACCTGGTTGGCCGGGTTTCTCCGGAAAAATCCGGAAACCAAACTTCTGGCCATCACCCAGACCCGGCAGGAAACCATGGCGCTTCAGAAAAGTCTGCAAACCATGATCAACGTGAATACGGCTTTATTTCACGAGGAAATGCCCATCATTCAGTGCGACCGACAGGCCGCCTGGTTCGCGGAAAAAGACGGCGCGCGATTGATGATTGCCTCGGAAATCGGAGGAGAGGGCAGGAACTTTCAATTCGCCCAGCATCTGGCGTTGATTCACATACCGGACGATCCGGAAATGCTGGAACAACGTATCGGACGACTGGATCGCATTGGCCAAATCGGTGATATTCACATTCATGTACCGTTCATAAAAGGCACACCGGAGGCAGACCGAATTCGCTGGTACCACGAAGGATTAAATGCGTTTGAAGAGCCGCTGTCCGGCAGTCACGACATCATGATGGCCTTTCGCGACCGGCTGAACAACATCGACGACGAACTGATCAAACAAACCCGGGACTTCCGTCTGGCTGTAAAAAAACACATTGAAAATGGTCGCGACCGACTGCTGGAGTTGAACTCATGTCGTCCCGCAGTGGCCACCGGGTTGATAAAACAAATCGAATCCGCAGATCAAAGCGATGAACTCGAAATCTTTCTTGCGCGTTTGTTTGATCATTTCGGCGTGATTCCCGAGCAACTGCAAAACCGTGACTACCTTCTTCAACGCGGGCATTTGTTTGACCAGGCTTTTCCGCTGAAGGAAGAACAGCTTCACGTTACTTTCGAGCGGCGACAGGCCATGATCCGTGAAGATATTGTTTTCATGAGTTGGGATCACCCGCTTGTGCGGGGAGCAATCGACCTGATGCTGGGGTCCGAAGCGGGAAACGCATCGCTTGCCATCTCATCCGGAGTAAATGATTTCGCGCTGGAAGCCGTCTTTGTGCTGGAGTGCGTGGCGCCGCCGGAACTTGAGTTGACGAGATTTTTACCTCCCACGCCGATTCATGTTGCCATCGGCCAGGGCAAAGCACGACCCGGAAACCTGCGCGACCCCAAGGCATGGGAGCTGATCGAACTGCAACCCGGTATACGTGCCGCGCTTCCGGGGTTGATTGAAAAAGCGCGTCATTCCGCCGAGAAGCAAGTTCCGGCTATCCTGAAAAAATCTGCGGATGAACTTCAAGCGGTTGTCGGAAGAGAATGCAAACGCATGATCGATTTGAAAAAAATCAACGATCACATCCGCGATGAAGAAGTCGATGCCATCAAAGATCGCTTGATGGGGTTACACAACAGCCTCAAGGAGGCAAAACTGCGCCTCGACTCGATCTTGTTGATTGCCGGGGAGCTGGCGGTAAAAAAACGCAGGTAAACATCGTAATCAGCAGTCGAAAACAACGACATCAACCCGTGTTGCGGCGGGCTTTTTCCAGCTCTTCAAGCTCAAGCGCCGCCTGCTCCCATACTGCATTTGCCTCGGAAAGCTCCTCGGGAATCCGGGTCAGGCGCTGGTTGATTTCTGAAAAAGACATGCCCTTTGCAGAACCTTCCAACGATCCCGCCAACTCGTCCTGTTCTTTTTCAAGACGGGCAATCAATGATTCAGCATCCTTGACTTTCTTCTCGAGCGCCCGCTTGCGCGCATTGGTTTCCTGAATCAGCTCGGCACGCTCGCGGCGCGACTTTTTAGCCCTGGCGACCGCCGATTCTTCATCCGGTGACGGCCGCGATTTTTCTTCATTGGACTTTTCCTTGTAATAATCATATCCCCCGGCATAACGGACAACACCGGGAGGCCGCATCGCAATAATACCCGTTGCCACACGTCGAACAAATTCAACGTCATGACTCACAAACAATATGGTGCCTTCGTAGTCCCTCAAAGCTTCCTCCAATGCTTCGCGGGCATGTATGTCCAGGTGCGTGGTCGGTTCGTCCAATAACAATAAATTCGGTGGCTTGACCAACAACCGCGCAAATGCGAGACGAATCTTCTCGCCGCCGCTCAACACTCCGACTTTTTTATCGATGGCTTCCCCGGAAAAACCAAAGCCGCCGAGGATTCCCCGCAACTCCTTTTCAGGCATTTCAGGAGCGACACGACGCACTACTTGAAACGCGGCGTCGGATTCATTCATCGCTTCGGCAAAGTCCTGCGTCTGGTATCCCGGCACAACCTTGTGACCCAGCATCCGGGAGCCTTCAGTCAAAGCCAGTGAGCCGGCAAGCATGCGAAGCAACGTGGTTTTTCCCAATCCATTATGCCCCACCAAGGCGGTTTTTTCGCCGCGCTGGACGGACAGATCGACATTGCGTAAAACATAACGGGAGCCATCGTAGGTCAGCCCGGCGTTTTCCAGCCGAATGACTTCGATGCCGCAATGTGGCGGCGCAGGCAAGCGGATGCGGCCGCGAATGGCCATTGCATCCGGCGCGTCCACAACCTCCATCTTATCCAGCATTTTAATGCGGCTTTGTACTTGCGCCGCCTTGGAGGCTTTGGCCCGGAATCGCGTGACAAATTCCTCGATGTCGCGGCGTTTGGCGTCGAGATTCTTTTTGCGCGCCATTGCCTGTTCAACGCGGATAACCCGGTCCCGCATATAGGTGTCATAATTTCCGGCATACGAGGTCGCATTACCGGCATTGATCTCGATGGTGCGTTTGGTGAGGGAATTCAGCAAAAATCGATCGTGTGAAATCAAAACCAAGGTGCCATCAAAATCCCGCAGATAACGTTGCAACCATTCGACGGCGGGAAGGTCCAGGTAGTTGGATGGTTCATCAAGCAAAAGTGTATCCGGGCGCGCCACCAATACACGGGCCAGCTCGGCCCGCATTTGCCAACCGCCGCTGAACTCAGACAGGGATTTCATCAACACCTCGGTAGCGAAACCCAATCCGCCAAGCGCCTCTTGCGCTCGCGAGCGCAACTCATACCCGCCAAGGGTTTCATAGCGATGCTGAAGATCGCCAAGCTCATCGAGAAGTTTCTTCCGGTCCTGATCGCGAGGCGCGGTTGCGTTTCCCTGTTCGCCGCCGGCTTCGAGGATATGCTCGATTTCGTGAATCCGGGCGTCAATTTCCCGCAGTTCAGGCAAAGCATCGGCCACATAATCAAGCATGGGGACTTGATTCTGCCGGTTGTTCAGGATTTGCCGGAGATACCCCAGGCGCATGCCTTGCGCGACGTACACATCACCGCCATCGGGACTGATATCTCCGGTAATAAGGCCGAACACCGTACTTTTGCCCGCGCCGTTAGGCCCGACCAGGCCTACACGTTCGCCGGGAGAAATCTGGAAAACCGCTTCAACCAAAACTTCCTGCGCGGCATAGCGCTTGGATACATTTCTGAATTCAATCATGATAAAATCGCGTACAATACCACTGTGACTTCAATATCCAACGCAAATATTTACTTCTGATAACTGTTCAGTATTCGATTTTGGTTTTCAGCGGCGTGTAATTTAGACATACTTTAGAATTCAAAGTAACCTCTAATAATGGGGACCTAATGATTTATCGTACATTATTGTTGGCGATTCTGCTGTTCACGGCCGGACATGCGAATGCACAGGAACCCGTCTTAAGCAGAACAGTGCGGGCACTGCCGGGGATAGATCCCAACCCCCACTTGCGATTCACCGATGCAAGCGCCCGCACGGTGGAAATCGCCGGCAATTGGAGCATGTGGACCAACCGGCATGTATTGACCCGCCGGGAAAACCTCTGGGTGCTCGACGTGCGGACCCTCGCGTTGACCCCGGGACGGCATGAATATAAATTTATCGTCAACGGCCAATGGGAAACCGGCGAAAACCGCGAATTTTACATCGATGATAACGGTGTTTTAATTCGCCCACCCGACCTTGTGGCCAAGGCGCTTCACGAAGCCGATCACGAAATCCTGATTTTTCTCAAGCAGGCTGTTCGCAACACCGACAAGGTTCGCGTCTCACTCGAATCGGGCATTCCGATAAAGGAACTTCAGGTTTCAACCCCGCGCGAAGAGGGTCGATCCCGCGGATACATGCTTGCCGCCGGAACGCTGACGTTTGTTTTTGATCCTGCGGCGTACGGAATGAAAATGAAACCGACGGACCGGGTCGCAGTTGCCGGCAATTTCAATTACTGGACGGGAAATGGCGGGCCGCAAGGTATCTGGTTGATGAACGATCGCAACAACGACGGCATCTGGGAGATTTCCGTAACCATGGACGGCATGCGCAAGCCCGCCAACGAGCCGGATTTCATTTTCAAGTTTGTCGTAAACGGCGACCAATGGTTACAGCCACCGGCCGATGCCATCAACGTCGTCACCGACGCCAACAACAACCGCAACTTGAAGATCGACCCGACGGCAACCGGAAGCACGGTATTGAAGGTCATAACACGCGAACCGATTCCGGTTGATCAGACCCACGTTCTGGTGATTGAGGGCCTGGCCGATCGCAAGGTTTGGCATCAAGTCACGCCCGGCGCCGTCATGAATCGCTTTATTTCCGACAAGCAGTTGGGTGTCACACTCAACCGCGAACAAAACACCACAACATATCGCTTGTTCGCACCACGGGCATCCAGTGTGCATTTATGCATATTTGACACTTATAATTTTGAGGTTCATCGCCCGGAATACAAACGGCTCACACCGAGGGAACGCTATCCGATGTGGAAGGATGAAACCGACGGGGTTTGGGAAATCACATTACTCGGCCTCGACATTGGCGAATATTACTCGTTCAACATTGACGGTCCGCAAGGTCGCGGCGAGGGCTTTAATCCGCTTGCGTTCATTTCCGATCCGTACGGACTCGCCGCCGCGCATGCCGAAAACAACACGATCGTGATTGATCCGGACGCCACCAATCAATGGTTCGCCGGATGGACCGACCAGGATTTTGTAGCGCCGGAATTTCAGGACATGGTTATTTACGAAGCGCATTTGCGCGACTTGACCATGCACCCATCCTCGCTGGTTCCGGCCCATTTGCGCGGCAAGTACGCGGGATTGCTGGCTACCGACGGTCTCGGCACGGGCCTTGATCACATCAAGGCTATGGGCTTCAACATGATTGAGTTTTTACCGTTGCAGGAATTCAACAACGGTGTGGGTGAGTACAACTGGGGCTACACCACAACCCATTACTTTGCTCCGGAAGCTTCATTTGGCCGCGATCCGTTGAAGGGATCGCAGTTTTATGAAATGAAAAACATGATCAACGAATTGCACCGGCACGGATTTGGCGTGTTGCTGGATGTCGTTTACAACCACGTTGGCTGGCCCAATCTGTTTGCGGCGATCGATCGCAAATACTTTTTCCGGTTAACGCCGACGTACGACTACCTGAACTTCAGCGGCGTCGGTAATGACTTCCGGTCGGAGTCCCCCATGGCTCGGAAATTTATCGTGGAAAACATCAAGTTCCTTGTGCGCGAACTTAAGTTCGATGGCTTTCGCTGGGATCTTGCCGAATTGATCGACATGGAAACGTTGATGGAAGCCAAACGTGAAGCGGAAAAAATCAACCCGCGGGTAATCATGATCTCCGAACCCTGGAGCTTCCGGGGCAACCACAAGGCGCAGTTGCGCGGCACCGGATGGGCGGCATGGAATGACGACTTCCGCTACACCGGCAAGGATTTCGCGCGCGGTCGCGCCAATCGCGAGCGCGTGAAACAAGTGATCGCCGGCTCGACAGACATCTGGACGGACAACCCGTTGCAGTCCGTCAATTACGTGGAAAGTCACGACGACATGGCGTTGGCCGATGTCCTGGCTTCGCGCCCGGACAAGGATGGACGCCACCTCACGGAATTTGACGCGCAAATGAATCGCCTGGCCGCAACCATGATTTTCACCTCGCTCGGGATTCCCATGGTCAACGAGGGGCAGGAATTCATGCGCAGTAAACGCGGAATATCCAACACCTACAATCGCGGCGACGGAGTAAATGCCATTCGCTGGACGGATCGAGATCGTCCGATTGCCGCAAGAACGATGAATTACTACCGCGACTTGATTGCGATGCGACAAAGTGAACAGGGCCGCGCATTTCGCGTCCGCCAGACACCGCCCAAAGGATACATTGAGTGGATCGAGCCCCCCAACCAGAAGCAGGTTGGCTTCATCATAAACGCCCCGCGTATCCACCCCGGCAATGGCTTTGTCGTGCTGATGAACTCCGACGACCGACCCGGTGCGTTCCAATTCAACCTTCCCGCCGGCAATTGGAGAGTCATCGGTGATGGCGATCAAATCGACATGAAAGGCCTCCCCGGCCACGAAGCCATGACCGGACCGCGCAACACCACGATCCGGGTTCCCGACGTGCGAGCGCTTATTCTGATGGACGGGTTCTAACCAACAATTCAACGATTGAAGTTCGCGCCTCCGCAAGGCACACGGATGAAGAATGCCGATCGAGGATCGGCTACTACATCATAACCGTCACATCGTCGCGTGTTCCTTGAGTTGTTCGAGGGAAACTATTTCAAGCGCGCGGATGTGGGTGGCGTGAAGAATCACCGGCGGCGCGACGCCCGCCATGTATGCTTCCTTCCAACGGGCCGCACAGAGGCACCATCGGTCGCCGGGCTTCAGGCCAGGGAACCCCCATTCCGGACGCGGTGTGACTAAATCATTTCCACGCTGACTTGAAAATGCGAGAAACTCCTCGCTCATTTCCGCGCACACCGTATGCGAACCCGCGTCTTCATCGCCAGTATTGCAACAACCGTCGCGAAAGAACCCAGTCAGCGGCGTTTCACTGCAGGGAATCAACGGCCCACCCAACACATTAAAACTACGATCCATCAACCCAACTCCTTGAAAATTCGGGAAAGCGACTCCATCGGCAATCCAATCACATTCGTGTAAGAACCCTCAATGCCCTCGACCATGGTTGCGGCGCCTCCTTGAATGGCATAAGCGCCGGCCTTGTCCATCGGATCACCGGTTGCCACGTAGGCCCGGATTTCATCATCGCTTACGTCGCGAAATTTCACTTTTGTGCGCACGGCATCTCCGTGAATCACATGGCAGGATCCTTTCACCACCATGACGCAGAGGCCGGTAATCACGGTGTGTTCGCACCCGGACAAATCGCGCAACATGCAAACCGCATCGGCCCCATCTTTCGGTTTTCCAAGAATGCGATCATCCAACACAACAATTGTGTCGGCGGCTACAATACAAACTTTGTCATCGGAAGCCATCATGCCGGACACTGCCAGGGCTTTTTCATGAGCCATTCGCAATGCAAACGAGGCGGGTGGTTCGGCCGACCACGCCAGCTCTTCAACCGCCGGCACTACGATGTCGAAGTCCCGGCAAAGCGAGGCAAGCAATTCCTTTCGTCTTGGGGATCCGCTGGCAAGAATGAGTTTGATGGCCTTCATATCAATGATAGACTAAAGCATCGTGTCGAACCTGCAATCAAAACATGGCGGGATTGTGCTTGCCGCGGGCGCTTCATCACGCATGGGACAGCCTAAAGCCTTGTTGCCATGCCGCAACGGATCACCGCTTGCGTTGAACCAGGCCCATCTGCTTGCCGTGGCGGGCGCTGTCGATGTCGTAATCGTGCTCGGATGCAATGTCGATTGCATTGTTCCGAAACTTGAGGTCCCGGACATCAGGATCGCCTACAATCCCGACTGGGAGGATGGCCGGATAACGTCCCTGCAAACCGGATTGCGAAGCGTCGGCTCGGTGCGAGGAACGCTGATCCTGCCTGTGGACACGGTCGGCGTCAAAAGCGCCACGCTTTCCCGCGTGCTCGAAATTGCCGAGCAAAGCAACGCACTGGCTGTGCGACCAGCATGGCAGGGAACACCTGGACGCGTATTATGGATTTCCGGAACGTTATTTAACGAATTGCTGGGAATAAAGCCCTCCCTGGAATTCCGACTCGATGCGTGGATTCAGGATCGCCAAACCGTGATACCTGTCGACGATGAAGCCATAATGCGAAACATCAACACGCCGGATGATTGGGCCGCCATTTTACCTTAACGATACAATTTACTGCGAATCCAACTCGATCAGATAAAAGACCGCAGACTCTTCAGGTGGCGGTGTATCCATCCACTCATTAACCGGGGGGCTGGCCGCCAGACCCGAAGCCACCAATTCAAAATGGCCGCCGGGAGCCGAGGATCTGCGAACAAGGTAGTACCGGCCGGCGGAACTTGACCACGAAAGCCGCATCATGCCATCGATCGATTCCTGCTCCATTGCAATCAACCCAAGATAGGAAAGCGGATCCGTCGGGCTGGTACCGGCCAGGTATTCATGAAGATCCGTTACACCATCACCATCGAAATCCGCACCGTTGGTGCTGACGCCCAGTGATCCGAAATACTGCAACTCCCACTCATCCGGAATTCCGTTTCCGTTGGAGTCGGGTGAAGATGGCGCAGACGCCGGCGTGATGAGCCCGAACAATTTCACGGTATCGTGCGCCCAGGTGCCGGCGCCTCCCGATGCGCTAAGTCCATACAAACGAAATGTTACCGAGCCTGTCACGGCGGAAAGATTCAGCGCAAAGGAATTGCGCGACCAGACGCTGTCGTTACTTTGCTCTCCGATGGCCAAATCAGCCGCATATTGATCCAGGCTGTGATTTACATGCCAGAAGATCGGACCTGTACCGGAACTTCGACTCCAGAATTGCATGCCGGTTATGGCCGCCTCGTAACCGGGCGCAATATTCACCGTGAACGTATAGTGCCTCAAGCCGGTGTTCCAGCCATTGTCAGAAATGGCGCGACCAGAATGCCCGCCAATGCTGGTGTATGTTCCGTCATCACTGACATAGGTGCTACCGCTCGCCATCGGATGGGTTCGATGCGGAACAACATGGAAAACGCCGTCATCGGTTTCGAAGTCATAATAGGCAAGAACATCGTCCGGTGGTGGTGGCGGAGAAGGGAAAATCGAGAAGGATTTCACCACCGCCATGTGTTGACGTCCGGTCGGATAGGAATCACCGGACTCAACCGGGAAAGGCGGAGGAATCCATTGAGTTTCATCAAACACAAAACCGTCGATAAACGATAAACCGCCGATAACCGTGGCAACCTGTTGAGAGGCCAGCGCGGGATTTGCCAGTACATAATCAAACGGTTTGCTTCGAGAGCGGTTGGTATCTCGATCGCCGAACATATCTTCAGGCTGGCGTGAATCGCTGAAATAATTCGTCAAGTACATCAAGGCCGGCTCGCCACGAGTCTCGCAATTCAAATCGCCGGCCAGAACAATGAAATCATCCGGCGGAAATGATGCTTGTATAAACGCCATCAAGGCTTCTGATTGCGCGACGCGTCGTTCAATATCCGTGACACCGGCGTTGGCTTTCAAGTGAATGCTGACGACATGAAGATCCCGCGGCCCGGGAATATCAATGGTCGCCCAGGCGAAATCGCGATTGTTGATGTTCGTGTCGGCCCACTCTCCGGCCTGGATGATCGGCCAACGACTGATGATGCCGTTGGGAATCGGGTTTGGATTACCGACCACTGATTCGACGAAAAAATAGTAGCTTGTTCCAAAATAGGCATCCACATAAGCCCGGTGACCTCCACTGTTGGTAACGTTGAATTCCTGAATCGCCACAATGTCCGGTTTGAGTCCGAGAAAAATCCGTCCGGCGGTTTCTTCGTAATACGAATATCCCGGTGATGTTTGAATCGATAAGTTGGCGGACATGACGGAGAATACGACATTGTTGGTTTGATTTTCATTGGCGCCAAACTCATCGGCATCCAGTTGCACGTCATCAATCGCGACATTGCCATTGGTTTTCGATGCGTAGATAAACATGATATAACGGGAACTTGCTGAAGGTTGATTGGTATACGTCTCCCACGAACTGTCCTTGTTCACAATAACGCGAAGCGGTGAATAATCGACTCCGTCGAACGACTCCATGATAGAGAACGTCCCGGATACGGCGCCGCCCGATGCAGGTTGCCCTTTTAGTGAATAGGTCAAGACGCCGGGTCGATCGTTAAAGTGAATGATCAACCGATCTCCGGTATCATCAAAGCGTCCGGCATTGGGCGCTATTCCGGAAGACCCCGTTGCCGAGTAAGGAGTGCCCATGCCGACCGAGGTCCACCCAAAGGGAAGAGATGTATCGGGGTCCCAAGCGTAATTTGCGGGCAAAGTCGCCTGACCATACGCGGAAGACACAAACAGCCCGGTCGCAATAAAAAACGACAAGGCAATTCGCGTACACAATAAACCCCTGACCGGCATGAAAGAAGAAATCCCCACTAACAACCGGCCAAAACTAGGCAAAATGAACTTCCACAGCAAGAACAACCGTTGGTGCGGGTCGAAAACAACCACACCCATGACAGGCTTCTTAAGTAAAGTCTCCCGGCAATAGCTATTGGCAAACAACAATCATTCATTATAATTTTACTTTGTGGAAAACGACATCAAAGGTTCCGGTGGACGCAACTCCGAGCACGGAAAATCCTACATAACCAGGCGCCGTCATGACGCCAGAGACGCGTTTACCGTTGCCGTTCTGATCTTTGTTTCCGCGTGCATCCCGCTACTCTACCTGCACCATAAGTCTACCGAAGCATTGGAGCGAGAAGTTCGAGAAAATCTTCTCCAGACCGCCAGGACCGCATCGCTTCTGGTGGATGGCGATGTTCACCGAATGTTTGTCGACCCCGCCCAGGAAGAGGGAGAGGACTATATCAGGGAAACGGACAAGTTGCGGATGTTTATGCAACGCAATCCCCGCCTGGCGTTTGTCTATACCGTTATCAGGACCAATGATCATGTGCACTTCATCCTCGATGCGGCGCTACCCGGGGATGTCGATGGCGACGGCGTTGACGATCACTCCTATATCATGGATGTCTACGAATCCCCATCCACGGAGTTGTTGATTGCGCTTCAACTGGGAACCAGCAGGGTTGATCACATACCATACAAGGACAAGTGGGGTACGTTTATCAGCGGTTACGCTCCGGTGCGTGACCGCGACGGAAACGTAGTCGCCATCCTTGGCGCGGACATCCGCGCCGAAGAGCTGGATGAAAGCCTTGCCGCCATTGGGCACAGCGCACTTGGCGGAACCGCCCTGGCCTTCCTCATATCCATCGTTGTCGGCATCAGCGTGTATTCGTTGCGCCGTATAACATCAACTTCCCGGCATGATGCCCTTGTCGCACACAAAGCCCGATTTGCCGCGGAACACCGTTATCGACACCTTTTCGAACAGACCCCCATCGGCATCTTAAATTACGACCGTGACTTGAATATAACCGACTGCAATATCGAGGTTGCCGAAATATTTCGATCTGAACGCGCGTCAATGCGGGGAATAAACCTTGCCGGAATCATGGATACGCCACTGCTTCCGGCATTGCGCAAGGCCGCGGAAGGACAGGATGGTTATTACAAGGGGCCATGCAAAATTGCCGGCACGGAGCACAAAACCTGGGTCGAAATGCGCGCAACGCCAATCCGCAACTCCTCGGGAGAAATTACCGGAGGAATCGCCACCCTGGAAAACATATCTTCCCGCCACTGGATGGAAAGCATGTCCGAAGCGGAGAATGAAATGCTGGCCATGATCGCAAAAGGAAATCCCGCCGAGGATATTCTGGAAAAACTGGTGGCAAACATGGAGGCCATACTGACGGACAGCACCTGCTCCATTTTGCTACTCGACACAGCCGGCCGGCGTTTCGCACACGCCATCGCACCCAGTTTGCCCAAAGCGTACAACGATGCGGTTTTTACGATCGACATCGGCCCGGATGTAGGGTCATGCGGTGCCGCGGCTTTTACCGGAAATGTAGTTATCGCGTCCGACATACAAACGCACCCGAACTGGATCAATCACCGTGATCTGGCCGCGCAATACAATTTGCGCGCGTGTTGGTCCATGCCGATTCAAACCGGATCGGGAAAAATTGCCGGAACATTCGCCATTTACTACCGCGTGGTTAATGAGCCAAGCAAGGAGGAGCTTACGCTTCTCGAACGCGCCGGGCACCTGGCGGGAATCGCCATCGACCGTATTAACGTTGAATTGGAGTTGCGCAACGAACGCACATTGTTACGGACCCTGATCGATCATCTTCCCGACATCATATTCATCAAAAGCATGGATTTGCGCTACCTGGCCGCCAACCAATCGGCGGCCCGATTCCTCGGCGTCAATTCCGAATCGGACTTGCTTGGAAAAACCGATGCGGACCTCTTTTCCCCCAAGGAGGCGGAATTGCACCGGCAAACAGAGTTGCGTGTATTGCAGGAAGCCTCGGTCATTCACAATGAAACAACCATCACGCATCCAGATCGTGGTATCATGCATTTATCCTCCAGTTATCTGCCGTTGCGGGACCGGGCCGGGAACGTCATTGGCCTGATCATGATCGCGCGCGACATTACGGATCTTTACCTTGCGCAGGAGGAGAAGTTACGCGGCCAGAAACTGGAATCGCTCGGTAAGCTTGCCGGCGGGATCGCCCATGACTTCAACAACATACTGACGTCCATACTCGGCAGTTTATCCATGTTGCGGCAACCAAACACGGAAACGACCGCCGCCGATCTTCTAAGTCATGCGGAGCAGGCGACATTGCGCGCACGCGACCTGACCCACCGGCTGATCACCTACTCCAAAGGCGGCCTTCCGGTAAAAAAACCGGCCACCCTCGCCACGGTGTTGACAGATGCGGCCGAACTCGCGCTGAAAAATTCGCCGTCCAGCGTTGTCTGGGATGTTGATCCGCATCTGTGGCGAGTGGAAATTGACATCGTTCAAATAGGGCAAGTAATGCAAAACCTTCTTTCCAACGCCGATGAGTCCATGCCCGGCGGCGGAATTATCCACATCAGAGCCACCAATCGAGTTCTCGACCAATCCGTGGCAGGCGACCTGGCCCCCGGGAATTACGTTGAAGTTTCGGTCAGGGATTCGGGCGACGGCATCGACCCCGCCATTCAGGGGAAAATTTTCGCGCCCTTTTTTACAACCAAGAAAAATGGCAATGGTCTTGGGCTATCCACCGCGCACTCCATCATCGCCAAACATGATGGCGGCATTTCGATGAAATCCGAACCGGGCCAAGGCTCTGTCTTCACATTTCTACTCCCTGCGCTTCGCAGTAACAGTGAATTTGTCGCGCCCAATATCATCGATGAAACCGCCAAACCGGAACCCCGCCGTATATTGGTTATGGATGACGAAGAAGGCATTGTAAAAATCACCGCATTGATCCTGCAACGAGCCGGCTACCAGGTAAAATCCGCCAAAAACGGACAGGAGGCTATCCGGCTTTATCAGGAAGCCATGTCCACGGGCGCTCCATTTGACCTGGTTATCCTTGATCTGACCATTCCCAACGGCATGGGCGGTAAAGATACGTTTGAGTTGCTCAAGAAGATCAACCCGGACGTAAGGGCCTTGGTTTCCAGCGGATACTCCGTGGATGACGTGCTTTCCCGACATGAAATGTTCGGATTCAAGGGCGCATTGACCAAACCCTTCCAGCGCGAAGAACTTATCAACGCGATAAACGCGGCGCTGACATCTACCTGACGATTTCTCCAGATATCAGATATTTGACCCGCGCCTTCCGCAACGTTATCGTTACATGGAATGCCCGCGAAACGGGATCGACAATTATTGGCGCCACGCGATGTGGAACAACTGGGGGAGGCAATCCTCCAGCGGGGGGACTTTTGCGCCTTGTTGCCACCATGGCCGGGCGTCGCCGCCGTGGCGGCCTCTCTGCTAGAAATCAGCGGAAACCATGTTTTATTGATTACTGACGGACCCGTGACCATGGATCGCACCGCGCTGGATCTCGAGGCGTTGCTCGAACCCGGCGCGGATAACACCTTGATCGCAACCTATCCTCCCCGGGAAACCAAGTCCGGGCAAGCATTACCGGAAACTACCGGAGAACGTCTCGGAGTGTTGCGTGGGCTTCATGATAATAACTTGCCCGTGATCATCGTTACCTGCATTCAGGCGCTACTGCAAAAAACCGCTTCTCCGGACTGGATCAAACGTCACAACATCACCATAACCAAGGGCATACCGGTCGATACGGAAACCTTGTTACCGTGGATCGATGAGTCGGGTTACTCATTTGAGGCGGAGGTATTGTCGCCGGGGCAGGCGTCCGGGCGAGGCGGAATAATTGATATCTGGCCGCCGGGGCGGGATTGGCCCGTTCGCATCGAATTGTTTGGTGATACCGTCGAATCGATCCGAACCTTCAATCCCGCCGACCAACGATCGCGCGAGCAACTGGAAACGTTCGGCATATTTCCCGCATGCGAGAAGGAAAGCCAAAATGCACGCCATTTACTTGCCGATCATCTTCCCGAAAATACCGCATGGGTATGGGCCGATAGCGAAAGCATTGCGACGCACGCCGATTTGTATGAACACGCGATGAAGGAGGCCGACGCCACATCAGACTTCACCCCCATCGCATCGATCAAGCGAGATGTTGATAAAAAGGGCCGCACATTACATGTGCACCTGACGCTTGAGCAACGGCCCGGCAAAACGCCATGGGAACTTCAAATGGAATCGGTTACCGGCATGCCGACGCCCGGCCATTCGGGCGCGATGCTGGACCACATCGAGGAGCTTCGAGGTCAATTTCTCTTGTCGTTGCTGGAAAAGGCGCGCCATGGCTGGAGTGTTGAATTTTTCTTCAGCACACAGGGCGGTATGGAGCGGTTCATGGAATCGCACGGCCGTCACATCAAAACATCGGATCGCGTTTTATTCCATCATGGCGTACTTTCGGAATCGCTTTCCATTCCGCCAATTCAACGATTGTTGATCAGCGACGCTGATTTTTACGGGCTTCATCGCGATCAAACAACTCCCGCCCCCGGAAAAAATCGTGCCCGCCGTGTAGCGGAAGTAACCGGGGAGCGTATTCATGCATGGACGGATATTCAGCCCGGCGACTATGTTGTCCATGTCGAACATGGCATCGGCATTTACCGCGGCATGCATGATATCGAGGTCAATGGTCGCCTTCAGGAAACGCTCACCATTGAGTATGCTGACGGCGCCCGCCTGTATGTGCCGGTGGCTCAAACACATTTGTTAAGCCGTTATATTGGCGTAGGGAAACGCCACCCCGAGCTTCATGCCATCGGAGGCAAACGGTGGTTGAAGGAAAAGATCGCCGCCGAAAAAGCTGTCGAAGATCTGGCCGCCGCGCTTTTGGAAACCCAGGCCGCGCGCGACTCCAAACCCGGACACGCCTTCGCCCCGGACAACGCCTGGCAACACGAATTTGAATCATCGTTTCCGTTTCAGGAAACGCCTGATCAAGCGCTGGCCATTCAGGAAGTCAAATCGGATATGGAAAAAACACGTCCGATGGATCGACTTATCTGCGGTGATGTCGGGTACGGTAAAACCGAAGTGGCCATGCGCGCCGCGTTCAAGGCCGTGATGGACGGCAAACAGGTGGCAATCCTCGTTCCCACCACCGTGTTGGCCCAGCAACATCTCGATAGCTTTTCCGAACGCATGTCCGCGTTTCCGGTAAGAATCGCCTCCTTGAGCAGATTTCAAACCAAATCCGAACAGCTGGAAGTCCTGCAACGCCTGGCCTCCGGTGAGGTCGATATCGTGATTGGCACACACCGGCTGGTGCAGAAAGACGTTCATTTCCGCGACCTCGGACTGGTGATTATCGATGAAGAACAGCGCTTCGGCGTCAAACACAAGGAGTTTCTCAAGCGCCTCCGTCAACTGGTCGATGTGTTGACCATGACGGCCACCCCCATTCCCCGCACATTGTACATGAGCCTGACCGGCGCCAAGGATTTAAGCATCATCGAAACCGCGCCGGTGGAGCGTCTCCCCATCGAAACCATTGTCGGTGAAAACCGGGATGACATTATCCGGGAGGCCATCCTCCGGGAGTTGAATCGCGAGGGTCAGGTCTATTACCTGCACAACCGCGTCCAAACCATTGAGCGCATGCATTTGCGGTTGTGCAACCTTGTTCCTGAAGCCCGCATCCGAGTCGCCCACGGACAAATGAACGAACATCAACTGTCCGATGTAATGCGCGCATTTACACGAGGTGAATTTGATGTCCTGCTTTGCACCACAATCATAGAAAGCGGCCTGAATATTCCAAACGTCAACACCATCATCATCGAGCGCGCCGATCGTTTTGGACTCTCCGAATTGTATCAACTGCGCGGACGGGTTGGACGCTATAAACGGAAAGCTTACGCCTACCTGCTCCTGCCGAAACATGGAAAACTTTTCTTTATGGCGCGCCAGCGAATCGGCGCGATTAAACGCTACTCCAGTCTTGGCTCCGGATTCAAGCTGGCCATGAGGGATCTGGAGTTGCGCGGCGCCGGCAACATCCTTGGCTCCGAACAAAGCGGGCATATTGCCACCGTTGGATTCGACTTATATTGCCAACTGTTGCGACGAACCGTGTCAAGGCTCAAGGGCGAGGCAACCGGACCGGTTGTTGATGTCGACCTCATGCTGGATTTCATTTCATTATCCACCGACGCATCAGACGCTGGAAACGCGGCGGCCATTCCGATTTCCTACATCGAGGATGAAACAATCCGGGTCAGAACCTACCGTAGAATCGCCGCCATGAACCGGACAGAGGAGCCCAAAGCAATGCGCGTGGAAATGAAAGATCGTTTTGGCCCCCTTCCCGAACCGATGCAACGGCTTCTGTTGTTGGCCGAATTGCGCATTGTCGCAACAGGGTTAAATATCCGGAAAATTGAAGTCAGCGGCGAAAAAGTCATCATGACCAGGGCGGGCGACTACATCATGCCCGATAAAAAGTTTCCGCGTCTGCCTCCGGGTGGCACTACGGAAAGATTGGAAAAACTTCTGAACATCGTGCGAAAATCGGTTTCCGACGCTATGAAAACACGGTAATCCGCGCCACCGCATTCATCCCCCCACCCATGCCGGTATAGGCATTTCCCCGATATTGATTTGTCCGCATTTTTTCAATGCTCGGTTTGACACAAGTTTTGTAGACTTGGCACTTTGTGATAACCAAGGGTGTGGCAACTACATTTTGAAATCTGATCACGTCATGTTAAATGCCGGTACCGTCGTATTGGCCGACGGTGCGACCGCACCGGCAATTACGTCGTGTATCCATTGCGGACTGGACTGCCCCCCCAACCCGCCCCGCATTGGCGAGTTGAACTTTTGCTGTAACGGCTGTCGCACCGTTTACCAAATTCTGACCGACAACGGCTTGCAACGCTTTTACACGATCGATGAATCACCCGGCGTCCGACCGCCCGACGAACCATCCGCCACCTACGCCGCGCTGGATCAAGCGGAAGTCCGTCAACGCGTGGTGGATTTCAGCAACGGATCGATAACCCGCGTAACGTTCCGCATTCCGGCCATGCATTGCGCGGCTTGCGTATGGCTTCTGGAAAATCTTTACCGACTGATACCCGGAGTCGGACGATCCGAGGCAAACTTTCCCCGCAAGGAAGTATCCATCTTTATGGAAAACGACACGGTTTCGCTTTCCGATCTCGCTACACGCCTGGCTTCCTTGGGCTATCCGCCCGAGCTAAAGCTTGATCGCTTGTCCGGCATGACCGACACCACGGGTCATAGACGATTGCTGTTACAACTGGGTGTGGCCGGCTTTGCCTTTGGCAACGTCATGCTGTTGAGTTTTCCCTCATACCTGGGACTTGATCCAGTGCGCGATGCCGGCCTCATGCACTTTTTCGGCATCGTCAGCCTTTTGCTCTCCATTCCCGTTTTGTTTTTCAGTGCACAGGACTTTTTTCGCGGTGCGTGGATCGGGTTGCGCCAACGCTATCTGACCATAGACTTTCCGCTCGCGCTGGGCATTGGCGCCCTGTTTGTCCAAAGCGTCGTCGATATTCTTCGGCAGGCCGGTGAAGGCTATCTTGACTCCTTTACCGGTCTGGTATTCCTCCTTTTATGCGGAAGGTGGTTTCAACGGCGAACGTATGATGCTCTATCCTTCGACCGCGATTACCGGTCCTACTTTCCTCTTTCCGTGACAAGGCGGCAAAATGGCCTGGATGAAACAGCGGCCCTGACCGAATTAAAACCCGGCGACAGGATTGTTGTTCGGCATGGGGAAATTATTCCCGCCGATGGCATAATCATCAGCGGAGAAGGTCAACTCGACTACAGTTTCGTGACCGGAGAGTCCGCCCCGGTTGCTGTTCAGTCAGGCGAATACGTTTATGCCGGAGGTCGGCAAACCGGCGGTGTTATCGAAGTCGACCTGGTCAAGGATGTCTCGCAAAGCTATCTGACATCGCTGTGGAACAACGAGGCGTTTCGGAAGCCGCGTGAACAGGAATTACAGAATCTAACCAACAAAGCCGGGCGCTGGTTTACCGCGGCCGTTGTGGTGATCGCGGCAGTCACCGCCACCTACTGGTTTTTCGCCGATCCGTCGATGATAGCCCGGACCTTCAGCGCGGTCTTGATTGTGGCTTGCCCTTGCGCTTTGGCGCTGGCCGCGCCGTTTACGTTCAGCGCCGCCCAGCGACACCTCGGAAAGGTCGGTTTGTTTCTCCGCAGTCCGACCGTTCTGGAGGCTATGGGCAAAGCCGACGAGGTGATTTTTGATAAAACCGGAACTCTTACCAACGGACCCACCGGTACGGCAGAATTCGAAGGCCCGCCTTTAAGCGAACAGGAATCATCGTGGATTCTGGCTCTGACCAAACACTCATCACATCCAACCAGCCGGGCGATTGCCGTGGCGGCGACCCATCCATCAAAATCAGCTTTCCCGGAAACTTGCATTACCAAATTTGAAGAAGTTGCGGGGGCAGGCATTCGCGGGGAATTCGAAGGGCATGAGATTAAAATTGGCTCATCGCATTGGTGCGGTGTGTCGGCTCCAGAAGGGCATGGCACATGGGTATTGATCGACGGCAAGGTGCGGGGCAGGTTTTTGGTCGGCCAAAACGAACGTCCTGGACTGGAAAAATTGATCGCCACGATCCAACGTCGCGGATGGATCACAACATTGCTTTCAGGTGATCGTCCGGCGGCGGCGACACGCTTTCGTGAAGTATTCGGTGAAAAATCCGTTTTACGATTTGAACAATCACCGCACGACAAGCTGAATTACGTTCGGACACGGCAGAGCGCAAACCATCGCGTGGTCATGATCGGGGATGGACTGAACGACGCCGGCGCCTTGCGGCAAAGCGACTCGGGAATAGCGGTTTCGGATAACGTGACCTTGTTTTCCCCCGCCTGCGATGCCATTCTCGCCGGGCATGCGTTTTCCCGCATCCCCGAATTTTTACATTACGCGCGGGCATCCCTGGTGGTTCTCAAAATCGCGTTTTGCCTCTCGCTATTATACAACGTCACCGGCATTGCATTCGCCGCCAGCGGCAAGTTGTCACCATTGGTATCGGCAATCCTTATGCCACTAAGCTCATTTACCGTTATTTCATTTTCATTGTTGGGAGCGGCGTTTGCCGCAAAACGCACAGGAGTGAACAAATCATGGGCGTGATCTACATCTTGATGGCGGCCAGCGCCGTGGTGGCGATCACGTTTTTGGTTTTGTTTATCCGGTCGGTGAAAGAAGGGCAATTTGACGACACGTGGTCACCGTCGAGGCGCATGCTGATTGATGACGACCCCGTGGAAAAGAAATCGAATCAGAAGGAAGGAAAATAATCGCATGAATAATATTGAACACTTCAAATACGACAATCGAATCGTGCGCGACTTCGCGATCGCCACGGTTTTATGGGGCGTTGTCGGCATGTTGGTGGGACTGGTGGCGGCCATCCAGATGTTCTGGCCGGCGGCCAATCTGGATATCGCCGAGGTAACCTTTGGCCGGATACGCCCACTGCATACCAATGCCGTGATTTTCGCCTTTGTCGGAAACGGCATGTTCATGGGCATTTATTACTCCCTGCAACGGTTATGCAAGGCGCGCATGTTCAGCGACGTCTTGAGCAAGGCGCACTTCTGGGGCTGGCAATTGATCATTGTCGCGGCGGCGGTGACGCTGGTACTCGGCATCACGACCAGCAAGGAATATGCCGAATTGGAATGGCCGATCGACATCGCCATCACCCTGGTGTGGGTGTTTTTCACCATCAACCTGATCGGCACGATATTGCGTCGACGCGAACGGCACATGTATGTTGCCATCTGGTTTTATATTGCGACGGCGATTACCGTGGCACTGCTTCACATTGTCAACTCACTGGCCATTCCCGTGAGCCTGTGGAAAAGCTACTCCATTTACGCCGGCGTTCAGGACGCGCTGGTCCAGTGGTGGTACGGACACAACGCAGTCGCATTTTTTCTGACCACTCCTTACCTCGGACTGATGTACTACTTCCTTCCAAAAGCGGCGAACCGCCCGGTGTTTTCTTACCGCCTGTCCATCATTCACTTCTGGGCCTTGATTTTCATTTATATATGGGCAGGCCCCCACCACCTTCTTTACAGCACCCTTCCCGACTGGGCGCAATCGCTGGGTTCGGTATTCTCCATCATGCTGATCGCGCCATCCTGGGGCGGCATGCTGAACGGTTTACTGACCCTGCGCGGCGCCTGGGACAAGGTACGCCAGGATCCCGTACTCAAATTCATGGTGGTGGCCGTAACCGCGTATGGTATGGCGACCCTGGAAGGTCCCCTGCTCTCCATCAAGAGCGTGAATGCGCTGGCCCACTTCAGCGATTGGATTATCGCCCATGTCCACACCGGCGCGTTGGGGTGGAATGGATTTCTAACTTTCGGTATTCTCTACTGGCTGGTGCCCCGGCTCTATAACACCACCTTGCACTCCGTCAAACTGGCGACCTATCACTTCTGGATTGGATTGCTCGGCATGTTGTTTTACGTGGTGCCGATCTACTGGGCCGGGGTTACCCAGGGTCTGATGTGGAAGCAATTCACGGACGAAGGGTTTTTGCAGTATCCAAACTTTCTGGAATCCGTTACGCAGATTCTTCCCATGTGGCGTATGCGGGCCATCGGGGGTTCGCTCTACCTCGCCGGCGTTCTCATCATGGTGTACAACCTGATTAAAACCGCCAGGCAGGGCGTGCTGGAGCCGGACACCGAAGCGCAGGCTCCCGCACTCAAAACCGTTCCGATCGGCAATGAAGAACATTCGTATCATCATCGCAAACTGGAACGCAAACCGCTGATCTTCACCGCCCTGACACTCGTCGCCGTGGCTATCGGGGGCATTGTTGAAATGGTGCCGATGTGGGTGGTTCGAAGCAATATACCCATCATCGACAGCGTGAAACCGTACACTCCACTTGAACTGGCCGGGCGCGACCTGTACATCCGGGAAGGATGTGTTGGATGTCACTCGCAGTTGGTTCGACCTTTCCGGTCCGAAACGGAACGGTACGGGCCATATTCAAAATCCGGCGAATATGTGTATGATCATCCGTTCCTGTGGGGATCAAAACGCTCCGGCCCGGATTTATTGCGCGTCGGGAAAAAATATCCCGATGCATGGCACTACATGCACATGCTGGACCCGCAATCAACTTCACCAGGGTCCACCATGCCGCGATATCCATGGTTGATCAGCAACCAACTCGACACGTCGACCATCAAAAAGAAAATCGCCGTGTTGCGCAGACTTGGCGTTCCCTATCCGGAAAATTATGAGCGGGAAGTCATGGCCGACATGCAATGGCAGGCGTGGGACATCGCCGCCAACCTGAAGCGGTCCATGATCGATGTCGAACCAGACCGCGAGATTATCGCCTTGATCGCCTACCTGCAGAGATTGGGTACAGACATCCGCAGTGAACTGCAAACCGGAGGAGCGCCATGATCCGCAATGTATTGGAACACATCAATGGCATCGCCATTCTGCCCATTATTGGTCTCATTCTTTTCTTTGCGGTTTTTACCGTGATGATTATCTGGGCAGTGCGCCTGCGCCGCCCTTATGTCGACCACATGGGACATTTGCCCCTTGAAAACGACCACGAAATCTCGAGTAAGGAGAATCCTCAATGAGCGCCAATCCGGAAAATGAACATGCGATGACCGATCATGAATACGACGGCATCAAGGAACTCGACAACAACCTCCCCCAGTGGTGGGTGTGGTTGTTCATCATCACGGTGGTCTGGTCACTGGGTTACATGGTGTATTTTCATGTGCTCGGCGGACCGGGACAAATTGATGAATACCGGGCGGAAATGGCGGCGGCAGGCAAACCGGTGCAGGACACCGTCATGGCGGCAACGACAGCTACCGCCCCCGTGGATGCGCCACCTTCCATGGCCATTCCCGATGAACCAGACCTTGATGAAAAAACCCTGGCTTTAGGAAGGGACATCTACATCAAGAATTGCCTGGTATGCCATGCGCCGGATGGCGGAGGTTTGATCGGACCGAATTTCACCGATGATTATTACATTCACGGGGGTTCGTATGCCGACAGCGTGAATGTGATCATTCAGGGAGTGCCGGCAAAAGGTATGATTCCCTGGCAGGGTGTTTTAAAGCCGGAGGAAATTCATGCCGTGGCCAGCTACATCTGGACCATGCGAGGCACGACCCCGGCCAATCCCAAGGCGCCGGAAGGCGTCAAAGTTCAGATGTAGCATCGAGTCGCTTTAAGGAGTCAGGATCAACATGAGCGGAAAATCCGGAGAAAAAAAGTCATCCGCAGTTTCCGCGCCTGATTGGTCCAATTTCCGCGATCACATACCGACCGCAGACCAAACAGGAAAGCGGCTCTGGATATATCCAAGAAAACCGAAAGGCCGTTTAACCAACACGCGAAATGTCGTAAACGCCATCCTGCTGTTGATTCTGTTTGCCGGGCCGTTTATTCGCATCGGCGGATTGCCGCTTTTGCAAATGGACATCCCCCATCGGAAATTCATAATTTTCGGGCAGATATTCTGGCCGCAGGACTTGTTTATTCTGGCCATCGCCATGGTCGCCGCCCTGGTCATGCTGGTACTGTTTACTGCAGTCTACGGACGAATCTGGTGCGGTTGGTTGTGCCCCCAGACCGTTCTCATGGAAGGCGTGTTCCGTAAAATCGAATACTGGATTGAAGGCGACTCCTTCGACCAGAAACAACTCGACAGGGCGCCGTGGTCACTCGGCAAGGTCGCAAGGAAAACCTTAAAGCACATTATATTCTTCGCTTTGTCGTTCGTGGTCGGAAACTGGTTGTTGATGTATATCATTGGAAGCGATGCGTGGATTGAACTTGTGACCGATCATCCGGCCAATCACGTCAAGGGACTGACCGCCATGATCCTTTTCTCGCTGATGTTTTATGGAATTTTCGCGCGATTCCGGGAACAGGCCTGCACGTTCATCTGCCCTTACGGCCGCTTTCAGTCGGTGCTTCTCGATGAGAACTCCATCATTGTGGCCTATGATCACAAGCGCGGGGAAAAACGCGGCAGTTTCTTGCGTTCCGCTCCTCCGGGGCAAAGGCACACCGAAGGAAAAGGCGATTGCGTTGATTGCAAACTCTGCGTCCAGGTATGTCCGACCGGCATCGACATACGCAATGGCACCCAGATGGAATGCATCAACTGCACAGCATGCATCGATGCCTGCAACAGCGTGATGGATCGCGTCGGTTTCCCGCGCGGACTTATTCGATACGCCTCTGAATCCAACATCACACGCGGCGAAAAATTGAAGATCACACCGCGCCTGGTGATTTACACATTGATACTTTTCGCGCTAACCGGACTGCTGGTGTACCTGCTTGCCGGACGCAGTCCGGTGGAGGCGACGATCCTGCGTTCACCGGGATCCCTTTATCAGACGATGGCTGACGGTTCGATCGGCAACTTGTATCTGGTAAAAGTCATGAACAAAACCAATCGGGATATACCGGCGCGGTTTGAGCTGGAGTCCCATAACGGCACCCTGGTAATGCCGGGCGGAGAACTTTCTGTTCCCGCCGGCGCATTGAAACAATCGTCCGTGATCGTGCAAATAAACCGGACGGAGTTGCACCCCGACGGTTCCACCCCCATCATGATCGGCATTTATTCAGAAGACCAAAAAATCGGCCGCACCACGACTCGTTTCATGGGGCCTTCCGGCGGAAAGAGAGAATGAAGATGAAAAATCCATGGCCCATTGCCCTGACCACGTTGATTGTTTGTGCGTTTTCCGCATCCACCTGGGTCGCCGTCACCATGATTCGCCAGAAGGTCGATCTGGTCATCCCCGACTATTACGAACAGGATCTGCGTCACAGCGAACGTATGGCACAGGAAATCCGCGCGCGTGAACTTGCCCAGCCACTCGCGGTTCGTCCAAATTTCCAGGACCGGCATATCACATTGGACTTTCCTGATCCCTCCGCCGAGGGAACCATTCAACTTTATCGCCCCTCCGATTCCTCCATGGATCAATCACTGGCGATTGAAGCGGATAAACACGGCCAGCAGTTGGTATCATTGTCCGGTCTGGCCAGCGGCCTCTGGAGAATCAATGTGGCATGGCGGCAAAGCGGCGAGGATTATTATCATTCAGAGCCATTGGTAATTCCGTGAATATGATTTTACTTTTCGGCGCGGCACTCATGCTGGGCCTCGTAACGGGCCTTCACTGTGTTGGCATGTGCGGACCGCTCGCACTGGCGTTGCCGGCCGCCGGAGAAAAACGCGCGGCCTACATTGTCGGGCGCGTCATGTACAACCTGGGGCGCGCAGTAACATACACCGTGATGGGTTTGATTGTCGGAATGGTTGGGCAATCGATTTCACTGGGCGGCATTCAACGACAGGTTTCCATTGCCGCCGGAGTTTTTTTGCTATCGATCTTGTTTTTACTGCAAACAGGTCAGCTAAACCGCCTGCTTGAAATAACCGGCATCATGCGGATATTTGCCCGCCTGCAGAAATTGTGGGCAAAGCATTTTCACCGGCGATCCGCCATCGGTTTGTTTCTGCTGGGTTTGATTAATGGGCTATTACCGTGCGGCCCGGTTTATGTGGCTCTGGCCGCGGCGGCGGCCACGGGAAATGTTCTGCTTGCCTCGGCGTTTATGTTTGTATTCGGCATTGGAACATTCCCGATGATGCTGGCGGTTTCCCTGGCCGGCAAACTGGTGCAGTTGCCACTGCGAAGGAAAATGCAAAAACTGGCGTCGGTGAGCGCGGCCATTGTGGCGGTATTGCTGATCGTGCGGGGACTGGCTCTTGGCATTCCCTATCTTAGCCCGCCCATGGAAGCCACGCAGCTGAATGGAAATCCACACGCTTGTTGCGAAAAGCATTAAAAACGGAAATCAGTAAGTTTTCGTTTCCGGGCGAGGCAAGGCGGCAACGGTCAGGCAATATGGCTGAATAAATTATTTCTTGCGCCGCCACCGGGTCATGGTAGTGTTGCGACTATGTTTACGAGCTGGCATATTCATGGTGAAGGGGTTTCCACAGGAGCCTGATGGTCATGGTCTGCCTGTAGAAACCCCGGTATTACAGCCGGGGTTTTTTTGTTTTAAGAAATGACGAGATGTTGAAAGTAACATGCTGACGAAAAGAATCATACCATGTTTGGACATCGCGGGTGGTCGCGTTGTCAAAGGCGTGAAGTTTGTGGCGTTGCGCGATGCGGGAGATCCCGTCGAATCCGCAAAAGCTTACGAAGCCCAGGGCGCGGACGAGTTGACATTTCTGGACATTACCGCCTCCCACGAGGATCGCGACACCATGGTTGACGTTGTGCGCAAGGTCGCGGCCCAGGTATTCATGCCCTTGACGGTTGGCGGGGGCATTCGCGTGGCGGCGGATATCCGGCGCATGCTTCAGGCGGGAGCGGACAAGGTTTCACTCAACACCGCGGCGTTGAACAATCCGGCCATTATCGATGAAACATCACGTCAGTTCGGCAGTCAATGCATCGTGCTGGCGATCGACGCACGACGCCGTGATGACGGCAAAGGCTGGATTGTTTACACGCATGGCGGGCGAAGAGCCACCGATCGCGACGCCATCGACTGGGCCAGGGAAGGCGTATCGCGCGGCGCCGGTGAAATCCTGCTGACCAGCATGGATGCCGATGGCACCAAGGACGGATACGACCTTGCATTAACCCGGGCGATTTCCGATGCCGTTGGCGTACCGGTCATTGCTTCGGGCGGAGCAGGCAACCTACAGCACCTTTGTGATGCGGTTAAGCAGGGCGGCGCCGACGCCGTTTTAGCGGCTTCGATCTTTCACTTCGGTGAATACACGATTCGCCAGGCCAAGGAATATATGCAGGACAAAGGTATTGAAGTAAGAATCTAACGGAGATGTGATGACATGAAGGAACTGGAAGAAGGCAACGCATTAAAACTGGATTTTGACAAACTGGCCAAAGCGGCAAAATGCCCGGGCGTACTGCCGGTCGCAATTCAGAATGCCGACACCCATGAGGTGATTCTGGTTGCTTACATCAACAAACAGGCATTGGATAAAACCATTGAAACACGGTCTCTGGTCCTTTGGAGCACATCACGCAACGAATTATGGGAAAAAGGGAAAACTTCGGGTGAAACCTTCGATGTGTTGGAAATACGGGTTAATTGTGAACAAAATTCCCTGTTGATTGTGGTGCGTCCGCGCCGCGGCGGCATTTGCCACACAAAAAACAAGGCAGGACAACCGCGAAACTGCTATTATCGTCGACTGAATCTTGAAACCGGCGCATTGGAGAATCTTGACCCATGAATGGAAGCGGTCCGGCCGGGAATTCAGTTCCAGTGATTTGAAACGAGAAAACGAGCGAAACCATGACATATATACCGGACGAAGAGACCTTCTTGAGAAAAGCGCAACAGGGCAACCTGGTGCCGGTCTGGAAAGAATTACTGGCCGACCAGGAAACCCCGGTTTCGGCTTATGAACGGTTGAGGTCCTTTTCAAGGAAACAGAACCCTCAAGCCTGCACCTACCTGCTTGAAAGCGTCGAAGGCGGAGAAAAAATCGCGCGTTACTCTTTTCTCGGCGGCAACCCACGCTTTATTTTTGAAAGCTCCGGTCACGACGTGACCGTGCGTAATGCCGATGGAGAGCTTGTTGAAAAAAAAGGAGTGGATCCACTCGATGAATTGCGCGGCATGCTGAAACCATACCGACCGGTTCACGACCCCGCCCTGCCGCGATTTTACGGCGGACTGGTCGGTTACATGGGGTACGACGTTATCCCTCAATTTGAACCTCGCGTCGGACTGGCGCCGGTCAAGGATCACGATTGGCCGGACATGCAGTTTATCCTCACCGACACGATCATGATTTTTGATCATGTCCGCCACACCGCCAAAGTCGTGGCCAATGTGCTGATTGAAGGCGATCCCCGCAAGGCCTACCGCGAAGCAACCGCCAAGATTGATCGCGTATGTGAAGCATTGGGCGGACAGGTTTCGCACGATGTCATTGATATCAATGAAAAGCCGGACCCGATGGAAGTGCGGTCAAACCTGACACGGAGGGAATTCGAGGACTCGGTGCTTAAAGCCCAGGAATTCATCCGCGCCGGCGACATCATTCAAGTTGTATTATCCCAACGCTTCGAGACAGACTACGAAGGCGACCCGCTTGATGTATACCGCGCCTTGCGTTGCGTAAATCCATCGCCCTACATGTTCTGTCTGGAGTTTGGCGATCGGAAAGTTGTTGGATCATCTCCCGAGGTTCACGTTCGACTGGAGGACCGAAATGTCGAAGTGCGCCCGATTGCCGGAACACGCCCGAGATCAAGCGATCCCCACATCGACACCGCCCGTGAACATGAACTGCTGGCCGACCCGAAAGAGCGGGCGGAGCACATCATGCTGGTCGACCTTGCCCGCAACGACCTGGGCCGGGTTTGCGCCTATCGTTCCGTGCAGGTTCCGGAGTTGATGGTGATCGAACGTTACAGTCATGTCATGCATATCGTGTCGGATGTGGTGGGTGAATTAAACGGACCAGCCGACGCATTCGATGTAATGAAAGCGACGTTCCCGGCGGGAACCGTAAGCGGCGCCCCCAAGATTCGCGCCATGGAAATTATTGCCGAGCTTGAACAAACGCGGCGGGGTCCGTATGCCGGCGCAGTTGGGTATTTTGGATTCGGCGGCAATCTTGATTCCTGCATCACCATCCGGACCGTTCTTCTTGATGGGCGCAAAGCTTATGTACAGGCCGGAGCAGGTATCGTGGCCGACTCCGTACCGTCAGCCGAATTCGAGGAAACGCAAAACAAAGCCCGCGGCATGATGAATGCGCTGGCGCTTTCCCGGCAATACGCCAAAGCCCGCCGCAAAGGAAAACCGTCATGATACTGATCATCGACAACTACGATTCATTCACCTACAATCTGGTGCAATACCTGGGCGAGCTGGGCGCGGAAATGAAGATTTTCCGGAACGACCAGATCACCATCGATGAAATTGCGGCCATGAAACCCGGCCGTATCCTGATAAGTCCCGGCCCCTGCTCTCCGAATGAAGCAGGCATTTCCTGCGATGTGATCAAAACATTCGGGGAGAATACTCCCATTTTCGGCGTATGCCTTGGTCATCAATGCATGGGACAGGTATATGGCGGCCAGGTTGTGCGGGCTTCACGCCTCATGCACGGCAAAACATCTCCCATTCTGCACCAGGGAACATCCTTACTTACGGGACTTCCAAGCCCGTTTGACGCCATCCGCTACCATTCCCTGCTGGTGGATCGCGCCTCTTTACCGAAGGATTTGATCATAACTGCGGAAACGGCGGAGGGAGAAATCATGGGACTGCAACACAAATGCCTCCCGGTTCACGGCGTGCAATTTCACCCGGAATCGATCCTTACCCAACACGGAAAAGCGATTTTACAGAACTTTCTGGATATACCGGCGGCTTGCTAGGTTTTGTGTTATATTCTAACGTGTAAATCACGCGGGTAAGGTGGACACGAATATATGACCGAACGACACGATATTTATACCAAGCCAAAAGCAAAGGACGACGCCGCGCCGACCCTTTCTTCGCCGCTGACCATACCCAAAGAGAAGCCGCCCCACTATATGGCGATTGCCATACTTGTGGTCATGATTGCGCTGTTGGCGGGTGTGGCGCTTTATTTTTCCGATAAAGATGAAAGTGTAATCCCCGCCGAATTTGAACACCTGTTGATCAAGCCGCCATCGCACACCAATATACCCTCGGCCCGGGAGTCGCAAACCCCCGACGCCGCGGCCATTGAATCCCTGTTGACCGATATCGCAACTGCCCAACAAGAACCGCCGCCCACCTTGTCGCCACAAAAAATGGCCGAAGCCATGGCGCACGTCCGTTCCGCCCAACAATACATCCGCTCGCGCGACATGGAAAACGCGGAAAAAGAAATCGGCAACGCCTTGGCGGTATGGCCGGACATGAATATTGCAATACGCCTGCTGGGATCTATTTATACCCAGCGCGGACAATTCGACCAGGCGATCGTGCTGTTGGAACGTTCGCTGACCCGCGACCCTTTCAGCGCGGAAACGCTGAACAATCTTGCCATCAATTATATGCAGAAAGGAATGATGGCAAAAGCGGAGGAACTGCTTATTACATCCCTGCAGATACGGCCCGAATACGGAGTGGCGTATATTAACCTCGGATTTGTGCACCTGCGCCAGGGCCGCCATGACCTTGCCGCGGAAAATTTTGAAATGGGACTTCGCCAGGCGCCCACCAGTCCCGGCGTGTTAAACAACCTCGCGGTATCTTTGATTCGCCTCGGCGATCTCGAAAACGCACGCGAACGTCTTCGCCAGTTGATCGGGATGTCACCGGAACGCGCCACCGCGTATTTTAACATGGCCATCAGTTATGTGATTGAGCGCGACTACGACACCGCGATGGAATGGATTCGCCGGGGGGCTGATCGTAGCAGTCCGTCGCAATTGCAGTCGTATCTGTCCGACAGCGACTTTGATGCCATCCGCTCCCTGCCGGCTTACCAGCAATTCGTGCGTGAAAAATTCCCCGATGTTCAACGGCGGGCGAATATGCCATGAACCTTGAATTCTTGTTGCAACAAATTGCTGACGGAACCGTCAAGCCATCCGACGCGGCGGCCATGCTTCAACAAAGCGGCTTTCGCGATTTGGGCTTCGCCCGGATTGATTCCGACCGCTCTCGACGCCGGGCTTTTCCCGAAGTCATATATTGTCCGAACAAAACAACGCAACAAATTATCGACATCGTCAGCGCCATCAAGAAGGATCAACAACCCGTGCTGGCCACCCGGCTTGATGCATCTGTAGCCGCCGATGTCTTGAAGGCGCACCCCGACGCCACCTATCACGCCCTGGCCCGATGCCTCACCGCATCCGCGCCCTCTCCGGGGAAACCGATCGGACACATCGCGGTCGTTTGCGCAGGAACAGCAGACATCCCGGTTGCGGAGGAGGCGGCATTGACCGCGGAATGGGCCGGAGCAAACGTTACACGAATTTTCGACGTAGGTGTGGCGGGACTGCATCGCCTGATGAATCACATCGATTTGTTGCGAAGTGTACGCGCTGTCGTTTGTGTCGCCGGAATGGAGGGCGCGTTGCCTTCCGTGCTTGGCGGCTTGATTGACCGGCCATTGATTGCGGTTCCGACCAGCGTGGGCTATGGCATGAACCTGGGCGGCATTGCCGCCTTGCTGGCCATGTTGAATTCCTGCGCGCCGGGCATCAGCGTGGTCAATATCGACAACGGCTTCGGCGCCGGCATTGCCGCCGCCATCATCAACCGCGCCTGCATGGAAAAAGCCGGATCATGAAACACGCGCACTTCGAATGTGTGGGCGGAGCCAGTGGCGATATGATATTGGGCGCCATGGTTGAGCTTGGCATCCCGCCGGACAATTTGAAATCAGCGCTGAAGGGTTTAAACGCCGGCTCGTTTGACATAACCGCCGAAACCGCAACCAGCAAACACATCAAGGGGTTGCGCCTGAAAATTGTTATCGACGGACAACCGCACGCCAGCGAACCGGCGCAGACGCACGATCACCACCACGAGCACGAACACCGATCTTTATCTGACATCAAAAAAATGATCCGGCACGCGAAACTGGACGACAGCGTGAAAGAATCCGCCACCCGGATTTTCGAAGCGCTTGGCCGGGCGGAGGCAAAAATTCATGGCGTGCCGGTAGAACATATCCACTTCCACGAAGTTGGCGCTCTTGACTCCATACTTGATATTGTCGGAAACGCCTGGGCGCTTCATCAATTGGGAATCACCTCCGTATCGGTGGGCGCGATTCCGTGCGGGCATGGCGTCATTCGTTGCGCACATGGGGTTTTTCCCAACCCTGCTCCGGCTACGCTGGAATTAATAGCAGGCATGCCGGTCGTTCAAACCGATGAGCCTTTTGAACTGGTGACCCCAACCGGCGCGGCCCTGCTTTCTCAATGGAAAAACACCGAGTCCATTCCGCATGGAGCCAGATTGCTGAAAACAGTTTACAGCCTTGGTCAGCGTGAATTGAACAATCGCCCCAATGTTTTACGAGTCTCACTTTATGAATCAGTCGATGCGAATGAATGTCACGACTCATGCCTGATGCTGGAGTGCAACCTTGACGATACGACCCCGGAGCTTATCGGTGTTTTACTGGAGGATGTTTTGGCGGCCGGCGCTCTGGACGCGACCTGCACACCTGTGACGATGAAAAAACAACGTCCGGGCATATTGTTTTCTGTTTTGTGCGAACCCGATATGCGCGATAAAATGATCGATGTCATCTTTCGTGGAAGCACGACATTTGGAATTCGCGAGTATACGGTCCGACGCACCAAGTTGGAGCGACGTTTTGAAAAAGTATCCACACCCTATGGTGAAGTCTCGGTAAAGGTCGGGTCGCGGCGGGGTGAAGTCATCACGCGTTCACCGGAAATCAGCGACTGCATCCGCGTCGCCCGGGAAAAGAATGTTTCGGTGCGGGAAGTTTACGAATCAGCCACGCGAAACGCCAATAAATCGCACTGAACCATTACTCTTGAACGCTTGATCCGCTCCATTGAAGCTTTTTGCGCAACACGGAGTAATATTGATAACCGGGCAGGTGCGCCAACATCAAAGGTATCGGGGCTTTTTTAATCACCAAGGTGTCTCCTTCGGAAAGCGACTCCCCATCCTGGCCGTCCACGGACAACAAGAGTTGTTTTCCGGTCTGCTTCACCTGGATGCGAATGGTCACATGATCCGGCAACACCAACGGACGTGCACTCAACGTATGCGGGCAAATCACATTCAACAGCAATGCCTGCGATTCAGGATGCAAAATGGGGCCGCCGGCGGACAGTGAATGACCGGTGGAACCGGTCGGTGTAGATACAATTATGCCATCGCACCGGTACGAAGATACGGCGTCCCCGTCAACGGAGACCTCCAACGTGACAATCCGGGTGGACTGCCCCCACCCTATGACCATGTCATTGAGAGCAATAAACGTTTTTCTGTCGCTGTGGTTGCCACGATCCACATACCCCTCCAGCATGGCGCGCTTGCTCGCCCGGTAATTTCCGCCGACCAAAGCATCCAACCCCTGTTCGACTTCCTGTTCGGTCACACTGGTCAAAAAGCCGAGACGACCGAGGTTAACACCGAGGACGGGGATGGCTTTCCCGTAAAGGATTCCGGCCGCGTTCAAAAGCGTGCCGTCCCCGCCCAGCGCAATCAAAGCGTCGATTGAATCGCGAAACGCCTTATTCTCCAGACAGGTCAGGGCGGGTAAAATTCCGGCATAATCGCGACAGGTACACAACGTTAAACCCAGCTTTCGGGCCGACGAAGCCAATTGCCCAAGAACGCGTTCCGCGCTGGGCTTTTCCATGTTGGCTATAATTCCGATCGTTTTCACAAAATGACAATTTAGCGGGTGTGTTTTTTCCACCAGGCGAGGAATTCCACGTTTCCCGCCGGACCCTTTATGGCTGATTCACACAACCCACACCATACCAGATTCAACCTGGATTCACCAAACTCTTTGATACGATCGATCACTTGTTGATGTACTTCAGGATCGCGCACCACGCCATTTTTTCCAACGAGTTCGCGTCCGGCTTCAAATTGCGGCTTGATCAGCGTGATTATTTGCGCGTCCGGCGTCAACGCTTCAACCAGGGGAGGAAGGACGAGCGCAAGCGATATAAAGGAAACATCAACGACGGCAAATTGAGGCGACTCATCAAACATCGACGCTTCCAACAACCGGGCATTAATGCCTTCTCGAACAATCACCCGGGGGTCGTTTCGCAACTTCCAGTGAAGCTGACCATGACCCACATCCAAAGCATACACCCTGGCGGCGCCGTGTTGAAGAAGGCAGTCGGTAAAACCTCCCGTGGAAGCGCCGACGTCAACAGCGACAAGACCATCTACGTTCAAGTTGAAAGCCGCAAACGCCGTTTCCAGTTTTTCACCACCCCGACTTACAAAACGGGGAGGAGCTTCCATTTCCAGCCGGGTATCGAGGGGATAAAGGTGTCCGGGCTTGGTTTGCGGATGCCCGTCGATTCGGACGGAACCACTGCGAATCAGCCTTTGCGCTTTTTCCCGGCTTTCCGCCAGTCCACTCTGAACCACCAACTGATCGAGACGTATTCGGGTCATGCCATCCTTATTCCCGCATGATTAACTCGGGAATCGGCATTGTCTCTGTTATCAGCTCCAAATCAAGCTTATCGTTGCCACGGACAACTTCAATGGTCGCGGGATCACCAATCTTGCGCGTAAAAATGGCCTTTTGGATTTCATTGATTTTCTGGACATTGCGGCGATCCACCTGCGTGATGATGTCGCCCTGCATCAAGCCGCCACGACTGGCCGGACTGTTGGCAACCACGTCGCGGACGCGGACGCCTTTATCCGTTTCCTGCATGTAGATGCCAATCCACGGACGTTCCCACCGTCCCGAGCGAATGATGGATTCGCTTACATTCACGGCCAGATTAACCGGCACGGCAAAACTGATGCCGATATTGCCCTTGGACAAGCCTGATGTTTGAATCACTGTATTAATCCCGACCAGGCGGCCATCCACGTCAAGCAACGGACCTCCACTGTTGCCGCGATTAACCGCGGCGTCGGTCTGGATAAAATCCTCAAAAGGCAAAAGGCCGATGGAGCGACCTTTTTGACTGACGATCCCCAACGTCACACTGCTGGCAAGGCTGAACGGCGAACCCAGGGCGATGACAAATTCACCCACACGCAACGCGTCCGAATCGCCGATTTCTACGGGAGGAAATTCCCGGTCCGACGCTTCGATTTTCAATACCGCGAGATCCGTGTGGTGATCACGGCCAATGATTTTCGCCGGCAGTTTGGTGCCATCATTCAACACAACCTCAACGCTTTGGGCTCCTTCAATCACATGGTTGTTGGTAAGCAAATAACCCTCTCGCGAGATGATTACTCCGGACCCCTGCCCTACCAGGGTCTCCGGGATGCGGTGCGTGTGACCAAAAAACCAATCGCGTGCCACGCGGTACTGACGAGACTCGGTCCGCACTACAACCACGGACGGCATGACTTTTTCAACCACGTCGGCAATGGCGTTGCCAAACAATCGGGCGGCATTGGGCGAGGCGGCGGACGACAAGGCGGACGACACCACTGCGGAGACAAGGCAAATCAGCTGGATTTTATGCACACGGCTCATTGACGACAATAGACGCCGGACGCATCTGTTTTGTTCAATTGAAAAGAGCCGGGATAACCATCATTCCGGCCATGCGGGGCGACCTTCGGCGGCCAAGAGCCAAGCTGATGAGGCTCGTAGATAGATTAGTGGTACATTTTCAATTTCCCCGACTCCCGAGTCGACACGAGGAATGTGGTCGTCGAGCCTTTTTCGTTCCTCGGCAAGATATTCATAACGAGGATCGGCGGGATGCACCAGCGGTGGTCCCAGCCGACGGCTGGATGCCGCATCAAGCGGATCGCCTTTTACTACATGCAGGAATGCACGTTTCACCCGGCTCATGGTTGCGGAGGAAACCTTTGAGGCCGATTCGGCAAGAAATGCCCGGGCCGGAACTTTGCGGTGGTTCCAAAGACACAAAACCTTGAGCGCTTCCGATGATAACCCGGTGCGCCACTCACCCGGAACGGCGGGAACCGAATAGCGCCCAAATGGCGCCACCAGCCACGATCCAGCGTCCGACGGCTCTAAAATCAAAAC
The DNA here is from genome assembly GCA_035327305.1 of Kiritimatiellia bacterium. Taxonomy (GTDB): domain Bacteria; phylum Verrucomicrobiota; class Kiritimatiellia; order CAIVKH01; family CAIVKH01; genus CALMUP01. The sequence continues at coordinate 3,930 of DAOLDL010000010.1, read as the reverse complement.
ATAAACCGGCCCCCAAGCGTCAGCAATGGCGGGTCGCAAGAGAAACACTTCCCCGGGTGAGGGTGAAAATTTGATCGGGTCATACCGAAACGGTTCCGCAGATGAAGCACAATCTTCTGGAATATCCAGCAGAGCATCGAGTGCGCGCTCCTGCAACCACAACGCGAGCGTCTGACGCTGATGCGCCGGCGTCCTTTTGACTTTGCGACCGGGAAGCTTCATAACTTTTTAAAAAAGCGAACAGCGCGTTTTTCCTTGTATATGTTTTCCGTAATCAACTCGGCAAGATTATCCAGCATCAATCGGCACATATGCAACAATGCGGCCGACGATTCGTCAGGGTGCTTATTCTTTATCCACGCGCCAAGGTCATCAATCAAGGCGAGGTGTTTTTTATACAAAAGCGACGCACTGGTTTTGGTCCACCGGGCGATTCGTTCATCGTTGAGGCTGAAACCATTGAAACGCGCCCAAAGAATGATTCGCTCGCTGGACTCCAGGCGCGAGTAGTAGTCGCGGGCATGATGCCAGGCGATTTCCTGCCACTCCCTCTGCGCCATATCGTTGAGCGGATTCACCTGACCGGGTAGCCATTCATCCAAAGAATATGATGCGTTTGCCTCGGTGTATTTGGTTTCAAGCGATGTCATAAATGCCGGGCCGCGCTCCCGACGAAGATATTGGCGGACGACATCGCGCATCAACAACGTCGCGCCGCCCTCAATCGCACGAATTCGCGACTCAACCTCCGGACCCACACGATCAAACAGCCAGTCCTTGTAACGTTTTCCAGATCGGGTTTTCCCGATTGCGGCATGCGTCTCCAATAAATGCCAGGCATTGTTTACATCGTATAATAGAGACCTTCGCATTCCCCGCCCCGAATGCGTCTCAACCTTATTCATGTATGCATAAAATCGGGAAGCGCCAAACCGGCGCAACATTGTTGCCGTAGCGTCGCAACATAAATCAGCCGCGCAGACGCGCCGCCACTCCAACCAGGCATCTTCGGTTGTTCCATGAAAATTATCGTTCATTTTTTAATAGCCTTAAAATTGTAAATCATTACCAGCGAACGCCATGCGAGATATGTAAAAAATGTTTTTCCAAAATCGGGCGCCTCGTTTCTTTTACCTCTATAGAAGCGCAAGTGGAGCGGATGCTCCATTTCAAACGCAAGCACAAACTAAAAAGAAAGAGGAAAAGTATGAGTTCAATGAACACGGTGCTCTTGATGGGAAACTTAACGCGGGACCCGGAATTACGAAACCTACCGGGCGGCACAACTGTAACGGAGCTGGGCCTTGCCATATCCGACAACTACAAGGACAAGGATGCAAAACTGATAGAGCGCACCTGTTTCGTTGATGTCGTTGTATGGGGAAAACAGGCGGAAATATGTGGTCAACATCTTAAGAAGGGTGCGCCGGCTCTTGTTGAAGGAAAACTGCAACTCGATCAGTGGTCTACAGAAAGCGGAGAAAAAAGATCAAAACTAAGAGTTCGCGCACATCGCATTCAGTTTTTGGGGCGGACCGCCATGCCAACCGGGGAAAAGCCGAAACTTCAATCAACCGAGCGACTGGATGACATTCCGTTTTAATTTACCAACGACAAAGGCACAGCAATATGAATAAACCGAACAACACCAATGGAAAAACAGGAATCATTGAACCTGCCACTGATTACAAAGGACGATCAATCAGTTTTTATCATCCCAACGGGAAGGGAACGGGAAGCGCATTGCGCCTTGAGCCGAGAATCAACCGCGACGATGATGATCGTTATAATTGTTTCTTTTTGGAAATGGCGCCGCAAAAGACCATGGCGACCCGTGAGGATGGCAAAACACTTCCGGCAACATTTGACTGGTCCGCAAAAATAACCGTCAAGCTTACCTTTCTCGATATCGCGGAAATTTTAACCGTGCTGGAGGGAAAGTCAGACAAAGCGGGCGGAGATCGCAACGGAATTTTTCATGCAACGGGCGGAATGAATACACTAATTACATTTCAGCGTAATACGGAACAACGGAAGTATTACCTTGGACTTTCCTGCAAAAGAAATACATCGGACGCACCGCGCAAAATCAATATGATTATCAATGAGGTGGAGGCGACCGGTCTGCGTTGCCTGCTTCAAGCCGGCCTCTTTTTCATTACCTTTCCATCCATGTTGCGCGGTTACCACATGACTGCGACCAAACTTAACGCCACGCCACCCCAAGCCTCCGGACAAAAGGTGGCGGCATGAAGAGCCAGGTTATTAAACGCACTGTTTTTGCATGGGCTTGCATGGTTGTCGCCACATCAACATGGTTGGTGAACGGGCAGGGAACGGGAAAGGACGGATTCGTTTCGATTAATCATCCCATGCCGCGGGAGCGAACCGCGATGGATCGCGTACTGCTGGCCGGATTGTTGCCCTTTATTCGGGAACACGAACCGGCGGTTCACGTTTATATAAGCGATGAATGCCTCAAGGATTGTCATCCCTTAAACATCGAATTACATGTCATGGCCAATCAAAACCTTGATGTCGTTTATCACGAGTGGTTTGTCGCGAGTGAACCGGGCGAACTTATTCCCGGGGATTCGTTTAATGAAATCTACTACCGGTATGAAGCGCCTGATTGCTTTGATATTCAACTTTACGTCTCCGCTGATGCGGGGAGATGGCAAAAACACGCCTATCGTCATGTATGCCTTAAATAAAATAATCGCTATTTACCGGAGCATTGATGTTTGACAGATTATTTGACCAACCACCCTTATGGTCACCCCAATGCAACAGTCGGTACACTACTTCGGGAGTTTCCCCGAGTGCGGCGGATCGTGCTTTCCGGCAGGGAGGTTGTAGTGAAAACCCGGGAAGGTAATCTACGCATCATTGCTGACCGACCCAACGGTTCTTCCATACTGGGGCGATCTCATTCATTGAATATTCAAACCGATGATGACATCGACAAACCCACTACAATGGCGAAAGAATGGGATAGCCCCTCGTGAATGTGCTTCTCGATACCCACGCTATTTTGTGGACACTTGCTGACGATGCCCGCCTCTGCGACAGTGCCCGCAATCTGGTAAATAAATCTGATCCAGGAACCCTGGCCATCAGCGATATGAGTTTTTTGGAAATAGCCCTTCTCGCTGATCGCGGACGCATAACTTTAGCCGGATCACTCCGCGTACTAATAGATGAAGTCGCGTCATTGTTCCGGGTTTTGTCATTGAACCCGGGATTGCGAAAAAAACGATGAGTAGTTGGCCAACTGCCCAGAACTGATCACGCTCTGGTGAGCAACAATTCAATGCCGCAATAGAGTCCTTTTTACCCCACCCCCGCTGACCGGGCGGGAATTGAAACAAATCGGAAGCGATCGCATTGCACACCCAAATTTTCCTGACTTTTTCAGGAGTATGATGTAGAATTTAATCATGCTACAGGCACTGCTCATTGAATGGAGTCGCAAATCGGCAACCGCCTTCGAACGCTTGCTTGCAGTGGCAATCATTATCGGCGTCGTTATTTTCGGAATAGTCAGCATACTTGTGTTGGTCGATATGGATTGGCGGGATAGCGACACCTTTTACGAAATGATTTACCGGGTTCTTCTAATGGTGATCGCCGCAGAGTTGGCCCGGCTGTTGGTTACCCACGATCTCAATGCCATTCTCGAACTTCTTGCATTCGTGGTCGCCCGGAAAATGCTTAAACCTGACATTACCTCGGTGGATATCCTGCTAAGTGTCCTTGCATTTTCCGGCCTCCTCGCGGCAAAACGCTTTCTTCTCGATCGCCTAGGAGAAGACAAGGCGAGCACCAGCCGATCGGAGCACTGATCCTGACATTTCGCGAAGTACGCGAGATATCCGGGTTAACCAATCATTACTTGTTGCGGTTTATGACATAGTCCGCCAGATCCTT
>DAOLDL010000009.1:54657-56858 GCA_035327305.1 Kiritimatiellia bacterium | reverse complement strand
ACTATTTTCGAGGGGTGACATAATTCGACCATAATTTGGCTGTCCCTTGTTTCCTCTTTCTTGTTTCCTATCTGCAACACCCGCGGGACGTGATTTAGCAGGTCCCATATCCAAACGGAACCATAATGGCCGCGAGAGTGCGAGGCCAGTGAAGCCCACTGTAGACGCTCCTGCTGGCGCGTTAACTCACTTGTTAATCGTCGCTTCAGGCAGGTAGGGCGGGGGCGCCGGACCCGCCGATCAAATTTGTCTTCCTGCGATGAATTTTAACAATTGACCTTGAGACCTCTTTTTCACCATAAGATCCAATTTAAACGATACATCAAACTGTTTGTTTCATCTGGCATGCAAAAAACGACAGAATATGTCTCGGCTGTAAATTGCGAGCCGACATTGTTCCATATGGAATTTAATAGATCAGGTGATGATTGAACCTGAAAAACCGCATCTATCGGCACCTCCCAGGTGTGGCAAATTTGTTCAGAAGCTTTATCCATGCTTTTGGCGAATAGCGATAGCTCTTTGGCGCCGATATCAACAAACGAATCAAAGATTCGTGGTTGCCCATCCACATCCGTTGAACTTGTCATCCAAACGGCATTACTACCGGCGTTGATGCAGGGGGACGAGGCGCGCAAACGATAATGCGGCCAGTCCAAAAGCGGGTTGTTTGTTATGACGTTTATACCTCCATCTGGCGCCGGATAGATGCAGGAATGAATAAAATCGGAAGCCTCATGAGAATAATACCAGTTGTTGAAACTGGCAACAGTGGCGAGGTTGGAATACACTATCGTATTGAGAATTATGCATGGACCCCAATTCATGACTCCGCCGCCACGACCTCCGTCCCCCGGAGTCCAACCTCTCGCCTCATTTTGAATGATTGTACAATTTTCTATCAGGATTGGTTGCGTATCTTTTCCGGTATTCACGACGCATATCCCACCTCCCCCGTACGCTTCCCCAGAATAATTTGTATTGAATGAGATTACGCAACTTCGAACGATTCCGCCTTCCCAACAAACCAAACCACCCCCGCCGCCTGTTCCAGGTGAGTACGACACGTTGTGAGTTATAATGCAATTCTGTACGGTACCCCCGAATTCCATGGCTACACCACCACCGCCGTAGTATGAACCAAGGGCGACGTTGCTGGTGACAATAGAATTTTCAAGTACACCACCAATACCAAGAAATATACCGCCACCGCCGCCGCCCCCTTCCAAGGTATTATTAACGATACGGCATAATCGAATGATGCCTCCCGTCTCACTTAAAACGCCTGCACCGCTGAATCCGTCCGATGTATATCCGTTCTGAATTGTAAAACCTTCGATAATTGAACCAGGATGCGCAAGTCGAAGGCATCGGTACAGACCGCCGCCGTCGATGATTGTATATTCGGGACCTCGTACGCTTTGCAGCGTCAAGTGATTGGTTATGACTAGGGTATCAGCGATCACATATATCCCGTCATCAACCACAATGGCATCGCCATCAGTGGAAATCGCCACTGCTGAGGCTATATTCGTCGCTGCCGTATACCAGCTATCAAACGGCGGTTGATGCGTTCCCGATGGAGAGACAAATCTCGGGTCGCCCCATGTTACAGGTGCAACCATTTCAGCCAAAATTATCGAAACCATGAACGTGAGCATTGCGCGTACAATGCGCTGGTGCCATGATGTGCGGGCGGTATTCATGACAATTTCCCTCCTCCTTAGTCTTCTTTAGTTTGGACAAAATAGATAGTGGAAAACGCCGGCAAACGGAGGCAAGCAGGGATATTCCTTGCAATCAATTAACAATCAGCGTGTTGTATTCATATTGATCTCCCTCAATCCTCCAAGACACCTGATAAGAAATTGCTTTTTAGGCGGTTCCCGGTGAGGGGCCGCTTACGTTGGTCCGAGGTGGCTGAACATGTCGCTTTCATGGTTCGAGGGTGCCAAAATCGGGGCCGGACCGACCGGAGGCAGGGCGTTTGGGATATTTTGGACCAGAAAGAGACAGACCTCCCATGTAACGATGGCTTCAGCCGTTCGCGAACAGGACGGGTTCGGTGTCGTAGTCGGGGAACGGGTCATCGAGCCAAGGCTCAACGACCGGGGACGGTGGCGGATCAGAGCCGGTATGTACCCGGACACCCTCCTCCCATAAGCCGAGAGACCATAATTTGGCTGTCCCTTGTTTCCTCA
>DAOLDL010000009.1:10160-54557 GCA_035327305.1 Kiritimatiellia bacterium | reverse complement strand
CTCATCAACAAACGAGTAACCGATCTTCGTGAGTATGAATTGCCATTATCCTACCGAATGGGTATGCCGGAACGCGCTAATCCATACGAGCGTTTTAATCATCTCGTGGAAGCGCGCAGGCCCTATAATGACACGTGGATAATGTTTTCCTTTAGTGTTGGGGCGGTAATTATTGTGGCAACACTTGTTTTGCTTCATGCAGCCCATATATCTCAATTGGCGAAACTGGGTGTATTCTTCTTTGTGACTTGCAGTCCGCCCATGCTCAACATGTTCGGACACTTTGACTCGTATTGGCTGTCCGTCTTATGGGTGTTTGCGTGGGGGTGGGCCATTGTCGATACGAAGATGCGCTTGTCGGTCAAGAGCGTGGCGATGGCGATGATTGCATTGCTGGGGTATTGGACTCATCCGATACTTCTTCTGTTGGTGCCGTTCACCATGTTGTATGTGCTTGTCAGCGTACTGCGATCGCGATTGGGAAACGGGACACTGTCGCTTGTCGCGGGGGCGGCCTCGGTTATAATTGGCTTGTCGCCTGTTCTTCATCCATATGCTCGCGCGCCAGAATTGCATTTGCAATCACCGCAAATGCTCACTTTATTTGTTGCCGAGCGCTCTCTTCAGGTATTTAGCACTGCACTGCCAGCTCTTTATCTCGGAATTTTGTCTATTGTATGCGGGAGGCATTGCTTCACGAATCAGGCGTCTTCAGCGAGGCTTGTCGCCGGAACAGCGTTCTTCGGCACCATAATTGCGTATTTCACTATGAATTTTACACTTGGACCACTGGATTTTCTAAACATGTCTGTGCTTGGCGCTATTTTGTTGGTTTCTGCTCTGATTCTATGGCGAACAGGTATAGCTCATGCCGAACCTATTATCTGCGCTGGTCTGCTTAGCGCATTCGTATTCTTTCCGCAGGCATATACCTATTCGCGAGAAACAATAGTTGATCATTTCGCGTTGCTACAGCCCCAGTCTGTGTGCGGAGTCAATCGGGCATACTCACCTTACATCGTGCTTGCACTGCGATGCCCGGTAGAACTTGAGACTGATAAGGACCGCTTCCTCCGTATATTGCGCACAGGTTTTGAACATCCGCGAGACCGATGGCGGGTATTTGGGGTCCTCAATCGTCACTATTATACGGCGTGGTGTTACGAGTTCGGGCGTGACGCTCTTGGTCGCGCCAGCCTCGAATGGTTGTTTGAAAATGCAACGCCATCTCTTCCTGCCCTGTGGTTCGATGGAGCGCGCCTAACCGGAAGATTCGAGAATCAAGCGGCCAAGAAGTTGCGTGCAGACTCTCGCGAACTGATTGGTGCACGGCTTGAAAATGAGCCGAACAATCCGGAATTATTGGGAATGCTTGCTGTTATTCGGAAATGTGAAACAGGGGATTGGACCCAAGACGAGCTAAACCGCTGGTCCGACAGAGTCGAAGTTAAGTAGGTGGTCGGCGAGCATGTGTTCTTAGGGCGGGAGGGTATGCCCCCGTTAATGGTGTAGAGCCCAATTCCAAATGGTGATGGCCCGCCATCCAATATGCGAAGCTTATGGATGGTGGGCGATACAGAACTCGAATCTGTGACCTCTTCCATGTCAAGGAAGCGCTCTAACCAACTGAGCTAATCGCCCGAAATAGATAAATTGTATGAAACGAATAGCCAATAAACTACGCGCTTCAAAGGTTGGGCACACTACGAAAAAGCCGGTGCTCTGTCAACCGGTTTGAGAATGTATGATTTCTCGGATTTATTCATCGTTTTCGAAAACTTTTCATACTCGCTATCTGGATCGGGATCGAGAAAAGATGATTCAATTCGGGTTGTTGGTCTAACCCACAGGTTAAAATTAGTATTTCTCGTGATCGATGAAGATAATGAGTGCGAGTAAGATTAAGAAGCGAGGAAGGCACTTTGGTGCAGGGCGGTGTCTTAAACCAGCGGCGCTTCTTCAATAAGCGTTTCGCCCAAGGCGATGGTGACCAGATCCGACATGTCTCGGAACGAAAAAGGTTTCTGAAGCAGAAAAGTTTTGCGTAACTTCAAGGCCTTCTTGATTTCCGGGTGGTCGGGATTGAACCCGCTGATCAGGATGATGGGAATCCGATGACCTTTTTCGCGCAACCAGCGGCAAATTTCCATGCCAGTGACATCCGGCATCCCGAAGTCATAAATCAGCAGTTCCGGTCGTTCCTCCTCGTTCTGGAATCGCGCCATGAACTCGTTGCCACTGGTGACTTCCTCGACGTCATGCTGTTCTTCCGTCAGCACCCGGGTGCACATCTCTCGCATGACGGCATCGTCATCCGCCACCCAGATTCGACTGGGTGCAAGACGTCGGCGAATGCGCTTTTGCGGTGCGGCTTCATCGGCTTCTGTAGCCGTGGGCAACGTTACCTCAAGGGTGGTGGACTGGTCCTTATCCGATCTCATGGTAACCGCGCCGTCGAGGCTGGCTACTTGACCCAGCAAGTTGGCAAGTTTCGGAGCAAGTCGCTCCTCGGCGCTGGTGTCGTCGGCGGATAATGATTTGCCTTTTCGCAACGGAAAGTTTCCCGAGTCCGTGACGGTTAATCGGAAGAAATCCCGGATGTTTCCGTTTTCTTCCTGCTGGTAATTCTCCGTCTTGATCAACAATTTACCGCCATTGGGCATGCTGTCGATAGCATTGGCCAAGGCGTTAAAAGCGATATGATGAATGATACCCTGCGGCGCTACCACGCGATCGTTATCCGCATTCAGTTCCTTGGTGAGTTGAATGCCACTTTTCAGTCTTGCCTGCATCAAGGTCAGCGAACCTTCTATGCGCTCATGCACGGACGTTACACTGGGTTCTTCGTCGGTAAATGTTTCAGACAGAGCAAGAATTTCCTCGGTGAAGCGCCGTCCGCGTTGCGCGGCTTCGGTAACTTTGGTGATTGCCGCAGAAGCTTCGCCTTTCAATTCCGAGCGATCCAGCAAAAGCGATGAATAACCGAGAATGATGGAAAGCAGGTTGTTGAAGTGGTGCGCCATTCCTTCGGCCAGTGAGCCAAGAGCGCTCAACCGTTCGTTTTGCAACTGTTGGGCGGTCATTTCCATGAGTCGAATGTGCTCGCGAAATGCCATCTTGATGCTGTCACGCAACCGGCGGTGAGTATCCCGGATATCGTCCATCTGTTCCGGTGTGTAGATGGGTAATTGAGCGACGGCTTCCCGCACTGTTTTTAGTGGAACATTGGAAAAGAATGCAAGGTCTTTAAGATCTTTTTCCGTAAACGGCGTCAGACGGTATTTTCCCGTGCGAATCAAATGAATCACATTGCCCCGCACCCGGACAGGAAACACGGACTCACAAATATCATACGGTCCTTTGTGGTCCTGGTCGGTGGCGGTTTCCTTGATTTTTCGCAGTAGGTCGTTTTCCGAGGCGAAATACAGTTGGCGTCCTTCGTCGGATGCCAAAAAGACATCAGTGACGATACGGTTCTTCGGGGAAAATACATCTTCGCTTCCCCACGGCTGATCCATACCGATCAACTCCCGGGCAAACGTAAGGTCAAAATGTTTGTAGGCACTGCGCGATTCCAAATTGAGGACGGAATCGGGCAAGCGCATCGAGTGAACGAGCTTTTTGTTCTCCCGTTCGAGGTCTTTTAGTAAATTATGTTGCTTCATAAATGCGTAAGTTGTTGTAAAATAATATACTTAGCATTTTACTAGAATACCCGGAGCGTTAAATTGTGTTTAACGGTATTTTTTCCCGAAACCGATCAGGTTTTAATGGCTTTGCTTATAACCGGTATCAATTCGTCGACTTTCATGCGTACTTGCGACATGGAGTCCCGCTCCCGAAGGGTGACGGTGTTGTCCTCAAGGGTTTGGAAGTCGATGGTGATTCCAAAGGGTGTACCAATTTCATCCTGACGGCGATAACGTCGTCCAATAGCTCCGGCTTGATCGTAAAATGTGTTAAATTCAGGTCGCAACAGCTGGTAAACTTCCCGTGCTTTATTGACCAGTTCTGGCTTGTTCTTCAGCAACGGGAACACTGCGGCTTTGATGGGTGCCAGCTTGGGTCGGAAGCGAAGAATGGATCTTGCTTCGTATCCCGCAGGAGGCGTTTTGCCGGGTTCGGCGGGAATCGGTGTTCCACCTTGTTCGGACGTGGGTACCCATTCTTCGGCATAGGCCTCGCATAACACTACAAGCACCGCACGGGTTAGACCGGATGCGGGTTCAATTACGTTGGGAATAAAGCGCTGATTCTTTTCCTGATCAAAGTATTCAAGTTTTTGACTGGAGTGTTGCTGGTGCTGGCTCAAGTCAAAACATCCGCGATGGGCCACGCCCTCCAGCTCGCCGAAATCCGGCGCGGTGAACGGGTACAGGTATTCCACATCGACGCAGGCTTTGGAATAATGCGCCAGTTCGTCGTCTGCGTGATCGCGGAAACGCAGGTTTTCCGGCTTGATGCCCAGGCCTACCCACCAGTCCATGCGTTGTTTTTTCCAATACTCAAACCAATGCAACGATTCGTCGGGATGACAGAACCATTCCATTTCCATTTGTTCGAATTCGCGGGAGCGGAAAATAAAGTTTCGCGGTGTAACTTCGTTTCGGAAGGCTTTGCCGACCTGTGCGATGCCAAACGGCATTTTCACGCGCATGGTGTCGACAATGTTTTTGTAATTCAAAAAAATGCCCTGTGCGGTCTCGGGACGCAAATACGCCTTGGCTTCCTCGTCGCGAACGGCGCCGACGTATGTTTCAAACATCAAGTTGAATGCACGAGGTTCGGTGAGTTCGCATTGATCGTGCTCTCCGGCCTTTTTGCTGGGCTTGCGCGGACATTCGTAGCTCGATAGCTGATCAGCCCGAAAACGCGCCTTGCACGCCCGGCAATCAATCATGGGATCGTTGAATCCGGCGACGTGACCGGAAGCCACCCAGGTCTTGGGGTTCTGGATGATAGCGGAGTCCAGGCCGACAATTTCCAATGGATCGCCGTCGGGTCCGATGGGGGGGCACTCCACCATATGTTTCCACCAATCGTCCCGGATATTATTTTTAAGCTGGATGCCAAGAGGGCCGTAATCCCAGAAACCATTTAATCCGCCGTAAATTTCCGAGGCTTGAAACACGAACCCGCGCCGCTTGCAAAGCGCCGCCAGATCTTCCATAAATTTTTTACCGGTTTTAGCTGTCATAAGCGTGAAAGTGTGCGCGATCAATGGCGGGCCGGTCAAGCTAATCGTTGACGACAAACATGAAGGTATTTCAGAGCGATGGATCATTTTGACTGCCGCTTTGTTTTGTCTTTGTCTTTGTCTTTTGTTATCTTGAAACAATGTACCGACTTTTGTTCCTGAACGGAAAATTCAAAGGAAAACGGCTTTCTATTCAGCAGGGATCGCTGACCATCGGACGGGATCCGGAATGCAATATTGATCTGGAAGACGACGACGAGGTTTCGCGGCATCACGCTACGATTGAGTACCGGGAGGGCGGGCCGGTCATTCGCGACCTGGGCGCAACCAATCCTGTTTTGGTCAATCAACAGCCTGTAAAAGAGCACCGTTTACGCGATGGCGATCAGATTGAAATCGGCCGTACGATTATTGAGTTTCATTATGGTACTTCGAGCAAACCGCCCCAACAGCGTCGTCGCTTCAGCAAAATGCAGGCGGCATCGTTCGCGGCGATTGGTGTCATCATTCTGCTTCAATTGATTTTTGTAATCGTATTTCCCTTGTGGCAGAAATCCGAAACGGTCCCGGTGGTCATTCCCGATGAGGTCCCCGCGGTTGTGGAGGCGCCCAAACCGGTCGAACAAATGCAACCAGCGCCGGAACCGCAATTCACCGGGCCGACGCCTGCGCCACTGCCCGTATCGCCAGAACCAGCACCCGCTCCGGTTGTTGCCGTGAAAGACTCCGCGCCGGAACCCAAAGTGGAAACCCCTGTTGATATGCCGCCTGCGGTTGTGCGAGAGACCGCAATCATCGATCCGTTAGAGTCCCAGGCGATCGCACTGTTGGCTGAAGCAAAGGTGGAGATCGGGCGAAGAAATTACTCCCAGGCCGACAGCATGCTCAACCGGATACAATTGATCGTTCCGGATTATGTTCCAGCATGGACAGAGAGGGCCAAACTTTATGAAACCCGTAAACTGTATTTTCAAGCCGGCGGACAGTGGGAAAAAGTAATGGAGTTGACCAAAGGCACGCCGGAGTTTGATGTAGCATCGCGCGAGCGCGCCCGCATGAATGAATTGGAGCGTGCCAGGGCTGTGGCGAGCAGGGAACCAACGACCAGGCCACTGCCCGAGGTGACAGCACCTTCGCGGATTCTTCGCATTGCATCGGTGGATCGGGAGCGGTTTCAGGCGACGGACGAGTTTGATGATATGAGGTTGGTTCGAGTTACCATTCGCCCACGAACGGGTGAAGGGGCAATCAAAAGCGATCAGGTACAGGTGATCGTTACATTTTATGACCGGGTGGAGGGAACGGACATTATAATGCCTTCCCGGGCGCAGGCTCAAGTGGATGCCACACGTATAACCGGGCCGTGGCCGGCTGGCGAGTCCAGAACTGTGGCCGCAGCCTATGTATTACGGAAAGGTTTTCGCGCCGAAGAGCGCGCGGCAGTCAGAGAACGCAGAGTTTATGAAGGGTACCGGGTTGCGCTCTATTATAATGGAGTTCTGCAAGAGGAAGTGGCCATGCCCCGGCGAATTCTGGATTTACCGCGACCGCCCATTTCCGGGATTCCTTAACTAAAAAATATGGGTCAAGGCTAGATGCACGCCAACATCCGCACTGTTGTTGTAATGAAACAGATTTTCCTGAATGCTGAATTCAAGAACGGTTCGTTCGGCGATTCGGCGTTTTATTCCAATATTCAAATGATGGGCGTCGTCAGACCACTCCTTGGATTTGCTTACAATGCCGGATGATACGCTGTATTGCGCCAGAAGTGAGGTTTTGGTTGACCATTGATATTCCCACCCCAGGGTGCCGGTAAAAAAATAATTTCGCAATTCAAGTTGCTCTATATGGTCGACCGAACAGTAAGCCGAATCAGCGATTAAAAATATCAGGTGGTCGGTCTTCCCGATTCTTTTGGATGCGATTCCGGCCAGGCCATAGGTAACCTTGCCCAGACCTTCCAACTGGTCGCGATCACCAACCGGAATGGTGATTCTGGGTTGAAGGATGATGGCCGGCATTACGTTATCACCGCGTGTAATGTGCCATGCGACGAAAACCGGAATGTCGCTCAATCCGGTTGAGCTGTCGGTAATGGAGATGGACGATCCGCCATTTTTAAAGTATTCAACCCGGATGTCGTTGCGTGGAGCATTTTCACGGCCCTGATTTTTAAAGCCAAGGCGATTATGAAATGACTCAATGGTGCTGTCCAGAAAACCGCCGTTTCTGGACGTGACCGGCAGAATAAAACCAGCTTCGAGTTTGTCCGATAAAGCCAGTGAGAATCGAAAGTCAACGTGTGTCCATTCACCATCCATGATGTAATAGCCGGTTTTATTGTTCCAGACGTTGCCGTGGCCAATGCTGATGCCGATCCGGATATCGTCTTTTTGCAAATCATTCAACGGATAGTGGGATGATCCGGGATAGAGCAGGTGTTGCAGGGATAAAATGCGCACGGAAAATGCGCCTTGCCCGATGTTTTGTCCATTATTGCCTGATGCGGTATCCGCAAGGGATGAGCTGTTGAATATGAAGACGCATGTAAACAGGCGCAGTAAGCGAAAGGTAATGACGTTACCGCCTGATAACATTCTCCATGGTGAAGGTCGGCGCTTCATGGAGTGGTATATTTAGCGCAATCGAACCGAAATGTCATGCACGACATCGCCTAGCGTTTGCCGGATTGGGATTTCCGGACGCCATCCGGTTTCCAAAAAAATGCGTGTGATGTCGAGTACGGGCTGGATATCGGTGGGGCGATACAGTGCCGGATCAACCTCCACTTCCGGGGTGACGCCTGTCACATCACATAAGAGATCGAACAATTCCTGAATGGTGAATAAGCGGCCGGATGTGACGTTGTATGCGCGTCCCCCCAGGCCTTTTTCCAGTAACAGGCGATAAGCGCGCGCGGTGTCGCGGACATCGGTAAATTCGCGTTGACTGGCCAGGTTTCCCACACGCATACGATTTTCCTGCATGCCGTGGGAGATTTTAACCAGTTGACGGGCAAATGCGCTGACGACGAAATTTTCCGACTGACCTGGCCCGATATGGTTGCAAGGACGAGCCGTCATGATCGGCATTCCGTATTGCCTGGCGTACAACAGAGCGATTCCATCCGCCGTCCATTTCGACAATGCATATAGATTGTCCGGGGCCGGATTGTCCGATTCCGTGATTACGTGGTCACGTGGTTGCTGGCCGTAAATCTGGGAAGATGAGACGATGAGAACCCGGGCCGATGCATGATGATGACGGAATGCTTCCAGCAGATTGACAGTTCCCGTCACGTTGACGTTAAACACATCTTGCGGATGCGTCCAACCCATAGGTACGAAGGCAATGCCGGCGAGATGCAGGCATGCATCGGGGCGGTGTTTTTTTACCATTTCCTGCATGCCGATTTGATCGAGCAAGTTGCAGGCGGTTGTTGCTTTGGGGTGGGGCGAACCCGCTTCGTGTCCCGGTTCCACCATGGCGATAACATCATGGCCGGCATTCAGCAAATCATGCACGGCATGTTTGCCGACAAAACCCGCCGCGCCTGTCACCAGTACCCGCATGATCAACGCAACTGGCGTTTAATGCGATCCATGTCCGCATCTACCATCATGTTGATGAGGCCTTCGAAATTAACTTCGGGTTGCCATCCGAGGTTATTGCGGGCTTTGGATGGGTCACCCAGCAATAGATCCACCTCGGCGGGGCGAAGAAACTTGGGATCAACCACCACATAATCCTTCCAATTCAGTCCGACCCTGGCAAATGCGATTTCGAGAAATTCCTTAACTGAATGCGTCTCACCCGTGGCAATAACGAAATCATCGGGTTGGTTCTGCTGTAACATGAGCCACATGGCTTTGACATAGTCGCCGGCAAATCCCCAATCCCGCTTGGCGTCGAGGTTGCCCATGCGAAGTTCCGTGGCGAGGCCGTGTTTGATGCGTGCCACACCATCGGTTATTTTGCGGGTGACGAATTCTTTCCCGCGGCGTGGGCTTTCATGGTTGAACAGAATGCCGGAAACCGTAAACAGATTGTAACTTTCGCGGTAGTTCAACGTAATATAGTGTCCGTAGACCTTGGCTACGGCATAAGGGCTTCGCGGGTGAAAAGGTGTTTCCTCGTCTTGAGGCACGGCATGAACCTTGCCATACATTTCACTGCTGGAGGCCTGGTAGAACTTGGCTTTGGGGCAGACATATCGCATTGCGTCAAGAAGCCGGGTCACGCCGAGTGCGGTGAATTCCCCGGTCAGCACGGGCTGACTCCACGAAGTGTGAACAAATGACTGCGCGGCGAGGTTGTAGATCTCATCCGGGCGGACGTCTTCAAGAAGGTGGATCAACGACATTTCATCGAGCAAGTCGCCGTTTACCAACTCAATGCGGCCTTTGAGGTGTTCGATGCGTTCAATGGTCTCGGTGCTGGAGCGACGCATCATCCCGTAGACTTTATAGCCCTTTTCGAGTAGTAATTCCGCCAGATACGAGCCGTCCTGTCCGGTAATGCCGGTGATCAATGCTTTCATGGTTTTGTTCCTGTTAAATTGTTCTGTTCGGTATCCTGCCAGCATGATCGCAGGAACGCAATCGCTTCCACGATAGCCGGCGCCGGAGTACCCGGCGCCGGTTCAATCACGCGAACGAGATCGCGGTTTGCGATCTCCCGGTAATGCTGAAATGGAATTTGGCCATTCGGTGGCATGACATGGTCGGTAACTGGTGGTTTGACATCGTGAATATGCATGCCTGCCATAAACGGGGAAAGGCGTTCCGCCCATCGTTCAGCATTGATGAAGCCGATATTTTGCCTGATTTGCGCATGCCCGAAATCAAACCAGCACCGGAGCAGGGGGGAATTGTATTGCTTGAGCAATTGCTCCATTTCCATTTCCGTGGGAATCGCTTCCCAGGACGGAAGATTTTCAAAAGCCAGCGCCACATTGTGCTGTTCAAGCACCGGCATAAGCCGGTCGATACTTTCCTTGAGATAATCCAACTGTTTCGGAACCTTTTTGTCCCGAGTCACCTGGACTTTCATTTTCAGTTTTTCGTAGGCGGGAGAGTATTGCCGACCAGCCTCGCACCATTGAATCAGATCGCGGCTCATCCTGGACATATCGACATTGCCGGCATGGGCAACCACGGCTTTTGCCCCGACTTCGGCGGCAAACTGAATGGTCCGGCTCATATGGGTGATGGCGTTTTCCCTGGTCTGGCGATCCACGCTTGCCGGTGTGTACAATTCAGGGTGTCCGCGATGCGCACCCATGGGAACCGGACAGAAATTGTGAACACTCAACACCTTCACGGCGCCTTCGGACACCATTTTCTTTACACCCTGCACCATGTCGATGCGGAGGTCGTAACCCAACTCAACCGAATCAACGCCAAGGGCAAGCACTTCTTCGATCATCGACTCGCCGTAAGCGTGTCGAAAAGTATTCCAATGTGTGGAAACGGAAAACTGCATTGGTTTTTACTAAAGGAGCGGGATAAAAAAAGCAAGACTCCCCGAAGGGAGTCTTGAGTAATAGACGGGAGTAGGATTTAGCGCGGGAGGCGCATCCTGGCCCGGGCTTCTTTGCGGCGACGGCGCTCGCTCGGTTTTTCGTAATAACGATGCGAACGGATCTCGCGCATGGTGCCTTCCTTGTCCAATTTCTTTTTCAGGCGGCGCAGTGCACGATCGACAGATTCGCCTTTGCGTATTTTAACTTCAGCCACGGTAACTAACTCACACTCCCTTCGGGTTTGTATCCAACTGGATATAATGCAATTGAGTCGCAAACACTAATCAAACCACGATGGCAAGTCAATGGATGATTGTGAAAGATCAGGAACGACCGATGCTGATATACGTAAAGCCCAGTTCACGCATTTTGGCCGGTTCAAACTGATTGCGGCCATCCACGATTACCGGACAGCGCATGACTTTTTTGAGTTCCGCGAGATCGATATTTCGTACTTCAGGCCAATCGGTCAGAATCAACAAAAGATCCGCACCTTCAGCGGTTTCCAGCGGGGTCTTGAAGTATTTTTCCTGGGGGAATATTTCAGCAAAACGTTCTTCCGCAACGGGATCCCAAAGGCGGAGTTTTGCGCCCGCTTCAATGAGTTGTGGCACGAAGTACAGGGCGGGAGATTCGCGAACATCGTCTGTGCCAGGTTTAAAGGCCAAGCCGATGACTGCCACGACTTTGTCCTGGATCACCCACAATTCATGCTGGATTTTCTGCATGACATGTTCGCGTTGGGTTTTGTTGATCCGTTGAACTTCCTTGAGCAATTCAAAGTTGTAACCCAAATGATCGGCGATTTGCACGAAAGCATCCACATCTTTGGGGAAGCACGAACCACCATAACCAACACCGGCTTGTAAAAAGCGGGGACCGATTCGTTTGTCCAGGCCCATGCCTTTTGCAACTTCCTCGACATTGGCGCCGGCCATTTCGCATACGCGGCTTACCGCGTTGATAAAGGATATCTTCATGGCGAGAAAAGAATTCGACGCATGTTTGGTCAACTCTGCGCTGGAAATATTCATTTCCAGAAAGGGGCAACCGGTTTTCTTTATGATGGGTTCGTAGATTGCCCGCAACAACTTGGCCGCACGTTCGCTTTCCACGCCAACAACGATGCGGTCCGGATCATAGGCGTCCTCGATGGCCGTGCCTTCCTTGAGAAATTCGGGATTGGAGGCGACGTCAAACGGGATGTCCGCGCGCAGGTATTTGCTTACTGTGCGCTTCAACTGTTCTCCAGTGTTTACCGGAACCGTGCTTTTTTCCACCAGCAGGCGATAACCGGTCATGTTTTCCGCAACTTGCCGTCCGACTTGTTCCACATAGGAGAGATTTGCCGCGCCCCGGTATCCGGGAGGCGTTCCCACCGCAATAAAAATGGCTTCTGCAAACTCGGTGCCTTCTTTGATGGAATTGGTAAAATGCAGGCGACCTTCCGCTACGTTTCGTTTGACCAGTTCTTCCAGCCCCACTTCATATATGGGCATTTCCAAACGTTTTAACATGTCGACTTTTCGCTGGTCGTTGTCCACACAAAGGACATTGTGGCCCCAGTCGGCAAAACATGCCCCGGTAACCAAACCCACATAACCTGTTCCCACTACTGTAATATTCATTAAACGACTCCTGACAAACGATAATTGGCCGGTCATACTAGACGCGGCAATGCAATATTGCAATACTGGAACGTAATTACACGGAAATCAGGGTTTTATGGTAAAAAAGGAACATTGCGCGGTTTTTGGGGGTAGCGGATTTCTGGGGACGGAAACGGTTCGGGAATTACAACAATCGTTTGACGTTACAGCCACGTCCATGCGACCCCGTCCGTCCGGTTTTGTGTCCCTCGATATACGGGATCATGTCGCCCTGGCAGACTTTCTGAACGACCTCAAGCCGGATTGCGTCGCGGTGTTGTCCGCTTATCGGGAACCGGATTTTTGCGAAGATCAACCGGAGGAAACCCGTCGGTTGAATACCCGCCCCCTTGAGGTTATGTGCCGGGTATTGCCGCCGGGGGTGCCCCTGCTTTTAGTCAGTACCGATTATGTTTTTGACGGGGAACAGCCGCCATATGTGGAGGACTCACCCAGAAATCCCTTGAGTGAATACGGGAAATCAAAGCGAGAGGCCGAAGATATAGTATTATCGCGCCCCGGCTCCATTGTTTTGCGCGTTCCGTTGCTGATGGGGTGGACCGATAGCGCCGAACAATCCGGCTTTTTCAGTCAATTGGTCAAAGATATTGCTTCGGATGAACCATTGGCGCTGGATGATGTATTGAAGCGATATCCGGTATGGACCCGTGATGCCGGGGCGGGTATCAGACGGCTTTTTGACAAAAAGGCGTCGGGCGTTTTCCATTTAAGCACCGTTCGCCCCTTGACGCGCTATCAAGCGGCCATTGAAATGGGTTCTTTAATGGGGAAGTCCGTCTCCCATATTTCTCCCAGCAATAAGATTGTTCCCCGCCGCGCAACCAGACCCGGAGATGCTCGGCTGGCAATCGGAAAGTGGCTGGAACATGGTTTCCCCCCGCCTTCTGAATTCAAGGACGTTGCTTTCCGTTTTCTGGAAAAGTTCAAGTTGACGGCTCGGAATTAGCGGTTTTCCCCGATAAAAAGTTTCCGGCGTAACCTCTTTTAATTGCGGAAACTACAAAAAGTCTGCGCTCGGCGGATCTCGGTAAAACGTTTTAAATTCTTTACATTGGATATCGCAAATGTACCGTTGTGCGCTTTGTGGAACGTGTGGGTTCTGCGATTGTTTAAGATCATTGCCAGGCTTGGCGGATGAATTTCGGTTCAAGCTTGAGGGTGAACAGGGTTGATCATGAGACAAAACGCGATTAGAGAATTTAAGCTATGGCTGGTATTCATGTTGGCTGGCTCGGCTGTGCTTGCCGCTGAATTGAGTGTCAAGTCGCGCCGACCCGCCATTCCGGACACCATTTCGTATGCGCATTCGACATCCTTTGATAAAAGCATCCATTCGAGTGAAGTCTACTTTGAGGCTTTGCCGGAAGCTCTGGTTACTTCACTTTTGGTGGAATCAGTAGTCCAAATTGAGTCCGGCGGTCGCCCCGAAATAGTAGGCGGCAAAGGCGAACGCGGCTTGATGCAAATCAAGGAAGGCACTTGGCGGGATACCACCAAGCGCTTGTACGGGCGATCGATTTCTTTTGACCGGGCCTTCGATCCCGAACTGAACCGTCAGGTCGGAACTGCTTATTTGGCTTATCTGCACGATTTTATCCAGTCACATCGCGATGAATGGCAGGCGGATGAACGGGCGTTACTGCTTGCTTGCTACAATGCCGGTCCACGCCGGGTGGCGAATGCGAAGTTCGATATCAGTAAACTGCCGGCATCCACCCGGGATTATGTTCAGCGTGCACAGGCGTTGCACGACTGGTATTTGAACGACCATGCCATTAAACTTGCGCCTGGCCGGGGGCGGGGTGGTATGCAGATCGTGCAAACTTTGCCATCTCAAGGCACCTGACACCGGGGTGGAAAGCGCACATGAGCGCTCCGGACGGGCTGACCGGGCACGTCATACAAAAGAATGCGACCAGCGCCCGACTTTTTCCAGTTCATCGACACATCGGAGAAATGCATCCACGACTGCGGGGTCGAACTGGCTTCCCGACATGCTTTTAATTTCCTCAATGGTTTTTTCCCGGCTGAACGAGCCTTTGTAAACCCGTGACGAACGCATGGCGTCGTATGCGTCAATCACGGCAAAAATCCGGGCGCCAATATTGATTTCCTCGCCTTTTAATCGCTGGGGATAGCCCGTACCGTCCCAGCGCTCATGGTGGGACATCACAATGCCGGCGGCGGTTTGCAGAAACGCGCTGTTTTTGAGGAAACGAAACCCGATTTCGGGGTGTTTTCTCATTACATCCCATTCATCTTCCGTCAGTTTATCCGGTTTTAATAATATGGAATCCGGAATGCCGATTTTTCCAATGTCATGCAAAAGGGCGCCGCGGCCGATTTCTTCAAGTTGCGATCCTTCACAATTCATTGACCGGGCAAGAATCAGGGTCAGGTCGCGGACCCGGATACTGTGCTGTCCGGTTTCAAATTCGCGGGCGTCAAGCATGGCCACCATGGTTTCCAAGGTGAATTCATACGCCTTTTTGATGTCATCCAGCGCCTGGGTAAGTTCCGAATTTTTAGCTCTGACCATATCTTCCAGATACTCGCGGTAACGGGCATTCTCACGCAACAGATTGCGATAATTCAACGCCCGCTCGATCAGCGCTTTCATGGTTTCGGGAATAATGGGCTTTTGAATGAAATCATACGCGCCGTATCGCAGTGCATTGATGGCATTATCGGCCGTTACATTGCCGCTGATGACGATGTTTACGATTTCGCTGTCAAGTTCCCTTGCCATGCGCATAAGTTCGGATCCGTCGCCATCGGGCAGGGAAAGGTCGCAAAGCAGAATGTCATAATAGCGCGGATTGGCATTCAGGGCGTCCAGCGCTTCGGATATGGTGCGGGCTACGGTTACCTCGTACGGTTGGCTCTCAAGGATTTTCTTCAAAAGAATCAAAATGTATTCTTCATCATCAAGAATCAAAATCCGCCCCTTGGATTTTGGCGATTTCTCGTGTGGTCTGGATTGTTGCTGGTTTGCTCCTCGCGAAGCGGTATCAGGCCCGCCCGTCCATAAGACAAATCGGTTGCGTCCCTCCTTTTTCGCCTGATAAAGCGCTTGGTCGGCCCGTTCGAGCAGGGTGGTGAATTCTTCCATGGGAAGCAAAGGGTCGAAAATCGCTATCCCGATGGAGGTGGCCAGCGCCACATTTTCCTTCTCGGTCAGAAAGCGCCGGTTGCTGATGGTGTCAAGGACGCGCTCTGCCAGCACGGTGGCTTCGGCGCGGCTGGCATGAGCGAGAAGAATCACAAATTCATCGCCGCCGTAACGCCCCAAAATATCAGAGGCCCGCACCACGGATTTCAGGGTGGAAGAGAATTCTTTTAACAAGCGGTCGCCGGCATGGTGTCCCCACATGTCGTTGATTTCCTTGAACCCATCAAGATCCAGCATCAAAGCCGCCATTTCATTTTTATGCCGTTTGGCGAGCAACCACGCACGTTCCAGCTCCTCTTCAAGTTGCCGGCGGTTGTAGAGGCCGGTCAACGAATCACGGGTGGCAAGTTGTCGCATTTCGCTTAATGCGCTCAGGATGGTGGAGAGGTTGCCTGCGGCATGGTAAAGGAGCGTGACGTTGTAGGGACTGAACGCATTTTTTTTGAATGATCCGATGGATAAAATGCCGAGCACGGAATCGCCCGACATGACTGGAACGGATGTAATGCTTTGGAGTTTTCCCGGAGCATCTTCAACGGGTGGCGACCCGACTCGCTCGACCTTGATCTTCTTTGTGTCGAGGTGCCGGCCGGATAACGCCTGGTAACGATCAAGTATATGGCTTTGCAGTTCGTTGAATGCGGATTCTGGTTGCGGCGTAGTGCTTTGAAGCAACAGCACAGGTTCGCTATCCTCAATGCCGAGAATGCCCATGACGTGGTGCGGGAGTGTGTCGGCAATGGTTTCGCCGAGGCTTTTCAAGGCGCATGGAATGTCCTGTGAATGCAGAACATCCTGCGTGATATGGCGCATGATGCGCAATTGGTGTCCGATCAGGTCCAGCGGGTCGAATTGTGGAAATGACAGCGAATTGGTTCTCCGGCGACGCGTCTCGTCAAAGACCACTTCCGTCAGTTGTTTCATGTCCACCGGCTTGGTCAGTATATGTCGGATATCCTCTCGTTCGGCAATCTGGATGATCTGGTCATCCAGAAATCCGCTGTGAATGACAAAGCCAAGCCAGGGCCATATCTTGCGGGCCTCCTGGACAAACGTGATGCCGTCCATTTCCTGCATACGTAAATCGACAATGGCCACGTCAAAGGTGCTGATCAACAACGCTTGCAGGCCGATACGTCCATTGGCCGCCGTTTCCACCACGCAACCTTCGCGTGAAAGCGCCATTTTCAAAAGCCGGCGGATCGGTTCTTCATCGTCAAGAATAAGGACCCTGGGAGGCGTGGAGGATAAATTAAGGCTGGATGTATTGAAATGTCCCGATTGGGCTGTCGCGTCCATGGCGGGGAGTATAAACCGGCAATACGAAAAGACTAGTCTATTGTGGCGCAGGCAAGGCTGGAATAAAAAACCGGCGCCCGGCAAAAAGCCGAACACCGGAATTACGAAAATCCCTCAAAAGGGATTACCTTTCCTTGTCAGTTTGCGTCCGGCATTCCGGGGAAGCTGATATTGGCATTTTCCTTCAATCCTTCAATGTAGGTTTGAAGTGCTTTCTGCTGTTTTTGATTGCCGAGGTACTGGGAAAGTTGTTCCTTGACTTCTTCGAGCGGAACCGCGCCGGCATTGTTCTTTGCCGTAACTTTTACGATGTGGTAGCCAAATTGGGTTTCCACGACTTCGCCGATTTCTCCAATTTCCTGGGAAAAGGCGGCCGTTTCAAATTGAGGGACCATACGGCCGCGTTCAAACTGACCGAGACTGCCGCCCTGGGCGCGGCTGGGGCAGGTGGAGTGCTCGGCCGCCAGTTCGGCAAAATCGGCGCCTTCCAGCAACTGACGGCGGAGGTCGTTGATCTTTTCCAATTTGGCGGCTTTGTCATCCTCGGAGTCGGTCGCATCGGTGCTGATCAGAATGTGACTGGCGCTAACCGATTCATCGCGCGAAAATTGAGCTTCGTTTTCCGTGTAGAAGGCCTGCAATTCCTCATCGGTAATTTCCGGAGCCCCGCCGGTTGTGCTTTCCAGCAACTTGCGGACCTGAAGTTCCATCGTCAATGTTTTGCGGAATTCCTCTTCGGACATTCCGGCTTGAGCCAGCATGTCATTCATGGTCATTCCGGGCGGCAGGGTATCAGTCATTTGTTCCACGGCTTCGTCAAATTCCTCACTGCTGATCGTGATGCCCTGCGCCTTCACCGTGTCCAGAAGCACCTGGCGGGTGATCAGGTTGTCGAGCAACTGGTCCCGCATCTGCATTTGCATTTGCGCCATTTGCTCCGGACGAACCCGGCCTTGCATCCGTCTCATCATGCCTTCCATTTCCTTGTTGAATTCGCCAAGGGTTATTTCGGTTCCGTTGACGACAACGAGGACGGTGGATGCGTCGGGCATTTTGCGCTCAATGGGTTGGGTGAATATGTCGGAGGAGGCGATGGAGGAGGCGGGCGCCACGGGAGGCGTCGCGGTGGTTTCCGGTTGCTTGGAACAACCGATGACCATAATCCCGGCGGTCATCAAGCCGGCAACCACGATCATGGAGCGTTCGCGAATAGATTCGTTAAACATATAAATCAAATACCTTTCTGGTGAATAAGCCGTCCAATGTCCCTGAAAAGCCGTATGCTGTCAAAAGCTTATTTAATAGAGTTTTGTAGACGCATTTGTCGATTTTCCGTTCAATTTTTGACTTTTTTCTTGATTGTAAACAATCGTTCACATAGCGTATAAAAAGCAACAGGAACGATTGTTTATGCCGAAAAGAGCCAATCTTGATTCGCGGGTTCAGCTTATCCGACAATTTTATCGGGCCGAGGAACGTGTCCCCAGTTACTCGGAAATGATGGGCTTGTTCAAGTTTAAGTCCAAAAATGCCGTTTACCGGCTGGTCGGTCGCCTTGAAGAAGCCGGGTATGTCCGGCGAAGCACAACCGGCAAGCTTTCCCTGACCCGGCGCTTGACCGGGTCGATCAAGCTGTTGGGTCTTGTGCAGGCCGGTTTTCCGTCCCCCGCCGAGGAGGAATTGGTTGATGTTTTGAGTTTGGATGAGTATCTGGTCCGCCGCCCCGAAGCGACCTTTATGTTGACGGTCAGCGGCGACTCCATGATCGACGCGGGAATTCAACCCGGTGATTTGGTGCTGATCGAAAAAGGTCGGCAACCGAAAAACAACGACATTGTCATTGCCCAGGTGGATGGTGAATGGACGCTTAAATACTACCTCAAGGACCGCCGGGGCGTTCGACTGGAGCCTGCCAACAAAAAATATACGACGATTATTCCACGCCAGTCGCTGGTGATTGGCGGCGTGGTCCGGGCCGTGGTTAGAAAGTATGAGTAATACTCGTCTGATTGGATGAATGTGAAGATTTCCGACAACCTGCAACGCGCATTTCTCTGTGTAGAAGTTCCCGAATCCATTCGTTCCGCAATGGAGGGTTTGCAGGGCGATTTGAAGGCAATGGGGTATAAGTTGGGTTTTTCCCGTCCTGATCTCGCCCATATTACCCTGCTTTTTCTCGGAGCGCTGACCGGGGTGTCGGCGTCATCGTTTGCGGCCCGGCTGGAACGCCTCGGTTCCACGTGCGCACCGTTTCATTTTTCCGTGGGTGGCGGCGGTTATTTCGGTTCAAAACGCTCGCCCAATGTCATTTGGGCGGGGGTGGATATACCCCCCGGGGCGGAGGTTTTGTACCGGGCCTTGTCGGGGGCGGCGCGGGACGTGGGGATTCCCGTGGAATCGCGTCTATTTCGGCCTCATCTCACCATCGCGCGAATCCGCCATCCTTTGCCGCCCGGCGCATTGACATCCATCATGCCCTGCATTAACAATACGCGCTTCGATGTGGTTCCGGTCGATCGCGTTCTGTTCATGAACAGCCAGCTCAATGGATCGGGTCCCCGCTATACAACAATTCAAGAGATTTACTTAAAAGGACAATAACATGGCTAAATCACAGGCATCCTCAACTGAAAAGCACGGCTCTAAACTTCCCACCGCGTTGAGCACCGTGCTCGCCCAAATCCAAAAAGAGTTTGGCGATGGCGCCATCATGCGCCTCGGCAATGAGGAATCCAAAACATCTGTTCCGGCAATTTCCACCGGTGCGCTTACCCTGGATATCGCGTTGGGGGTTGGCGGTGTTCCGCGTGGGCGGGTGATTGAAATTTTCGGTCCCGAGTCTTCTGGAAAAACCACGCTGGTCTCGCACATTATTGCCAATGCGCAAAAAGCCGGCGGCCTCGCCGCGTTTATTGATGCCGAGCATGCGCTGGATCCCGGCTACGCGAAAAAAATCGGCGTGAACCTTGATGAATTGCTGGTTTCCCAACCGGACTCCGGCGAAGAAGCCCTCAACATCGCGGAGACCCTCGTGAAAAGCAACTCGCTGGATGTCGTTGTCGTCGACTCCGTGGCGGCGTTGGCTCCGCGGGCGGAATTGGAAGGCGCCATGGGTGATTCGCATGTCGGTTTGCAGGCGCGGCTGATGTCGCAGGCATTGCGCAAATTGACCGCCGCTATCAACAAATCGAAAACCTGCTGTATTTTCACCAACCAAATCCGGGAGAAAATCGGCGTGATGTTCGGCAACCCTGAAACCACTCCGGGTGGACGCGCCTTGAAGTTTTATTCCTCGGTGCGTTTGGATATCCGCCGTATCGCCACGATGAAGGACTCCAGTGGAAAAGTCGTCGGCAACCGGACCAAGGTTAAGGTTGTCAAAAACAAAGTGGCCCCTCCGTTTACGGAAGCTGAATTCGATATTCTATACGCCGAGGGCATTTCCTGGACCGGCTCGATTATCGATGCCGCCATCACATTGGGCCTGATCGAAAAGCGCGGGTCGTGGCTGTCGTACGAAGGTCAGCAATTGGGGCAGGGCCGCGATGCCGTGCGTGATAATTTGAAAACCGACCTCGAAATGCAAAAATCGCTGATTGAGAAAATCAAGGAAAAGTCCAGGGACGTCGTGCTTGTCGGTACGTCTGCGGATGAGTAACCGTCGTCGGGTAATGGGAGTAGTCTTCGCATGAATCGCCGTACATGGTCCTCGTCTGAAATTCGTCAGTCCTTTTTTGATTTCTTCAAGTCAAAAGGGCACGTCATTGTCCCCAGTTCACCGGTCGTGTTGCCGTCAGATCCGACGTTGCTTTTTACAAACGCCGGCATGAATCAGTTTAAGGAAATTTTCCTCGGCGCTCGGGAAGCTACGGAAAAACGTGTGGCGAACACTCAAAAATGCATCCGGGTCAGCGGAAAGCATAATGACCTCGAGGAAGTCGGCATTGACACCTATCACCACACCTATTTTGAAATGCTGGGGAATTGGTCGTTTGGCGATTACTATAAACGCGAATCCATTTCCTGGGCGTGGGAACTTTTGACTGAAGTTTGGAAACTTCCCAAAGAACGACTCTGGGTAACTGTGTTTCGCACCGATGATGAAGCGGCCAACCTCTGGCGCGAAGTGACCGATGTCGACCCGACGCACATTTTGAAATTCGACGAAAAAGACAATTTCTGGGAAATGGGTGATACCGGACCTTGCGGGCCGTGTTCGGAGATCCATGTCGACTTGACCGCCACCGGTTGTCGTCCGGACCAGGTAAATTCCGGGTCTCCCGAGGTCATGGAAATTTGGAATCTGGTATTCATTCAATACAACCGACGTTCGGATGGACAGTTGGAGGAGTTGCCCTCCAAGCATGTCGATACCGGAATGGGGTTTGAACGGGTGGTCAGTGTTCTGCAGGGATGCACTTCGAATTATGACACGGATTTGTTCAAGCCTATCATTGAAAAAATCATGTCGTTGAGTGGCAAGGCCTACGAAGGTGATGCCGCCATCGCCATGCGTGTTATCGCTGACCATGTCCGCACCCTCGCGCTCGCCATCGGTGATGGTGTTTTGCCGTCAAACGAGGGGCGTGGCTATGTTTTGCGCCGACTGCTTCGCCGCGCCGTGCGTTACGGACGCAAACTCGGTTTCGAAAAACCTTTTATGGGCGAACTGCTCGGAACTCTGGCGAAAATTCTCGGCGGCATATTCCCGGAATTGAATACACACCAGGAACAGATTGCCCGGGTCCTTTTGTCGGAGGAGGAAAGTTTCGCCATCACGCTTGATCGGGGCATTGCCTTGTTTGAAGATGTCGCCGGCGGCTTGAAGAAAAATAACGACATCCTTTTCCCCGGTGATACCGCGTTCAAGCTTTATGATACCTACGGCTTTCCCATCGACTTGACCCGGTTGATGGCCATGGAGCAAGGACTTTCCGTCGATGAACAACGCTTTTCCGAGTTGATGGAAGAACAGCGGGAACGCGCACGCGCCGCCCGCCGCCAAAGCGCGATGGATGAAAATGCGGATGTGATATCAGGCCTCATTTCCCGCGGGTTGAAAACTGAATTTACCGGTTATACGAGTTTTCAGGAGGAAACCAGCATTCAGGAGTTGGTCTCGGGCGGGAAAAATGTCGCCCGGTTGAATGAGGGCGAAACCGGTGAAGTAATTCTTGCTGAAACTCCCTTTTATTCAGAGTCAGGTGGTCAAGTCGGCGACAAAGGTGTCTTGCGAGGACCGTCCGGCGAGTTTGAAGTCTGGGATACGCAACGTCCGGCGGAAGGATTGATTTTTCATATCGGCAAAGTGATTAGCGGTTCGATTGCCAAAGGCGATGCCGTGGCCGCGATTATTGATGTCGATCGTCGGGCCCGTTTAATGAAGCACCATACCGCCACCCATTTGCTTCAATGCGCGCTTAAGAAATATGTGGGTTCTACCGTAAAACAGGCGGGATCTCTGGTCGCACCTGATCGCTTGCGCTTCGATTTCAACCACTATGAATCGGTCAGCGCTGATAAACTTGCCCAGATTGAACGGCAGGTAAACGAATGGATACTGGGTAATACCGAGGTAAAAACATACCAAATGGCGCTCAAGGACGTCCCCAGTTCCGGCATTACGGCTTTATTTGATGAAAAATATGGCGAAATTGTCCGCGTGGTGGATATCGGTGGTTATAGTCGGGAGCTTTGCGGCGGTACCCATGCCGCCTCCACCGGAGAATTGGGAGTGTTTCGTATTTTGGCGGAAAGTTCGGTTGCTTCCGGTGTTCGCCGTATCGAGGCGTTGGCCGGTTGGCCGGCTATTGAATGGACGCGTCGGGAACATGAAACCCTTCGTCACGTGGCGCATCGGTTAAGCAGTTCAACCGAGGATCTGTCGGCACGGGTTGATGCATTGCTGGACCAGGTTCAGAAGCTCGAGCGCGAACGCAAGGAGTGGAAGCAAGCATCCGCCCGCGGCCAGTCCGACGCCTTGCTGAAAAATGTTGAAACAATTGGCGGCGTTCCTGTCGTTATAGCGCATGCCGGCGATTTGGATGCGGACGGATTGCGCTCCATGCTCGATCATCTCCGCACGAAAGTGCCGTCGGCTTTGATTTTGATCTCGGGAACCAATGAGGACAAGGTGGCGTTTATTTGTTCCGCTCCGGACGCGTTGGTGAACAAAGGCATTCATTGTGGTAAGATCATCGGACCGGTGGCCAAGGAAGCCGGCGGTGGTGGCGGCGGAAAGCCAAATAAAGCAGAAGCCGGTGGACGCCAACCCGATCGCGTTGACGCGGCGCTTGCGGTTGGCCGCCGCATTATCACCGAAGCCCTTTCCGGGACATAATAGTATTCCATAACCTGTTCGGTCCGGTCCGATTCGTAACTTTGCCTGCGGTGCGTTATGGGTGGATCGATATTTATTCACCGTCGTTTCCAAAACGTGGTAAACTATTCCGCACATGGAGCGACTTGAATACTTTGTTAGGCGTCTGCTTTTGGTCATACCGACATTTCTCGGAATAACCATTGTCTGTTTTGGTCTCATCCAATTTGTGCCTGGCGGTCCGGTCGAACAAATGATGCTTCAAATGCGGGGCTTGGGGGAGGGCGCATCCGCGTCTGCTTCGGTTGGCGCGGCCGCAACCATATCCGAGGAATATAAACGACAGCTGGAAAAATATTACGGATTTGATCGTCCGGTTTATGAACGCTATTGGAAATGGCTGGTCCAGAATCGGCTTGGGCTGTCCATGGAGTCGTACAAATATCCGAATCGTACCGCATGGCAGGTTATCCAGGATCGCTTTCGTGTATCGTTGATTTTCGGAATCACCAGCTTTGTCCTTACTTACATGATCTGCATTCCGCTCGGTATCGCGAAGGCGCTTCGCCAGGGAACGGTTTTTGATGTGTCCTCCAGCATGCTCGTTTTCGCCGGTTACGCCATGCCGGCATTCGCTTTGGGTATGGTGCTGAAGATGTTGTTTTGCGGTACATTGGACGGCTTCTGGGCCTGGTTTCCTGTGGCCGGTTTTGAATCGGACGGATTTGCCAACATGACTTTATGGGAGCAAATCAAGGACCGTTTCCATTACATGTTCCTGCCGCTGATTTGTTACGTCTCGGGCAATTTTGCCGTGCTTACGGTTCTGATGAAAAATTCTTTGCTCGATCAGATTGGAAGCGACTACATCCGAACGGTTCTTGCGCGGGGGGGCACATACCGGCGAGCCGTATGGGGCCATGCTTTTCGCAATTCGCTGATTCCCATCGCGACGGGATTCGGAAGCATACTTACCTTGATGTTTGCCGGTTCTGTCGTGATTGAGCAAGTCTTTGAGATTCCCGGGATGGGACGCTTGAGCCTCGAGGCCATTGTCGGGCGCGATTACCCGGTTTTCATGGCGATTCTGTCCATAACATCCATTCTCGGTCTGTTGGGCAATATATTGTCCGACTTGTGTTATGTGTTGATTGATCCACGGATTCATTTCAGGAAGTGAGGAAACGTGCCGGATCATCAACAGCTACAACCCAAAAGATTTCGTCTGAATCCATTGGCCCGGAAACGCTGGAATCGATTCCGCCGCCACAAACGCGGCTTCTGGTCATTTTGCCTTCTGGTGGCCCTCTACATCATGAGCCTGTTCTCTGAATTTATCTGCAATGATCGTCCGCTGTATGTTCGCTTTGAGGGAAAATCCTATTTTCCCGTCGTTAAATTTTATCCGGATGACACATTTACCGGAAGCGGCCGCCTTACCCGCCCGGACTACAAAACCATTCGCGACTCGGATATGTTTTCCCAAGGCGCTGGAAATCGCATGATTTTTGCGCCGGTTCCTTACGGTCCTTATGAAATCATCAAACCCGACACCTTGCGCGATGAGGAGCGGGTGGATATTACAATGCGCGCATCGCCGCGAGTTGGCAACGCCAACATCAACAGCGATTACATGGTGGTTCGTTCACTGGCCGCGCAACATTTTCTGCCGCAGGACAAGGGGCGGCCAATTACCGAATATTGGAATTTGCCGGCTGGTTTTCGCGCGGGTATCCAGGCCCGGTTTCGTAATGAAGCCGCATCCGCGCAACGAATTGTCCTGACCAACGAAAGCGAAAGCGCCAATGTGGCGGAAATAAGCATGACCGCCTATTCACCGCGTCGCGATGCGCCGCGCGATGTGCGCATTACGTTTCGCGAAGTATCCGCCGCCGAGCCTCGCGCACACAAGTTCACATTCGATGCCTATCTGGAACTGGTCGAACCCGTCAATTCGCTCTGGTCAGAATTGGAAGAAACGCATCGGGAGGCTTTGACCGATCTCGCACGCCGGGCATTTCAAGGTCTCACCGTGGCCATGCCGTTGGATGTCGGCGATGTCGAGTACACCATTCAACTGCGCAAAAATGACATTCAATGGCCCTTTCGCCCGGTTCGCGGACATTGGCTGGGTATCGACAATGCCGGTCGCGATGTATTGGCCCGCATTCTTTATGGACTTCGAACTTCCATGACCTTTGGTCTTTTACTTGTGGCCTTCTCCATGGGCTTCGGTATTTTAATGGGCGCGTTGCAGGGATATTATGGCGGCCGGGTGGACCTGGTGGCCCAACGTATCATTGAAATTTGGAGCACAATCCCGTTTCTTTACGTGATGATTCTGCTTGGTTCAATGTACGGACGCAGTTTCAGTCTATTGCTGTTCTGTTATGGCATTTTCAATTGGATCGGCATTTCGTATTACGTGCGAGCCGAGTTTCTGCGACTCCGCAATATGCCGTTTGTCGATGCCGCCCGGTGCCTTGGACTATCGTCTTCCAGCATCATGTTCAAGCACATCCTTCCCAATGCCCTGACACCGATTATCACGTTCCTCCCGTTTTCCCTTGTGGGCGCCATCGGTTCACTTGCCGTACTGGATTATCTCGGCTTTGGCCTTCCGCCACCCACGCCCAGTTGGGGTGAATTACTCCAGCAAGCGCAATCCTTCCGGTGGGCATGGTGGTTGATTCTGTATCCTTCACTGTCTCTCTTTGTCGTTATACTGCTCGGCGTGTTTATGGGCGAAGGCGTAAGGGATGCCTACGATCCCAAGCCTGTTACCAGAATGGAATAGATGTCGAACGCACAAAAAGAACCGCTTCTGCGGGTGGAAAATTTGTCGGTTTCATTCAAGACCGATGACGGTATTGTCCGTGCGGTGGATCGGGTGTCGTTTGACGTTATGCGGGGTGAAATCCTGGGCATTGTCGGAGAATCGGGTTGCGGCAAATCGGTGACCGCCATGAGTTTGTTGAGGCTGATTCCCCGTCCGCCGGGATCTATTGACAGCGGCAAAGCATGGTTCGGCGGGCGGGATTTGTTGTCGATGCCGATTGAAGAATTGCGGGGAATTCGGGGGCGGGACATCAGCATGATATTTCAGGAGCCGATGACCGCGCTTTCACCGTTGCATCGAATCGGCCGGCAAATGGTTGAAACCCAGCAGTTTCATCGTGATGTTGATACCGCAACCGCGTGGAATATCGGTGTGGAATGGCTGAAGAAGGTCGGAATTCCGGATGCCGCCGAGCGAATGTATGCCTACCCGTATGAATTGTCCGGTGGTATGCGCCAGCGGGTCATGATTGCCATGGCGTTGATGCTTGAACCGAAATTGATTATTGCCGATGAGCCGACAACGGCGCTGGATGTCACGATCCAGGCGCAGATTCTGGCTTTGTTGCGGGAAATGAAAAGTCGCGACACTGCCGTCATGCTGATTACTCACAACCTCGGCGTCGTGTGGGAAATGTGCTCGCGTATGATGGTCATGTACGCCTCGGAAATTGTGGAGACCGGTGGCGTGGATGAATTGTTTGCCAATCCCGCGCATCCGTATACCGAAGCGTTGCTCAAGGCAAATCCCGCGTTGGCCGAGCGACGCGGAAAGCTCGAAACAATTCCTGGGCAGGTTCCGTCACCGGTTAACTATCCGCAGGGATGCCGTTTTCAGGATCGATGTCCGCTTGTGTCGGAAGCGTGCCGGCAACAACATCCGGCCATCGAGATATATAGTGACCGGGGAGTGCGTTGCCTGCTGGCGGAAAGCCGAATCGCCAAACCCGGAGGCGCATCATGAATAATTCACCACTCCTTGAAGTGAAGGATGTGCATGTATGGTTTCCGGTGCGGCGCGGTCTGTTTTCCCGGGTTCACAGTTATGTCCGGGCCGTTCAGGGCGTTTCACTGCAGATCGGCGTCGGCGAAGTTGTTGGCCTGGTGGGTGAGTCGGGGTGCGGTAAATCAACACTGGCTCGCTCGATCATGCAACTTGAACCTCCGCATCGAGGGACCATTAATCTGGTCGGCAAGGATATTTATAAACTCGGAACAAATGAAGCGCGCGCGATTCGGCGTGATGTGCAAATTGTTTTTCAGGATCCGTATGCATCGCTGAATCCCCGAATGCCTGTCTACCAGATTATAACCGAGGGCTTGATTGCCCATAGGATTATTGCGCCTGTGGAACAAGAGTCGGTGGCGCGGGAACTTTTGTCGGATGTCGGCATGAGCGCCGATGTAATGTATCGCTATCCCCACGAGTTTTCCGGAGGACAGCGCCAGCGCATTTCAATTGCGCGCGCATTATCCATGAAACCGAAGTTGATTGTATGCGACGAGGCGGTTAGCGCGCTGGATGTGTCGATTCAAGCTCAAGTCATTAACTTGCTGATGGAATTGAAAAGCAAATACAACTTGTCATACTTGTTCATATCCCACGATCTCGGCGTGGTGAAATACATCGCTGACCGGATCGCAGTCATGTATTTGGGTCGTATCGTCGAGCAGGGGAAGTGTGAGGAAGTCATGGCGCATCCCCGGCATCCATACACCCAGGCCCTGTTGGCCGCCATTCCCGTGGCCGGAGGACCACGTCAGGCGACCAAGCCATTGAGCGGGGAAATGCCCTCCGTCGCCAACCCGCCACCCGGTTGTCCCTTTCATACCCGATGTCCCAAAGTCATGCCAATTTGCCGGGAAAAGTATCCGGATACACGTGTGGAAAGTGGCGCCGAAGTCAGTTGCCACCTCTACGGCAAATGATTATACTACTGTTTGTCGGAGCGTATGATGCGCAAGCTGGCATAAAAAACCCGAATTACGGGAGGTTATCATGAGCAAAGTAATATTGGTTCGTGAAGTCATGGCGACGGGCTTGTTAACCCTAAAGCCTGATATGTCAATATTCCAGGCGATTACCCACCTGTTGAAAAACCGGGTGTCCGGCGCTCCGGTCGTCGATGACAGTGGAAAACTCGTGGGTATACTATCCGAAAAAGACTGCCTTCAGGTTTTTGCCAACGAGGCATTTTTTTCGGAAGGCTCCAGCGGCTCGGTTAAAGATTACATGTCCAAGGATGTGAAAACCATCGATCCGGATGACGATGTATTCAAGGCCGCGGAATTGTTTATGCAACATTCTTTTCGACGACTGCCGGTTGTCGACGATGGAAATCTGGTCGGGCAGTTAAGCCGGCGTGATATATTGATCGCCAGTTTAACGATTGTGCAGGATTCGCCGATCAAGAAGGAATGGACCGACGCAAAGTATATTCCGGATGAAATAAAAGCCGTGCTGACCGATCGTCCGCAGGATGATTAAGCCCGGTATGCGCATGTGGAAATTCCGGCGTAGTTTCATGCCGATCGATTTCCACGGTCACGTTTTCAATTCCTTGCGGAATTGATGGCGTAATCTGGTGAGTTCCGACTGTCGTTCCGGATTTACTTTTGGATATGTCAGGTCGAGTTTTTCCAATGCTTCAACAATGGCGGAGGCCACGACGATACGCGCATACCATTTTTGATCCGCGGGAACGACATACCACCGTCCGTTTTCTGTACTGGTATTTCGAATCATCTGCTCGTAGGCATTCATATAATCCGCCCAGCGTTTGCGCTCATCTGCGTCATTTGCGGAAAATTTCCAGTTTTTTTCCGGTCGCTCAAGGCGATCCAGAAAGCGACGGGCTTGTTCGTCGGGGGAAACGTTCAGGAAAAACTTGAGGATCAGTGTTCCATTGCGCGCCAGATGTTTCTCGAGGTCGTTGATGCTTTCATATCGTTGTTTCCACAATTCATTCAGGTTGCCGGGCCGGCAAACCTCGGGAAGTTTCTGCTTGCCGAGCCACTCGGGATGAACTCGGATTATTAATACCTCCTCGTAATAGGACCGGTTGAAAATTCCGATGCGACCGCGTTCGGGCAACCGACAAGTGGTTCGCCAGAGAAAATCATGATCCAATTCCTCGGCGGAAGGTGACTTGAAGGAAAAAACCTGACAGCCTTGCGGGTTGATGCCGGACATGACGTGCTTGATTGTTCCATCTTTGCCTGCCGCATCCATGGCTTGAAATATCAGTAAAACCGACCATTTGTCATCAGCATACAAGGCATCCTGCAGTTCACTTAAGCGATCTATGCCCTCTTTTAAAAGTTTTTTTGCATTTTTCTTGGAGATGCGCCCGGAGTCATCGGTTTTCGCTTTTTTAATGGAAAATGATCCGGGTTTGTCGACCACATAAGGCTTTGCAATATGTTTCATCGTGTTGTCTCCTCAAGCGATGCCCACTTCATAATCATGATTGTCATAATTTACAAATTTGTGTGATGAACGACTACATTAATCGGTCGATTCATTTGGTTGAATGTGGTGTAGTGACCGCTCCGTGAGCGTTTGGTGTCACGACTTCGTTCCATCATCTTGTGGGGTGGCACGAACTTATGATAGGTTTGCGAAATGACCGATGACGCAGTATTTAAAGTCGTGGCGGGTTATGAACCGATGGGCGATCAACCCGCGGCGATTACTGCTCTCGCGGATGGCTTTGCCGCGGGCAATCGATTTCAAACGCTTGAAGGTGTAACCGGTTCAGGTAAAACATTCACCATGGCCCATGTCATTGCCCGGTGCCGCCGACCGACACTGGTCATCTCACACAACAAAACACTCGCGGCGCAACTTTATGCCGAATTCAAAAGTTTCTTCCCCGACCATGCCGTGGAATATTTCGTAAGCTACTTTGATTATTATCAGCCGGAAGCCTATATACCGCAAACCGATACGTTCATTGAAAAAGACTCATCCATCAATGAAGAGATTGAGCGCCTTCGGTTATCCGCCACCAACTCCCTGATGAACCGCCGCGACGTGATCATCGTCGCCTCGGTTTCCTGCATCTACGGACTGGGATCTCCGGAGGACTACAAGGGTATGATGGTGGATATCGAGCGCGGCGACGAAATCGATCGTAATTCACTTCTGCTTCGGCTCGTGGATATTCAGTACAATCGCAATGATCTGGAAAATTCACCCGGCACGTTCCGTGTTCGAGGCGATTGCCTCGACATTTTCCCGTCTTATGCCAAAAAGGGGATTCGCCTTGAATTCTTCGGCGATACCGTGGAACGCATACAGCGTATTGACGGTTTGACCGGCCATGCCGAGGCGGAATTGAGTCATGTGGTGATTTCCCCGGCCAAACATTTCGTCACACCCATGTACAAGATGGAAAAAGCCATTGTATCCATCCGGCAGGAAATGGAAGAGCGAATCAAGTGGTTTGAATCGAACAATAAATTGCTGGAAGCCCAGCGAATCCGCATGCGTACCCTGTATGATATCGATATGATGCGCGAACTGGGATATTGCTCCGGAATTGAAAATTATTCGCGTCACTTGACCGGACGGGAACCGGGAGCGCGACCTTATACCATGCTGGATTATTTTGGCGGCGACTTTCTAACCATCATCGATGAGTCACACGCGACTATTCCCCAGATCCGCGGCATGTACAATGGCGATCAGGCGCGGAAGCGCGTCCTCGTTGAGCATGGCTTTCGACTCCCCAGCGCGCTCGACAACCGCCCGTTGAACTTTGAGGAGTTTCTAGATGTGACCGGATCAACTTTGTTTGTATCGGCGACACCGGGTCTCTACGAAAAAGAGCAATCCTCCCTCCTGGTCAATCAGGTTATTCGCCCGACCGGCATTGTCGATCCTCCCATCGAAATTCGTCCGCTCAAGGGGCAGATCGACGATGTCATTGAAGAAATCAGGGCGAGGGCCGAAAAGGGGGAGCGCACGCTTGTAACCACGCTTACTAAAAAAACCGCCGAGGATCTTACCGACTATCTGACTGGATTCAACATGCGTGTTCGCTATTTGCACTCGGAAATAGATGCCATTGAACGGGTTGAAATACTGCGCAGTCTGCGAAAGGCGGAGTTTGACTGCCTGGTGGGAATCAACTTGCTAAGGGAGGGGCTCGATTTGCCGGAGGTCTCGTTGGTTGCCATTCTGGATGCGGACAAGGAAGGCTTTTTGCGCTCGGAAACATCACTGGTACAGACCGCAGGTCGGGCCGCCCGGCATATTGATGGTAAAGTGATTATGTATGCGGATCAAATCACGGACTCTATGCGCCGAACGCTTGATATCACCAACCGTCGCCGGGAAATCCAGCTTGCTTACAACCGGGAACATGGCATTACACCGCGCCAGATCGTAAAGGAAATTCAGGAAAGCCTGGTTGCGGTCAAGGAGGCGGAGGAGTTGGACGAATCCGTTGTACGCGAAGAGCGTGGTGATTATAATGTCCATGCGGTGATCCAGGAAATTGAAAAAGAGATGCTCGAAGCCGCGGAAGCGCTTGAGTTTGAACGAGCCGCAGTGTTGCGAGATCAATTGAATGAATTGCGCGACGCGCACGGAACAGGTTCGGACAATAACAAGAACACGGCTTCCACACTATATGCCATTTCACCCCGGCGGAAAAACAAACGCAATGAAAAAAAGACCTCCCGTACTCGTCATTGATATCGGCAATACCAGCACGTCGCTTGGATTGTTTGAAGGCAATCGGGTTTCCCATATCCGGAGAATCGAAAAAGTACAGCAAACACGAAATTCAATTGCCGCAATAGTTGAGATGACGGTCCGCAGAAAAAAACTGGACGGCATTTGTATTGCGTCGGTCGTGCCGTCGTTGAAGTCGATGTGGAAATCTGTCATCAACGATTTGTATGCCATGGATCCTTTGTGGGTTAATCATCGCTTGAAGCTCGGCGTAAACGTGACGTATCCAAAGCCGGAATCGATCGGTGCGGATCGGCTGGCCAATGCCGCCGGCGGCGTAATCAAATATGGCGCTCCCGTCATCATCGCCGACTTTGGAACTGCAGTGACGTTCGATGTGATTACGCGCCGGGAAGGGTATATCGGCGGAATTATCGCTCCGGGTTTGCCGTTGATGTTTGATTACCTCGCTGAACGCACGGCGCAGTTGCCTCTGGTAACCTGGCGACCGGTCAAACATATGGTCGGGAAAAGCACGGAGACAGCCATGCAATTGGGCGCGCATTGGGGATACCGGGGTATGGTCCGGGAAATTCTCAAGGAATTGATGAAAAGTCCTGCTCTTCGACATGCCGCGATCTGCGCAACCGGGGGATTTGCGGAAAAAGTGTTGCGCGGAGTGGAACCCGAACCTCTGTTGGATCAGACGCTGACCCTTTATGGTATCGGATCGATATACTGGCTTAATCAGTGAGTTTCCGGAGCAAGGCGGCTTACCGCCGCTTTGTCGCGGAGCAGGATGGAGGATGCCGCGGCTCGTATGTCATCGAGTGTCAATGCTTTCAATCGATTGGGTGTATCAAAATGATATTCATATCCCAGCCCGTACATTTCATTTAGCGCGGCGATTTGTGCCACATCCGAGCTGTTTTGAAGGCTCATGTCATGTGCGGCCAGCAATTGAGCGCGGGCACGTTCAAATTCTTCGGGAGTGAGTCCGTTTTCGGCGATACGCTCTATTTGTTCAAGAATCAATGTTTGAACTTCGTCCAGTTTATCCGCAGTCGTTCCGGCATAAAATGCAAATAATCCGGGCTGATAACCAACCATGCTGAATGCGCCGATAAAATAGACAAGCCCGCGCTTTTCGCGAACTTCAAGAGCTAGTTCAGAGGACAAGCCGCTCAACGCCCGCTGAAGTACATTTAATGCCTCGTTGCGTGTATCTTTCAAATCCACACCCGGAAACCCGATCAGAAGTATTGCCTGTTCAAACGGTCCATTCACAACTTTATGGCCGGGCAGGGATGGAGTCGCCGGCTCCCATTCACGAATACGAGATGACGCACCGGTCATGTCGCCGAAAAACGCTTCCATTCGATCCAGGGCATCTTGAGGCGTAATATCGCCTACGATGGAGATTGCGATATTATCCGGTGTGACATGATTGTTGAAGTAATCCAATAAATCATCCCGACTGATTCGGGGAACCGTTTCTTCCGTACCTTGCGTATTGAGCCGGTAGGGGTGTCCGGGAAACAGGAGTTCACGCATGCTTTCCTGCGCCAGATACATTGGTTGTTCGCGTTGTTGGCGCAATCCGGCGATTTGTTGGCGTTTTTGCTTGGCCAATTCCTCTTCCGGGAATGTGGAGTTGCGCAAACAATCGGCCAAGACCGTCAGTAACAGATCGAAATCCTCTGAAAATCCGTGAGCATTCAATCCGAAACTGTTGCGTCCGGAATATCCGTTCAACGACGCACTGCGAGACTCCAGTTCTTCGGCGATTTGCGCTGCTGTTCGGGTTTTCGTACCTCTGGTAAGCAAGTCGGCAAGCAATTGCGTGATCCCATTATTGGAATCATTTTCCGAGAGAAGTCCGCCGCCAAGCGCCACGCTGATATTTACGAAAGGAAGTCGCCGGTCCTCCCGGATAATCAGGGGTATTCCATTTGATAAACGAACCCGGGTTGACTGCAATTCTCCATCCATGGCGACCGAAGCTTTCGCCGCGGAAGCTTCAACGGGTGGCGATAACAGGGCGATGGAGGCAAAATTTTCGAGTACATGGCGATTCAGAACTTCGTGCAGGCGCCGATCATCAATTTTGGCGACCTGTTCAAGGTAGAATTCCCCGAATCGTGGATTGCCTGCATAATATTCCCCGGCGCCATAACTGGATGCCTGTCCGCTCATGGTTTGCAGGGCGCCAAGTTCGTTCATGAATTGAATCCGTTTGGCTTTTGCTATTTGTTCGCTGGTAAACGGGCGATCTCGCAATGCCTCCAGAGATTCGCGAATGGCGGCAATGACTTCCTGCTCTTTTTCAGGATCATACGTCGCGGAGACTCCAAAAAGCCCACCATGGGCGGGGGTATGCGACCAGGCGCCGATGGTGTGCACAAGGTGTCGGCGTTCCCGCAGTTCCTGATACAGGATGGAACTGCGACCATCGCCGAGAATATTGGATAATACATCAAGCGCGGCGGCGTCAGGGTGGTCGACACTCACGGTATGATACGCCCAATGCAGGCGGCCAACCTGGTAGGGGCCGGTTCGGCGGCCAACTCTGGGAGTCAGTTGCGGTGGTTCCGAAGGCAATATTACCGGGGCGCGGATTCGCCGTTGGAAATCTTTGAAGATATCACGCAGATATGCCATTACTTCGGCCGTTTGAACGTCGCCGACGACCACCACGATCATGTTGTCAGGAACGTAATGTTCATGAAAAAATCGCACGAGATGATCGCGGTTCATGGTGCGGAATACTTCTTCGTAACCGATGACAGGCACGCGGTATGGACTTACGCGGTATGCGGTATCATAAAGAAGTTGACCGTGCATGCGTTGAGGGCTGTCATATCCCATGGCAAATTCGCGCAATATAACATCCTTTTCACGCTCCCATTCATCCTCGGGAAGGCTCGCGTTCATAACTGCGTCGGAAAGTACATCAAGCCCGACCCGCCAGTTTCGTGAAGGCAAGTCGGCATAAAATACGGTGCGATCGTGCGATGTATAAGCGTTGATTTGTCCGCCTGCTTCGTCGATTTGCCGCGTAATGTCGGCCGGGCCGCGCGATGGAGTACCCTTGAAAATCATGTGCTCGATGTAATGAGACAGCCCGGCGCCTAAATTGCCGCCTTCATGTATGGATCCGGTGCCTACCCATATTTGAATGGCCACGACCGGGGCGGAGTGATCGGCTTTGACGAGGCAAATCATGCCATTGTCTAGAACTTCGCGGTGCAGGGATTCGTTGGATGCGCGAAGACGTTCAAGCGCGGGTTGCATTTCCGGAGTTGAGCCATCCAAGGATGCCTGGGCGATTGTCATGGAAAAAAGCAGTGAGAAACTAAACAACATCCCGGCATTATGCGGGCGGCAGAATGGGAGACGTTGTTGTCGCGGGCATGTTTTTTTGAGCGGGACGGAACGGTTTGCAGAATGCAGTGTCAAAATCGTAGCCTCCGGCAAAGTCTTCCTTGCGATCTTCATCGGTTTTACCAAGCACACCTTTCTCGACCATTATAAAAACGATCTCTCCAAAATCCTCGCAGTGGTTCACGCCCCAATAACGCAATACCGTACGGGTCATTGGACCGAATTCCTGCAACGCATATTTGCGTATACCGTCCAGCAACTCGGTTCCGGAAACATGGCGGGCCGGACCCTCCAGTGGTTTTTCAAACATCTTGATCGTATAATCAAGCGCTTCCCGAAGGAAATAATACACATTGGTGTCGTACTGGGGATATTCCTGCGCAATCCGGTCAACCGTCTCCTGAAAACTTACCTTGTTCATGGTTATAACTATACGCCAAACAACCCGTTCCGGTCAATGGTCGCAAACCGTTAAACGTTCATTTTGCGATAGTTCTGTATTCGTAATTCGACAATTCATGCGCAAAAACGTTTGAAATTACAGCTAATAAAAGCTGGTGTTGAGTTTTGGCAGGATAACCTTATTCCTGAAGGCATTCGATGGCTTCTACGGTACCCTCATCGCGTACGTGTCAGAACTCGGGGGACGCCTGGATCCGTTGTGCTTTCCTTAACAATCAACAACGTTCATCAGTATTCGGAACGTACTCGGGAAACGGGAGTAACACAGACATTCTTGTCTGTGGAGTTTTGTCAAACGTGAATAAGATGCGCTTCAAGGAGGCGCTACTGCATCTTCCTTGACTTCCGAATTGGGACGCCACTTCCACATAATCTTAATCCTGAAATTATGATTACGATCAAGCTTACGGCAAAGATTTTCAGGATTGAAAATACAGCCTGTAAAAATCGGCGTTAGTTACTTGTTGTTTGTCCGTTGAGCGGGGTCTGATTTATTTCCGTGGCAGTTTGTCGAAAATTGACCGCCCACAGGCCGACGATGACGATTAACAATACGCCGGCGATCAGCAACCGCTCCTCCCGGGTAAGCAGTAAGTATCTTGCAAAAAATGTCTTCATGTTCGAGTTACTTGTTTCCATGTGTATTCTGGCGCTGATGTTCCCTTGGGCAATATCAGGCTGAATCCATAACCCAGCACCAAGGTGACCACAACTGAAATAGGAAAATAATGGATCGAGTGCAACCATCCATAATTCTTAATTACAGAAATGGTGATAACCGAACAAATCATCGCCGGCAACCATCCAGCGAAGCTGGCCTTTCGCGTGAAAAAGCCGAGCAGGAAAAAAGCCAGAACCGGGGCGCTGAACAATCCCATGAACGTGTAAAAAGCCTTAATAATGCTTCCAATGTGCTGATATACAAAAAGCGCGATGCTGGTGGCCAGCACCCCCAGGCCGGCCGTCAGCCATCGCGCAGTTTTCACGCTGTATTCATGACCGGCTACACCGCCTTGAATCGGACCGGCTATATCATTCAATATTACCGTGCTTAAAGAATTTAATCCCGAATCAACACTCGACATGGCGGCGGCAAAAAGCGCGGCAATAATTAATCCGGATATTCCAATGGGAAGCTGATGCAGAATGAACCATGGCAGGACGCGATCTGGAGTAATGCTGGCCGGCAATTGCGAAGGATGTTGCTGGTAATAAACAAACAGGCCAAGTCCGACAAATAACAGAATGCCGATAATAAAAAAATCCGTGGTGGCATTAAACAGGATTGCACGCGTGACGCCTTTGTCGGATTTCACCGCGAGCAGGCGCTGAACCGATACCTGATCTACGCCGTATTCCTGCACCAACATGAATGCATAGGCAATGGCCACGGCAAGCGCAGTGATTTGCAGTGGTTTTAGCGTCCAGTCAAATACCATCAGCTTGTCAGCCAGATGACCCTCCTCGATGACGCCGATCGCGCCGCCTGGAACCATCGCGCTGATCAAAACGGCAACCCATATCGCGCCGCCGATCATGATGATGAATTGCGGGACATCCGTCCATACCACTGCGGACAATCCACCCAGCACGCAATACAAGGTGGCAAGTAGTCCAATAATGCCTATGGCGACTATCTGGGGAATTCCTGTCGTAACATGCAAAGCCAGCGCCGGCGCATAAATTACCGTGCCCAACCAACTCACACGGGCCAGCACAAACATGATGGCCACCGCAATTCGCGCATTTTTACCAAATCGCAACGATATGTACTCATACGATGTGGTAAGGTTGAGTTTGCGGTATACCGGATAAATCCCCCAAATAAGTATGGGGGCAATCAGCGGACTCATCAGGCATACCAGAATCAGGGATATATTCTGATCATAAGCCAATCCCGGCAGTCCCATGAATGTCATCGCGCTGGTAACCGACGCATACATACTCATGCCCACCGCAAGCCAGGGCAGTTTCTTGCCGCCAAGGAAATAATCCCGCGTTGTGATCTGGCGCCGGGAAAAATAAAGCCCTATGGCGATTATGCCCGCGATATAAACCATAAGGATAATCGTATTCAACATGCCGAAAGCTGTTTGTTGGTCATCCATGGTAAATGCTTGTTTCCTGGCGCATGCGCCTATGGAAGCGATATGTCGACAATTTGTCGTTTATGATCGCTGAATCGCGTCGTTTTCAGGTGGTACCCGTTTACCGTGATATCATCCCCGACCCATGCATGGTCGATGGCAAAGACGGGGAATGGCACCGGCCAGGTGTAAGGCCAGCCCCGCCCGCGCACCTCGTAGGCATGATTCAGGTGGCGTCGAAGCGGTTGGAACATGACGGAGTCATGAGGGGTATTGAAATCGCCCACCATGACCAGCGGTTCGCGATTGGTCCGGGTCGTTACCCAGTGTGCCAGCGCATGCAAGGGTGCTCGCCGCGGAAGATTGGGGCGTGATATCAAATCGACGCCGACAAAATGCAGTGGGCCATGGTCGGTGTATACCATGACATGCCAAGCCGCTCCGTTTTGAATGGGAATGGATCCGAGGTAGGTAATAGGATAATGCGAAGCGATGGTCATGCCGGCATCGGAGAAAATGTTTTCCATGCCCAGCGCGTGATAGGCGATGTCGGATATCATATCCAGTCGTGGTGGTTCGGATATCATAACAATATCCGGCTCGTCGTCGGCCATGGTGCGAACCAGGGATTCAACGCCAAGCACACCCCACGCGGTGTTCCAATGCAGGATTCGAACATTGTTTTCCGGGAGTTCGCGCGGCTCGTCATTCCAACGGTGATCGATGATG
Source organism: Kiritimatiellia bacterium (assembly GCA_035327305.1). Classification (GTDB taxonomy): domain Bacteria; phylum Verrucomicrobiota; class Kiritimatiellia; order CAIVKH01; family CAIVKH01; genus CALMUP01. The sequence goes on along the minus strand of DAOLDL010000009.1, from coordinate 16,190 downwards.
AAAATCCGGAAGAAAGCGGAAAAAATTGTAATGAAAACAAATAGTTGCAGAACGCGAAACCGATCGCGCAAGGTCATGATCAACCAGAAATAACCAAACACGATCACTGCGATGGTGGGGATGAAATATAACCACATCAACGTCGGATGCCGGTCCTTCACCAGCCATCCAACCCACCATGCCGCGCACACGAGCAGAGCGGTCGCCGCCCACCCGAAATCCATGATGGCCAGGACGCTTCGCTTGCTCCACAACAACACACGCTTCATTTCATGCTCACAAAAGGTTGGCGGCAAGGTCAGCGACCTCGGACCGAACGCCTTTATTCAACACGATGTGCGCGGCGATGTGTTGTGCCCGGAATTTTTCGACAATCGATGTCAGCCCGTTGGACATGCTGTCCACGTAAGGGTTATCGATCTGGTAAATATCGCCGGTCAGCACAATCTTTGTTCCGGGACCGACCCTGGTCAAAACCGTTTTGGCTTCAAGCGGCGTCAGGTTTTGCGCCTCATCGACTACGATATATTGATTGGGAATGCTTCGCCCGCGAATGTACGTCAACGGTTCGATGGCGATGCGGTCCGATTCCTCGGTCATGGCTTTGCTACCCTTGAATCCGTTTTTTCGTCCGTTGGCCAGCAAATCCATCGCATCAAAAATCGGTTGCATCCAGGGGTTGAGTTTCTCCTCCACGGTTCCGGGCAGATAGCCGATGTCTTTACCCATGGGTATCGTAGGCCGGCAAATCAGCATACGGCGGTAGTTTTTCTGATCCATGGTTTTGAAGATTGCCGCCGCGACCGCGAGCAGGGTCTTGCCGGTTCCGGCCTTGCCAATGATGGTAACCAGTTTGATGTCGTCATTCAGCAGGGCGTCGATGGCGTAATGCTGTTCCTTGTTGCGCGGTTGTACCGGGCGAATTTCATCGGGTGAGGGAATCAGTGAAATTAATCTTCCCGAGGGGGCGTCAAATCGCGTTAACAACGTATGACTGTTCTCCTGGCTGTCACGGAGCAAAACATACTCGTTGGGGGAGGGCGTGAAGCCTTCCGGTTCAACGTATCCATTTTGCCGGAAATGTTCGAGAACAGCGGGGCTGACGTCGTGAACACTGTGGCCGAGATACAACTCGTCGACATTGACTTGACCGGTTTCGTAATCTTCCGCTTCCAGTCCAAGCGCATCGGCCTTGAGTCGCAGATTGATATCCTTGCTGACCACGATGATGGGAGGCAATGCCTCCTTGTCCTTCATGATCATGGACAGGCGCAAAATCTGGTCATCTGCGGTAATTCCTTCCGTGTATGCCTGGCGATCCCCGGGAAACGCAATTCGCAGGGTGCCCCCATTGCTTAACGGGACACCTTCAGCGAGGTTGCCGGTCGCGCGAATTTCATCCAGCATCCGGGAAACATGCCGCGCATTGCGACCAAGCTCGGATTGATCTCGTTTGAACCGGTCGATTTCCTCGATAACTTTAAGCGGAATGACGACCTCGTTGTCCTGAAATTGATTGAGCGCATTGGGGTCGTGCAACAGGACATTCGTATCGAGGATATATCGTTTTCTCATGGATATGTCTGTATCTCCGGTTATAACCAATTTTTCTTTTTCAACAGCCAGTAAATGGAGCCGGCGGAAAGGGCGGCCAACAAGGATACCCATAAATAAGGATACTTCCAGTGAAGTTCCGGCATGGCTTCAAAGTTCATTCCGTAAAAACTTGTGACGACGACGAGGGGAAGGCTCAATGTTGCCAGAACCGTCAATATCTTGATGACTCGATTGACTTCCATTTGTTGCAAGTTCAGATGAATCTGTAAAATGCCGCTAAGCGATTCCCGGTAGTATTCGGTCAGATCGCTGATCCGTTTCAATCGATCAAGCAAATCGCGGTAGTATGGCAGTAAATGGGGGCGCACCAATTTGATTTCACCCCGGGCAAGGCGTGTTATGACGTCGCGCTGTGGGGTTACAAATTGTCGAAAGCGTCGGACTTCGGATTTCAGTTCCAGCACATCGCTCAAAATATCACTGGATTTGGCAACGAGCACATCCTTTTCCAATTCGGCAATGTCTGCGGCCAGCGCTTCGATGGCCGGTTCGTACTGGTCAAAAAGAAAATCCAGCAAGGTGTAGGTCAATCGATCGGATGCCTTGGCCACCGCGCTGGCTTTTTTCTTTATGCGTTCGATGGTCGCTTTGATGCTGGGCAGTGGGCGGTCGTGATGCGTGACCAGGAAGTTACGCCCGACAAACATATTCAACTCGATGGTTTCCACCTTGTGCTCGGCAGAGTAATTCAAGGCATGAATCACCATGAAAAAATACTTTTCATAATCGTCAATTTTTGGTTGTTCGGAAACCGCGATACAATCTTCAATTGCCAGCGGGTGGAAGTTAAAGACATGTTCGAGCACGGATCGGGCCTCTTCTGGAGTGGGGGATTCAAGGTCGACCCATATTTGCGCATCTTCATCAAACAACATGGTTTTGATGAAATCCAGTCCGGGGTCTTCTCCGACCAATTTACCCTGACTGAAAACGAACGATTTGATCATGTATATTTACCCGTAAACCGCGTGGTTATTGCGCGGTCGCCATGATTGGTTATTGAACGCTCAATCAGGAAAAAATGCAAGAGCGGCATGGTGATTAAATTACCCGGCTAATGATGGCTCCCAAGGCCAGGGCGGCTATTCCGCCGACGTTTTGCGCGAGAATATTTGCGATGCAGGCCATCCATTGATCGTCGCGTATCAGCGTCAAGGTTTCATAAGCAAACGATGAAAATGTCGTAAAAGCGCCGAGAAAACCAACAAGCATCATAATACGTGTTGTCTCGGAAAACATCCCTTTTGTGGCGGCCAGTCCCCAGATCAGACCGAATAAAAAGCATCCCAGCATGTTGACGCCCAGGGTTGCCCAGGGAAATGTCGAGCCGGTCTGAACTACAATGAAACGGGATAACAGGTATCTGGCTATCGCGCCTGCGCCACCGGCCAGCCCGACAATCAACAGGCGCTCCCATGTCATCATGACCGTTGTGTTCACAGGGAGGTGTACTGAAAGCCAAGCGCCCGTGCTTCATCCCGGTTGAAGAAGTTCTTGATGTCAACAAGGATGGGGGTCCGCATTTTCTTTTTCAATTCGGAAAGTTTTATGTCACGGAAAACATTATGACCGTTGATCAACACGACGGCATCCAGGTCGCTGACCTCATCAAAGGTTTTGGTGGTTACCTTGAATTTTTTTTCAATTTCGGCCGATGACACCATGGGCTCCCAGGCCGTAACGTCAGCGTCGAACCGCTCCAGGTGCCGAACGACGTCAATGGCCCGGGTATTTCTGAAATCCGGCACGTTTTCTTTAAACGTAAGTCCCAACACCCAGATGCGGGCGCGGCGGGGGAGGCGGTCACACTGGTTCAGCGCACGAATGGTCAATTCGCCGACATGATTTCCCATGCTATCATTGATTCGGCGACCGGCCAGAATAACCTCCGGATGATAGCCCAGCGCTATGGCCCGATGTGTCAGGTAATAGGGATCGACCCCGATGCAGTGACCGCCAACAAGTCCCGGATGGTACTTGTGGAAGTTCCACTTGGTCCCAGCCGCCGCCAATACTTCGTCCGTATTAATACCAACGAGGGCGAATATCTTCGAAAGCTCATTCATTAAAGCGATGTTGAGATCGCGTTGGACATTTTCAATAACCTTGGCGGCTTCAGCTGTTTTGATGTTGGCGGCCAGGTGAACACCGGCTTTGGTCGCGGCCCGGTAAACTTTTGCGGCACGCTCCAGGGATGCCTTGTTGTGTCCGCTTACAATTTTCACAACGGTGCGGACCGTGTGTTCCTTGTCGCCCGGATTTACGCGCTCGGGCGAATAAGCGAGATCAAAGTCACCAAGTTTCAATCCGGATACCTGTTCGAGGATCGGCAGGCAGAACTCTTCGGTGAGTCCCGGATAAACGGTGCTTTCATACGAAATCAGCATGCCTTTTTTCAAAATGGAACCCACAAGCTTGGAGCTGGAGCGGAGTGGTTCCACATCCGGTTGAAGGGATTCGGTTACGGGGGTGGGGACAGCGACAATGATAAACGTCGCGTCTTTGAGTCCCTGGATATCGTCGGTGAAAGAAAGATTTGGGTTGGCAAGTTCCTCACGGGTAACTTCCTGGGTATGGTCGGAGCCGGATTTCAGCTCGGCGATCCGCTTGGAGCTGATGTCAAAACCAATAACTTTGTACGTTTCCGCCAGCGCCGCCGCCAAGGGCATTCCAACGTAACCCAACCCCACGAGGCCGATGATTTCAGATTTGTCCGTCATGAAAATCCTTCCAAAAGCCCCGACTATAATAAAATCGGGGCGAAAGTGAAACGAAATGTTCCGTATTGGATACGAGATTGCGGTCGGGAACGACAGAACAAAAAAGAGCGGGTAATGACCCGCTCTTTTAAGTGCCTGAAAGCGACAGCGTTTAAAACTCGTCGTAAGCGATTTGTTCCTTTTCCACGCCAAGATCGAACAACATTTTGTTTACGGCGGCAATCATTGGCGGGGGACCGCAAAGGTAGAATTCGATTTCGGTTGGGTCGTCGTGGTTCTTGAGGTAGTTTTCCAGGACGACCTGGTGAATGAATCCTTTGTATCCGGTCCAGTTGTCTTCCGGTTGGGGTTCGCTCATCGCTATATTGAACTTGAAGTTCGGGAATTCCTTTTCCAGCGTTCGGAAATCTTCCTCGTAGAACATTTCCTTGCTGGAGCGGGCGCCGTACCAATAGCTGATTTTGCGGTTCGAGCGTTTGGTCTGCAGAAGATCGAATATATGGGAACGCAAAGGGGCCATACCGGCACCGCCACCGATATACAACATTTCCTTGTCGGTATCCTTGGCGAAGAACTCGCCGTATGGACCGCTGATCCAGACCTTGTCGCCCGGTTTGAGCGAGAAGATGTAACTGGAGGCCTTGCCGGGTTGAACTTCGGGCATGTTCGGGGGAGGTGTGGCGATACGCACGTTCAGCATGACCATGTTGCCTTCAGCCGGGTGGTTGGCCATTGAATATGCGCGGAACACCGCCTCATCATTTTTTGCATTCAAATCCCACAGCTTGAAATGATCCCAAGCTGGACGAAACCGCTCGTCGATATCGAAATCCTTGAAGCTCAATTCGTATTTGGGAATATCGATCTGAATATAACCTCCAGCTTTGTGGTTGAGGTCCATGCCGGGGGGAAGATCGACGACAAATTCCTTGATGAACGTAGCCACATTGCGGTTGGAGCGGACCGTGCCTTCGAATTTTCGGATTTCCAGCACTTCGTCATGCACATGAATCTTCATGTTGTTTTTGACTTTAACCTGGCATCCCAGGCGCATGCCGGTTTTGGCTTCAGCCTTTGAAATGTGTCCGGTCTCGGTGGGGAGAATTGAGCCGCCGCCTTCCAAAATCTGGCATTTGCACATTGCGCAGGTTCCTCCTCCGCCGCAGGCCGAGGGGAGAAATACGTTTTGGGTGGAGAGCGCGGAGAGCAGGGTTACGCCGGGGTCAACTTCCAGTATTTTCTTTCCGTCGTTAATGTCGATCTTGATGGTGCCGGACGGCTGAAGTTTTCGCGAGGCGATCATCAGGCCGATGACCAGGGTTAAGATTACGCCGGTGAAAACAGCCACGCTGGCGCCCACGTATATGGGATCAAACACCGCAAGAGTCGGAAGAAAAATAATCATGTTCATGATCGGCTCCAGATTGTTTTACAAAGATATACCCGAGAAGCACAAAAATCCAATGGCCATAAGACCGGTCATGATGAAAGTCATGCCCAAACCTTTGAGTCCGTCAGGGATGTGAGAATAGCGAATTTTTTTACGAATGGCCGCCAAGGCGACGATCGCAAGGAAGAACCCGAATCCGGAGGAGAATCCGAATACCGCCGATTCGACCAGCGAATATTGACGTTCAACCATGAACAAGCTTCCACCAAGGATTGAGCAATTCACCGTGATCAGGGGCAGGAA
>DAOLDL010000009.1:0-10060 GCA_035327305.1 Kiritimatiellia bacterium | reverse complement strand
CCCAGGAAGAACGCGAGCACGATGTTCTCGACAAAAATGGCTTTGATGGCAAGGCTGATAAGTTCCATGGTCGTACTCCTTAGTCCGCTTCAAATTTCTTGATGATTGTGCGTTGTGCCCAGATGAGCAGGCCGATGATAATGAACGCTCCGGGTGCAAGAAGCGCCAAGCCGTTCCCCATATATCCTGAAGGCATGATGTGGTAGCCAAACCAGGTGCCCGACCCCAGAATTTCGCGGATGGATGCCACGGTCAGCAACACGGCGCTGTAGCCCATGGAATTACCCAGTCCGTCAAGCAGTGAGGGGAGGGGCGGGTTCTGCATGGCAAACGCTTCAGCCCGGCCCATGACAATACAGTTGGTGATAATCAAGCCGACGAACACGCTCAACTGGCGGCTTACATCAAACAGGAAGGCGCGGAGGAACTGGTCCGCCACAATCACCAGGGATGCAATAACCGACATTTCCACAATCATGCGGATGCGGCCGGGCGTGACTTTTCGCAACAGCGACATGGTCAGGTTGGAAAGCGTCAACACTGCGGTCAACGCAATGCACATGACCGCGGCGGTATCCATTTTCACGGTTACGGCCAGCGCCGAACAGATTCCGAGAATCTGAATGGTAATGGGATTGTTGTCCGATAGCGGATCGAGCAGGATGTCTTTATTTTTAGCCATGATTAGATCTCCCGAATGCGGCTGAAGTACCGCTCATAATAGCCAATATCGCGGTTGAGAAACGTATTCATTCCATTTCCGGTCATGGTCGCGCCGCTCATGCCGTCAACCTGGTGGTTGCTGTTTTCCGGGGCCGCGCCTTTTACCACTTCAAGGCGTAGTAAATTGCCGTTGTAGAAAATTTTCTTTCCTCGAAATTGATCTTGAAACCAATCGGTGGAAACTTCACCGCCCAAGCCGGGGGTTTCGCCGTGTTTGTAAAATGTGGCGCCAATAACGGTGCTCAAATCGCGATCCAAGGCAATGTAGCCATAAATGATGGACCACAAACCCATGCCCGAAGTCGGAAATGCGTATTTTTTTGTTTCCCCGTCTTCCTTCCAGACATACAGCGGGAGATAGCGGCGGGTTTCATGCGTGCGGGCAGTGAGTTCGGATTTGTCGAGTTGTGCGCTCGTCAGACCTGGAACAACTTCGCCCGTATCTTTGTCGATGAAAATCTCAAAGATATTCTCGGTAAAGTAACGATCAACGATTTCCTTGGAAATCTTGCGCCCGTTTTCATCGACCACCTCGACGCCAAAAGCCTTCAAGACATTCATCTGGCGATCAAGCTCGACGGCGATCTGCTGACGTTCCCGCAGAATGGTGGCCGTAGCGGACAGCACCAGACTGCACACCACGCAGATCACAGTGGCAAAGGTAATAACTTTTACATCATCTTTACGCATGGCGGAATTTCCTCAAGTAAGCTTTGCGTTGGCGAATGTGGGACTGGACGACCATATGGTCGATCAAAGGCGCCATGACGTTCATGAAAAGAATCGCCAGCATGACGCCTTCCGGATAGGCGGGGTTGGTTACGCGAATAAGGACAATCAAGGCGCCGATAAGCCCGCCATAAATCCATTTGCCGCGGTTGGTGGCGGCCGCCGATACCGGATCGGTGGCCATAAACACGGTTCCAAAAGCAAAACTACCCATGACCATGTGATAGTAAAACGGCAATTGCGTGAATCCTTTGAATTTATCGCCGGGCAGAAGGTTCAACAACGTGGCCATGATGGCAAGGCCGATTACACTACCGGCCATGATACGCCAGGAGCCGATGCCGAATCCGATCAGGATGGCCGCGCCGATCAGGCAGGCAAGCGCGGAGGACTCGCCAATACTGCCGCCGATAGTACCCACAAACAGGCGCAACCAGGTGAAGCCAGCATAATCAGCATTGTTCAAGGCTTCGATGACGCTGGCGCCGGCAGGCACCAAGGCGGCTACCGCGAGAGGTGTCGCTCCGGTGAAACCTTCAATCATGCCACCCGCATCCACCACGGTTTTCGTCCAAATGGTGTCGCCGGTGATTTGCACCGGATAGGCAAAAAACAGAAATGCGCGCGCGGTCAGCGCCGGATTCAATACGTTAAATCCAGTGCCGCCGAAAATTTCCTTGCCCACGACAATGCCGAAGGAAATGCCCACGGCCACCTGCCATAGCGGAATGGTGGGGGGAAGGGTAAGCGGGAAAAGTAATCCAGAAACCAAGAAGCCTTCATTGATCGGATGTTTGCGGACAATCGCGAATGCGACTTCCCACAGGCCGCCGAAAATGTAGGAAACGAGGATAATCGGCATGACCAGCATCGCGCCTTGCAACATGTTGCTCAACAAGCTGGTGTCACCGGTCTGATTTACGGTGTTGTATTGAAGTCCCGCGTTCCAAATTCCGAACAGTACACAAGGAATCAGGGCCAACACCACGGTGATCATTGTGCGTTTGATGTCCAGTGCATCGCGTACATGCGGGGCGCCGTGCGTGACTTCGGCGGGGGTGAACATGAACGTGTCCTTGGCTTCGAACAGCGGATACAGCCGCTCGAATTTGCCACCGGGCAGGAAATCCGGGCGGACTTTATCGAGAAGTTTCAACATGAATTTCATCAGATGCCTTCCTTTTCAACTTGGTCAAGGCCTTTGCGGATGATGCCGCACAAATCCATCTTGGACGGGCAAACAAAGGCGCAGAGTGCAAAATCCTCGGGGTCGACTTCCAACAAGCCCAACGCGATGGCTTCATCGGCGTCTTTGGCGAGTACGGCGCGCACCAGATAGTCGGCCATAATATTCATGGGCAGGTATTTGTCGTATAATCCGGTCAGCACCATGGGACGCAATTCGCCGCGCTGATTGGTTCCCAGACTCCAGACCTTGCTCTTGTTCCAGCCGAACCAGGTGGAGACAAACGTACGGTTGACGCTAAGGCGGTTGTGGCCGGGTCCGACCCAACCCATAAAATGCCGTTCCCGGTCTTCGGGAAGAACCGTGATGCCTCGGTCATAAAACCGCAGGAAACCATCGGCGGAAACTGCAGAACCGGAATAAATATCTCCGCCGATATATCGCATTTCCTGGCTGTCCACCTTGCCGGAAAAAAGCCCTTTGAGTGAGCTTCCCTGACGAATCCGGTAGTGTTTGGCATGACCGTCAAGCACGCCGGGGCCGGACAGTGTCACTACGCGAGTGGCGGGGTATTCGCCGGAAATGAAAAGATTGCCGAGTATGGCGACATCCTGGGCTTTAATGGTCCAAACCACATCGCCTGGGCTGATCGGATCGATGTGATGAATGTGAACGCTGGTATTTCCCGACGGATGCGGGCCGCTGAAGGTGTGAATTTCCACATTCTTGGCTTCCTTGAGCGCCGGAATGTTTTCCTTGTTGCCACGGATGCAGAGGTGAACCTTACCATCGGTGAGGCGGGTAAGGGCATTTAGTCCAGCCTGAAAGGGTAGTTCCTGTCCCAGCAATACGGTATTCGGGTCCGGCTGGTAAGGCGCGGTGTTCATCGCATTTACAAAAATGGATTTGGGAAGCTGGGCGGCATTTGCATGGCGGGAAAAAGGACGGGCGACCAGCAATCCAATCAATCCGGTTTTCTGAAGAATGGCCAGAAGCTTGGCGCGATCGACGCCGTTTAATTGGTCCGCGGAGAATTTTTCAAAGGATTCGGCCTGATCGGCTTTATCGACATCGATCACGACGCTTTCCAGCACGCGGCGTTTGCCGTAATTGATTTTGGCCACTTTCCCGGCGGCCGGGGAACAGATGCAGAAGTCAGGATTCTTCTTATCGTACACCAAAGCGGTTCCGCGTTTGACGCTGTCGCCTTCCTTGACTTTCAGGCGGGGTTTGATGCCCACGTATTCAGTCGGATAAATCGCGACCTGGGAAGAATCTTCAACCTGCGCAATAAACGGCTCGGGGGCACCGGCCAGTTTAATGTCCATACCCTTAGTAATAGTGAAATTCGCCATAGTGCATCCCTAAACGATGGAAACCATCAGTACTCTTATTAAAAGGCCAAATACAATAGCTATGGACGGCCCTTTGTCAATGCGGATAAGGCGAATATATGCCGATTTCGACGAAACCTTCGCGAAATCGGTTCAGGACGGATTGTATTGCAGGTTCTGGTACAAGGCGGGTTGCATGTCTTTGGTCATGAACTGACGCCATGCTTCTTGAACTTCCGGCCAGGACGCGAGGTTTTCATCGGCTTTGCGGCAAAGGTCTTCCACATACGCAATGGGATCCCGCCCGTTGTTGGAATTTGCGGTCACGGCAGTGGTTTTGTTGCGGGCGGAGTCGCTTCCGTGGGATTTCCCGGATTGTTCAGGACTGCCTTTGGCGTCAAGAATGTCATCCGCGAGTTGATACGCAGTCCCTATAATATAGCCGGATTCACAAAGCGCATTGGATAGTTGTTCGTCATCGCCACCGCAGGCATAAGCGGAGAAGGCAAACAATGCCCCGGTTTTGCGGCGCGCAATTTTGATGCAATTTTCCCAATCGGGCTTGGAATTGCGTAAAACCAGCTCTTGCTCCGATTCGGCATCGCAAACTTCGCCGGTCATTTTGATTAATTTACGAGTGAGGCGGCTGTCCTCAACTTCGCTGACAATATCCAGTGCCTTGAACAGCATCAGATCGCCGACCAAAATCGCCCCGGGAACGCCTCGTTCGACCCAGAACGTGGGGGCGCCCCGCCGCAGATATCCGCCATCGATTACGTCATCATGCAACAGGCTTGCGGCATGGATCATTTCCACGGCGGCGCAGGCATAAAGCAGGGTGCGGTGCGGCACATCCGCCGCTGGTCCTACCCGGAAAGCCAGCCGGGAACGTAGCATTTTGCCGCTGGCGACCAAGGTCTTGCGGTCGGACGAAATGTGTCGCAAAACGGTGTCGGAAAGACAATCCGCCATTAAATTACGCACATCATCCAGATATTTTTCGATAAAATCTGTTGGTTGCTTTGTCATAACGAGTGTTTATGAAACTATGCCCTCGACTCGTAACGCTGTCAAAACAATCGAACAATATTGTGATACCTTAACCGTTAATACATAATGAACCCCATGCGCACCCGAACCGGTTTAACCAGAATTTCCAATCATTGGAAAAATAGTCCGACCCTTTTTCCAGTCATTGGAAAAGCCTGGGTGGGTGGGGGCAGTCTCCTTGTATTTATATTTCTGGCCACCGGATGCGCGTCTCCCCGCGCCCTGGATGGCAAGGTCAAGCGGGAGGTCGAGCGCCAGGCCGCCCTTGAAGTCGGTGTGACCGGGGAAACCGTTGCCGACGCCGCGCAAGCCATGAAAACTCCGGTGTTCCCGGCCGACGAATCAATTCTTCTCGACGTAAACAGTGTATTGAATGTCGCCACCGATTTTAGCCGAAACCTCCAGAACCGCCGTGACGATTTATACCGGGCCGGACTTTCCCTTTTCGGAACGCGACGAAATTTCGGTATTCGCATGGACGGCACGATCGAATATGTCCTGTCCGGAGGCGATGATCAAAACGATCGCCAACGCGCCGGACTGACGCTTGGCGCCAATCGAATATTACCCACCGGGGGAAGAATTGCCGTAACCGGCAGTCAGCTTTGGAATGAAGAAACATCGGATGGCGTATCCGATGAGAATTATTCCGGTAGCGCCCGGCTCCGCCTCGACCAACCCCTGCTGTCCGGCGCTGGTTACACGGCCAGCCATGAGTCGTTATTACAAGCCGAACGCGATTACGTATATGCGCTTCGCAGGTTTTCACTGGAACGGCAGGATTTCGGCATCAACATCCTGCGCGAGTATTATCGTCTTCTGGGCAATCGCAAAGTACTTGAAAACACCCGCACCAATTACCATCAGTTTGTGTTTCTCCGTCAGCGATCCGAGGCGCTGTTTCAAGTCAACCGCGCACCGGCCATCGATGTCCTGCGTTCACAGCAGGAAGAGTTGTCGGCCTATAACCGGTTGATCTCAACCGAGGAATCCTACCAAATTCAGGTGGGTCGTTTTCTGGTTCTGCTGGGATTGCCTTCCTCCCAAGCCGCGGAGCTGGCCGATGACATTCCGGAAATGCGCAAAGTCGACCTGGATGAAGAAGCCGCAGTCAAGTTGGCGCTCGATCGGCGGATGGATTTACACATCGTGCGCGATCAAGTGGAGGATGCCCGCCGGAAATTACAGGTTGCCCGCAATTTGTTTCTTCCGGAAATCAATGCGTTTGGCGCGGCCAACTGGGTGACCGGTGAGTCCGAGCGGTTTTCCGGTCAACGCTACGACAACAGTTGGCAGGCCGGCGTGCGTGCGGAAATTCCCCTGGACCGGCGAACCGAACGCGATGCCGTCAAGAATGCCGAATTGAACGTGTTGGCCGCCGATCGACGCCTTGCCGAGCAAATTGAAAACGTTACATTGGAAGTCAGGGAAAGTTACAGTCGATTGCGCTCGTTGACCGTCTCGGTGGATATTCAATTGAAGAATATCGAGATCGCCGAAAAACGCGCCACCAATGCCCTCCTGCAATTTCGCAATGGACGACTTTCCAACCGCGATGTCGTGGAGGCCGCCAATGGTTTGCTCGACGCGCAGAACGCCTATGTAAATGCATTGGCGGACTATGAAATCCAGCGCCTGACCTTGTTGAGGCAGATCGGGATGCTGGATGTTACGCGCGAAGGTGTGTTGGTGGAACTTAAGAGAGAAGGATGAGGTTTTGCGATGCGATTAAATAAAAAACAATGGGCAGGGATTGCCGCGGTATTGCTGGTGCTCGTGCTGGCTGGTCGATCATGCTACAGAACCGGCGGAACATCGACGGCCTCTTCACTTTACGCCCAGGTCGATCAAGGCCCGTTGGTTGTGACGGTTCGGGCCGCCGGTGAAATTCTTTCCCGCGATGCCAACCGTATTATTCCCCGAATTAAACGCGGGGCCGTGGTGGCGTTCATGGTTCCGGAAGGTTCACGGGTGAGCAAAGGTGATGTCATCGCGCAATTTGCCACCGAGGAAATGGATCGGCGGATCAGTGAGGCGGAAGCCACGCTTTCCGACCGCGAGTTGCGGGTGGTTTCCGCGCGGACCGATTTGGAAATACAATTGCTCGACAATGCCAACGGATTTAAACTGGCCAATCAGGCGGTAAGTGATGCGGAAATGGAGTGGAAAAAATTTCTTGAAGGCGACGAGCCGAAAGATTTGCGTAATGCCGAACTGCGGATCGCCACCACGATCAGCAAGTTCGATCGCAGTGTTAAAAAATATGCCGAAGCGAAGGAATTGCTGAAGGAGGGTTTTATCACCGAGGATCAGGTGGAGGAGGAGCGAATCGCCATGGAAACCGCCGAAGTCGACGCGGAATCCGCCCGCCTTGAAATGGCAATCCTAAAGGAATACGACCTGCCGTTGCGCCGTAATAAAATCGACAGCACGTTGAACAAGGCGCGCACGGAGCTGGAGAAAACCACGAAACTAAATGAAGTCCATCTTCAAAACCGCGAACAGGCGCTGGACAACGCAATACGCATGCGCGATCGGGCTTTGCTGGAGTTGGATAATCTGGTCAAGGAACGCGAGGATTTCGATGTGCGCGCCCCCATCGATGGCGTCGTCAATTATGGCGATCCCGCGAATCCGTGGCGTCGCGGCGACATACAGGCCGGCATGAACTGGAATCAGGGCGAAGTACTTATGACCATTCCAAATATGAGCGACATGCAGGCGATCATCAATGTGCCGGAGGCGGATGTTGACAAGATCAGCCCCGGCCAAAGCGCCATGATTTATGTTGAGGCCATGGGTCGGCGCACATTCAGCGGTGAAGTCCATCGCGTCGCGGAAGTCGCGAACCCGGGCGGCTGGATGAGCACCGATGTGAAAGAGTTCCGCGTCGAAATCACCATTCCGAATGGCGTCGGATTGCGCCCCGGCTTCACCTGCGATGTGGAAATTACCGTTGATCGCATTGAGTCAGCGCTGTTGTTGCCGATACAGGCCGTCTTTCGCGATGGAGAACAATGGGTGGTGTTCAAAGGTTCCGCCTCCCGCGCCGAGAAAGTTCCAGTCGCGATCGGACGCACCTCGGTCACCCAGGTGCAGATACTCGACGGCCTCAAGAAAGGTGATCGCGTTTTGCTGAATCCACCGGGGAGCATCCTGTGATCCAGCTGGAAGGCGTGAGTAAAATTTACATGAACGGTTCCGAATTGACCGTTCTTGATAATGTCACGGTTCACATCAAACGAAATGAATACGTCGGCATTTTCGGTCCCTCCGGCTCCGGCAAATCCACCATGCTTCATATCATCGGCCTGCTTGACCGGCCCAGCGTCGGGCGCGTTTTTTTTCGCGGACGCGACATCACCACCTTGAGCGACGAAGAAGCATCGCGTACACGCGGACGTGAAATCGGATTTGTTTTCCAGTCCTTCCATCTGGTGCCGAACTTAAGCGTGCTGGAAAATGTGGAACTGCCATTGTTTTACCAGGGAGTCAAAGCCGCGGAGCGCAGTGAGCGGGCAAAAACCAGTCTGGATCGCGTGCGGATGTCGCACCGGTTGGGCCACTTGCCATCCCAATTGTCCGGCGGTGAACGGCAACGCACCGCCATCGCCCGCGCTCTTGTCACCGATCCGGATCTTATTCTGGCCGACGAACCGACCGGAAACCTGGACAGTAAAACCGGGCAGGAAATTCTCGACTTTCTCGATCTGCTCCATTCCGAGGGAAAAACCATCATTATGATCACCCACGATGTTGCCATCGCCCGGCGGCTTCCCCGGCTGTTGCGAATCAACGATGGTCGTGTGACCGAAGGAGACCGTCCGTGAATGTCAGGCGTTTTGCGGAATTCATGGCCAGCGGCGCCCGTAATCTTTTGCGGCACAAACTGCGATCTTTTCTGACGTTGCTGGGTGTATTTTTCGGTGTGGCGGCAGTGATCACCATGTTGGGGATCGGGGAGGGCGCTCAACGGACCGTGATGCAGGAAATCGCCGGCCTGGGACTCAACAACATCATCGCCGAATCCGTGCAACCTGCCGTTCCTTCGCCGACCTCATCACAAACCCAGCGCCGGGGCATGCGCATGCTTGATTACGGGCTGACCCGGCGGGACGCCGCGCAATTGCGTGCCATGTTTCCCGAGGCCGATGTCACGGAAGCACAAATGATCAGATCGCGTGTGTATTTGAACAGCCGGCGAGTCGATGCCGATGTGCTGGGTGTAAGTCCAGAATACTTCCGTTTTTTTGACTCCGAATTGCTGGTCGGGCGATTGCCCGGCGATATGGATGAAGCAAATGGATATCGTGTGGCTGTCGTCAGTGAAAATCTCGCACACCTTTTTCATCCGTCAGATAGCCTGGCCCGGCACCCGATTAAAATCGGCCATGTGTTTTTTGATGTCGTGGGTGTGGTGCGTCAGTCTGCGCACAGCGGAAAAAACATGGTGTTTATTCCATACCGGACCGCGCGGGCAACCTTTGGAAGTACAAGCATTCGTCGGCAGGCCGGATCATTTGAATCAACCCGGACGGAAGTCGGACAGATCATCATGCGTTTTGAGTCCGAGGACGTGATACC
Organism: Kiritimatiellia bacterium; assembly: GCA_035327305.1. Lineage (GTDB taxonomy): Bacteria > Verrucomicrobiota > Kiritimatiellia > CAIVKH01 > CAIVKH01 > CALMUP01. The sequence continues at coordinate 454 of DAOLDL010000009.1, read as the reverse complement.
TCTGTATTCGGAAATGATCCGCCGTAATCTGGAGATCAATCACCCGCGCGGCGACTTCAAGATGACGGTGCCGTTGGAAATCCTGGAAGCCAAGCAACGGACCCAGCGAATACTGAACCTCGTCCTGATCACCATTGCCGCGATTTCGCTGGTGGTCGGCGGGATTGGCATCATGAATATCATGCTTGCGGTGGTGACGGAACGGATACCGGAAATCGGCATTCGCCGCGCGTTGGGCGCGACGCGTGAAGATATTTTGTATCAATTTCTAGCCGAAACCGTGTCCTTGTCGACGACCGGCGGAATCCTTGGAGTTCTATGCGGATTTGTTCTGGTGCCGGTGGCATCCAATTTTACGGGCTGGCCTGGCATAATCACGCCGGGCGCCGTCATCATTTCGCTGTCCGTATCGTGGCTGGTCGGTCTTATATTCGGGATGGCGCCGGCCTACCGT
>DAOLDL010000008.1:0-62975 GCA_035327305.1 Kiritimatiellia bacterium | reverse complement strand
GCACACGACCCTTTGGAGGTCAGAGTCTAGGTTCGAATCCTAGTCGGGCAACCAGGTGAACTTTGTAACATGGCGCAGGCGTTGAAAATACTGACGGGCAATGCACATCCCGCGTTGGCGGGAAAAATCGCCGAATATATCGGCCAGTCGTTGGGTGGAGTGGATATAAGCCGCTTTCCCGACGGAGAGATCTTTGTCAAAATTATAGAGAACATTCGTGGGCAGGACATTTTTATTGTCCAGCCGACCTGTTATCCGCCAAACGAAAGTATCATGGAACTGTTGATCATGATCGATGCGGCGAAACGTGCGTCGGCGGCGCGCATCACACCGGTTATTCCTTATTATGGTTATGGCCGGCAGGATCGCAAGGATCAGCCGCGGGTACCGATTACCGCCAAGTTGGTGGCAAATCTGCTCACGGCGGCTGGCGCGGACCGGATTCTGACCATGGACATGCATGCCCAGCAGATCCAGGGATTTTTCGATATCCCGGTGGATCATTTGTTCGCGGCACCGGTAATTGTCCGGCATGTCAAGTCAATCGGCTGGTCAGGCGACCAGATGGTTGTGGTATCACCGGACCCGGGTGGCCTGAAAATGGCCTATGCCTATTCTAACATGCTTGGTGCGGGATTGGCTATTGTCGGCAAACAGCGCAAAAGCGCGACCGAAGTGGAGGCCATCAACGTCGTGGGTGACGTGGAGGGTCGGAATGTTCTCATGGTGGATGACCTGACCACCACCGCGGGTACGTTGACCAGCGCGGCCGCGTTGTTGAAAGCGCGCGGGGCGAAGAAAATCATCGCCGCCGTGACGCATTGCCTGATTACGGATCAGGGGCTGGAAAGATTGAAAAAATCGAATATTGAAGAGTTGATCACCACCGACAGCGTTCCACAGCGGGATGGCAATGGTTTTAAGATGACCGTGCTGTCCGTTGCGGATTTGCTGGGCGAGGCGATCCTGCGGGTTCACAACGATCAGTCGGTGACCTCGTTGTTCAGGGTGGAAAAATAAATTTAGGAAACGGAGATAGAACGTATGGCTCAATCAATTAAAATCAGCGTCGCGCCGCGCGCGGCCAAAGGTAGCAGTGAATCCCGCCGGCTTCGCCGTGGTGGATGGTTCCCGGGCGTGGTTTACGGCGTGGGCAAACAACCGCAAATGGTAAAAGTCAACGAGCACGAATTTCGCAAAAGCCTCCACGGACATTCCAGCGAACACATTCTTCTGGATCTCGACATCGAAGGCCAGGACAGCAAGAAAGTTCTTCTTCAGGAAGTTCAGCACAATTCCCTGACCGGAAAAATCACCCATGCGGATTTTCACGAAATTTCCATGACCGAGACTTTTCGCGTTGAAGTTCAGATCGAATTGGTCGGCGTTCCCGTGGGCGTTTCGCAAAACGGCGGTGTTCTGGAACATCTTTTGCGCGAAGTTGAAATTGAATGTTTGCCCAGCGACTTGATGGAAGTCATCGAAGTGGATGTTTCCGGATTGGGTGTTGGCGACAGCCTTTCCGTATCTGATATCAAGCTTGATGCCGCCAAGTATAAGGTCATTACGCACGGTGAACTCGCTGTGGCGATGGTGGCGGCGCCGACAGCGATCGAAGAACCTGTCGCTCCGGCGGAAGGTGCGGCTGTCGCCGAGCCTGAAGTGATCAAGGAAAAGAAACCGGAAGCCGAGGAAAAAGCCAAAGCTTGACCGGTTTGAACGGTTTATGCCGGATCATTCCGCATAGCTGTCTTGATGGGCCGGAAAGATGAAGCTAATTGTTGGATTGGGCAATCCCGGCCGGGAATATGACAGTACTCCGCATAATGCGGGTTTTGAAGTGATCGACCGGATCGCCGCGGATGCGGGGATCAGGTTGAAGAAAAGCTGGCGATTTCCGCTGGAAAGCGCGGAAATGAACGTCGCGGGAACGAATGTTCTGCTGGTTAAACCGCGGACATTCATGAATCGAAGTGGTGATGCCGTGGCGCCCTTGATGCGGAAAAAGGGCGTGGCGCCGGCGGATGTGCTGGTGCTGGTGGATGATGTGGAATTGCCGCTGGGGGCGCTCCGGTTGCGCGCGAAAGGCAGTGCCGGTAGCCACAACGGATTGAAGTCGTTGATTGAACGACTGGGAACAACGGAATTCGCCCGGTTGCGAATTGGTGTTGGACCGGCGCCGACAGGACGGGACATGGTGTCCTTCGTACTGGGAAAGTATGCGCCGGAAGTAAAAGACAAGGTAAGTGAAACATTTGGCCGGGCCGCCGAAGCAGTGAACGTTTGGGTGGCGGATGGAATGGATAAGGCCATGAATAAATTTAACGGACAGATTGGATGATGGAATGCAGGCCGGTGGATGCCGGATGAAAGTGGAGGATAGCTAAATTGAACAAGTACGAAGCAATGTTTATATTTCCTGACGCGTTCAGCGAGGACCAACTCGACAACGCCGTCAATAACATCAAGGGCGAAATCGAGAAGGTCGGCGGCGCCGTGGAAAGCGCGACCCGTTTGGGACGTCGCACGTTTGCCCGCGAGATGGACAAAACGCAAGCCGGACAATACGTGGTAATTACGTTCAAGCTGGATGGACGCCAGATCGAATCGCTCAAAGGCAACCTCCGCTTCAATGAAGAAATTTTCCGCATGCAGATTTTCCGCATGGATGAAAAGAAGGCTGAAAATACCGCGACGCTGGCGGCCAAGGAATAACCATGGCAGATTTGAACAAAGTCATGCTCGCCGGGAACCTGACCAAGGATCCCGAAGTACGCCACACACCGGGCGGTCAGGCGGTTTCCGATCTTCGTATTGCCATCAATCGCAAATACAAGGACAACACGGGAAAAGACCGCGAGGAAGTGGTTTACGTTTCAATTACGGTTTGGGGTCGGCAGGCTGAAACCTGCGGGCAGTATTTGAGCAAGGGTTCACCCATTTTGGTTGAAGGCCGATTGAAATTGGACGAATGGGAAAAAGATGGCCAGAAGCAAAGCCGGCTTGGCGTGGTGGCCGAACGGGTTCAATTTCTCGGCGGGCGGGGCGGGGTCAGCCGTGCTCAATCCGGCGGTGAATTTGATGATGCTCCCGCATCGCGCGGTGGCAGTCGCTCCAGTGATGTGACTCCCCAGGAGGAAATTCTGGACGGAGATGACAACGTACCTTTTTGACAGATGAAGTGAGGCAATAATTATGGCAATACGAAACAACAGCAATAAACGTCAACGTCGCGAAGAAACAGAATTGATGCCCATGCTCAAGCGCGGGGTCAAATACCTGGAAGGCGTGACCGAAATCGATTACAAAGACAGCGAACTTTTGAGAAAATTCATGACCGAACGGGGCAAAATCACTCCCCAGCGCATCACCGGAACCAGCGCCAAACAGCAACGTGAAATCAAGCGGGCCATCCGGCGCGCCCGCGTCATGGGTCTGTTGCCCTGATTGAATCGACGAGAAAACGGAGAGCAAGAATATGTCCAAGGATATCATTTTAATTGAAGATGTGCCCGGGTTGGGCGAGCAGGGCAAACGCGTAAAAGTTTCCGACGGGTATGCCCGCAATTACTTGTTGCCACGCAAGCTGGCCACCCCGGTCACCGCCGCCACGCTTCGCCAGTTGTCCAAGAAACAGGCTGAATACGATGCCCGTCGACTCCGTATTCGCGAAGACGCTCAAGCGCTGGCCACCAAGCTGAAGGAACTTGATATCACCATCAAGGCCAAGGCCGGAAATGAAGGCAAGATTTTCGGTTCAGTCACCGCCGCGCATGTGTTGCAGGCGTTGAAAGACGAAAAATTCGAGTTGGCTAAACATCAGGTGGTGCTCGAGAATCCCATCAAGGAACTGGGCGATTACCATGTGTTGATCAAGCTCACCTCGGAAATTCACACCACCCTCAATGTTCACGTTGTAGCGGAGTAAACGCCATGGCCGGACCGGCCGATCCCGCGGGTTTACCACGGACGGATCGAATTCCACCTCACAGCGATGAGGCGGAGCGCGGTGTGTTGGGATCGATTCTGGTTGAGGCCGACCGGGTAATTGATCTGGCGGTGGAGCGCCAGATCAAGGCCCATTGTTTTTACGATCCACGGCACCAGATCCTCTATGAGCACATGCTCAACCTGCGGAGTCAAAACCGCCCGGTTGATATGATCACGCTTGTTGAGCGCCTCAATTCGCTCAACCTCATCGATAAAGTCGGCGGTATCGGCGCCATTCAACAGATCATCGATGCCACGCCGACTGCCGCCCATGCCGAATATTACATTGAAATTGTTCGCGACAAGCATCTGTTGCGAACGCTGATCAATCGCGCCCGGGAAGCCATCGACGCCTGTTACAAGCAGGAGAAGGAAGCCGACTTCCTGCTCGATGAGGTCGAGCAGGCGTTTTATGACATTTCCCACAATCGTCAGGAACGTGTCCCGCCATGGAGCGACATGATCAACGCGACCATGAAGAAAATCGATAAGGCCATCGAGGAGCGCCGTGAAATCACCGGACTGCCATCGGGGTTTGTCGACATCGACCGCATGACGTCAGGATTGCAGGAAGCGGACATGATCATTATTGCCGCGCGCCCGTCGATGGGTAAAACATCGCTGGCCATGAACATCGTCGAACACGTTGCCACCGGCAACAATGCCTTGCGCGTTAAAGTGCCGGTCGCGGTTTTCAGTTTGGAAATGTCCACCGAGGCGCTGGTTAAGCGCATGTTGTGTTCGCGTGCGGGTATTTCCATGAAAAGCCTGTCCGAGGGCTTTATCAGCAAGGAAAAACACAACCACCTGGTTCAGGCCGCGGATGACTTGATCGGGGCTAAAATATTTGTCGACGACACGCCGGGATTGGAACCCATTGAATTGCGTGCCCGGGCCCGTCGCTTGAAAAACAAGGAAGATATCGGGCTGATTGTTATAGATTATCTTCAAATGATGAATTTCAGCCAATACGCCAAGGAAGGGCGGCAACGCGAAGTGGCGGCCATTTCCGGCGCATTAAAAGCCATGGCCAAGGAACTTAAGGTCCCGGTGATTGTTTTGAGCCAGTTGAGTCGTGCGCCTGAAGCGCGGGATGGAAAACCAAAACTTTCGGATTTGCGTGATTCGGGATCGATTGAGCAGGATGCCGACGTAGTGGGTCTATTGAGACGTCCGAATCGATACGCCGAGGAAGATAATACCGAGGATCCCCGGCTGGCGATTCTGGATATAGCCAAACATCGAAATGGACCAACCGGCGAAATTAAACTTACTTTTGTTGATGAAATCACCCGATTCGAGAACCGCATCATCACGCAGAACGACCGATCCGGAAATGATTAAACCCATATGACTATCCCTGGTTACAGATATCTTTTTGCGGCATTGATTTTTATCAGTATCGCGGTCCCGTCGTTTGCCCAGCAAGTCCGGGAGATCAGGATTCAATCCCGCGACCGATCGGTCATCAGCGAAGATACGGTAAGAGCTTTTATTTCACTGCGCGAAGGTGATCCGGTAACCCGTGACGCCATTTCACGCGATGTGCGCGCATTGGAACGATCCGGCCGGTTTTCCTATGTGGCCGCCGATGTGGAGCGCGTATTGGATGGCATGGCTGTCATTTATACCGTGGAGTTTCGCCCGCGCATCCGGCGCATGGTGATCGACGGCGCGCAATATCTGACCAACCGCAAAGTTCGGGAATTGCTGGAACTTGGCGTGGGCGATCCGGTCGATGACGCGGTTTTGGCGACGCGCTCGCTGGCCGTTAAGGAGCATTACCGGAAAAAATATTATCCCTACACTGAATTGAGCTGGACGATAGTCGTCGATCCTGTTTCCGGCACGGCGGATGTGACCATTAAGGTGGATGAAGGCAAGCGGGCCAAGGTCAAAAGAGTCGCATTTTCCGGAAATGACCATGTCGAACGGTCCGAATTGCGTAAAATCATGAAACAGCGCCAGCGGGGATGGTTTTCCTGGCTGACCGGGTCCGGCACCTTTAATCAAGATGATCTGGCCGGCGATTTGCCCAATATTCGCCGTCATTATTTGGACAAGGGTTACCTGGACGTCAAGATCGGTCAGCCGGTGGTGGAGACCGTGGGCAAAGATCGTCTCATCATTCGTATCCCGATTGAGGAAGGACCGCTCTACCGACTTGGAGCATCGACGATCAAAGGCGTTACCATTTTCCCCGAGGAACAAGTATATCAAGTCCTTACCAATCGTCCGGGTGATGTAGCGTCCGCCACGGCGCTTCAAACGGCCAATCAACGGATTCGCGATTTTTACGGTAGTCGGGGTTACATCGACACCGTGGTCAGTTATCAATTGGATCCGGATATTCAAGCCAGCCGCGAAGGCCGTAAAGTCGTAAATGTAACCTATACGGTCAGGGAAGGACACCTCGCCTACATCCGGTCCATCGGATTCCGTGGAAATTCGCGGACAAAAGATAAAGTCATGCGCCGGGAAATCACCGTATTCCCCGGCGAAATCATGAATGAAGTCAAGTTGCGGACCAGCGAGATGCGGTTGCGTAACCTGGGATATTTTTCCTCGGTTTCCGCTGTGCAGGAACCGACAACCGATCCAACCCGTTACGACGCGATCTTTGAGGTGGAGGAAACGAAGACCGGCCAATTCCTGGTCGGCGCAGGATTTTCCAGCGTGGACAGCTTGATCGGATTCGTTGAGCTATCGCAAGGTAACTTTGACCTCTTTAACTGGCCCCCGGTTGGTGGCGGACAGAAATTACGATTGCGCGGTACCGTCGGCACGAAACGAAATGATATTGAACTGGGAATTGTCGAGCCGTGGTTTCTTGATCGCCGCCTTTCATTGGGCGTGACATTTTTCCGCCGTGATGCCCGATTCTTCAGCGATGACTATGAACAGCGGAATACCGGGATGAATATCAGTTTGGGCAAGCCGCTTGGTCGGTTTACCCGGCTTAATTTTATATACGGACTTGAAGAAATCAAAGTTCACGATGTAAGCGAAGACGCTTCGGAACTCATTCGGCAGGAAGAGGGCGATCGTATAAAGAGCTCATTCACTACCGAATGGATATTTGATAGTCGTGACAGTCCGTTCATCCCGACGCGGGGTCTACGAGCAAGTTTGTCCGGCATGGTTGCCGGTGGTCCCTTTCAGGGGGATACGGATATTTACCGGCTCGACGCGAACATTTCCCAGTTTTTCCCGCTTTGGTATGACCATGTCCTGAACCTCCGGGGATGGGTTTCCACAGTGGATTATTACGGAGATTCTGAACGCGTGCCGATCTTCGACCGTCTATTCCTCGGTGGCGCCCGCACCCTGCGCGGATTTAAATTCCGGCAGGTGGGACCCAAGGATGAATCGGGAGAACCCGTGGGCGGTTATACGGCTTGGTTCGCCATGGCGGAATACACCATACCGCTGGCGAAAATGGTTCGTTTCGCCGGATTTTATGATATTGGAATGGTCTACGACGAGTCGTATACGATCGATTGGGGTAATTATAATTCAGATGCCGGTATTGGCATCCGTTTTGATATTCCCGGTTTCCCGTTGCGCTTTGACTATGCCTGGCCCTTGAAAACCGATGAATTCAATGATCGGAGTTCGGGAAGATTTCAGTTTTCGATCGGTTACTCATTTTAGTAGGATTCTTTTAGGAGCAACATATGCACATGTTAAGAATGACGTTTATAGTTAGTTTGTTGTTCGCCGTGGCTTGTCCGGTGAATTATGTTCAGGCCGCGGAGGGCGGCATTGTTTTTGTTGATTTGGATTCTGTTTTTACCAATTACAACAAGACCAAGCTGGCTGAAGCACAACTCAAGGAGCAAGCTGATCAGATCAAAAGCGAACGAAAGGATTTGATCGATGGTCTAGAATCACTTCAAGCCCAGTATCAGGCGTTGCGCGCCCAGGCTCAAAATCCCGCATTAAACGATGATGCCCGCAATCAGCGACGCTCGGAAGCCGAGGACAAACTGGTGGAAGTGCGTGAGATGGAAAGTCGTATTCGCCGACTGGAGGAATCCGCCCAGCGACGCATTGACGAACAATCCCGCCGCGCACGCAAGCGTTTGGTGGAGGAAATTAATTCCATGATACGGGATTATGCCCTGCTTAAGGGATATACCGCGATAATCGATCATTCCGGCGAAAGCTTGAATGGTGTGCCAACTGTGGTTTTTTACAACCCGAAGCTTGATATCACGGCCGATATCATCACGCTGGTCAACAGCAAGAAATAAACCTAATGACCTCGTTGCGTGTCGACGAAATCGCCGCGGAATTGCAGGCGGAATTCACGGGAGACGGTAGCGTTAGCATAACCGGGGTGGCCGGAATTCGTTATGCCAAAGCCGGTGATCTGGCGTATGTGTCCCAGCTTCGATATGCCGCTGATGCTGAAAAGACCTCGGCATCCGCACTGATCGTTGGAAAAGATTGGATAAAGCCACTTCCGATTCCCGTCATCAAAGTAGATAAACCTGAAGCGGCATTCACCCGGATAGCCATCAAACTTGCACCATCACCGATTGAGTATTTGCCGGGAGTTCACCCCACAGCCGTCATTTCACCGGATGCCGTTCTGGGCAAAGACGTACATGTGGGTCCATACTGTGTGATCGGTCGGGATGTCGAGATTGGCGATCGCACGGTTCTGGTCGGGCAAAATTTTATTGCCGATGGAGTAACCATCGGTGTCGATGGTCTTTTGTATCCCCAAGTTACAATCCGCGAGCATGTGAGGATCGGCGATCGGGTGATTCTGCATAATGGCGTGGTGATTGGTAGCGATGGATTCGGTTATGAGGCCGATGCCAGGGGGGTTCGAACCAAGGTGCCTCAAATTGGAATAGTCCAAATCGGCAATGATGTGGAGATGGGATCCAACAGTACGGTTGATCGCGCTCGCTTTGGTAAAACCATCATCGGAAATGGCGTAAAAATAGATAACCTGGTGCAGATCGCGCACAACGTTACGATTGGTGATCATGTCGTGATTGTGGCTCAAGTCGGGGTGGCTGGAAGCGCATTAATTGGAAAGCATTGCATTCTTGCGGGGCAGGTGGGCATTGCCGGCCATGTTAAAATCGGAGATGGTGTCGTGGTTGCCGCCCAAAGTGGCGTGACCAAGGATATTCCGTCAAAGTCCATGGTGATGGGTTTCCCGGCTACTCCGGTCAAGGAATTCGGTGTGAACCAGGCCAACTTGAATCGTATTCCTCATCTCAAGAAGCGGGTGGCGGAACTCGAGGCCCGCATCAAGGCGTTGGAAGAGAAAGCCTGAAAAGATTCTTCAAGACACAAAAAAGCGCGCGGTGTTTTCCGCGCGCTTTTTGAATTACACCACCAGTAGATTACTTGGCTTTTGGAACCTTGACGCCTTTGAAACGTCCGATGACCGGAAGTTTTCCGACCAGCGGTTTCGCGTAATCAATGAAAGCCTTGGTCACATCATTGGCTTCCTTGTTGATAAAGTTGTCCGGCATGTGGCGAGTTTCCTTTGCAACCTGGCGCAATTCCACCCGCTCGAAATATACGGAATATTTTTTACCCGGCTTGCGTTTGATCGCGATACTGCCGTTCTTGAATTTCGCGGTGACTGCGGCTTGCACAGCCTTCTGACCAACCGTGCGCGCTTCTTTTGCATCAACTTCAGAAACCAGCCCGGCAAACGAGCGTTGGAGGTAGCCGAAGGTGTCGGCTCGGACGCGCGATATATTGGCCTTTTCCTTGATTTCCTTGGCCAGCAAATCACCCAGTGCACCGGAGCCGCTCAACTGCACATTGCCGTGCGAGTCGACTTCCTTGATAAACTTTGCGGCAACCGGCGTGCCGTTTTCATCGGCGATGCCTTCGGAAACGGCAATCATGCAACGTCCGAGCTTCTTGTAGACCTTTTGAACATCACTCAAAAACTTCTCGGTCGAGAAGGGGCGTTCCGGAAGATAGATCAGGTGAGGGCCGTCATCGGGGTAAACGCGGGCAAGGGCTGAAGCGGCGGTGAGAAATCCGGCATGCCGTCCCATGATAATGTTGATTTTCACGCCGGGAAGTGCGCGGTTGTCGAGGTTGTCGCCCATGAATGCCTGGGCCACAAAACGGGCGCCACTGCCGAAACCGGGTGTGTGGTCATTTTCCTTGAGGTCGTTATCGATCGTTTTACAGATGTGATAGCACTGCATTTCGTATCCGTAGGACAATGCTTCCTCGTTGATGATGTGCGTCGTTTCCGCAGAGTCATTTCCGCCGATGTAGAAAAAGTAGCGGATATTGTACTTCTGAAGGACTTTGAAAATGGCCACGCAATCATCCTTGGTCGGTTTTTTGCGGACCGAGCCGAGGCCGGATGATGGGGTGTTGGCGACTTCTTCAAGGGTTTTGACGGACTCCTTGCCGAGGTCAATGAAGTTTTCGCCGAGAATTCCCGCGATGCCGTGCAAGGCGCCGTAGATTTTCTTTATCTGTGCCTTGTGTTTTTTCGCTTCGATCACGGCCCCGATGAGGCTTTGGTTGATGACCATGGTCGGTCCACCGCTTTGGGCAATCAACATGTTGCCGACAATTTTCTTCGCTTTAGCCATACGTATCCTTTCAAGAAATGGTTTAAACAGTGTGCTAATCAGAAAACCCAAATTTACAAACCGCAGATTACGCGGATAACGCAGAAAAAGAATTAAAAGTCTTCGCTAACCCATTCAAATCAAGCAATCACACAGGCTTGAAAATATTATCAGCAAGCAACTGTGCATATCTGCGTATTCTGTGGTTCCTTTTCAGGAATTCGTGCTCAATGTAGCGAATTTCGCGCCTGACGCAAGAGCGGAAAACCCCATAAAATCCCAAAATAAGGGAATCCACGACTAACGCTTGCCCTGAATAAAAGGGTTTGCTAGGTTTTCCGGACCTTGGTTGGGGCGGTAGCTCAGTTGGGAGAGCGTCTCGTTCGCAATGAGAAGGTCGAGGGTTCAACTCCCTTCCGCTCCACCAGCCTTCGCTTTTCCTTCCGTTGCGTGCTACTTAATATTTCTGAACGCTGGGATCTACTTCATCCGACCAGGCTAAAATGCCGCCCTTCAGATTCAGCAATTGTCCGGTGTATCCGGTGTTACGCAACAAGCGAATCGCCATTTCGCTTCTTCCGCCACTGCGACAAAGCACAACCGTTGCCTTTTTGGGATCAAATGCTTCCGGATGGTTGAGTATGTGGGCTAGCGGGATCAGTTGTGCATTCGGTATGCTGGCGATGGCGTGCTCGTGTGGTTCCCGGACATCGATCAAGGCGATGTTCTGCCCGAGATCGATTCGCCGTTTAAGTTCTATCGCGGTGATTTCCTCCACGCCGTGATAGGCCGCGGGTTTCGTCTGATCGGGCGATCCGCAAAATGCTTCGTAATCAACCAGCGATTTAATGGTGGGATGATTGCCGCAGATCGGGCAGTTCGGATCTTTGTCCAACTTCAACTCGCGAAAATTCATGCCCAGTGCGTCAAATAAAACCAGGCGATTGATCAGCGGCTCACCGCGTCCGATGATGAGTTTGACGGTTTCGTTGGCTTGAATGGAACCGATTATACCCGGCAAAACGCCAAGCACACCGCCTTCGGCACAGGAGGGAACCAACCCTGGAGGCGGTGGTTCAGGATACAAGCACCGGTAGCAAGCGCCTTTTTTCGCCCAGAATACACTGGCTTGTCCCTCGAATCGGAAAATGGATCCATACACATTGGGTTTTCCCAACAACACGCAGGCATCATTTACAAGGTAGCGGGTGGGGAAGTTGTCGGTGCCGTCGACGACAACGTCGTACTCGCGGATGATATCCAATGCGTTGTCACTGGTCAGCCGCGCATCGTAGGTTGCCACCTGAACGTTTGGGTTGATATCGTTGATTCGATCGCGGGCAGAATCAATTTTCAGACGACCAACGTCCTTGGTTCCGTGCATGATCTGACGCTGGATATTGGAAATATCCACACGATCAAAATCCACAATTCCCATATGCCCAATTCCGGCCGCGGCCAGATACATGCCGATCGGTGAGCCTAGGCCACCGGCTCCAATTAAAAGCACGCGTGCCTGCGTGAGCTTCCTTTGTCCGTCTATACCGACCGCGGGTAAAATCAGATGGCGATTATAGCGGGCAATTTCCTGGGCGGATAATTCTCTAAAACTGTTCATATTATCTGTTTAGAATAACCTGAAATGGGGCGTGATACTATTTGAAATAAGTAAAATTATATAACTTCAGGTTGTTTCCGAAAAAAATACTTGACGGAGGAGTACACATAATATACAAATCTACTATATTAGTAGTAATATGTTAACCAAAAAGACTAAATATGCATTACGCGCGCTGGTGTATCTGGCTGAAAATCAGGCAAATGGCCCAGTGCTGATTGCGAAGCTGGCGGCAGATGAAAAGATGCCGCGTAAATTTTTAGAGCGAATTTTGCTGGAATTGAATAACGAAGGAATTTTGCAGAGTAAGAAAGGCAAGGGTGGGGGGTATTTTCTGCATAAGCGAACGAATGAAATAAAAGTCGGCGATGTAGTCAGGTTAATGGATGGTCCGCTGGCTCCAGTTTCGTGTGTTAGCAAGACGGCTTATGCCCGGTGCAAAGATTGCGGGTCAGAGAGTTCGTGCAAAATTCGCGGGGTCATGAAGGAGGCGCGCGATGCAATCGCAGAGATCCTTGATGGAACCTCGCTTGCCGACATGATGAATATGACTGACGAATCGAAAAATGCCTGGAGCTATGTAATATAGATTTTTTTAAGCTAATAGTATACATAAATGGTAGAATTATGAACGAAGCACTTGCAAGTAAAGAGGTTAACGACAGAGAGCGGGCAGATTCGGATAAGCGGATTTTAGCCGCGGTTCGCGAGGTTAAGTTCGGTTCTGTCGAAGTTACCATTCATAACGGACGTGTCGTCCAAGTTGAGCGTCGGGAAAAAATCAGGTTATCCCAGGTTAATGCAGGTAAACGACATGTCGAATAACGAACAATTTCATGCCCGCCAGGCTTCTGGAGGCTTTAAACAATAAATTCGTGCCAACCGACCGGATGACCGGACGTTTCTCGCACAACTGGAGTAACAAAGTGAAAAGTATTCGTATTCAAGCTATATCCGCCCTGTTGGGCGCATCGGTTATCGCATCGGGGTCTGTGTTTGCCGATGAAGATATCAAGGCCCGTATTGAAGCACTGGAAAAGAAATTGGCGGAAGCGCCGGTCATTACGGCGGGTGAGCGGGGATTTTCCCTGGCCGCCCCGGACAAATCCTTTGAGTTGAAGCTATCGGGTCTTGTTCAGGCTGACGCCCGTTTCTTCTTTGGTGACGACGAAAAGCCGCAGTCGGATACGTTCCTTCTGCGCCGCGTGCGTCCCACGGTTGAAGGCAAAGTCGGGAAAAACGGTGAGTTTCGCATCACGCCGGATTTCGCCGGTAGCAGCACGACGCTCCTGGATGCATACGGAGGCTATCAGGTGTCACCGGCATTCAATATCCGCGTCGGTAAATTCAAGGCCCCGTTTGGTCTTGAGCGTCTGCAGTCTGGCGCCAACTTGCGTTTCATCGAGCGCGCCCATCCGACCAGCCTCGGACCGAACCGCGATATTGGCGTTCAGTTTGCCGGTACGGTTGCCGGCGGTACGCTTGATTACGCGGTGGGCGTGTTTAACGGTGTGGTCGATGGCGGAAGCAGTGTCAGCGACAGTTCCGACGATTTCGACTTTGTCGGGCGGCTGTTTCTGACGCCGTTCAAAAATGCAGATGCGGAAGCCCTGAAAGGCTTGAGCATCGGCATCGCCGCAAGCACCGGAAAGGAAGAAGGATCGCTCTCCGCATCCCAACTTCCCACCTATCGTTCTCCCGGCCAGGCCAGTGTGTTCAGCTATCGGTCATCGACGAATGCGGCCGATGGCGTTTATGCCGACGGCGACCGGGTTCGCTTCTCGCCCCAATTGACCTATTATCTGGGTTCGTTTGGTTTGATCGGTGAATATGTGCAATCGTCACAGGATGTTCGTCGCGATGCCAAGAGCGACACCTTGGATCACGAGGCCTGGCAAGTCGCCGCCTCCTACATCCTGACCGGGGAAAAGAATTCGTTTCGTGGCGTCACGCCTAAAAACGCATTCAATCCTTCCAACGGAACCTGGGGCGCCTTTGAACTGGCCGCCCGTTACAGCGAGCTGAAACTCGATAAGGCGACCTTTCCCACCTACGCGAACCCTGACAGCGCCGTCGCGGGCATTCAGTCCGTCGCCGTGGGCGTGAACTGGTACCTGAACCGGAATCTGAAAAGCTCGCTGACCTACGAACAGAGTTCGTTTGACGGCGGCAAAAAGGGCGGAGATCGCGAGGACGAGCAAGTGTTGTTCGCCCGCCTGCAAGTGACCTTCTAAATCATAACACCCAAAACGAAGAAAGAATATTTCATGAAATTGTTCAAGAAAACCTTAACTCTGCTGACCGCTGGCCTTCTGGCGGTCAGCGCCTCGGCGCAAACCATCGAACTCCTCAACGTGTCGTATGACCCGACCCGCGAATTGTATCGCGAGTTCAACGAGGCGTTCGCGAAACACTATCGTGCCAAAACCGGGAAACGGGTGTCGATCAGTCAATCGCACGGCGGCTCCGGCAGTCAGGCCCGCGCGGTAATCGACGGCCTGGAAGCCGATGTCGTGACCCTGGCCCTGGCCGCCGACATCGATGCCATCGCCGAGCATGCCGGATTACTGCCGAAGGACTGGCAAAAACGCCTGCCCAACAACAGCGCGCCCTACACCTCGACGCTGGCTCTGCTCGTGCGCAAGGGGAATCCCAAGAATATCAAATCCTGGGAAGACCTGATCCGCAGCGACGTCCAGGTCATCACGCCGAACCCGAAGACCTCGGGAGTGGCGCGATGGAACTACCTCGCCATTTGGGGTTACGTCCTGCGCCGCGAACTGGGTGACAACTACCTCGTCAAACTGGCCAACCCTGCCCAGTACGGCGAGGAAGTCGCCACCGCCCAAAACACGGCGCGTGAATTCATCACCAAGGTGTTCAAGAACGTGCCGGTGCTCGACCGCGCGGCCCGCGGCGCCACCAACACCTTTGTGCAACGCCGCATCGGCGATGTGCTGATCAACTGGGAAAACGAGATTCTGTTGAGTCAGAACGAACTCGACGCCGCCGGCGTGGAAGTGGTGATTCCGGAAGTCAGCATTTTGGCCGAAACCGTGGTGGCCATCGTCGATAAGAACGTGGACCGCAAAGGCACCCGCGAAGTGGCCCAAGCCTACCTTGAGTACCTGTACTCGGACGAAGGCCAGAACATCGCCGGCAAAAATTACTATCGCCCGAGCAATCCGGAAATCTTCGCCAAGTACGAGGCGCAATACCCGAAGATCGAACTGTTCACGATTGGCGATGTCTTCGGCGGTTGGGCCAAGGCCAACGAAGTTCATTTCGCCGATGGAGGAGAATTCGACAAGATCTATCAACCATAACAAAACGTGAGGTGTAGTAGCGTTCCTTTGCGCCTCGCGGAGGCGCTACTACACTTTTTCATAAAACATCTGGTGTAGTAGCCGCTCCGTGAGCGGAAAACGTCGATCCCGATGTCGCATCTCACGCAGGCGCCAGTACACCGCATTGTTCATATAAACGGAACCAGACATCATGCCACGAAACAGATCCAACCGCGTCCTTCCCGGCTTCGGCCTGACCTTGGGCTTTACGCTTTTCTACACCAGCTTGCTGGTGCTGATTCCTCTCGCCGGCCTGTTTTACCTCACCAGCGGCATGGGTTGGGAAACCTTCGTCAAGAAGGCCATCACCGATCCGCGGGTCATCGCCGCCTACAAGTTAAGTTTTGGCGCTTCATTTATTGCCGCCGTCATCAATGCCTTCTTCGGATTCATCCTCGCCTGGGTGCTGGTGCGTTATCGGTTCTTCGGTAAGCGCGTCATCGACGCCTTGGTTGATATTCCTTTTGCACTTCCCACTGCCGTTTCCGGCATCGCCCTCACTACGTTGTATGCCCACACCGGTTGGGTGGGGCAGTTGCTCGATCCTTTCGGCATCAAGATTTCCTACACGCAAACCGGCATCACCCTTGCCCTGGTGCTGATCGGTCTTCCTTTCGTCGTGCGCACCGTGCAACCGGCCATTGAGGATCTGGAGGCGGAGCTGGAAGAAGCGGCATCCAGTCTCGGGGCCAGCCGTTGGCAAACTTTCACCAAAGTCATTTTGCCCTCGATTCTTCCATCGGTATTATCCGGCTTCACCCTTGCCTTCGCCCGTGCCGTCGGGGAGTTTGGATCGGTATATTTCATCGCCGGAAACATGCCATTCAAGACCGAAATCGCCCCGCTTCTCATCATCATCAAACTGGAGCAGTACGACTATCAAGGCGCGGCGGCGATCGGCGCGGTGATGTTGATCGCCTCCTTTTTGTTTCTGTTGATCATCAATCTTCTTCAAGCATGGAGCCGCCGCGGCGCGGTGAAATAGGAAACCATCATGGCTGGAACTGTTACAAGAAATCTTTCTGGCGCGCGACCCGCGTCTCGCCGGTCTATTACCGAACCCGCCCCGGTGCGGTGGCTGTTGATCGGTTTGAGTTTGATCTTCATCGGGCTGGTGCTGATCCTGCCGCTCGTGCTGGTGTTTACCTATGCCTTTCAACAAGGGCTGGACGTGTATTTCGCCTCGTTCACCGAACGCGACGCGGCCCGGGCTATTAACCTGACCCTGACCACCGCGGCGATCGCCGTCCCGCTCAACGTTCTATTTGGCGTTTCCGCGGCGTGGGCGATCACTAAATTTCAATTTCGCGGCAAGAACATCCTCATCACCCTCATCGATCTTCCATTCGCCGTCTCGCCGGTGATCGCCGGTCTCATCTTCGTAGTGCTGTTTGGCGCGCGCGGCATCTTCGGGCCGTGGTTGATCGAGAACGACATCCGCATCATCTTCAACACCCCCGGGATCGTCCTGGCCACGATCTTCGTCACGTTTCCGTTTGTCGCCCGCGAGTTGATCCCGCTCATGCAAGCCCAGGGCAACGAAGAGGAATTGTCCGCAATCACGCTAGGGGCCAGCGGATGGAAAACCTTCTGGCGGGTCACCCTGCCTAACATCAAATGGGGGTTGCTGTACGGAGTGATATTATGTAACGCCAGAGCGATGGGTGAATTCGGCGCGGTCTCGGTCGTGTCCGGCCATATTCGAGGCAAGACCAACACCATGCCCCTGCACATCGAAATTTTATACAACGATTATCAATTTACCGCCGCGTTTGCGGTGGCCTCACTGCTGGCTTTTCTGGCGATCATTACCCTGATCCTGAAAGCCGTCATCGAATGGCGAACCAGCAAGGACATCATCGAGAACCCGGAGTCGTAACGGAGAGAACCCATGACCATTGAAGCGAAAAATATCACGAAAACCTTTGGAACCTTTGAAGCCCTGAAGAACGTCAGCGTGACCGTGCCATCCGGCAAACTGGTCGCCCTGCTCGGCCCCTCCGGTTCCGGAAAAACCACCCTCCTCCGCATCATCGCCGGACTGGATTTTGCCGATAGCGGACACATCCTCCTCGACGGTATGGATGCGACCGATCGAAACGCCCGCGACCGCCGGGTTGGATTTGTATTTCAGCACTATGCGTTGTTCCGGCACATGACGGTGTTCGACAACATCGCCTTCGGTCTCCAGGTAAAACCGCGCAAGGATCGCCCTTCGAAAGCTGAAATCAAGGACAAGGTGCATGGTCTGCTGAAGCTGGTTCAACTCGACTGGCTGGCCAATCGCTACCCCTCCCAACTATCTGGCGGTCAGCGCCAGCGTGTCGCACTCGCCCGCGCCCTCGCCGTCGAGCCGAAGGTGCTTCTGCTCGACGAGCCATTCGGCGCGCTTGACGCGAAAGTCCGCAAAGAGCTTCGTCGCTGGCTGCGTCGGTTGCACGACGAAATTCACGTCACCAGCGTCTTCGTCACCCACGATGTGGATGAAGCGCTTGAAGTGGCCGACGAAGTGGTGGTGATGAACGAAGGCCGCATCGAGCAGGTGGGCGCGCCGGATGAGGTGTACGAACACCCGGCCAACTCGTTCGTGTACCACTTTCTCGGCAACGTGAATCTCTTTCATACCCGGGTGCGCGACGGACAGGTGCAACTGGGCGATTTGTCGCTGGACGTCAAGGTGGACAGTGAAGAAGCGCTGGTCCATGCCCGGCCCCACGATATTGAAATCGCCCGCGAGACCACCAACGGCGGGTGGCTCAAGGCATCCATTCTCCGCATCCACGCCATTGGTCCGATCGTGCGGGTGGAATTATTGCGCGAGGACGACAGGACCATCAACGAGGCAGAGCTGACCCGAGAGCGTTATGCGGAACTCCGGTTGATCGTTGGTGAGGATGTCTATTTCCGTCCGCGACTTGCCAAGGTGTATACCACGGCAGAGAACAACTAACTTCAAAGATAGATACCGTCTGTGCCTGGCCGAGATTAAACTGTGACTTCGCACCCGGTTGAAGTAAACCCCGGCCTTTACACGGTACAGCGCCAGGTTGCATTTCGATGAACACATTCCTCTGTCGAATCCATCTATAAGTGCAATTTATTAGTTGCAATATTGTGCAACTATGCAAGTATAGTACCATGAATCATGAAGTCTATCATGCCCGCGCCGCCGTCATGAAGGCATTGGCCAATCCGGCCCGCCTGATGATCGTGGATCAGTTGAAGGGCGGAGAGCGTTGCATTTGCGAATTGCAACCCTTGTTCCGCAAGGACAAGTCCACCTTGTCACGCCATGTGGCGGCGCTCCGCAAAGCCGGCATTGTATCCGAGCGTCGGGAAGGCGTTCGTGTGTACCTCAAACTGGTAACGCCCTGCATCCTCAACATTTTCGATTGCGTCAGCCGTGTTCTGGAAGCAGAGGCCCGGCGCGCCGTCCGCGTGACGCGAAAGGGGAAACCTCGATGAATAAATTATGGTGGAATCGGGTTGTCGATTTTCTACTTTGGATAAGTATATGCCTGATGCTGTCGACGGGATTCATTATTCGTTACCGCCTCCCGCCGGGCAGTAAAGGCGGCCACGGAATGGAAATCTGGGGATGGTCTCGTCATGAATGGGGCGATTTACATACGTGGATGGCATATACCGTATGTGTATTTGTTGTGGTCCACATCGTACTGCATTGGCAATGGTTGATGCGTACCGCATGGCCACGTATCAAGTGGCCGGTCATTGCCGGATTAATCCTCGGTATTCTGCTTGCGGTTAGCGCCTGGCTCATTCCGGTGGAAATCACGGGAAGCAGTGGGCGCGGCGAGGGTGGCGGTTCCGGTATGGATGGGCGCAGTGGAAGATGGGAGATTGAAAATCGGAATTAGGATATTGACGCGAATCACCTTGATTTTTTCAGCTATTTATCATGAGACGAACGTATGAACGACCGAAAAATGACCAGCATCTTCGAACGCTACCTGACCGTTTGGGTCGGGTTGTGCATTGTCGGCGGAATCCTGCTCGGTAAAATCGCGCCGGATCTGGCCAAGACCCTCGACGCCATGTCCATCAACATAAACGGCGCTCCGGTGGTGTCCATTCCCATTGCCATCTGCCTCTTCTTCATGATGTATCCGATCATGGTGAAGATCGATTTCAACCGGGTCATCGCCGCCGGCAAAAGCGGCAAGCCGGTGTTTTTGACTTTGTTCGTCAACTGGGCCATCAAACCCTTCACCATGTATGCGATCGCGTTGCTATTCCTCGGTTACCTGCTGAAATCTATGATCGGTGTCGATGCGGTGGACCTGGTAAAGATGCCGTTCGGACTCGATCTGCCCGTTGGCGCCGAGCATGGCGCGGGCATAGTGGTACTGGTGGATGGAGTCAAAATGCTCCAGGTTCCTTTGTGGCGCAGTTATCTCGCCGGGTGTATTCTGCTCGGTATCGCTCCGTGCACGGCGATGGTGCTGGTGTGGGGATACCTCTCCAAGGGCAACGACGGATTGACATTGGTTATGGTGGCCATCAACTCGCTGACCATGCTGGTCCTGTACGGAGTGCTGGGGGGATTCCTGCTTGGGGTGGGGCGGTTGCCGGTGCCGTGGCAGGCATTGCTGTTATCCATCGGTATCTATGTGGCTCTGCCTCTCGTGGCCGGTTATCTCTCGCGCTGGTGGATTATGAAGACCAGGGGTGAGGCATGGTTTCGCGAGAAATTTTTGCATGTACTGACCCCGGTAACCATCACGGCCCTGCTCATTACCCTGATCCTGCTGTTCAGTTTCAAGGGTGAAGTCATTCTCGCCAATCCACTGACGATACTCTGGATCGCCATTCCGCTGTTCATTCAAACCATGTTGATTTTCTGGCTGGCCTATTTTGCCGCCCGTGCGTTGAAGTTATCGTACGAAGACGCCGCCCCGGCGGCGATGATCGGCGCCTCGAACCACTTCGAGGTCGCCATCGCTACGGCGGTCATGTTGTTCGGGCTATCCTCCGGCGCCGCTCTTGCCACTGTGGTAGGGGTACTGATCGAGGTTCCGGTGATGTTGTGGCTGGTGAAAATCTGCCTGAAAACCAGAGGCTGGTTCGACGCCAAAGCATGATTCACGTCTATTTGTCGAGTTGATCGTTGCGGCCAGCCGAGGTTCCAGCCAAGCCGCGAAAGACATGCGGCGAATAATCGTTCACGCTTCTCTTTGCCCAGAAAAGGAAGTTCAGATCAGAACAGCCATTTTATGCCGAGCTGGCCAGACCAGTTATCCAGCGGAAATGTGGTGGTGCCGGAATCCTGGAAGATTTCATCGTAACGGCTCAAATAGAAGTGGCCGTCGACTTCAGCCTTCATGTAGCGGATGAACAATTCGAGGATGATGTTCTCGGTAATGTCATACGAGGTGCCGAAGCTGAAAAAGTAGGCCGTCGTGTTCGATGCGTCGATATTACGGCGGTATCCGCCGTTCGGCCAGGCCGGGCTTCCACTGGCACGCCAGTTGTTGTAATTTTCCTGGGCATTGCCGCCGCCAAATCCATTGTGCCACAAGCCGTCGTGATCGAAGTCGGCGTTAAAGAATATGACACCCACGCCAATAAAAGGAGTGAATGCGGATTCATTAGGCAGAAATCCCAGCGCTTGAATTGAGGGACCATTGAGCTTGAACGTTCCATCGGAACCACCGTCGGTATAACGAACCGTTCGGGCTTTCAACCGCTCATAACCCAGTTCCAAAGCAAAATACTCGCTGAAAAACCACTGGATATAAGGTAAGGGCATATAGTTCTGCCGGGCATCCAGCTCGACGATGCTTCCAAGAAATCCCGAACCATTGACAAAGGAGCCGTCTGCGCGAAATTCACCTTTTTTGTCGTCCGTGAGGTCAAAGTATGTACTGCGGAACCCGATGGCCAGGCGACCTTTGATAATTTCGTGAAGGCTGTCCCCGAAGTTGTCTTGCGCGGAAGCCGTGGATAGGGACCCGGCCATCAGCATGGCCGCCATGAAACAGGTGAGTTTTTTCATAACAATGTCTTTGATGTTCAGTTACGTTTTCGTTGCTTTGACTTACGATTCGATTATATA
The DNA here is from genome assembly GCA_035327305.1 of Kiritimatiellia bacterium. Classification (GTDB taxonomy): domain Bacteria; phylum Verrucomicrobiota; class Kiritimatiellia; order CAIVKH01; family CAIVKH01; genus CALMUP01. The sequence goes on along the minus strand of DAOLDL010000008.1, from coordinate 41,369 downwards.
ACCCTCACACCATACACCAAGAAACCCGTTGGTGTTATGTGGAAGGCGATAGAAAATGTGTGGTATATGCGGATTTAACTGGAATGACAAGCAATTAGTCGAACGGATGACCGGACGGCTGGCGCATCGCGGTCCCGACCAATGGGATAGCTTCACGTCGTCCCAGTGGTCACTTGGTCACCGCCGCTTGAGCATCATCGATTTATCCGAGCACGGACGCCAGCCGATGACCAATGAAGATGGCTCGATTGTCGTGGTTTTCAACGGCGAAATTTTCAACTTCGCGGAAATCCGGGTCGACCTCGAAGCCAAAGGTCATCAGTTCAAGGGACATTCGGACACCGAGGTCATCGTGCATGGCTACGAGGAGTACGGTCGCGATGTCGTGCATAAATTCCGGGGCATGTTTGCGTTCGCCCTGGTTGATCTGAAAAAGAATCTGCTTTGGATGGTGCGCGACCGGCTTGGCATCAAGCCGCTTTATTACCACTGGAAAGATGGACAACTGGTTTTCGCTTCGGAAATCAAAGCCATCCTCGAGCATCCGGCCGCCGGTCAGGAAGTAAATTATCAGGCCGTCTATTCGTATCTGGGTTTTGAATTCGTTCCCGCACCGGAAACCATGTTCCGTAATATCTACAAACTTCCCGCCGGGCATGAATTTATTTACGTGCCCGGAAACAAACCGGAAATTCACCGCTATTGGGATTACCCCCTTGTCGAGCCGCACAATATGGTCCGAAATGAGCAGGAATGTGTGGAGCATCTGCGGCATCTTCTCGACGAATCCGTGCGTTATCGCTTGATCAGCGACGTGCCGCTTGGGGCTTTCCTGTCCGGCGGACTCGATTCGAGCACGATTGTCGCGTTGATGCGCCGCCATATTTCCGGACCATTGCGGACATTTACCATCGGCTATCCCGACAAGACATTCAGCGAACTCGATTACGCGAAAAAAGTGTCCGATCAGTTTGAGACGGAACATCACGTTCTGATGATCGAGGATATGACCGAGGAATTGATTGAAAAATCGCTCTGGCACTTTGACGAACCGATGACCGATCTTTCCTCCATTCCGCTGATGCTGATTTGCCGGGAAGCCCGCAAGTTGGTCACGGTCTGCTTGAGCGGGGAGGGCGGTGATGAAGTGTTCGCCGGTTACGATCGTTTCAAGGCCAGCCGGTTGAATTCGTATTACACGATGATCCCGCGACCGGTTCGCCGCAAGTTGCTTGAGCCGCTCATCATGAGTTTTGCCGACCGGCCGCAGAAAAAAGGCGTTGTCAACATGCTCAAGCGATTTGTCCAAGGGTCGATGTTGCCGGATGAGGCTGGACATCTTCGCTGGCAATATTTTTCCACCGGTGAGCAGGATCAGGCGCTGTTTTCCGATGCATTCAAACGCGACGTCGAATTTGATCCCTTCCGCCGGTTGCGTGATGTTTCGGCGCGGTTTCCCGGAAAAGACCGGATCAATCGCGAAGTATTTCTCGATCTTCGTTATGAAATGGCCGACAGTGTGCTGATGAAAGCCGACCGGATGAGCATGGCCTGCGGCCTGGAGTTGCGGGTGCCGTTGCTAGACCACAAATTGGTTGAGTACACAGCCTCAATCCCCGGCTCGTGGAAACTCAAGGGCGTGACCACGAAATACATTTTCCGAAAAGCGTTGGAAAGCATGCTTCCGAAGGACATCGTGTACCGCGGCAAGCAGGGGTACAGTCTGCCGGTAAAAAACATTTTGCGCGAAGGTTTGCGCACGTATACACAGGACCTGTTAAGCGGATCGCCGATCATACGCGAAATCGCCAATCCCGCCTATGTGCGGCAATTGATCGATGAGCATATGGACGCCCGGCATAATCACAACCATGTCCTGTGGGGTCTTATTCACGTCGCGATCTGGCACCGCCGATTTTTTGAAAACCGGGGCGTCGCGCCATGAGTGAACAACAAAACAGCTACAAGGTGAAGTCGCTTGGAGAAGAAAACGGAGGCTCCTCGGCCTGGCGTAAATACCGGGACCTCGTCCATGGCGATGTTTCAAACGCACGTGTGCTATTCAGCGAGCTGGTCACTTTTTTGATCGGCGGTTTTCCGGGACCGCTGGGATTGTTTCTGCGCAGTAAAATATTTCCGAAGTTGTTTGGCGCTTGCGGATCAAAAGTTGTATTTGGCAGAAACGTGGTACTACGGCATGCCCACAAGATCCGGCTGGGTGATCGTGTCGTTGTGGATGATTATGCCGTGCTGGACGCCAAAGGGCGTGAAAATCGGGGAATTGAAATTGGTGACGATGTTTACATCGGTCGCAACACCATCATCTACTGCAAAGGCGGCGATATCGTGTTGGAAAACGCGGTCAACATTTCCTCGAACTGCCAGATATTTTCCAGCAACCGGCTGGAAATCGGCGCCGGCACGGTCATCGGAGCCTTCACCTATTTGTTAAGCGGTGGCGAATACGATCACGAGGACCCAACGCCGTTCGCCAAACAGTCCGGCATGAAAACAAAAGGACCGCTTCGTATTGGCGCCAACAGCTGGCTGGGGGCGCGTGTCACCGTGTTGGATGCGGCGACCGTGGGCGATCATTGTGTATTGGCCGCCGGTGCGGTGGTGAACAAACCGATACCGCCGGATTCCATTGCCGGTGGTGTGCCCGCAAAAGTTATTAAATCAATTGCCACGGGATCAAAGGAGTAGAAATGAAAGTTTTGGTTACAGGAGGAACCGGATTTACCGGCAAGGCTCTGGTCAGGCGATTGTTGGACGACGGACACCAGGTCGTTGCGCTTGATTACAAGGAAGGCATCAAAACCGCGGAGTTGCGCGAGTGGGGCGCTGAAGTCGTGATCGGCTCGGTCACTGACCGTGCCGTTGTGGATCGTTGCATGAAGGGCGTCGATGTGGTGCAACACCTTGCCGCCGCGTTTCGCGAGTTGAATGTGGATGATTCCTACTACCGCGAAGTTAACGTCGGCGGCACTAGGATCGTGCTCGAAGCCGCACTGCGGGAAGGCGTTAAAAAATTCATATATTGCAGTACCTGCGGCGTGCATGGAAATGTCGATCATCCTCCTGCCGGTGAAGACGCGCCCATTCAGCCGGCCGATTATTACCAACAGACCAAATACGAAGCGGAGCCGGTGGCGTTGGAATATGTGAAGAAAGGTTTGCCGGTGGTTATTCTGCGCCCGGCCGCGATATACGGTCCGGGCGATCCGGAGCGGTTCTTCATGATATTCAAACGCGTGGCCAAGGGCAAATTCCCGATGTTCGGTTCCGGCAAGACGCTTTATCATCCGGTTTATATTGATAATTTAGTTGATGCGCACATCCTTGCGATGGCGCCCGGCGCGGGTGTGGGCGAGGCATACTTGATCGCCGATGAACACTACTATCCGATCGAGGAAATCGTCAAAGGTGTGGCCCGCGCATTAAAGGTCGATGTCAAAATTCCCCATTATCCGGTTTGGCCCGTGGTTGTGGTGGGACATATTTGCGAGAAAATCTGCAAGCCGTTCAAAGTGACACCTCCGATTTTTCCCCGCCGCGTAGATTGGTATCGGCAAAACCGCGCATTCAAAATCGATAAAGCAAAGAGAGATTTGAAGTACAATCCGCAAATCGGATTGGATGAAGGGCTTAAACGCACGGCGGAGTGGTATCGCAAAGAAGGTTATCTGCATTGAGCGGGCGCGGCCAGCCGGTTCCGCCCATGAACGGGCCCGTTGTTATAACGGTTCCGCACATGGACGATGAAGTGATCGGTTGCGGCGCCCTGCTTGCCTCCATCGAAAACCGGAAAAACGTTCATTTTTTCTTCTGCGGCGATGGTTTGGGTTCGTTCACTGCGCGGTTCATCAAAAGCTTCGGACGGGAAAAATTGTGCGCGCTTCGTAAAAACGAAGCCCGCGCCGCGTTGTCGGCTTTGGGGTACGATGCGCCAAACATTCATTTCGCCGATTTGCCGGAATGGAAATTTCATCAACAGTCTGATGAATTAAAGCGTAAACTGGAAAATTGGCTGGGAAAACTTAATCCCTCGTGTGTTTTCACGCCTTTTCGCATGGATTGCCATCAGGACCATGTGACGTTAAGCCGGTTGACCCGGGGTTGGGCAGACCGCAATAACCAGGTTCGTAGCTTTGAATATTTTGTTTATTACCGCTTGCGATTGTTGCCTCAAGGCGATATGCGAAAGCAAATTGATCCATCATGCCTGTATGAAATGGATGTCGCGCCATTTGTGCAGGCCAAACGAAATGCGTTGCTTGCCTATACGTCGCAGGCGAGCATGTTTGACCCGGCTTGGACCAAGCCGGTGTTAAGCGAAGCGTTTATTGAGGACACGGCGGGTGGGGCGGAGCAGTTTTTTGCATTGTCGGATCTTCGCGGCACTGAAAAATGGCTTAACCAGCCCGTCCGGACGCAATTGGTCCATTATTTTGAGCCAAAAATGAAGAAGTTTAAAGACTTGGCGCTTCGAGCATTGCATCACTGACCGTGTTTAATTTGCGGTTTCCCGCCAAAAATAAATGAACGGGTTTGAAGCAATGCGGTCTACACCTGACTTAAATGATGGAAAGATCTCAAATCTGTCAAACAAGTAAGGTCAATTTAGCTTGTATATGAAGTGGTTATATGACACGTTTACCCCTTTATTTAGTAGTTAAACGTTTGAAAGGCGATTCTTAACAAAATCGAGGGTTGGGTGTAGTTGTAAGGTCAATTCGGGTGCAAGGTGTTCGGTTAAGTTCCCAGGAATAATTAATGAAGTCAAATATATTAAAAAAAGCATTGTTAGTCGTATTCACATCTGGAGCCATTGTATCGGCTCAAACTCCGCAAATTCTTCAAATCGGTCCTGAAGAAATTCCACCTGTCGGGCTGGGCCGTTTGCCCGGCATCGCGGTTGACACATTGAATCAGCCGCACATTATTGCGGACGGCGCGCCAATTATTCATTTTTATGATAAAATCGGGACGCAATGGCGTCACATGTCCAAGAACATGCAACCGATTACGGGAAGCGGGCAGTTTTTCAATACCCAAGTGGAAATAGACTCCCAAAACCGCGCTTGGTACACCGGTATTTTGTTTGGCGGTTCGTTTGGTATCGCGATGGTTGTTCGCGACAACATGGCAGTCAACCCTTCAGACTTTTCATCGTTTAACCGTGTGCGCCTTGCACCGGTTTGGGATGTCGGTAACGCTTCGGTTGATCCGGCCCGGCCCAATGAGGTTGTGGTCTCCAGCACCGATGGCAAGTGGCGTCGTTACGTTTTCAATCCCAACGTTCCTTCCCGCGCGTCGATTGTGGGCGAAGGTCAAATGTACGCGGGTCAAGGTGGCGAGAAAAACTCGTTTTGGATTTCCAAAGCCGGACCCATAACGCATCCCAATGGATCCGTGCAGTCCGTGTTTCACGGGGCAACCGGCGGTTGGGGTGCAAGTCCTTCTGCATATCAAAACTCGGTGCGGCAAATGCAGGGGTTGGGACCCGTTCAATGGGCCTCTTACAGTCGTTATCCCACACAGGGTGATGACGGAACGTACGTGCGCGTGGTTTCCGATTCCAAAGAACCCCAAGTTGCCTACATAATTGCTGACTTTTCAACCGGCGGTAAATATGCCAACACCATAGGCGTCGCGATGAATATCTGGAGCGGAACCGGCATGCGCCGCCCCAGCGGCGATCTCCTTGTGCTTGACCGCAACGGCAACAGTGGACTGCGTCGCTTCTCGCCTCAAACCTGGCCGGCAAAAAATGGCGGTGTTTGGGTTACCTGGCAACGCGGCGGTCGCGTGAAATTGCGTTACGTCCCGGCCAATGCCAACAATATCAATGATTGTGGACCGGAAATCGATATCGGCACCGGAACCCGTCCCGCCGTGACGGTTGATAGTCGCGGAGACGTTCACTTGGCGTACTTTATTCCCGGCGTTGGCGCTGGTGGATTGCGCTATCGTAAACTTACCGTTTCCGGCGGAGGCGCCGCACTGACCAAAACCGGTGACTTCAATGGCAATGGTTTTGATGACTTGGCTACTTACAACGACGAAACCCGTCGCTGGCACATCCGCACCGCCGATGGCAGTGTTTTGTTAACCAACGAATTGTTCGGTGCAACCAATGTTCTTCCCGTGGTTGGAAAATTCAGCTCCACCAATGTTTCAACAATTGGATATTTTAATCCGGCTACGGCTCGCTGGACCATTCGCAATCAGTTCAACAACCCGTCGTTATTGCTGAATAATGAAACCTTTGGTGTGGCGAACGTAAAACCGATCGTCGGGGACTTTGATGGCGACGGCTTCGATGATCTCGGAACGCTTAACCTCGTAAACTTCAACTGGAGAGCGCGCAATGTGGCTGGAGACATACTTATCTCCGGGCGTCAGCACGGTGCCGCGGGCATGATTCCTGTTCCTGGCGACTTCGACGGCGATGGTCAGGCCGACCTGGGTGTCTACAACCCCGCGAATGCTCGCTGGTATATCATTCGTCCAAATGGAAGCGTGATCACTTGGGGTCGCCAATGGGGCTTTGCGGGGGGAATCCCGGTAGTTCAAGACTTCAATGGTAACGGCAAGGACGATATGGGCATCTATGATCCGCGGACCATGCGCTGGTATGTTGTGGATGCTCAAAACGGCGCCTTGATTATGGCTGGTCGCAAGCATGGAACAGGTAACTCGATTCCCGCGCCGGGCAAATACATGGACTTAGGTAACGGTCCTGCGGCAAACCTCGCCACCTTTAATCCGGCCAACGGACGTTGGTCCGTTCTCGCAAACGAAGGCGACAGCTTGCAACCCGGTCTTGCCCCCGCAGTCAACGGTGTCCCGGTTCCCGGTGATTACTTCGGCAATGGCTTGACGAAAGCTATTTTCGAGCCAAATGGAGGCAACTGGCGCATTCAAAATGGCGCCAACGTAATCACCATTAATTGGGGTGGTCCTGGTATGATTCCGGTTCCCGGTGATTACAACGGCGATGGTCGCACGGACTTGGCCGTTTACGCCAACGGTCTGTGGTACATTCGAACCGTGGCCGGGCAAGTGCTGGCCTGGGGTGTTCAGCACGGATTCCCCGGTGCTGTTCCCGTTGCCGGCAATTATGACAACGATAACCGGCATGACTTGGCGGTTTATCATGAAGCGACCGGTCGCTGGTATATTCGCCGACTGTCGGGTCAGATCATCGCCTGGAACATTCATCACGGTTTTGCCGGTGCTCGTTCTGTGGCCGGTGATTTCAACGGTGACGGTCAAGCTGACTTGGCGGTGTGGAACCGTAACGATGGTCGCTGGTATATTCGTAGTGTCGGTGGCACGCCCATCGTGTGGGGCGCTCAACATGGCGTTTCTGGATTCACCCCCGTCTCTGGAGACTTGAATGGCAACGGGCGCTCAGACCTGATTGTTTACAACTCAAACAATTACCGTTGGTATGCGGTTGATGCATTCAATCCCAGCGCTATCGTTGATGGCGTTTTTGGGACGCAATGGGGTCAGCAGGATGCCGTTCCGGTTATGTTTGGCAACAATCTGGCTGTCATGCAACAGGATCGTACCTGGTATGTTCGTGAGAACGTAAATGATGTCATCGACATCATTGCGAATTCCGGACAGACCAATGCCATCCCGATTGGATCGCCGGGACTGTAATGGTTTTTGTGGTCGGCGCGAAAAGGCATCTGGTGAATCCGTATGCCTTTTCGATTAACCGCACGGAAAATGTATCAAGTGTTTCCGTAGGTTATACGACCAGAATTTGATGAGAAGCCGTAGCGTCACTAAAATAGTTTTTCTGGTCGCGCTGGGAATGATGATGTCCGGCAATGGGGTGGTACGCGCCTCATTGCCGGTTTTCTATTCCGGGGACGTCAATGGTGACGGGAGGGATGATTTGGTTCAGCTTTTTCCCGGTTCGCCGACATGGACGGTTTTGTTCTATCACTCCAACCGCAACTTTTCTTTTGATCTGCCTCGCCGCGATCAAGATATCGCTGTGGTTGGTCGCTTTTTTCTGAACACGGTTTTATCGCCCGGTTATTATGATTATGTTGACGGACGTTTCATGTTTGCCACCGCATTCAGTCATGATGCGGATATCGTAACCATCGAAACCGGAATGAGCGGGTGTATTCCGGTTATCGCTGATTTCGATGGCGATGGATTGGATGACTTGGGTTTGTACCGAAAATCAGACGGAACCTGGCATGCATGGCGTCACGATGGCGTTGCGCTCTTTTCGAATATTTCGTGGGGATTTCGTGGTGCGATACCATTTGCCGCCGATTTAACGGGTGACGGAATGGCGGAAATTGTGGTCCATGATCCCGCGCGGGGAGCCTGGTACAGCCGTGGTGTTTTTGCCGAAACTCCCCCGAGGCTCATAACCAGTTGGGGATTCGGTCAGGCTCAAGCCATGCTGATGGATTTTAACGGCAACCGGAGGGCTGACCTCGCCATTTGGGATCGCACCCATGGGAAGTGGTATGTACGCGAAGTCTTGAGTGGTGAAACGTTGATCGCTGGAAATGAATTCGGGGATCACTATGGAATCCCGACGCCGGGTCGATTTGAAGACGGAGTTAAAGTGAATTTATCGTATGTGTCCATGGGGCACGGAATATGGACCGTGTTGAGCCATGCCGGAAGGGTGGTTACACCCAACATGCCGGAGCCGTATCAGGAGTACTGAAAATGATTTTTTATAAGATGAAACAAACCTCATTATTGTTTGCGACGTTGATCATTACATGGGCGGTTTCGGGATCACACTCCGTGTTGGGTCAGCGTCCTGAATTGCTCGGAATCGGACCGGAAGAAACGCTGGGGCCTGGCCGTCTCCCGACAATTGCCGCCGATTCCTCCCGTCAGCCACATGTGGTTGCCGACGGAGGAAGCATGATTTACCTTTACGACAAAATCGGCGGACAATGGCGATCTCTGGCCAAGAATGAAGCTACGATGACGGGTAGCGGTCAGTATTACAACCCGCATATCGAGATCGATTCCAACGATCGCGCATGGGTTACCGGGGTCTTGTGGGGAAACAACAGTTTTGGCTTGGGACTTATCTGCCGAACCGACATCAGCACCAATCCATCTGATTTTTCGGCCATGAATCGCGTGCGTCTGGCGCCGGTTTGGGACATGGGAAATCTGTCCTTTGATCCCACCCGCCCCAACGAAGTCGTGGTTTCCAGCAGTGACGGTCGCTGGCGCAAATATACCTATGACGCAACCCAACCATCCCGCTCGCGCGCGCTCGATTCCGGCCAGATGAATGCCGGTCAGGGCGGGGAAAAAAATGCTTTTTGGATATCCAAAGCCGGCGCGGTCCGGCACGCAAACGGGCAAACCCATTCCGTGTGGCACGGCGCGACCGGTGGATGGTCGCCAAGTCCTTCCGCTTATCAAAACTCCATCCGCCATGCCGCAAGCCTGCCGCGAGTGATCTGGGCCAGTTATAATACCTACCCAACACAAGGCGACGACGGAACATATGTGCGTGTCGTGTCCGATAACAAGGACCCTCAAACTGCCTACATTACCTGTGACTTCTCAACGGGCGGAAAATATGCAAACACCGCTGGTGTGGCGATGAACATTTGGGATGGCGGGAAAATGCGTTTTCCCTCCACGGGTATTCTCGTGCTGGATGCCGCCGGAAGCAGTGGCCTGCGCCGATTTGCCCCGCAAAGTGCACCGGCCAAGGATGGCGGGGTGTTTGTGGTCTGGCAACGCGGTGGCCGGGTAAAAATGAGATTTGTTCCGCCGGATGCCTTGAGTATTAACGATTGCGGACCCGAATGGGATATTACCGCGGGTGGCCGCCCGGCCATTTCCGTTGATGTGGATGGAAATGTCCATCTGGCTTATGTCCGTGAAAACACCCTGCGTTATCGACTACTCCAGTTTGACTCGTTTTCTTCTTACGTGACCCTCGCCGCAGATTTCAACAACGATGGTCGCGATGACTTGGCCCTTTATGATCCCAAAGCCGGCAATTGGTTTATCCGTCAGGTTCAGGATGGCGCGGGTAGTCTTTTGGCCTGGTACCTTCCTTGGGGGTTTTCCGGCGCCACACCGGTTCCCGGAGACTACAGTGGTGACGGTCGTGCTGACCTTGCCGTGTATGAATCCGGTAAAGGACTGTGGTACATCAGAAGCCTTAACAATTCATTTATCCGTTCCGGCATCCAGTGGGGTTATCCTGGCACGATTGCCGTGCCCGGCAACTATGATCGTGATCACGTAAACGATCTTGCGGTGTATGCGCCACGCAGTGGAAGCTGGCATGTGCGATCTATCGCCAAAAGTCAGCAGATTCTTGCCACGCAATGGGGGTTTGCGTCCGGAATTCCCGTACCCGGCGACTACAATGGAAATGGCATGACCGATCTTGCCATTTTCGACACAAATAACGGGGATTGGTATATTTTGAATCCGGACCGTTACCTCTCCGAGAATACCATGTGGGGATTCGCCGGGGTGCAGATTGTCCGTGGAGATTTCAACGGCGATGGTCGCGATGACCTGGCTGTCTATGATGCGGCAAGCGGGCGTTGGTATATTCGCGACAATGAAGGGGCGGTAATTGCCTGGGCGATTCATCATGGCTTCCCGGGAACGGTCGCAGTGCCCGGTGACTATAACAACAACGGCCGCACGGATCTTGCTGTTTATGATGTAAACAATGGCCGCTGGTTTATACGCGGGTTGAATGGCAACATCATCGCCTGGAATGTCGATTGGGGCTTCCCGGGCGCCGTTCCTGTGGCCGGTGATTTCAACGGTGACGGTGTGAGCGATCTTGCGGTTTATGATCCCGCCAACGGTCGCTGGTTCATTCGAGGCGTGAATGGGAATGTGCTGGGTTGGAACCTTGATTGGGGTGGGCCGGGATTACAACCCGTGTCCGGTGATTTCAATGGCGATGGAAGTGACGATCTGGCGGTATATGCCGCAATCAATCAGCGTTGGTTTATACGTTCACTGAATGGCCAGGTATTGGCTTGGAATGTCCTGACGGGCGTACCCGGAGGCGTTCCGGTGAGTGGGGACTTCAATGGCAATGGACGACACGATCTCGCTGTTTATAATCCCGCCAATGCACTTTGGTATGCCCGGACTTTGACCGGAGCCACGATCATGAACGGTTTCCGCGCCGGAATTCCCGGAAATGGAAGCATCCCGGTCGCTGGTCGTTATGCCGGAGGCAATACCTACCATCCTGGATCTTTCCTCAATGGACGTTGGACCGTCGTGGAACGAGGCCAGACAATTCTCTGGAAAGTCAGCTGGGGCTGGAAAGGCGCATTGCCGGTCGCCGGTGATTTTAATGGCGATGGCCGAAATGATCTCGCCGTTTATGATGAAGCCGGCGGTAACTGGTATATCCGTACCGTAACCGGTCAAGTATTGGCATATCCCATTAATTGGGGCTTTAACCCGACCATTCCCGTCGCGGGTGATTTCAACGGAAATGGCCAAAGTGATCTCGCCGTGTTCGGCATTGACGCCGGAAATTGGTTTATTCGGACACTTGGCGGCACGGTCATCCGGTGGGATTTGAATTGGGGGGTAAAAGGCCACATCCCAATCGGAAGTCTCCGCTACTAAGGTCAAGCATTATGAGTTATCTCCGTTTGGTATTTACCATTTGTATTGGTGTGTCCTGCCTCCGGCCCGGTTTGGCCGTGGCGATCCAGCCGACGGATTTCAATCATAACGGCGCTGATGATCTCGCGGTGTTTGTTCCTCTTCCCGCCAACAGCCTTTGGTATATCCAGCCGCGTGGCATCAACCCCGTAATATTCGGCGGTGTAAATGAGTATCCTGTCCCAGGGGATTATAACAACGATGGTTTTGCCGATGCCATGCTCTACAACATGCTAAATGGAAATTGGCGCGGACGGGAAATAATGGGCAATCCGTTCTCGTTATCCACGCAATGGGGGTTTGCCGGCGCTTATCCTGTCCCCGGCGATTATGATGGCGATGGTCGAAGCGATTACGCGGTGTATCACCGCGCCACCGGCAATTGGTATATCCGCAACACATTTGGCAACACGTTGGCTTGGGCCTTGGGTTGGGGTTTCAGCCAGGCGGTGCCAGTTCCCGGGGATTACAATGGCGACGGCAAAACGGATTTGGCGGTCTATCATCGCGCCACCGGCAATTGGTATGTTCGTCAACTTAACGGATCGGTTGTAGCTTTCGCATTGAGCTGGGGGTTTGCGAAAGCGTGGCCGGTTCCGGGCGATTATGATGGCGACGGCATAACCGACTACGCGGTTTACCAACGGGGAACCGGAAGTTGGTTTATTCGCAGCAATACCGGGAAAGTCCTGGCCTGGAACCGGCAGTGGGGGTTTCCCGGCGCTCAACCTGTGGCCGGTGACTTTGATGGCGATGGCAAAGCCGACCTCGCCGTATATCATCGGGAGACCGGCAACTGGTATATCCAAAAACTCGACGGAACCTTGATCGCATGGAATCGAGCTTGGGGTTGGAAAGATGCTGTGCCTTTGCAGGCTTATGCCCAACCTGCCGCCGCGGCGGTGGATGTGATTGCTTTTGGTGACAGCATCACGTATGGATCAGGAAGTTCATCTGATGGCCCGGCCACCGGTTACCCGATTCTGCTGGAGCGGAAACTTGCCCGCGAACTTGGCGTTTATGTAAACATCATCAATGCATCACGCCCGGGCGAAAAAACCTGGGAGGGGCGTAATCGTCTACCCGGGGTGCTTGCCGCGAATGCCGCCGACGTGTTGTTGTTGATGGAAGGCACCAACGACGCATTGTTTGACTTTATGTTTGTCAGCACTGCGGGAAATCTTCGCGATATGCTTTTACGTGCGCGGGCGAGAAACATGCTGGGAGTGGTGGCCACCATTCCGCCGGTTATTACCACATCGCGTCTCAATCGATCAATTCAGCACGGCCGGATCCGCGCATTTAATCCATCCATTCCCGGTATTGCCGCAGGGGTGGGTTTTCCGTTTGCCGATGTATACGGCGGCATCACCTCGGTACCCAACTGGCAGAATGCCCTGATGGATCAGAATTCTGCCAACCATCCCAACGACGCCGGATATGCAAGAATCCGTGATGTCTTCTTCCAGGTAATCCAATCTCAAAACCTCTCCGGCCGCATATATCAGTAACCTTGGTAATTCATTGGAGCCGTTTAGCCCGGCTTCCATTTTCAGTGGAAGCCACGATCTTGCCGAAGGCTTTGTGATCGCGTGATACGGTCGGTATGTTATACGACGGAACCGACGCCGCAAGAACGGTGAGACGTATGAGTAAAGGAACAGAGCGACTGATTTCTAACTTCGTTTTTCAAGAATGGCTACCGTTTCGACGTCACGTATGCTCGCAAGCATTTTGATGTGGAAGTTGATGTGCAGGTCGCGCGAAAGGCCAATAATCATCTCCAGAATTTCATTTTGGGTCCAGCAATGATAATGAATGCTGTAATCAGCCGCCATCAGCTCCTCGGCTTTTTTGCGAATTTCCTCCTCACTTTTCAGGTCGAACAAGTGGGTGGTCCAGTCCAGATAGTGCTTATAAATTTCAGGCTTGCCGGTGCGATATTCCTCAAGAATATGTGCATAAGGGGTCACAGGTCTCTGCTTGTCGAATATGTAACGTTTGTCGGGTATTCCCGCAAATAGTATTCCGCCCGGCTTGAGTACACGCATCATGTTGACCAAAGCTTTCAGCGGGTTTTGAAAGTGCTCCATGATGCTGTTGGCGATAACGAAATCTTGTGAAGCGTCAGGTATTGAAGCCAACGACTCACCGTCATCAACGTAATCGGGATTGACTACCGGCAGTTTCCGAAATTCAGGGTAGTGGCGGTAGAGATCGTCCAGCCCCATCCGGTCGACATAACGAACCCTGACGTTTTCCGGAACCAGCTGGGGATTGTGTAGAGCCCCGATTTCGATGCCTTCTCCCGTTTTAATGAACATCTCGGCCAGCATGATGCGGTAAAGGGGGAAATCGAGATCGTTCAGATGTTTTGCCTCCGCATAACCGAACGGCGGTCGAACCTTGACAAAGGCGTTGCGAAAGATTGTTTGCAGGACTTTCTCGATGGCGGCGAGTAGAAGGATGTATAACTTTTTCATCATTAATAGATATGTAGCGATTAACCTGTCCTAACGGTCCTCCCGCCGTCAATCTCAAAGTCCTTGAAATACGGACCAGCACGCTTTCGTGAGGCTCCGCCCGTCGCGCAAACCGTTTCTCTGAATGTATACGGCGGTGATGCTGAAGTGCGCTATAGGGCATTTTAAATAAAACTGTAGCCGCACGAAGCAAGCTGATTGATCAAGTGGTTGCAGGCGCGCCGTTTATAGGGTATTAAGACCTGATCATGTCATCCATTTCATTCAGCCTCAAAGGTTCGTCATGCGCATAGGCGTGATGCTCCGTGCCATTGACGAAAAGCAGGGGATTGGTATTTACACCCAGAATCTCATGGAACGACTGCCGGCGATGGATCCGGTTAATGAATACGTCCTGTATTACCGCAAGCCCGAATATGTCGGACGTTATGCGCGTTTTCCAAATGTCACGGAATCGTATGTGGCCGCCGGGGGAAAAATGGCGTGGGACCAGATCAAAATTCCCGCCGTGGCCCGGCGAGATGGCATCGACGTGATTTTCCATCCCAAGTTTACCGTCCCGTTTTTTACGAAGAAGAAAACCGTGATGACCATTCACGGCGCCAGTTGGTATGTCCGGCCGGATCTGTATCCCAACAAATTGGATCTCGCTTATGTCCGGGCCACCATGCCGTTTTATTGCCGGAAATCCGATTTCATCATCGCCAATTCCGATCTGACCCGAAACGACTTCATTCGAATACTGCGGGTTCCCCCGGAAAAAATTCGCACGGTTCGACTCGGAACCAGTGAGCGATTCCGTGTGGTAAACGATCAGGCGGAATTGGATGCTGTCCGCGCCAAATACAAGCTCCCGGAAAAATACATTCTTTCCGTCATCAAGTATGACCGGCGCAAGAATTTCGAAAACCTGATCGCTGCCTTCCGTCTGTTGAGGAAACGAATTCCCTGCAAGCTTGTTATCACGGGCATCGGTTGCGAAAAATACATCGAGGAATACAATCTCGCGGGCGATGGCGCGATTGATGACGTGCAATTTCTCGGTTGGGTTGATCAGTCCGAGTTGCCCGCCTTGTACACCATGGCGACCTGTCACTTCTTTCCCTCCGTCTACGAGGAGTTCGGCATTCCCGCGTGTGAAGCCATGGCGTGTGGTTGTCCGCCGGTCGTTTCCAGCACCGGCGCCTTGCCGGAAATTGTCGGGTCGGCCGGTGTAATTGTTGATCCGTTTAACCCGCCGGTCATGGCCGACGGATTGGAGCGTGTGTATACGCAAACAAGCGTTCGCGATGAGCTTTCGCGTCGATCATTGGCGCGTGCCGCCGATTTTACGTGGGATCGTTGCGCACGGGAAACGCTGGAAGTTCTCAACGGAATGGCGTGAGCAAATCAATGTCCGGTCAAGCCAATCTCCATCAACGCGAAGATGTAAAAAGCACCATCCGCACCATGTCGCTGGGCACTTTCTGGCGCGTTCTGCGGTACCCCTTTATTTTGCTTTCGATGGCCATCATCCCCAAGATGATGGGTGACGCCGATTATGGTCGCTACGCCTACTTCATCTCGATGTTTGTTATTCTCGATATGCTGACCGACCTCGGCTTCCTGCAGATATTCGGGCGATTTGTGCCGGAATATGAAGCCAAAGGCGATCAGTCCCGTCTGGCTGGACTTCTTCACGGCGTGCTGGTGTTTGGCATCATGCTGGCGGGTTTGCTATCGGTTGCCCTGATTATGTTTCACGCCTGGCGCCCGATTCCCGGAATGAACTGGGAATGGGTCATTCTGCTGTGTTGCATGCTGTTGCTTACCCGGATCGAAGGAACGTTGTTTTCATATTTGTACGGACTTAACCAGATTGCCCGGTTTTCAGCCAAGGAAGTCCTGCGCAGTGCATGCACCTTGATTCTTGTGGTGGCATTTTACTGGCGATACGGATTGTCCGGCGCCTTGTGGGCCTTGGTCGCCAATGAAATCATCCTGTGTCTTCTTTCCCTTTGGTGGACGCGTGATCATGCCTGGCAATTCCGGGGGCGGGAATCGCCCGGTTCTTTGCGTCCATTTCTTCTGTTCGGGATAGGATTCTATATTCCCGGATTTCTATTCGGACTGCTTCAACGATCCGGCAACGTATTGGTTCAGCAGATCACACATTCATCCGAACAAGTGGCCTACTACGACATTGCCAACCAGTATCTTTTGCTTACGGCCACGTTTCTCGGATTGATTTTGCAAACCCTGCTTCCGGCGCTCACCAAGTTGCATCTGGAAAAAGAAACCGTGATGATGGAGCGGTGGCAACGTATCATCATGACCTACTGCGCCATACTGGCTTTTGTAAGTTTCAATGCCTTGATGTGGTTGGGTGAGTTGTTGATCGTAACATGGCTGGGAGAAGCTTTCCGACCGGTTATGGATAACGCCGTGATCATTGCAATTGCCATCATCCCGATGCTTGTCGCCTATGCCGGCATGAATTATTCACTGATCGATAAAACACCCGGCGTTTATATTTGCGGCGTCGGCGCGGGTATGGCAGTTATGGTGGCCGCTTGTTTCTGGCTGATTCCCGGCATGGGGTCTGTAGGCGCGTCCTGGGGAACCGTCCTGGGTTACACGGCCCTGGGGACAGTCTTTCTTTTCCGCTATTTCCGCATGTTCAGCCGCATTCTCAAAGGCTTTCTGGCCGCGGTTTTGGTGGCGTTGGCGTTTATTCCTGTTTATCAATGGGGGGAGGGGTGGCGGGATTCGATCTTGTTGTTCATCACCACAAGTGTAGTATACCCCGCGATTCTGTTTGTATTGCGGATCATTCGCTGGAAGGACGTGTTGAAAATCCGCGACGCATTCAAACAGCGTAAAAATCAGGAGTCTTGATGTATGAAAAAAGGCGGCAAAAAAAAATCGGCTGAATCCCTGCGTGATCGGACGTATCTGATAACCGGCGGTGCGGGCTTTATAGCATCCCATTTGGCCGAATTGTTGCTGGCTCGCGGCAAGCGCATACTGGCGCTGGATAACCTCTCCACCGGACGCATGTCCAACATCGCGCATTTGCTCAAGAACCCGGACTTCCAATTCTGCCGCGCGGATGTGATGAACGAAGTGGTGTTGGATCGTCTGGCCTCGGAGGCGTCGGTGATTGTTCATCTGGCCGCTTCGGTCGGCGTGGAAAAAATTGTTCAAAGTCCCGCCGAAACCATTCAAAATAATGTCAAGGGAACGGAAGTGGTTCTGGAGGCGGCGCTCCGTTACAACTGCCGCGTTCTGATCGCCAGCACCTCGGAGGTCTATGGAAAAGGATCAAAAATTCCCTTCCATGAAGAAGACGATGTTCTGCTGGGGCCGACCAGCAAAGGCCGATGGAGTTACGCGGCCAGCAAAATGGTCGATGAATTTTTGGGCATCGCCTATTACCACGAATATGGACTTGATGTTGTGGTCGTCAGATTTTTCAACACAGTTGGTCCCCGTCAAACCGGTCAATATGGAATGGTAATTCCCCGTTTCGTCGGTCGCGCTTTGAAAAACGAAACGCTGTTTGTGTATGGCGACGGCCAGCAATCCCGTTGTTTCTGTGATGTCGGCGATGTGGTGATCGCGGTGGCCGATCTCTGTGAGCGTACGGATATAAAAGGCACCGTGCTGAATATCGGCGGAGGCCAGGAAATCAGCATTCAAGACCTCGCCAAAAAAATAAAAAAAATGACCCGAAGCAAATCCGAGATCAAGTTGCTACCTTATGATCAGGCTTATGCGCCGGGTTTTGAAGACATGCAACGCCGTGTGCCGGATACAACCCGGATACGCAAATTTATCGGATGGAAACCGAAAATCACACTGGACCAAACGTTGGAGCGGGTGAGCAAGCAATTGATCGCGGAAATGAAGCAAGCCGACCATGGCTGATACCGTTTCAGCCAAGCCCCGCCTATGTGTCCTCCTGGAAAGTTACTATCCGGTGGTGGGTGGCATGGAGGCACAAGCTCGAAATCTCGCCGGTGCGCTCAAACAGGCGGGCGTCCCGCTGTTTTTTCTCACCCGTCGGCCTTCGGCTGATTTAAAGCCCGTTGATGAAGTCGACGGCCTCGAGGTCGTACGTGTCGGTCCGGTTGGCCCAAGTTCTCGCCTGCGATGGTTGATGGTGGTTTCATGTCTTCCCGCCCTGATTCGTCGGCGTCGTGATTACGATATCATTTTCGTTCCGGGCTTTCGCGCGGTCGGACTTTCCGCCGTGTGGGCGGCGAAATGGTTGGGCAAACGAACTGTTCTCAAGGCGGAAAGCAGTGGTGAGTTGTCCGGAGAATTTTTCGCCGGCGGATTTGATAAATCGCGGATAGGCTCCAAGTCGGGTTTGGCGCGGTTTCTTATCAAGCTTCGTAACCGCGTCCTTTTACGCGCGGATGCATTTGTCGGGTTGTCATCCGAGCAAGCCGCTGAATTTCAATCATGCGGAGTTGCATCAGGGCGAATTCAAGTAATTCCTCAATGCCTGGACGAAACGATTTTTCATCCCGTGGATCAAGCGGCCAAAACCGAGTTGCGAAAAAAGCTGGGTCTTCCCGTTGATCAGCCTCTGGCAGTCTTTACGGGCCGTCTGGTAAGTTACAAGGGCTTGCCGACGTTGTTGCGCGCCTGGAAACGCATTTGTGCGGAGAGAACAGGTGGACATCTGGCTCTGGTCGGCGCTGGCGGCGTGGACATTTACAACTGCGAAGATGATTTGAAAAAGTATGTTGCGGAGAACGGGTTGTCGGATCGCGTGACGTTTACCGGCGCGGTGTCCAATGTCCCCGAATATTTGAAAGCCGCCGATATCTATGCTTTCCCCACGGAAAACGAGGCCTTTGGCCTGGCCTTGATTGAAGCCATGAGTTGTGGGCTTGCCGTCATGAGCACGACGACCGGCGGCATCAAGGATTTTATCGAAGATGAAAAAAATGGCCTTGTGGTTCGTTCCGGAAATGAAGACGACATGGTGAATCAGCTCCAGCGGTTGTTGGATGATCCGGCGACCCGAGCCAGATTGGGCGGGGCGGCCCGTGAAACGGTAACCACGCGATTTACGCTGGATGCAGTTGTGCGCCAATATCTGGATGTATTTGCCAGAATGGTCGGAAAGTCTGCATAATACCGGATTGCTATGACTACGTGTAAACGATTGTTGATCGCCCTGTTGGCCGCCGTGTTCATTCTCGGCGCGTATGGCTGGCCTCTGCATGAGCGCTTTTCCACCGGCGTTCCTTTTACATCGTCACATGGCGAAACGCACATGGATCGCCATATGGTAATGGGGGATCACATCCAGTTGGTATATCACTTCTGGTTGACCTCGGAATGGCTCTGGGGCGGAACACCTGTTGGATACAATCCCTATATTTTCAATCAGGGTGATGACGAAGCCACCAAATGTACCATCACGGATTATTTCCCGTTTGCCTTGGTGTTTGCCATTCTCAACGGAGTATTTTCACGAGCGGCCAGTTGGAACCTGACTATCTTGTTTTCCCTCTGGATGTCGTTCTACTTTACGGCCCGGCTTTTACGAAATTACGGGGCCAGTGAATGGGTGGCCGGATTAATTGCCCTTGCCTTGATCGGACTCCCGTATCAATGGACCATGATGTTTGGCGGAAGTCCGACCGGTTTTGCCATGATGGCGGTGCCGATGTTTCTCTGCGGCTTGGAGGGCATCATACGCCGCGCCGAATTCCGAAGCGGAATTATTGCCATGTTGGCTTTGTTGACCGCGTTTTGGACCGATGGTCATGTCCTGCTGTTTCTGCTTCTGTTAGGCCCGGCATGGGCATTGCTGACGCTGGTGCATGAAGATTCATTCCCGTGGCGTTCCGCCCGGGATTGGACATGCCGTATCGTGGCTGGACTACCTCTGGTGGTGGCCGCGCTTGGCGCGGTCTATCTTCGCCTTAAAACCAAGGCCGCGTTTAGTGGAACCACAGTCAGCGCCGGACGCGAATGGTTTGAAATCGCCATCTATTCCCCGACACTCAAAGGGTTGGTCGCCATGGGAACCAGTGGCTTGGACCACTCCGTTTACCTCGGCGTGTTCTTGATTGTTGTTTTGCTGGCCGCCATTTTACTCGCCGCCGCTGATTACGCAAAGAATCGCCGTTGGCGTTCGTTGATTCACCTCGGTCTTCTGGCGGGGGGCGTCGTAGTGATTATTGCATTTGGACTAGGCACCAACGGACCATCGGATGGCCTGGCGCTTCGAGCCATGCGAAAACTTTTGCCGCCCGTTGGCATGATCCGACAACCGGCCAAGGTGTTTTCCCTGTTGGTTCCCATGCTGGCTATCTTAAGTTTGCCATTGTGGAAATACGCGGCGGATCGGGCGAAGTCTTCTGCTTTGCGTTACGGATTGCCTTTGTTGCTTACTTTGGTCGTCTTGATTGACTGGATCCATCATGTTCGACCCGGTTTCAGCTTGTTTAATGATGAACAGGGCGCATACGCCGCGATTGCCGAACATGCAGAATCGAACGGTGATGTGCCGATCATTCTTGCATTGCCCCTTTGGCCCGGCGACTCGGCCTGGACATCCATTTACCAGCACCATGCTTCTTTGTACCGCATGCGCATGATCAACGGTTATTTGCCGGTGGTAAGTCGCGATTATATCGAAAGCATTTATTTTCCACTGGAAAGTGTAAATACAGGCGTTTTGTTTGATGAACAAATCGAACTTCTTAAAAGCCGGGGTGTTCACTACATCGTGCTTCATGAAGATGCGTATCCCGAACAGGTCAGTTGGTTCCCGGTCGGGTTCGCTCTGAAGAAACTGCTATCGCATCCTCGTTTGCAATTTATGGCGCAGGATGGTTCGGTCTGGTCGTTTCGTATTCTGGGCGGAAATGAAACGTCACAACCACATCCGCACTTTGAAGCCGTTAATTCGTGGACTGTTTTTGGGTCACGTATTCAATCCGAGA
Organism: Kiritimatiellia bacterium; assembly: GCA_035327305.1. Taxonomy (GTDB): domain Bacteria; phylum Verrucomicrobiota; class Kiritimatiellia; order CAIVKH01; family CAIVKH01; genus CALMUP01. The sequence goes on along the minus strand of DAOLDL010000008.1, from coordinate 20,251 downwards.
TGCCCAATGAAGTGCTTTCAGGCGGCGCAGAAGCTCGCGAAGAGGACGGCGGATCAACCCGATATGTGCGATTGGCGCAACCCGGTGATACGGTCGGCATGAGACCGTTTAATCATCAACATGCCGACTCCCCGACGTTTATGATGCGGGTTCGCGGACAGGCCCGGTGGCAATTGACGGTGGAGACGGAAGCCGAACCTTTGGTTTTCGATTTTGAAACGAATGCCGATCAGTGGACGTGGTTGGAGCAACCATTCTCTTTTGTCACAGAGAGCAAAACCTTTAAACCGACGTTTCATCTCATGGATGGTCAGCTCGATGTTCATCGCGTCACCTACATGAGTGGAAGTCCACCTTCATTATCACCAGGTGATTCTTTTGATATTTTCGCTCCAGCATTGTATCACGCTGGATACACCGACCTCGCGGAAAATGCCGTGGTCTTCCGGTCGCTATTCGAGCCGCCCTTGCGCATCTTGTACGGGCCGAGATGGGTGGTTCCTGAAGGTGATTACGTCGCCGAAATAATTTGGGCCAAGGCTCCACCGGCAGGTGTTTTGGCCGGAAAACTGGATGTCCAATTGGGTGGTCAGGTTGTGTCGGAGGTTGAACTCGTTGGCGATGGAGAGAATCAGTTGTTGTTTTCCACCACAGGCCGGCAACTTCCACTTGAATTCGGATTCTACTACTCCCGTAATGCCGATCTGAAATTGCAAGCCATCCGGATTACCCGGATTCGATAACCTGCTCAAGCAACAGGATTCTGTTTTGATATCCGACGATAGGCCCAAAAGCAAATCCCTGCAAATACCAATTCGTTTGCCAGGGTGATGAAATGCTTGGCGGTAAACAACCCGTCCGACCAGCGCACGCCATAAAACAACAAAACCGGAGGACGAAATCGCTCTTCGGATATCGGCCACAATAATTTCAGCCCACGTCCATACGTCAGAAAGTCCATGAAGATATGCAAACCATAGCAAAGGAATAGAAGCCCGAACGTTCGTGAAAGAGTGTAGCCCGGCAACAGCCATTTGATGAGTGGAGTCAGCAGGAGGCAGGCCGCAATTCCAAACGCGGGGCTATGGGTGAATTGATTATGATAGGCGCCGATATCACGAAGTAGAAAGCCGGCAATCAAATCGAAGTCCGGCGCCATGGAGAACAGCACGCAAACCCCCACGACGGTCCATCGCGCTTTTTTCTCCGGAATATTCCGGGATGCGGTAGCGCCGATTATCACGCCTACCGCAATATGTGCCAGGGGTGAGGGCATATTATGTGGCAAAAACTTCGTTTAGATAGCGATCCATGATACGTTCCCAAGCGTAGTGAGCGCGAACATAAAGTTGTGCTGATTTTCCCATGGCCACGGTTTGTTCCGGATGAGAAATCAGATAATGCAGTGCGGCGGCAAAATCTCCGGCATCGCGGTAATATAATCCCCCACCTGCCGCGACCACATGATCCCGGGTCACTTCGCAATGTTCGTGTACCAACGCCGGGCGGCCAATATCCCAAGCCTCCATCAACACCAATGAAAAACTTTCATTCTTGGATGGTTGGCAGAATACCGAACAGGCCGCATAGGCATCCAGTTTGTCCTGGGCTGGGACAAAGCCGAGGTCGATAATCGAGCCGTCATCCCGGCCGGGCAGGTTTACAGATCCCGGGCCGATCATGACCAGTTTCAAGGCTCCGTGTTGGGTTCGTTTGTATTGGATAAAATAATCCACCAGCTCCGGTGTGTTTTTGGTCTGATCCTTCCGTCCGCAGTACAAAACAAAGGGATCGGAGATCTGGTACTTGTTTCTGAAACGAGCGGCGTCGGCAATCAGGTTGGTGGCAACTCCTTCACCAATCACCATTCCGCGGGAACCAGTACTGCCATAAAGCCGGTCAGCCAGCCTTTTTTCCGCCTCGGTGTGAAATACCACCCGAGCGACGCGATGAAACATTTCACGAACAGGCTCGATGCGGGCATACCCTTCATCATGCAGGCACGGAATCAAGATGGACCGGCTTGGCGCGATCCGGCTTCCATGAATCGCCGTGCCAAAAAGATAAGGGATGAAACACAACCAATCGTAGTCAGCGGCGTGGGCGCCAAGATGTCGTAAAAGGTCCGGGCTGTTGATGTGAAGTGCCGCAAACTGTTGTGCCTCATCCGGTGAAACGCCGCGATTTTGCATCAGCTTTTCGTTCAGCCGATCAAAGGCAAGCCGATCTACTTTTTCCGTGCGGAAACGCCGCACCGTGATTTGTTCATCCCGTGAATCACCAGCCGGGTAGGCATCGATGTTCCAGTCATGTTGCAGGTCCAGCAGGCAAGTGGTCAGGACGTCAACATTCACGCCACGGCGGGCGAGATGAAGCGCGGTATGGCGGCATTCAGCTTCCGCGCCGCCGGCCGCATGTGCGCCGTAGAATGCCGGGACAAAAGCAACTTTCACCCCTTGCGTTCCTTCTCCAGGGACGCAATTTTATCTTCAAGGGTTTTGATCCGCTGATTCAATTGATGGCGTTCCAGTTCCGCCACCCGGTCGTTCAGTTTTTCCGTGAGTGTCATGCGTCGGCGTTGTTGTTCGATCATGGGGCCGGACTCCGGTAAATCAGCGCCTTCCAGCAATTTGACCAGGCGGTTGAGGACTTTCACAATAGAGCCATTGAATGTATTGATCTCCGAGCGCCAGGGATTCAGCGGTTTCATGAAAAGTTTCCGCCAGCCCGGGAGCGTGTTTCCGGTCATACAGGAGCGATTGGCCAGAGCCAGTTGTTCGTGAAGGCTGTCTTCATCCCGCACAGCTGAACGCAGGGAGTCCGGTACAGCTTGTCCGGCCGCTTGGGCATTTGCACGAAGTTCCTTGATGATGGCTTCTACATCAGGCTTCTCGTTTTCATGGCGGGGTTCAGTCATGCGAGGTGCTCCAGAACATTATCATCGGTGATCATATTCAAATCATGAAGGTATTTCCGAACAATGGTTTTACTGCGCTCAAGCGTCAAGTTATTTGAATGTTGGAACACTATCAGGATATTCTAAAACAAAACAGGCTATTTGGGTACATTGATGACATGCGAATCCGTTCGGTGGCATGGCTGGTCGTAATTTCTTGGCTGGGGTATTCAGCGTGGTCGGTTGCATCCCCCGGTCCGTTTCCTTTTGATGCATCGCCCATACATTCCATTCATGTAGCTACCAACGGCAGTAATGTTACAGGGAATGGTACGCTGGGCAATCCATACCGAACCGTTCAGCGGGCGGCGCAATCTGCCGCGCCGGGATCGGAAATCATCATACATCCAGGGACCTATTCCGGCGGCGATTACATTTATGATCTTCAGGGAAACAGTAATTTGCCCATCTGGGTGCGTGGCGCCAGTCCAACAAATCGCCCGCTTTTTCATGGCGGATCGGAGGGGTTTCATTTCACGCGCGCCCGCTATCTTTTGATTCAGGATATAGAAGTCGCTTCCGCAACCGCCAACGGAATCAATTGCGATGATGGCGGTCAGTACACGAACGAACACGCCTCCGGTTTTCTCGTCTTCAGCAATCTTTTCATTCGAGACATCGGGGCCGCTGGAAACCAGGATGGATTGAAATTATCCGGCATCCGCGACTTTTACATTTATAATTTGGAGATCGCGCGATGCGGCGGTGCGGGATCGGGAAGTGGAATCGACATGGTGGGTTGCCATCGAGGCTTGATCGAGGGCGGTTCGTTTTATGACCTGTCCGGTAATGCCATACAAATCAAAGGTGGAAGCTCGGATGTGGAAATACGCCAGTGTATAATTTCAAATGCCGGGCATCGCGGGGTCAATATCGGCGGATCCACGGGATTTGAATTTTTCCGGCCTCCGCTTTCCACCAATACTCCGGCGTTCGAGGCGGCAAATGTTCGCTTGTATGCCAACATCATTATTGGCAGTACGGCTTCGGTTGCATTTGTTGGTTGTGTGGATAGCGTGGTCGCCAACAACACCATCATCAATCCAACCCGCTGGGTCTTTCGTATCCTGCAGGAAACGACGTCGGCGTCAGGATATACGTTTTTGGCGTGTGCCAGTAACCGGTTTGACAACAACATCGTCCATTACAATCACGCGGTGCTAAATCAGTATGTGAACATCGGGCCGGATACCTTGCCGACCACGTTCTGGGTCCGCAACAATCTCTGGTATGCACATAATAATCCTGCGGCGCCGCCGCATGCGCTTCCCGGCCATACCACCAATAACATCTTCGGTTTACCGCCTGGTTTCGCCAACGCCGACATGGGGAATTACCGGATTATATTGCCGGGTGCGGCGGTTACCAATGGAGCAGGACAAGTGATGGTCCGGGATTTCGATGGTGTCGAATATTTACAGCCGCCAACCATCGGGGCATTTGAAGTGTCGGGAGACTCGGATTCAGACGGATTGCCGGATTATTGGGAGCTTAAACATTTCGCATCCATTTTTCCCGGAGCGGAAGGGGATGAGGATGCGGATGGAATGACCAACTGGGAGGAGTGGGTATCGGATACGGATCCCACCGATGCAACATCACGGCTTGGCATACTGGACATCAAGATCGTTGAAGGCGCGGTACATGTCCGGTGGCAGGGTGGTCTTTCCGCCAACCAGTATGTTGAAACACAGAGCGGATATCAGTCTGATTGGGTTGCGAGATTTACCAATCATCCGCACACTTCGATTACCAATGCGATCATCATTGAAAATCCGGATACGGAAGAAATCGTCAGAATTCGCGCGCGACGTTAATTTGCCAAATCATCGAATACGAAGTTGGCAAGCGTGTCGGGTATAGTGCATGATTCCACCTGCTCAATTCAGGGAAAATTCAGCTTATGCAAATCGGCATATTGACCAGCGGCGGTGATTGTCCGGGTTTAAATGCGGCCATTCGGGGGGTGGCCCGCGCCGGCCAGGAGTATTACAATATGCAGGTGATCGGTTTCCGCGACGGCTTTCGCGGTTTGATCCAGGACCGGTTCATTGAATTGGAAAATCGACTTCTGTCCGGAATCCTCACCGATGGCGGCACCATACTGGGCACAAGCCGGGATAAACCGCACAAAATGCCAATCGGCGGCAAGGTGCAGAACATGATTGATGTGGCGGTGGAAAATTATCGCCGCCACCGGCTTGACGCGTTGGTATGCATCGGCGGCGGCGGCACGCATAAAAATGCTCTGCGACTCAAGGAGGCGGGGCTTAACATCATGACGATTCCCAAAACCATCGACAACGATGTATTTGGAACCGATACGTCCTTTGGTTTTGACACCGCGTTGGATATAGCCACGGACGCGATCGACCGTCTCCATTCCACCGCGATGAGCCACGGCAGAATTATTGTGGTGGAAATCATGGGGCATCGCGCCGGGTGGTTGGCGCTTGGCGCCGGTCTGGCCGGAGGCGCGGATGTAATACTTATCCCGGAAATTCCCTATCAGGAGAAAAAAGTGGCCAATGCCATCCTGAAGCGCTATCGCGAAGGGAAGAACTTCAGCATTGTCGCGGTAGCCGAAGGCGCTATGTCGGTGGAACAAGCCCGTAAGGTGAAGCAACTTGTGGCGGCCAAAGACAAGGCTCGCTCCCGCGATGATAAAAAAAATGCATCGGAAAAATTGATAAAATTCCATGCCGGACATGTCAGTCATACCGTGACCCTTACAAGATCGTTGGAAAAAATAACCGGGCTTGAGTCGCGGCTGACCATTCTTGGTCATGTTCAGCGGGGTGGTACGCCGTCCGCGGCGGATCGTATTCTCGCCACGCGATTGGGCACGGCATGTGCGGAGGCAATACATGATTGTGAATTCGGGGTCATGATTGCGGCGCGTGGGCAAGGTACGGAACGCATAAAACTCGAAAAAGTATGTGGAAAGAAAAATCTGGTCCCCCCCGATCATGAATGGGTGGAAACCGCCCGATTGTTGGGCGTTTGCCTGGGGGATTAACACAACCGCGAAAAAAAATCACTGCCACTTTACGGCAAGAAACATTAGGATAATGTTTATGTTTAATAAGATTCTCATTACTAAAAATGTTTTAGTTTGGCTCCTGTGCTCATTGTTTGCGTTCACGGCGCAAGTGGTTCTGGCGGATGGTTCATCTCCCGGTCGTGCGGTAATTGCATGGATAAGCGTGGATGGGGTGCGACCTGATTACATCGATCGCGTATCAACGCCGTTTTTTGACAAGATCAAGCGGGAGGGGGCTTTCTCGCATGAGTTGGAGCCGGTTTTCCCATCGCTGACTTTTCCCAGTCACGCATCCCAAGCCACCGGCGTGACGGTGGACCGCCATGGTATTCCCCTCAATTCGTTTTACGATGCAAAACGCAATCGCTCCTACTTTTATCCCGGTTTTGCCAGCCTGCTTGAAGCCGAGCCTATTTGGAATACGGCACAGCGTCAGGGTTTGCGAACCGTAGTGAGCGACTGGGTCATGTCCTTTTATCAGCGGGGACGCCACGCCTCTACATATTTTGGAAAAAGTTTTGACGGCAATCTTACCGACAAACAACGATTGGAACTGTTGCTTGATGTCTGGCAAAAGGATCGCGGGCGGAGAAACCCCTATCAACTCATCATGGGGTATATGATTGCAACCGACTCCATCGGGCACGAGTACGGCCCGGATTCCGGGGAAGTCGATGCCGCCATGGTGCAGGTCGATGCCGAATTGTCGTGGTTTGCCGAGGAAGCGGTTCGAATATTTACAAATCGGATGAATCCGTCCGATGCGTTGTATCTGATCATTACAACCGATCACGGCATGAGCGCGGTGCATTCCGTGGCGCATCCGGCATATCTGGCCGGTCTTAAAAGCGAAGATGAAAAAATCGTTCATGTAATTGCCGGCGGCAATATCGCCCATTACTTTTTCAATAAAATCAAAGACGACGACGAGCTTGAACATTATCGGAACCTGATCATGAAAGAGCTGAAGTCGCGTGATTTCTTACAGGCGTATGAACGCGATGATCTGCCGGAAAGATGGGGCTATTCACATCCGTCGAGAGTGGGTGATATCGTCGCGGTGTTGAATACGGGTTATGCGTTCAGCCGTCGCGCCTCGAAAGCGGTGGTTCCCGTGGAGGAAACCGGTGGACCACTGGGCATGCACGGTTATGATCCTGCGGATGATCCCAACATGCTGGGTATTATGTACGTATGGCGGTATCCCGAACCGTTGGGCGGCGTAGATCTGGGGCGGGTTCACTCGTTGCAGTTGCACGCCACGGTGGCCGGTTTACTGGGCATAAATCCGGCGCTGGATGCGCGAACCGATCCGGTGGTGTTCAATCCCTGATTACAAAACGGAAAATGCCCGTTCCAAGCGGGCAATTAAGTCTTCCGGTTCTTCCAGACCAATGGAAAACCGGAGTAAATTCCGGGATACCCCGCATTTTTCCGCCCAGTCCAATTCGTCATAGTGCGCCAGTAATGTGAACGGACAGCAAAGGCTGAATGTCGTGCCGAGGTTCGGTCCCTTGCTGATTTCGAGGCGATTGTAAAACAACGGGGTTGTGCGGGATGATTCCTTCAGCACAATTGAAAACAAGCCGCTGTAACCCCCTCCGGGACGCTTGAACGCATTATATTTATCCGGCGTTTCAAATTTCGGATAATAAACTTTTTTTACTTCCGGTCGCGTGGCCAGCCAGTCGCACACCTGTTCCGTTGTGCGGTTGATTTTATCCACCCGCTCCTTGAAGTCGCGCGAATACTCTTCGAGAAGAATTAAATTTTCACCCCACATGCAGTCTTCGTATTCGGTATTCATTGCCGTACGCAGTTTTGTCCACAACGGACTATCCGGATTCAGGATCGCAACGCCGGCCATGACATCGCCTCGCCCGCCGAAATACTTCGTCAGGCTGGTAACCGTGGCGTCCACATGTGCAAGCAGGTTTGTGTTGACCCAGCTGGAAATCGTGTCGTCGACAATCAAGGGGCATGTGTGGGCGCGTGCGATTTGAGACAACGTGTTTATGTCAGGACTGTTTAAAAGCGGGTTGGATGGGAATTCGCAAAAAATGGCCGACAAGCGATCGATCAATGATATACGCGCCAGCGTTTTCAGGTCGGTTGCATTGCCGAGGGGGAAGAAAGCGGAGCGGAAGCCGAAGTCCTGATGAATTTTCAGTGTGTCGACATACGGAAATCCGTATTGAACACAGGCGCCGTCAGGTTGAAGTCGCGTGGCGACGCGATAAAGGGTGTAAATGGCGGCCATACCCGATTTAAACAGGTAGATGCAATCTTCCGGGGCGCCGGAGAGATCGGATATTCTCTGCTTGAGCCGGACGCGGGCATTGATGCTGTCGCGGTTGGTCTTTCCATTTAGAATGGCTTCAGCGCGCCGGGAGGAAATTCCCTCCCCCGTGTGTCGCCAGAATTTGGATGCCGACGGCAGGTCCGCATTTGAAAAACATACGACATAAATGCTGTGTTCCGGCCAGGGAACAACCCGAGCCTCGTGTCCGCTCCATCGTGTGATCATTTCCGCGCACCGGCGGGCGGAGCGTTCGGTGGGGTATGCGTGGCAATTTTCGTTGGCGAGGGCAAAGCGTTCCCGGCAAAGCTCAAACAATTTTCCGCATGCCGGCGGAACGACAAAACGGGGATAACCGGCTTGAAGGCGCTCAATTACCCGGGGGTCCTTCTCCTCGTAATCGATGACATCCCGCCATTCCGGCAAGCACACGGAATTTGCATGGGCAGACTCCGGCAAAGGCATGCCGAGGTCTTCGGGCCGCCAGCGCGGATTCTTCCATAATTCTTGATCAGGTGTCATACGTCGTCTTTTTCCAAGTTTTTGCCGTTGTGGAAAATAGGCGGTTGGAGGCTGATTCGCAAGGCTGATATTTCGATGCTTTTATAATGACGAAAGCCCCCTCAAACGTTATCTGTATAAGGACGTTATGAATACATGGAAGGGTTGTTGCCATGTTGGATGTGCGCTTTAGCGATTGGATACAAAAAGGATTCGAGCTTTTCGTCAACAATGCCGTCGTGCTGTTGGTTGGCGGATTGGCCGCGTTGGCTATTTCCGCCGTCACGTTGGGCTTGTTGACCGGTCCCATGATTGCCGGGATGGCGGTTATCATCCTCAATCTGTTGGATGATCGACTTTCCAAACCCACGCTCAATGACTTGTTCAGGGGTTTTGACTACTTTACGGCCACGATACCGGTGACAATTGGATTCTATGTGCTGGCGCTTTTGGCGTTTCTCGTTAACTACATTCCTTATCTTGGGCAATTAATCAACTCGGTCATCCTAAGCGTGGGCATCGCGACCGGAATTCTCATGATTTTTCATCTGGTGTCTCGAAAAATCAGCCCGGCGGACTCCTGGAAATCCTGGCTGGAAGTTTTCCGGGCCAATTGGGGTCCCCTGCTGGGGTTTTACATTCTGGCCTTGATCATTGGTGGAGTCGGACTTCTGGCCTGCGGCGTGGGGTTGATTGTGACGGCGCCTATTTACCTTTGTATTCTCGGCACAGCTTATATTTCCATGGTTAAACAAAGTGCGGTATTATAATGATGTGCGGCGCATCCCATGGAACCGGAAAAACAACGAGGCGACTTATGTCTGATCATGCTGTAATAGTGAAGATCATTGCCGCCACCCTGATGGTGCTGGCCGGAACGAATCATGCCCGGGCGCAGAAGAGCCTGGATGTTTCCAGTCCGCAGGGAATAACACTATCGATTTATGACACGGGTACCGCCATCATCAATGAAGCACGCCGGGTGTCCCTGGAGCAGGGTGAGCATGACCTGGTTATCCGTGCGTTGCCCAATACGCTGGACCCGGTTAGCGCTTCGTATGGTGCGGTTACCCGCAGTGCGCCGTTCGACTTGCTCGAACAAAGCCTTCATTACGATCTCACCAGCAGTCAGGCGCTTCTAAACCGAATGGCCGGTCAACCGGTCGTTATTCAGTCCGGTGACACCATCCGCGAAGGCGTTTTATTATCGGGTCCTATAGCCGGAAACATGAGCGACCCGTCGCCAACACATTTACCCGTGCGTTCACGCGACAGTCGAAATCTCTGGATGATCGGGCTTGATGAATTGTCCTCCATCAGTTTTCCATTTGCCCGCGAATCGTTGGCCACGGAACCTCGCCTGATTTGGCGAGTGCGGACGCGGCAGGAGGGACCGCAGAATTTCCGTTTGGTTTATCGAGCCGATGGTTTGGACTGGCGGGCGTTTTACGAAATCATGCTCGATGCCGGTTCTCTGCAGGCGAACTTCAGTTCCCGTGTCCGCTTGATTAATGAATCAGGCGCAAAATATGTGAATGCCAGGGTGAGACTGCTTCTGACCGAAAAGGGTTTGGCCGGACCCATCGTGCCGGATGCCGATTTACCGTCATTTCAACGGCCCGCGTTGCGTTATGCCTATGGCATGCAGGAACCCGGATTCGAACGTTCCATTGCCGCATTGGCTCCGGTTGAAGTATATGAACTTCCGAGAACGGTCACGCTGGATATGGATCGCCCGACCTTTGTTCATCTTGTTCAATCTTCCGCAATTCCAATTCGGCGATTTTTTGTCTACGACGGCGTCAGGTTTGACCGCTACCAGCGAAATCGCCGGACCGATTGGAACTATGGAACCGAATTTCACAATCTGGTTCACACACATGTTGAATTCGAGAATGAACAAAAATACGGGCTGGGCATGGCGTTGCCTCCCGGTGTTTGTCGTGTCTACCAAGTTCGTGCCGACGGATCGGTTGATATGATCGGAGAAGAAATAATGCCCCGGATCGACCAGGGTGGAAAGGGTCATGTGCGTGTCGGGCCGGCACGCGGGCTTTCCGGTGAACGGGAACGAACAGGTTACGTGGAGGTTAAACCCCATCATGTTTATGAGGAATCTTTTCAAATTCGCTTGAGCAACACCTCCGAAGAGGCCGCGGAAATCAGGGTCGTGGAACATTTATACCGCTGGTCGGAATTTCAAATAGTGCGCGCGGATGCGGATTTCGTGCAAACCGGACCGCAGACCATCGAGTTCCGTGCCGACGTGCGCCCCGGAGGACGGCGTAGCATTCACTACACCGTGCGTTATACATGGTAATGAGATTGAAGCGGGACCTGTTTGCCCGCTTGTGTGCGGCAATCATGTTGCTGGCTGGCCTGTGCGGGCACAGCACGCGTGCCTTTGCCGTCTCGGCCAATTCGACGGGATCCCCGCGCATCATGATCAGCGAAGACCGGGCTTTGGTCAGGGAATCTTTTGAAGTCATGGTTGTAGAACCGTTGATAAAGATTTCCATCCCGAATTTTCCCGATTTTGCCGATCCTTCCACCGTGCAGGCGCTGGATCCCGGACGCATTTTATCCCTGCTTTCATGGACCATGCCCTCCCAAAAGCCGGCGTCGCGAATGAGTGTCGATGCCGCCGGACGTTCCATACTCGTGAATTTCGACGCGGACCAGCCATCGTCACCGGATGAATCGCTGGTGCTCGAAATGCAGGCGGCTATGACCGGTCTGCGTCGTTTTGATCTCGTTTATGTGATGACGGGATTGCAATGGAAAACAACCTACGATGTTCTTTTGCGAGGGGATTTAAGAAAGATCAACAGTCCGATGTCGGTTGACGTGGAAGGGTGGGTGGTGATTCACAACGCAAGCAATCGCCGATTTTCCAATGCGGTGGTGTCCATTGTGGGCGCGGATTACGAAGGCGAGGCGCTTCCGGTCAAGGAGCCGGGTTTTCTCGATTTGGATGAGGATAGCCCGCTGGCGGATTTGTGGCGATTTCAGCCGCCCCTCAAACGACCGGCCAATATTTATACTTTGGCAAATCCTGTGACCATGCTGGACCGTATGGATGCCATGATTTCGCTTGTATCCGTGGCACGAAAACCGGTTTCACGAATTCTTTTCTTTCGTCCCGATGATATTCCAACTTCGGTGCGGGGGCGAACGGGTGCATATCCCTCGCAAATCATTCAATTCCAGAATACCCGGGATTATGGTGGCGGACGGTCCGTTCCTGCCGGTCCCGCGCTGATACATCTTGGAAGCATGAGAACCGCGTTGTTTCAGGAGGCATGGTTCAAGCACACTCCGGCGCAGGGCGCTATACGTATTGATATGGGAAAATTCCCCGGCATTACCGCGCGTCGGGTTGACCGGGGACGTGTTCCCCGCGTGGGTGGTGGTTTTGAACAACGGTACGAAATTATAATTGATAACCATCTCGAGGAGGAGGTTTCGGTATGGCTTCCGGAACATCCGCCCACCACATTGGCGTGGAGTGTGCTTCGGTCGAACACACCGTATGAACTGGTGGATCGGCGTCTGATGTTCCAACCGGTCGTGAAGCCGAAATCAGAGACGATTATTCAATATACCCTGTCCCTGACCATGCCGGGTTTGTGAGCCGGATCAACGTTGGCCTTTCGCACCGGACTATCTGTCCGCGACGGGAAAACTATAAACCGATAATTTCCTCGAGGACCTGATCCAGCGTCACATAGCCCACCACTTCGTAGCGATCATTGGTCACCAGGATGATCGGTTGTCGGGTAACCCGCATGCGGGGCAGAATATGATCAACCGGGATGGACTCCGAAACCAGCTGGGGCGGGCGCATGTAATCGCGCGCAGTTTTGCCTTCGGGGTGTACATCGGCCAGAACATCCACAATGTATACGATACCGACGAACATCTGCCGATCGCGGTCGTATACCGGGAATTGATTGATATGTTGGCTTCGGGCAAACATGGTTATATCGGCGTGAAGCGTATCGGTGTGTATGTAAACCATGTCTTTTCTTGGCACCATGATTTCCGAGCAGGTCATGGTTCGCAGTTCGAATACACCTTTGATCATGCGAACTTCATCGTTGGAAAGAGCGCCCGTCTTGTGCCCTTCCTTTACCAGGTGCATGACTTCATCGCGGGTAATGGTGGGAGGTGACCCGGCATCATCGCGACTCATGAATGGTGTGAAAAAGCGGACAATGTTCATCATGAAATTGCTTAACGGGTAAAGGAAGCGACCGATTACCTTTAACGTTCCGGCAAACGGAAGGCAACGACGGCTGGGAAAACTTCGGAACCATGCCTTGGGCAAAAATTCGCAAAAAACCAGCAGGGTCAACGAAACGCCGATGCTGGCCAGCCACGAGCCGGCCACCCCGAGCATGCGGGTGCCGACGCTCACCGCCACGATCGACAGCACGGTATTGACAATGTTATTGCCGACCAGGGTTGTTCCCAATAAATGATCCGGTTTTTCGAGGAATTCCTGCAGAATGTCCGCGCCTTTGATTTTGTGGCGAACCAGGTGACGCAGGCGGAGGCGATTGATGGAAATCATGCCGGTTTCAATGCCGGAGAAAAAGGCGGAGCCGACGAGGCAAAACACGATGATGACCAGTTCGATCGCGTTCATGGTTTTTCCGCCTCCGCCTGAATAATTTCAATCATGGCAAGAGTGACCCGGAGGCGTATGGTTTGCAGAACCGTTACACGGCACCCTTGAGCTTCCACGACATCGTCTTTCTGCGGCAAATGTCCGACATGTTCGGCAATCCAGCCGGCCAGCCGGTCCGCGCCTTCGCTTTCCAGGTTGATATCCAGTTTCCGATTCAATTCTTCCAGGCTGAAGTTGGCATCCACCAGCCAGCGGTTCGGACCGGCCGGTTGAAATAACGGGCGCGGTTTGTTGAGTTCCTGGTAAATCTCGCCGGTGATTTCCTCCAGTATATCGCCGCGGGTAATCACCCCGGATGTGCCTCCGTATTCATCAACCACCACCGCAATTTTGCGGTGTTCCTTTTGGAATAATGTAAGCAGGCGGTTTAACGGTGCGCTGATCGGTACGAAGTAAGGCTTGATTGTGGCCCCTTCGAGTTGATGTTCCGGATCCAGCAGGAATTTTCGCGTATCAAGAAAACCGGAGACCTGATCAATGGTTTCATTGTACAGCACAATATAGTTTCTTCGAGCGCGGCGCGCCGTATCGATTATGAATTCCGGCGTGCTTTCTTCGTCGGCTAAATCGATGGCAATGATATCAACCCGCGGCGTCATGGCATCACCGGCGCTCAAATCCTCCAGTTGAATAATGGCTTTGAGCATCGCCAGCTCGTCGGCATTCAACGCGCCGGCTTCACTGCCCATCTCCAGCACCGTTTCAAACTCCTCACTGCTAAGCGATTTGCCGTGCGGTCGTAAAACAGGTTCAAAACCCTTCGTAATGGATTCGAGCAACACGCGTACCGGGGTCAACAGTGTGGTCAGGACATGAAACAGCGGCGCATATATGACGCTGAATTTTTCCGCGTAGTATAGTCCGATGCGCTTGGGAAGTATTTCACCGAAAAGAATAAGCAGAACCGTCACTACCGGTATGGCGATCAACTCGCCTTTGCCCTTGAACAGGTTGTTGGCGATGGCAAAGCCGACGGCGGCGGTTGCGACGTTGATAATCGTATTTCCGATCAGGATGGTGGATAAAAGCCGGTTGGGATTGGTTATCATCGGGTACAGAATGGCGCCAGCTTTTGGATTCTTTTCGTTTATTCTGCGTAAATGCAAGGGACCCAGCGAGAAGAAGATGGTTTCCGCGCTTGAGAATAAGCCGGATGCAATCAACAGGAAGATCAGAAAAATGATTTCTTCAATGACAATTAGGTTCATAGTGCGCGGGGTAAAACTTGCCCGGGCAAACTTTCCTGCCATACTTTTGGACAATTATGAAGCAAATTTCGATTAAAACGTCGCAACGGTCTCATTTCCTTGAGATTACAAATGATGTCCAATCCTTTGTCAGTTCCGAAGGGCTGAAGGATGGGGTGGTACAGGCATTTGTGCCGCATACCACGGCCGGCATCACCATCAATGAGCATGCCGACCCGGATGTGGTGCATGACATGACGCTGATGCTTGACCGGATGGTACCTTGGCATGATCCGGATTACCGGCATGGTGAAGGCAATTCCGCCGCCCATATCAAGGCCAGTATGATGGGGTCTTCGGTATCCGTTTTTGTCAAAGGCGGACGTTTGCAATTGGGTACATGGCAGGGAATATTTCTGTGTGAATTTGATGGCCCGCGCACCCGGCAGATCTGGTTGAAGGTCCTTCACGCAGGCTGATATTCACGGCGGCGCATGGCCAGAGGTTCCATGCTTTCCGCCATGCCGCCGACACGGTTTCTGGCCAGCCATAAGCGCTTGAATTCCGACTCTATGTTTTCAATTTCCCGGAGAAGTTCAGCGCTTTCTTGTGATGGCTGTCCGGCTTTTTTCCATAGTCCCCGATGCACCGCATGCAAAAGCATATCGGTTCCAAGTCGCAATTCATCCACCCTAAGGCAAGTTTCGGTTTCAACGGGTTTTAAAGATAATATGTGCTCCCGTATCGGTTCGATTTCCGATTCTGCTTTCAGGAGCGCATGCATGGTCCATTGGTTCAGAATTTTTTCGATATTGGAAAAACGGATCAATGGGAAAAGCGGACTGGTGTTGTGCAGGTTGAATTCCGCCAATTTATACATACGGCCGAGTTTCATGATGATGGTTGAATGATCGACAGCATCGCCCAGGATTTCCGTCGTTGGCGCGCATCCATGCCATCCCGCATAGCCGCCGGCCGAGACCATGAGTTGGGTAAAAGGCATGGTTTGCCAATGCCCGTTGTCGCCCCATTCCGTGATGATGATTCCGGAGGCGCCGTGGGACCGTCCCGCTTTTGCGGCGGCATCCATGTTTTCGAGCGCATTCTGCAGTCGGCCGGTAATGCTGTTCCAGTTTGATGTTCCCGGACAAACCCAAAAAGGTGAGCCGCTCTCGGAAAATAATCGGCACTGTTCCTCAAACGGATGGTCGGCCTCGTATCCCCAGACCAGCGCAATCATATCCCGCGGGATTTCGCTGATTAGCTCGGGGTGATTCAGGATGATATCGCCCCAGAACATCATGGTTTTCCCCCTGGAAACAACAAGGTCCCTTATTTTTAGCAGGAAGTCCAGGTACACGCGGCCTTTGCCTTTTGATGTGCAGGCATCCCGGCTTGCCCCTTGGCCAAGATCAAATGTCTCATCGCAACCAACATTAATCAACGGGCTTGAAAAGCACGGCAATAATTCGTCATACAGGCCGGCAAGAAATTCCAGGCAGAGCGGATCGATAGGGTTCAGGCTAAATGGACCTTTCCGTGTCTCTCCCCATGGTGTGACAAATTCGCCGGTGCATTCGGCAAACTGCCGGTAGTCGGGATGTTTCAACCATTGTTGCAGGTGCCCGAAAGAGTTCTGGTTGGCGGCCAGCTCGATGTGGCGTTGCCGGCAGTACCGGTCAAGCTGTTTGATTTCATCCGCAGTCATGGGCGATGCATCGCGCCAAACGGTTTCATGCGCCCGATAGGCAAACGTGTGTTCGGTGTAAAGTTGAAGGTGGTTGTATTTACGCAGGGCTAAAAGATCAACCAACGCAAAAAGCGTGTCCATGGTCGGGACCTTGTTGCGACTGATGTCCAGCATGAAGCCGCGATTCGGGAAAGCGGGTTCGTCGGAAATAATCATCTCCGGCAATCTGGCGTCTGCCGTGGCGAATAGTTGAGCTAACGTAGTACCGGCATACTGAAAGCCGGCTGAAGATTCAGCTTCAATTTCAATTCCATCTTGCTTGATGGAAATTCGATACCCCTGAAGATCTGGATGGTTTTCACCCTCCGCGAAGGTGATCGGAATTCCCGTGGATTTGGTGGATATTTCCGGCGCCTTCTTGATCAATGAATAGCCGGTGATGAAGCTCCGGTTACGATTTGATGTTCCTTCAGCAAGTCGCAGGTTGTCCGGCTTTGCAATCGCATCTTCGCGCAGTATGGTTACATCCTGCGGGGGCGGAAAAACGCCGGACAGCAATTGCCGTTCTGGTTGCACGGGAATTAAGGAGTCAGCGCGATGACTTCGATTTCCACCCGGGCATCCTTGGGTAATCGCGCGACCTGAATGGTGGAGCGGGCCGGTGGCGTCGGGCCGTTGAAGTAGGATTTATAGATTTCATTCATCGCCGCAAATTCATTCATGTCCAATAAAAAAACCGTGGTTTTGATGACATCATCAAAACCGGCGCCGGCTTTATCCAGAATCGCTTTGATGTTGGAAAATACCGCGTGTGTCTGTTCTGAAATTCCACCCTCCACCAGTTGACCTGCGGCATCGAGGGGGATTTGACCCGAAGTGAATAAAAAGTTTCCATTTGCTTTAATGGCCTGGCTGTAAGGTCCGATCGGCGGTGCGGCTTTTTCGGTGAGTATGGGGTTTTTGCTCATAATGAATCTCTCCAAGTAGTCGAACGATACTCAAGAGATGTCCGTCATGCAAGAGTCAGGTTGTCATGTACATTTTGCACTGTTAACCGACAACCGGTGATCCATGCGGACTAATCCATAAGCAGAAGCCTTACCGCACAATCCATGTTGCCCTGATTGCGGATTAGCTTGCATCGGCGTTTAATACCATCAAGAAGAAATGGATACTCGTGATGAGTGTTGCAATTTATTTCGACAAACTCCTGTTGATCCTGTGCGGAATTCCCGCTGTTTACGAAAGAGGTCGTCACCATGAGAACCATTGTGATCGGATTATATTTTGCATGCTCGCTGATCTTCCTCGCGGTTAATGCGATTGGCGCGCCTTATCCGTTTTCAGATAATTTTGAAAACGGATTGGAAAGTTGGGTGACCAACGGGACCTGGGGACTTACCACCGCATCTGCCCACTCGCCCAACCACGCCGCAACAGACAGCCCCGGCGGTTTTTATAATAACAACTCTGATTCGGCGTTGGCGATGGCGTCATCCATGAATTTCGTGTCGGCAAATCGTCCGGCCCTTCGCCTTTACCTCAAATATGCGCTGGAACTTTATTACGACTACGCCTGGTTGGAGGTGTCGACCGATGATGGTGGAAGTTGGTCTCCCATAACGTCTGTAACGGGAAGTCAACCGACCTGGCGTCGGGCCCAGGTTTCCCTGGAGGATTACATCGGTCAATCAAGCGTCAGGATCCGTTTTCGGCTGATTACAGACAGCTCCATCGTACAGGATGGTATTTATTTGGACGACATTTATATCGGAGAAGCGCCTGCGCCCATTCACGTAACATCTATTGTCGCAACGCAAAACACCGTTCGGTTGGAGTGGGAGAATCCGGAGGATCCCGATTTCACGTCGTATTTAATTTATCGAGCGCTCGGCACAAATCCCGTTGAGGAATCCTTCCAATTCGTCACACAAATCTCAACTGCTGGTACAACCAGTTGGACTGATGTGGCGATTTCTCCCAAGAGCGCCTACTCATATGAAATTACCATGATCAATGTCCATGAATTGGAAAGTGATGCCAATTCCGTGGTGGTCTCGACGCCTGCGGGTATGCATGCGCCATTCTTGGACAATGGCGAAGGAGGTGGGGCCAGTTGGATTGCCGATGCGCCATGGGCTTTGGATGGGAGTGCGGCATATTCCGGTGGTTACGGTTGGTCTGATTCGCCGGGCACTATGTATGCAGACAATGTAAATGCTTCACTTACACTGGCCGGACCGGTCAATATCACCGGTTGGGATCGACCTGTCCTCATGTTTCACCACCGACTTCACTTTCTTTCCGGGGATTTCGGTTATGTGGAAGTTTCAACCAATGCCGGAAATTCCTGGTCTACACTGGCTTCGTTTACATCGGTTTCATCTTCCTGGTCGCTGGCGCGACATGATCTGTCCGCCTATGCCATGGGACCGTCTCTGCTTTTGCGCTTTCGCCTGACCAGTGACGCATCAGGAGGTGCGTCCGGATGGCATTTGGACAATATATCGATAAGCGATGCTCCGGAGATGATTTCCGCGCCAACAATCATAAATACCCAACCCACATCCGTTCATCTCTCCTGGCCACCAAGCTCGCATCCCGCCTTGTCGCATTACGTGGTGGTGCGATCAGCGTCCAATAATTTTTCATTTAATAACACGCCTGCATTTGGAGTAAGTTCGAATGAATTTGCGGATTTCGATTTGGCGGTGGATTCGAATTACTACTACCGTGTTTATGCCGTTAATGCATGGGGTGGGTATTCGATATCAAGCCCGACCGCAACGTTGGCACGGACGATTGTGCCCATACTCCCTTATGCGGAAGATTTCGAGTCTGGAGGCTCTCTGTGGAATCTTCAGGGCGGCTGGGTACTGACCACCGGAGCCGCTTATAGCGGACAGGTTTTCCTGGAAAATGGATTCGGGGCCTACAGTAATAATCTCAACAGCACAGCTATCACCAGGATCAATCTCTCCGGCGCGGTGCGTCCGGTGCTTCGTTTCCGGGATTGGCACCGGCTGGCGGTGAACGATTACGGATACGTGGAAATATCCGCACCGGGCCGCACGACCCATCGCCTGTACGGCATTTACGGTGCGCGGACCAACTGGCAGGACCAGGTCATAGATATCTCCCACTACAAAGGCCACGCCAACGTGCAGATCACGTTCCGTTTGACCACCGACGGAAGCGGCACGGATGAAGGTTGGAAGATCGACGATGTGTCGGTAACGGATGAAGGTTCGCCTCTGCTGGCCTTACCGTTTGTGGAAGGCTTTTCGGACATGAGTCGCTGGGTCGAGACCTCGCGCTGGGCGGCGGTGGATGGCAATGCTCAAGACACCTTGGAGCGTATCACCCCGGAAACCTTCTCGATGCTAACCCTCAACGGCGATTTCAACTTGAACACGATGAGCAATCCGGTGATGTCGGCGTGGGTGAAGGGATTACTCGGACACTATTCACGTATCGCGCTCCATGTGTCGGCCAACGGAGGGTCGGATTGGACGGAGGTATGGGCGCGAAGCACGGAAACCGGTAACTTCAGCAACGACTGGCAACGGGTGCAAATTGATATGACCCCGTACAAATCATCGAATACACGTGTCCGTTGGCAGTTCAATTCTTATTACGGCTACCATGCGGACGCGGACGTCTACATCGACAAGCTGACCATCGCCGAAGCGCCGCCCGGGGTGGGGGTTCTGCCGCCGGTTCCCGCGCTGAAATCGGTCCAGATCAACTGGAGTCCGAGCGATCTGGGTGATGCATTCCAAGCTTACCGGGTGTGGCGCTCGCCGGACGCTAACCCCAACAATGGTAACGACATCGTCGTCGGTGTGGTGACCAATGAAGCGACGACCAGCTTTGTCGATA